>DIXA01000002.1 GCA_002428565.1 Anaerolineales bacterium UBA6092 | reverse complement strand
TCTATTTGCACAAAACTTACGCTAACAGGATGACACAATGAGAGAATTGTCGCTTCCAGGGAAAATCCTGGTGGTAGATGACACCGAAGACGTGCGCGAGCTGCTGCACCTGCACCTGACACTCCAGGGGCATGCCGTGGAAGAAGCGCGCAATGGCAAGCAGGCGCTGGAAAAAATGAGTGCCCAGTCCTACGACCTGGTGCTGCTGGATATCATGATGCCAGAGATGAACGGTTACGAGGTGCTGGAGCATGTGCGTCAGAACCCGGCCCTGCGCGAGACGCCCATCGTGGTCATCTCTGCCATCCAGGATCTAGACAGCGTGGTGCGCTGCCTGGAATTAGGCGCCGCCGATTACTTGCCCAAGCCGTTCAAGAACGTGCTGCTGCGCGCCCGGGTCAACTCGCTGCTGGAGAAGAAGCACCTGCACGACCAGGAAAAGGCCTACCTGCACACCATCGAAGAGGAGCGCTCGCGCTCAGAGGCGCTGCTCTTGAATGTGCTGCCTGCGCCGGTGGCTGCCCGCCTGAAAGCCGGTGACCAGGTGATCGCCGATGCTGTGGCCGATGTGGCGGTATTGTTCGCCGACCTGGTGGATTTCACCATCTTCGCCGGGCAGGCCTCACCCACCCAGGTGGTGGAGATGCTGAACACCGTTTTTCAGGTTTTCGATGGATTGGTAAACAAGCACAACATGGAGAAAGTCAAAACCACCGGCGATTCGTACATGGTGGTGGGCGGGTTGAACGTGCCCTGCTCCGATCACGTCGATCATATGGCCAGCCTGGCGCTGGAGATGCGCCAGGTTGCCGATGAGCTGCTCCGGCACGGCACAATCCCCTTCCAGTTGCGCGTGGGCATGCACGCCGGGCCGGTAGTGGCAGGCGTGATCGGAAAGCAAAAATTCTCATACGATCTCTGGGGCGATACGGTGAATGTCGCCAGCCGGATGGAATCCCAGGGCTTGCCCGGGCACGTTCAGGTATCGGCACAGGTATATCAACGTTTGCAGGGGCGCTACCAATTCCAGGAGCGCGGCCTGATCGATGTGAAGGGCAAGGGCATGATGCCCACTTATCTATTGGTAGGGCCAGGTTAGGAGGAACATGGGCACGTCCATGCAATATGCATTTTTCATCATCCTGGCGCCGCTGACGGCGCTGGCTGCGCTGGGCATTTCAGCCTTTGCGCGCTGGCGCTACCCCTCCAGGCAGAGCGCCTCCCTGGTTTGGTTGAACGTACCCACCACCGGCTGGTTGTTGGCCAATACCCTGGAACTGATCAACCCCACCGAGGCCGGCACATTCTTCTGGTCCAAAGTAACCTACTCCTTCATCGCCTTCACCGCGGTAGCCTGGTTGGCTTTTTGCCTGCGCTACACAGAACACATCCATTGGCTGAATGTTCGCTGCATGGGGTGGTTCTTCATCATACCCACCTTCACCCTCGCCGTGCTCTGGTTCCCCAACCTGAACCACTGGATGTGGACCGCCAAATATTTCACGCCCATCCTGGGCATGCTGGCGATCAACGTAGATTACGGGCCCTATTTCTGGGTACATTCTGGCTACTCCTATATCATTTTGGTCACCGGCGCAGTGTTGATCATCCGCCAGTACTTGCGCTCCTTCCGTCTCTTCCGCCAGATGTCCATCTGGCTGGTGATCGGGGTTGTGTTCCCCCTGTTGGTCAATATCGCCTATGTCAGCCACCTGCTCCCCGAATGGAAGAAGGATTACACCGCCATCAGCTTTGGACTGGCGGGGCTGGCTTTTGCAGTCGGCATTTACCGTTATCATCTATTTGAACTGCACCCCGTGGCGCGCGATATCCTGGTCACCAACCTGCCCGATGCCATGCTGGTGCTGGACCCGCAAAACCGCGTGGTGGATTACAACCCTGCGGCGCAAACACTGTTAAATCTGCCCGAAGAGGTGATCGGTCAGCCATCCAGCCAGGTGCTGGCCGCCTGGCCCAATGTGCTCGAGACGCTGAGCAGCCAGAACCCCGGGCGAGATGAGATCGCCATTGAGCAGGATGGCAAAACCCGCTTCCTAGATTTGCAGGCGACTCCCCTGCCCGGGTACCACGATCGCCCCAAGGGCACGCTCCTGGTAGCGCGGGATATCACCCTGCGCCGGCGCTCCGAAATGGCCCTGCGCCAGCACGCCCAGGAATTGGAGGCCAGCAACGCCGAGCTAGACGCCTTCTCTCACACTGTGGCGCACGACCTCAAAAATCCCCTGGCCTCGATCATGGCCGCAGCCGACCTGCTGCACGAGCGCTTGGACCAGCTCGGCCCGGAAGAGACCCAGCGCATGCTCAGAATCGTGGTCAACAACACCCGCAAGATGGGCAATATCATTGACGAGCTGCTCTTGTTGGCCAGCGTGCGCAAACTGAGCGAGATCACCATCGTACCGCTGGATATGCCCCGCCTGGTGAACGGCGCATTGGAGCGCCTGGCGATGATGCGTCTGGAGCATAACGCGGAGATCATCTGCGTTGACCAGTGGCCCCGCTCGCTGGGTTATGCGCCCTGGGTGGAAGAAGTCTGGATGAATTACATCAGCAACGCCATCAAGTACGGCGGCACGCCGCCGCGCGTAGAGCTGGGTGCAGATATGGTGCAAGATGGGCCTCTGCCGGTGGTGCGCTATTGGGTGCGCGATAACGGCCCCGGCGTGCCGCGCGAGGCGCAGCAGCGCATCTTCCGCCCGTTCAACCGCCTGGGTGTGCAGCGCACTGAGGGGCACGGCCTGGGCTTATCCATTGTGCTGCGCATCGTCGAAAAACTGGGCGGTCAGGCGGGCATCGACAGCGAACTGGGCCAGGGCAGCACCTTCTGGTTCACCCTGCCGGCGATCTACCGCCGCGACGAAGAATCATAGCAAATCAAAAGCAGCCCGGCCGGGCTGCTTTTGATTTGCTATGATTCTGGGGTATAATCCCAAACTGCGTGCCGGGAGGTTGCCCGCCGCGCAGAAGGGAGACAGGCATGAAAGAGCGCATCTTGATCACCGGCGGAGCCGGTTTTATCGGCAGCCACCTTTCCGAGGCGCTGGTCCACCGCGGTTACCACGTGGTTGCCATCGATAACCTCTCCACCGGGCGGCTGGAAAATATCGCCCACCTGCACCCGCTGCCCTCATTCCAGTTCGTGCGCGAGAATATCACCAACAGCCAGGTGCTGGACCGCCTGACCAGTGAGGCCGATATGGTCATCCACCTGGCAGCTGCCGTTGGCGTCAAATTGATCGTCGAAGACCCGGTACACACCATCAACACCAACATCATCGGCACCGAGGCGGTGCTCACTGCCGCCAACCGCTATGGCTGCAAGGTGCTGCTGGCCTCCACCTCAGAAGTGTATGGCAAGGGCGTAAAAGTGCCCTTTCAGGAGGAAGATGACTGCCTGATGGGCTCCACGGCCAACAGCCGCTGGGCCTACGCCACTTCCAAAGCCATCGATGAGTTCCTGGGCCTGGCCTACTACCACCAGTTTGGCCTGCCGGTGGTGGTGATGCGCTTTTTCAACACCGTGGGCCCGCGCCAGACCGGGCGCTATGGCATGGTGGTGCCGCGCTTTGTGCGCCAGGCCCTGCGCCAGGAACCACTCACCGTGTATGGCGATGGCAAGCAATCGCGTTGCTTTGGCGATGTGGAGGATGTGCTGCGGGCGGTCATCGGCCTGGCAGAAACCCCCGCCGCCGTGGGACAGGTCTTCAACATCGGCTCCACCGAAGAAGTGAGCATGGTGGCTCTGGCTGAAAAAGTGCTCGCCCTCACCAGCAGCACCTCCAAGATCGTGTATGTACCCTACGCGGAGGCTTACGCCCCCGGCTTTGAAGATATGCGCCGCCGGGTGCCCTCGCTAGAAAAGATCCACAAACTAATCGGTTATGCCCCCCAGCACACCCTGGAAGATACCCTGTTGCGCGTCATCGCCTACGAGCGCACCCAGATGGAAAGCGCTGGTTAATTTTTTCCCCATTTCACCCTGATAAGGAGCAAACTCTTTCTATGACTTCAAAAAGCAAGCACGGCCAATTGATCACCCCTTACGGCGGACACCTGGTGAACCTGCTCGTCACCGGTGAAGAACGTCAGGCCCTCCTGGCGCAGGCCAACACCTACCCCTCTTTGCAGATCTCAGACCGCAACCTGTGCGACCTGGAGCTGCTGGCCACAGGCGGCTTCTCGCCCCTCAACCGCTTCATGGGCCAGGCCGATTACCAGCGCGTGCTGACCGAGATGCGCCTCAGCGACGGCACCCTGTTCCCCATCCCCATCACGCTGACCATCAACAAGAAGGATCTGCCCACCCGCGAGGAGTGGATCACGCTGCGCGACTCCCGCAACTACATCATCGCCGTCATGCGCATCGAAGAAGTGTTCTTGTGGGACCCCACCCGCGAAGCCCGCCTGGTGCTGGGCTCCAACGACCCGCGCCACCCGCTGGTCTCTGAGATGATCTCTTGGGGCGATCTGTGCATCTCGGGCGAGCTGAAAGTGCTCAACCCGCCCACCTATTACGATTTTGTCGAACTGCGCCGCACCCCGACGCAGGTGCGGGCATTATTTGAAAGCATGGGCCTGGAACGGGTGGTGGCTTTCCAAACCCGCAACCCCATGCACCGCATCCATGAAGAACTGACCAAGCGCGCCGCCGAAAAGGTGGCGGGCGGCCTGCTCATCCATCCCGTGGTCGGCCTGACCAAGCCGGGCGACGTGGATCACTTCACCCGTGTGCGCACATACAAGGCGCTGGTGGATCATTATTATGATCCTTCCAAGACCGTGCTCAGCCTGCTGCCGCTGGCCATGCGCATGGCTGGCCCGCGCGAGGCCGTTTGGCATGCCATCATCCGCCGCAACCACGGCGCCACCCATTTCATCGTCGGCCGCGACCACGCCGGCCCCGGCGTGGACAGCACCGGCAAGCCCTTCTACGGCCCGTACGAGGCGCAGGAAGTGCTGCAGCAGTACGCCGGCGAGACCGGTGTAACCCCGGTGCCCTTCGAGGAACTGGTCTACCTCATCGAAGAGCAACGCTATGAAGAAAAGGGCAAAGTCCCGGCGGGCGCAACCATCGCCTCCATCTCTGGCACCCAGGTGCGCGACGAGTACCTGGCCAAAGGCAAGCCCCTGCCCGAGTGGTTCACCCGCAAAGAAACGGCTGAGATCCTGGCCGAGGTCAACCCGCCGAAGCATAAGCAGGGCCTGTGCGTCTGGTTCACCGGCCTGAGCGGTTCGGGCAAGTCCACCGTGGCCCAGGCCTTGATCCCCATGCTGCTGGAGCACGGCCGCCAGGCCAGCCAGCTGGATGGCGATGTGGTGCGCACGCACCTCTCCAAGGGGCTGGGTTTCAGCAAAGAAGACCGCGACACCAACATCCTGCGCATCGGCTTTGTAGCCGGTGAGATCACCCAGCACAACGGCACCGTTGTCTGCGCAGCCATCAGCCCCTACCGCCAGGCACGCAACGAGGCCCGCAAGATGGTAGGCGACGATCACTTCGTGGAAGTGTTCGTCAACACGCCCATCGAGGTGTGCGAGCAGCGCGACATCAAGGGCATGTATGCCCGCGCCCGCCGCGGCGAGATCAAAGGCTTTACCGGCATCGACGACCCCTATGAGGAGCCGCTCAACCCCGAGATCACCCTCTTCACCACCGAAACCACCCCCGAAGAGAACGCCCGCAAGATCATTGCTTATCTTGTCGAGCGCGGTTTCCTTCTGAAGAAGTAATAAAGATAAACCAAAAGATGCGGGGCCGTCTAGAAAGAACGTCTAG
>DIXA01000020.1:182374-198625 GCA_002428565.1 Anaerolineales bacterium UBA6092 | reverse complement strand
TTCGGCCAAGGCCGCATTCATCTCGTTTTCTTGCTGGCGCAGTTCTTTGACATCCAAAACCGCATTCAGGTACTCGCGGATCGTGTTACTGTCTGCAGCGCCTTCCAGATCATTGCTCGCTGCTTCGATGCTGCTGCTCTCAGCGCTGGCCTTCAGGATAACATCCAGAATGACATCGGTGGTGCAAACATATCCAGACACATTCAGTTTGGTGTGATCTTTCAATAATTTCAAGGTGTATGCTCGAATGTCTTCTGCTTTCAGCTCATATTGCGGTATCATTGGTTGGGCCTCTTTGATTTGGTTGGTTTGGCGACTTAACCTTACCAAAGTTGGCCCTTTTGTCAAATCTGTGATTTACTGAAATTTGCTGCCCACAATATCTCAAGATGCGGTATAATCATACCGACCGGTCGGTATTTTGCCCAAGGAGAAACCCATGCAGCAACGCAGCGAAGAAACCCGCACCCGCATTCTGGAGGCCGCCAACCGCCTCTTTTCTCAAGCCGGCTACGAGAACACCAGCGTAGCCGAGATCTGCCAGGAAGCCGGAGTGAGCAAAGGCGCCCTCTACCACCACTTCCCCACCAAGCAGGCCGTCTTCCTGGCCCTGCTGGATGCCTGGCTGGCCGGGTTGGATGCAGGCTTTCTCATCGCCCGCCAGCAAACCCAGGATGTGCCCAGCGCCATCTTGCAGATGGCCGACCTGGTGGGCAACGTGTACCAAACTGCTGAGGTCAAGCCGGCCATCCTGCTGGAATTTTGGATCCACGCCCTGCGCGACCCGGTCATCTGGCAGGCAGCGCGTGCCCCCTATCAACGCTACCTGTCTTACTTTGCCGAGTTGATCGGCGAGGGCACCCGGCAGGGCTCGCTGCAGCCGGTGGATGAACCCCTGGCGGCGCGCGTGCTGACCTCGCTGGCCGTGGGGCTGCTGATGCAATCCCTGTTTGGCGCGCAAGATGTCAACTGGCAGCACGAATCGCGCCAGAGCATTCAACTGCTGATGGATGGGCTTTTGCCCAGGAGGGAAACCCAATGAATCTCGTCACCGGATCTACCGGACATGTTGGTAATGTGCTGGTGCGCCAGCTGCTGGCCGCGGGCGAGAAAGTGCGCGCCCTGGTGCTGCCCGGCGAAGACCAGGCTCCCCTGCAGGGGATGGATGTAGAGGTTGTGGAGGGCGATGTGCTGGATGCGCGGGCGCTGCAGAAGGCTTTTCGGGACGTGGAATACGTTTACCACCTGGCGGGCATCATTTCGATCATGCCAGGAAAAGACAGCTTTCTGCGCACGGTCAACGTGGTGGGCACCCGCAATGTGATCCACGCCGCCCGCGCCGCGGGTGTGCGCCGCCTGGTGTACACCAGCTCCATCCATGCCCTGCAGCGCATCCCGCACGGGAGCATTATTGACGAAAACGTGCCCTTCGACCCTGAACACGCCATCAGTGCTTACGATCACTCCAAAGCCGAGGCCTCGCTGGAGGTGCGCCAGGCCGCAAACGAGGACCTGGATGCGGTGATCGTCTGCCCCACCGGCATCATCGGCCCGTACGATTTCCTCCGCTCAGAGATGGGCTCGCTGATCCTGGATTGTGCCCTGCGCAAGCCGCAGTTCTACGTGGAGGGCGCCTATGATTTCGTGGATGTACGCGATGTGGCGCTGGGGCTGATCCTGGCGCGGGAAAAGGGCCGCCGCGGCGAGACCTATCTCCTCTCTGGCGAGCAGATCACCGTCAAAGGGTTAATGGAGAGCATCCGCCAGATCACCGGGCAGCAGTTCATGCGCCTGAAGATCCCCATGGCGATGGCGAATTTTGCCGCCCGCTTCACCCCCATGGTTTACCGCCTGGCCCGCCAACGCCCGCGCTTCACCCCCTATTCGCTGGAAACCATCACCAGCAATTCGGTCATCAGCCACAAAAAGGCCAGCGAGGAATTGGATTATGCCCCGCGCCCACTGGCCGAATCGCTGCGTGACACGGTGCGCTGGTTCCTGGAGAACCGGCGCCTGTTTGTCAAATCGTGACAGAGGTCGCATGAGTGGCAATGGGCTTGTATCAGAATGGGTTATTGGCAGGCGCTTTGCGCCTGCCAATAACCCATTCTGGCAAAACCGCCTGGCGCTGATCACCGGCGCATCCAGCGGTATTGGCGCGGCCTGCGCCCAAAGGCTGGGGCGCGCCGGGCTGCGCGTGCTGCTGGTGGCGCGCCGCCGCGAGCGCCTGGAGCAGGTCGCCGACCAGATCAGGCTCCACGGCGGGCAGGCCGAGATCCTGACCGCAGATCTCTCTCAAGATACCGAGCGCCAGCGCGTATACAACCAGGTCTGCGAACAGCACGGCGGCATCGATGTGCTGGTAAACAACGCCGGGTTGGGCTGGTATGGCTTTGGGGCGCAGATGCCCTGGGAGACCGCCCTGGAACTGCTGCAGGTGAACATCCACGCCACGGTGCATTTCACCCTGCTCTTCTTACAGCGCATGAAAGAACGCGGTTTTGGGCGCATCATCAACATCGGCTCAGTCTCTGGCGGCCTGCCCTCGCAGGGCATCGCCGTGTATGGCGCTACCAAATCCTTTCTGGATAATTTCACCACTGCCCTGTACCGCGAGCTGGCTGGCTCGCCGGTGAAGATCAGCGTGGTGCGCGCCGGGCCGGTGCACAGCGAATTTTGCGATACCGCCGCCGAGCGCCCGGGTGGGCTGCACCTGCCCACCGAGCGCATGGGCGTAACCTCCGAGGCGGTCGCCGAGCGCGTCTGGGGCCTGCTGCGCCGCCCGCGCCGCACGGCGTACATTCCGCGCATCCTGGCTTTCACCCCCTGGGTGGAAGCCGGCTTCGGCTGGCTGATCGACCGCCTGGGCCCGCTTTTGCTCAATAAGCACAAGTAGAAAAACCTCAGAAATTCAGATGCTGTGGGCAGCAAAGCTGCCCACAGCATCTGAATTTCCGATCCTTTTTCTCTTGTGGTATGATATTCACACTGCAAACCAACACACACAGAGAATCAGCCATGCTCAAAAAGATCACTTCACCCACCGGGGAGAGAATCCTCAAATCCCTGCAATACCAGGGTCAGCAGAACGACTGCGGCCCCTATACCACCGCCAGTGTGATCAATGCCCTGTGCAACCGGGATATCGACGCCGCCTGGCTGGCGGAGGAGATGACCCGCATCGCTTGGTGGGGGCCCATCCCGGTTGTGCGCCGCCTGCGCGGCTCGGCCACTTTCCCCTGGGGCATGGTGGATGTCTTCCATCGCAACGGGCTGCGCTCCTCCTGGCGCTTCTTTGCCTCGCAGGCTTACCTGCGCCAGCATCTGAACCTGGACCGGGTGCTGATGCCCATCATCGGCGGGTGGCGGCCCTCCTGGGCGCACGTGATGAGCCTGGTGGAATGGGATGCCGAGCGCGGCTGGGGCTTTGCCAACACCCAGTACGATCACCACGACATCACCTGGCTGGACGACGCCACCTTCACCCGCCAGTGGCAGGCCATGGGCAACCTGCTGGTGGAAGTGAAACCGCCTAAGACAAAATAATATCCAGGTCATTCCATGATGCTCAAAAAACCTGACGTTCCGGCGCTGCTGCGCCAATACGGCCTGCACCCCGATAAGCGCCTGGGGCAGAACTTCCTGCTCGACCAGGCCGCCCTGGAGCACATCGCCGAGGCGGCAGAGATCCACCCAGACGATACCGTGCTGGAGATCGGTCCCGGGCTTGGCAGCCTGACCGTACTTTTGGCCGCCCGGGCGCGCCAGGTGGTGGCAGTGGAACTGGACGCAGACCTGATCCCGCCCTTGCGGCGCGTCCTGGCAGGCAGCACCAACGTGCGCCTGGAGCAGGGAGACATCCTGGCGCTGAACCCGGCTACACTGATGGACGAACCGGGCTACCTGGTGGTAGCCAACATCCCCTATTACATCACCTCTGCCCTGATGCGCCATTTGCTGGAGGCCAGCCGCCCACCGCGCCGCCTGGTGCTCACCCTGCAGCGCGAGGTCGCCGAGCGCATCTGCGCCGGGCCGGGCGATATGAGCCTGCTGGCGCTCAGCGTACAGGTGTACGGCGAGCCGCGCATCGCCGGGCACATCCCCGCCGGGGCCTTTTACCCACCCCCCAAAGTCGATTCAGCCATCTTACGCGTGGACCTGTTCTCCGAGCCCTTGTTCCCCGGGCCTCTGCTGAACCCCTTCTTCCGTCTGATCAAAGCCGGTTTCAGCCAAAAGCGCAAAACGCTGCGCAATGCGCTGGCAGGCGGCCTGGGCTGGAAGGCCGCCCAGGCGGATCTTCTGCTGGCGCAAGCCCAGGTGGATCCCATGCGCCGGGCCGAGACGCTCGGTTTTGCCGAGTGGCAGCGGCTGGTGCAGGCCTATTTGCCCCTCGCCGCCGCATAACAATAACCCCATAAAAGCTACCTCCCCCATCCAAACCCAGGATGGGGGAGGGCAGGGAGGGGGTCTTTCGACCCGCAGTGAATGAAGACCGCTATGACCCCTTAACCCAAAAAGAAAAACAGCAGTCCCGCCAGCATACGCAAAGCGGCGGTCAGGTAAAGCGCCTCGCGCAGACCCAGCCAATCGCCCAGGGCTGGCCCCAGCAACGATCCCGCCAGGATGCCCAGGTTGAGCGCCAGGTTGTGCAGCGTCATATGCGCCGGGCGGTCGTCTGCGGGCACACGCTCCATCAAGCGGTTGATCATCGCCCCGTTCAAAAAGGCGAACACCACCCCGCCCACCACCGAGGCAATATAGTACAACCAGGCATCTTGCGCAAAGCCCAAGATGAGCGGATACAGCCCAAATAACGTGACACTTGCCACCAGCATCTTGCGGTTACCCAGGCGCAGCGTCACGCGGTTCAAACACAGCGAAGCCAGCATCATTGTGCCATGGAACAACGCCCCGCCTACGCTGATCGCGCCGTCGGTCAAGTCCAGTTCGCGCACATAGAAGAGGGGGAAAATGGGCAGGCCCAAATATTGACAGGCATAAAAAGCCAGGTAAGAAAGCATGAACAGGCCAAACGGCCCGCGCAGCAGATCCAGGCGCAGCAACGATTTGCCCTTCGCCCGGGGCCGGGTGAGCTGCCCCCATCCCAGACGCAGCGTCTCACCCCATTGCCGCATACTCTTGCGGGCCTGCACCGCAAGCGGCGGCGCCGAGGCCAGGCGGATGCGGCCCAGGTAGTAGGAGGACATCATCCCACCGACTCCGCCGATGAGGAACACAATCTGGTAATTGTAGGGTGGAGCCACCAAATCCAAAATACGCCCGCACAGGATCGTCGTCAGCGTCACGCTGACCGCCACCAGGGCATTGCGCCAGCCCACCGCCCGGGCGCGCCATTCGGCGGGCACCACCTCTGCGAACACCGCATTGAAGGCAATCGACAGCAGCGTCCCCGGCACCGACATGATCAGGGTGATCCACACCAGCCCCCAGACCCGCGCCTGCTCATCCAAAAACCAGGGCAGCGCCACAATGATCACAAAACCAATGCGCTGCCAGACGGAAGATAAGAAGGTTGCCCGCGCCAGGTGGCGGCCCTCCAGCCAGCGCCCCGCCGGCAGGGTAATAGCCAGGTTCACGATCGCTGGCCCAGCGCTCAACAGGCCGATCTGTAAACTGGAAGCTCCCAGCCGGGCCGCGTACACCGCCAAGAAAGCCACTGCACTGCCTGCCAGTACCCCATACCAGATCACATCCCAGTACAGGGCGCGCAGGTTCCAGCGCAAGTTTTCAGGGGAGGGAGATGTTTGAACCATCATTGGCGTAAAAAAAGCGGAGACCAGGCACAGCAGGTCATCCGCTTTGGAGAGGTGGGGAAAAACCCTCGATTATCGTTAACTCAATAGCCCGCTCAGTTTCGCCTTCAGCGCTTCGCCGTTGGCGAAAGGCCCCTGCAAAGGCGTGACCTGGCGCAGTTGCACAGCCAGGCGGTCCTGTTGGATATCTTTGCGCTCGCGGTCTTTGAGCGGGTAGAAATAATCCAGCGATTGCTCCAGCCGCACTTGAATGCGCTCGTTGAGCGTGCTGAGGTTGCCCGGCGTGCACACCACAATAAAGGCCTCGGTGGTCAGGTGGCCCACAAAGTCATTGGTGCTGCCCACTTCGCGCACCGCGTTGTGCACCATCAGGCTGATGGCGCGCAACACATCGTCGGCGGCCACAAAGCCGTACACTTCGCGGAACTTTTGCAGGTTCTGCACACCCACCATCAGCATGGCCCAATCTGCACCCCTGGCGCATTCATCCAGTTTCTCTTCCACCAGCGCACCTTCGGGCAGGTTGGTCACCGGGTTGGTCAGCGCACCCTGGGCCGAGCGGCGCAGGGCATTGCGCACGCGCAGGCGCAGCTCCTGCACATCGAAGGGCTTGGTGATGTAATCATCCGCACCCAATTCCAGCCCCTGCAAACGGTCAGAGCGGCTGCGCTTTTCAGTCAAGAAAATGATTGGCACTTCTTTGGTGCGGCGGTTATTGCGCAGGCGGTAAGCCACTTCAAACCCGTCAATATCCGGCAGGCGGATATCCAAAATCACCAGGTCGGGTGCCTTCTCCTGGCAAACGCGCACCGCATCTTCCCCCCAGTTTACGGTTTGTACTTCGTATCCCTGGACGTTAAAATAGGCATTCAACATCTCTGCCACGTCCAGATCATCTTCCACAACTAGGATGGACGGCTTTTGATCCGACACAGGCATTCCTTAACTGATGGGAGTCTTCTGGATGGTGTATACACACACATCGTCGCCCATGGCACAGCATCTCGACTCGTTGACGCGGAATTCACTGCCGCCCGAGACCCATTTCAGGCCCTCTTGCAGCAGCCCCGCACCCATGAAGCAGACGGGTTTATCCAGGCCCTTGCGGCCCCAGCACTGCGGACACTTGTGCATGGTGTAGATAAACTCATTTTCCACTTCTTCCACCGTCGAGTATTGGTCACTGATCTGGCTGAAGATGCGCGCCATGGCGGGGATGCCAATGCGCAGTTTGGTCTGCATCGGCAGCACCTTGAAAGCCAGGTCGCTTGCGCCAGCCAGGGCGCCAAAGTTACGCAGAGAATCATTGAAAGCCGCTCGACCAGTGCGCAGCGCCAGGCCGCGCCCGCCGCGCGGGCCATACATCTCTTCCAACGCCATCTGGATGGCAGTGAAATCGGCAAAATCGAATTCTTTGGCCAGGTTATCAGGCGGGTAGTGGTCGATGAGGTGAGGCAGATGCGCCAGGTTGAGAATAGCGTTCAGGCCATTCTTGCCCATCACATCTTCCAACGCCTTAAGCGTGATCAGCACGATTTTGTTGGCGTAGTTAAGTCCGCTTTTTGGGATAGGTTCCATAGTTCTCCACCAGTCTAGATTAACTTGGAGAGCGCTTCAGCTGCGCGGCGCATATCCAGGAAGATCAGGCCCAATTTGGCCTGTTCGCGAGCCAGGGCAGTCAGCACCGCCTCTTCGCCCACCGACATGAGCACAACATAGCCGTTCTCACCCTTGATGTAGACCTGGTCCAGCGAACCACGACCCAGTTCGGAAGCAATTCGCTCACCCAGGGAGAGCATGGCTGCCGACATCGCCGCGACGCGGTCTTCTTCTACGCCCTGCGGCAATGCAGATGCGATGGTCAGACCGTCTACGCTGACCACCGCCGAGGCTTCAATATCGGGCGATGAAGCCTGCAGATCTCGCAACCGTTCAACCATAAGTTGGGAGCGTGATTTGGTCAAAGCATTACTCCTGTTAATGGTGTGTAGGCCATATGCAAGGCATTGAGAAACCACCCAGCACCCTTATGCGGAGTGACTGGGACCTCTGTAGTATTTTAGAATAGGGATGGATTTGTGTCAAGCGAAAACGTGCTATAATCTGGCGAATTTGCGACCCACTTTGCCAAAAGGGGTCCTCAACCTTACTTTTTTGTCAGGTTGGTGCCATCTGGCCTGACTGAGGGAGAAATCACATGAAAAAATCGCCCATCTTGGCAGCCATCATCCTGGTCAGTTTGCTGGCCTCTGCTTGCGCACAGGCTACCCCCGCCGGCCCGGTGACGCTGCGCTTTGTCACCCTGCCCATCCTGGAGGCCCTGCCGCTCTACGTGGCCCAGCAAGAGGGACTGTTCGAACAGTATAACCTGAATGTAGAGATCATCCCGGCTGGCTCAGCCCCCGAGCGCGACCAGATCATCCGCGCCGCACAGGCCGATGGCATGATCAACGAGCTGCTCTCCACCATCTTCTACAACCAATCCAGCATCGAGGTGCAAACAGTGCGCTATGCCCGGGCTGCCACCGCTACCATACCCCTGTTCCACATCCTGGCCTCAGGGCAGAGCGGCATCACCACGCCTGAGGGGCTGAAAGGCGCTGAGATCGGCATCTCGCAGGGCACCGTCATCGAGTACCTGACCGACCGCCTGCTGCAGGCGGAGGGCTTCAGCGCAGAGGAGATCAACGGCGTGGCGGTGCCGAGCATCTCTGACCGCATGGCCCTGCTGGGCTCTGGCTCTCTCTCTGCCGCCATGCTGCCCGACCCGCTGACCTACCTGGCAGAACAGCAAGGTGCGGTTATCGTGGTAGACGACACCCTCCTGCCCGAATATTCTTTTAGCTGCATGACCTTCCGCAAAGCCTATCTCGACGAAAACCCCGCCGCTGTGCGGAACTTCCTGGCAGCCATCGAGCAGGCAGTCACGCTGATCAACGCTGACCCAAGCAATTGGACCAGCCTGCTGGTGGAGCAAAAATTGCTCCCCGAACCCCTGGCAAGCAGCTACATCATCAACCCCTACCCCACCGCCGGGGTGCCCACCCAGGCGCAGTGGGATGACGTCTTCACCTGGGCAACCGAAAAAGGCCTGATCAGCGTCTCTATCGCTTACGCCGATTCGGTCACGGGCGAGTACCTGCCTTAACCCTGCCGCCGCGGCCCACATGATCGCCTTCGAGTCCGTCACCTTCGCCTATGCGCACGCTGCGCCGGTCTTCCAGGGTTTCACCTGGCGGGCCGGGCGCGGTGAGGCCTGGGCGGTCTTGGGGCCTTCGGGCTGCGGCAAGACCACCCTGCTGCACCTGCTGGCAGGGCTGCGCCTGCCCGGCAGCGGGCAAGTGATGATCGACGGGCAGACGCTGACTCGCCCGCGCCCGCGCAGCGGGCTGATCCTGCAAGATTACGGCCTGCTGCCCTGGGCCACCGTGCGCCAGAATGCCGCCCTGGGCCTGCGCGTGCGCAACTTTTACGGCCCCGATGGCACGCACGCCCCGCGCAACTACCTCCCCGAGCAGGATGCCCAGCCCTGGCTGGAGCGCCTGGGCATTGCCGACCTGGCTGAGCAATACCCCCACCAGCTCTCCGGCGGTCAGCGCCAGCGCACTGCCATTGCCCGCACCCTGGCCCTGCGCCCCGACCTACTGCTGATGGATGAGCCTTTCTCCTCCCTGGATGCACCCACGCGTGAAAGCCTGCAAAACCTGACCCTGGAACTGCAAGCCGAGCAGGGCCTGACGCTGGTGCTGATCACTCACGCCATTGAGGAAGCAGCCTTCATGGGCAGCAAAGTGCTGCTGCTGGGGCAGCCCCCCAACACTACCCCACAGATCATCGAGAATCCCGGTGCGGGTCAGCCCGGCTACCGCGATTCCGCCGCATACCTGGCCTTGTGCCGCAGCCTGCGCCTGCGGCTGGGATGAGCCCCCCGATGCGACGCCGAGACCTGCTCTTCGCCATCTTTGCCCTGCTCATCTTATGGCAGCTTGCCGCCTGGATCGTGGACAAGCCCATCCTGCCCTCCCCAGTGTTGGTGGCGGGTGTGCTAGGGCGCGAGATCACCGGCGACCTGCCGGGGCATTTCCTGGCCAGCCTGTGGCGCGTGGCTGCCAGCACCGCCCTGTCCATCATCCTGGCTGCCCCGGCCGGGCTGGCGCTGGGTCAATCGCGCCGCCTCAACCGCATCATTTCGCCGCTGATCTACCTGCTCTACCCCATCCCCAAGGTGGTCTTCGTGCCGGTGGTGCTGCTCTTCCTGGGCATCGGCGACCTCTCCAAGATCGTGATCATCTTCCTGATCCTGTTCTTCCAGGTGCTCGTCTTGGTGCGCGACCAGGCTGCCGCGCTGCGCCCCGAGCTGATCCAATCGGTGCGCAGCCTGGGTGCCGGGCGGCGGGCACTCTTCCGCTTCGTGTACCTGCCCGCCAGCCTGCCTGCCGTGCTGACGGCTTTGCGCCAATCGGTGGGCACGGCGGTAGCGGTGCTGTACGTGACGGAGTTATTTGCCACCCAAAAGGGCCTGGGCTATTACATTTTCTACAATGGCAGCACGTTGTTCAACTACCCGGCCATGTACGCCGGCATCGTTGCCATGAGCCTGCTGGGGCTGGGGCTGTACTTCACCGTGGATTGGTTGGAGAAGAGGCTCTGCCCGTGGCAAAGTTAATTTCTGGTTGTGATTTTGTGGGCTTCGCCCGCAAAATCACAACCAGTAAAAAACATTTACCTTACCGGACAACGCTCGGCAGATAAACCATCCAAACCGGCATGGCTTGCAAAATCGCCGCCACGCGGCGGTTACCCGTATCCGCCACCACGATCGTGCCATCGGCCTGCACGGCAACGCCAAACGGGGCTAAGAACGCTCCACTCTGCCCATCGGTTGGCTCGGTAAACTCCGCCAGCAGCGTCCCATCCCGGCTCAACACCACGATGCGGTTGTTGCCAGTATCGGCCACGTAAACACGGTCCAGGCGGTCTACCGCCACCCCCACCGGGGAACTCAAACCAGCCGTCCACTCTCCCAGGTATCCTAAAGCCTCGCCATCAAAAGAAAGCAGCACCAGACGATGATTGCCCTGGTCGGCCACGATGATGCGTCCGGTGCTGTCCACTGCCAGGCCCTGCGGCTGGTTGAACTGGCCCGGCCCGCTGCCCAAACTGCCCAGCACATCCAGGAAATTGCCCAGGCTGTCAAAGGCCTGGATGCGGTGATTGCCACTGTCGGCCACCAGGATCTGGTTACATGCATCGCTATCGCCCAGGCGCGGCAGGTCGCTGATGCGCAGTTCATCCAGCACCGCGTTGGCCTGGTAGTCCTCCCACACCGATGAGCCAACATACAGCGTGGTTGGCATCACATCCGGCGGGCGGGCGTCGCTGGTGCTTTTGACCTGCAAACCATCCACATACAGGGCCATGTACCCCTCCTGCCAGGTGGCCGCCAGGTGATGCCATTCCCCTGCCTGCCAGTCGACGACGCTGTAGGCCAGGCCGTATTCGCGGCTGCTATCCCAGATCAAAAAGCGCAGGTTATTCCCACCGTCTTTCGAGATGAGCATGCGGGATTGCCACGGCTCGCCCACATCAAGGAAAATGTGAGTCTGGTTGTCATTCCCGTCCCAGGCAGGCTGGACCCAAAACTCCACTGCCCCCTGGCTGAGGTTGAAGTTGCCCGCCGCGGTGTAAGTAAGCGTATCGGTGAGGTCAATCGCCGCGCCCTGACCATAGCGCCCGGCTACCAGCTCTGTGCCATTGGGTACGCCAGCCTCTCCCTGCGTGCCGGTATAGCCGCCATTCCAGTGCAGAAGAAGCAGGGTATGCTCATCGTCTGCCAGCGGGCCAACAAAGGTGCAGGGGTTATCGAATGCGGCCACGCCTGCCGGGCTGTCGAATTGACCGGGTTCGCTTCCCCAGGTGCCGAACTCTAGCAGCGGCGTTAGCTCCAGGTCGGAAATGCGTACAGAATGCCGCCCATCGTACCAATCGCCCGGGTGGCTGAAGATCAAGTGATCGTTGGCATCCAGGTTAAAGAACCGGGTATTCTCCAGGTGGTAATGCACCGAGCCGATATTGCGCAGATAGCGGCCATCTGAAGATTGCGCCAACACCGCATAACCATTTTGTGGGTCCAGCACCAGGCGGCTGCCATCCGGCGCGATGACCACCCCCGCCGGGTTGACCAGGTCGGGCGTCCAGGCCAGGCGCTCGAAGCCGCTTTCGCGCCCCGCCGTATCCATGGCGGCTACAGCGTACACCGTGCCGCCATAGTTCCCAGCCGGGATGCTTTCATTAAAACAGGTATCCGTCACCAGCCCGCTGGCAGGCTGGTACAGGTAATCGGGCGGGGAAGCGCGGTAGACGTGGTAGCCGCTTACGCCGGGGCTGAGGCTGGGCTGCCAGCACAGGCTGAGCTGATCCCCCTCCACATGCGGCAGCACCTGGGTGGGCGGCAGCGGCGCACCCGCCGGGGGCACGTGCGAGGCAATGGTAAAAGTGTGTTGATCGGAATCACCCAGACAATACGCCAGGTTGAAAGCGGTCACATCCAGCCAGTAAAACTCCTCATGCGTGCCCTGGCACAGGCGGATCAGGAAACGATTGCGCACCCCGTCCAGGTCAATCACACCGAAGGGATTATCGTGCAGGGTATGCCCGGTGTGCGTGACCGTACCCCCATTGGCAGAACGGTTGGGCAGCAGAAAGGTGCCATCCGCGCCGGTGAGGCCTTCCATCTCCGGCGTATCATCAATACCGATGTGCCCGCTCCAATCCTCCGGCCCCTGACGCTGGAACAGGGTCACCTGCACGTTATCTGCCGGGCTGCCCTGGCTATCCAGGATGAGCAGGGTGTTCTGCTGGGGGATATCGTACTGGTACACGCCATAATAGCCATTGCGGTAGCCAAAGGTGGAATCCGCTCCACCCGCGGTATGGCTGGAATAACGGTTCGAGTCAATATAGGGGGCAATATCACCTCCGCCCATCAGCCCGGAGCGCGGCCACTCAAAGCCAATATTGGCGGATTGGCCATATTGATCCGTGACATACACGCTGGAGGCATAGATATTGCTGGCATACAGGTCGATCAGGCCCACCTGGTGGCTCAACTCGTGCACCAGCCCCCAATCGATATCCGTGGCGGGATCGTAATAACCGCTGGCCCCGTGGCGGTAATCGGCATCCACAAACCAGCCGCCATCGTGCATCAAATCATAAGCAGGGTTTTCAGCGTGCACTTCGAGCGTGTTGATGCGCACGCGCAACCTGGCCCCGCCGGGAGTGGCGGCATAATCTGCCAGGGCAAAGTTGGCGTTCATCACTGCGATCTGCTTTTGCAGCCAATCTTCCGCGGAGAAGGGCAGCGTATCGGTGACCGGCACCTTGTATGCGGCATACATCTCCGGCGTAATGTAGATGCTGAAAGACATAGCATTGGTCCAGTCTTCCAGCAAGTTGTTGCTCTCGTAAGTTTCGGTCACCAGGTTTTGCGAGTCAGCAGCAAAGCCCACGGTATGCTGGCCCAGCAGGCGCTCGCCTTCCAGAGTGTGATCCCAGGCCCAGAGGTAGGTGGTGGTGATCTCTGTTCCAGCCGCCAGGCCGGGTAGTGTGCCGGTCAGCACGGGGGCGCTGTCAATGCTCCAGGCGTAGTCAAAGCCAGGGCTGTCTTGCGTGCCCTGGTTGCGGATATGTGCGGTAAAAGTAACCACCTCGCCCGCCTCCGGCCAGCGCAGATCATCTTCGCTGCCGGGGCACAGGGATGGAATACCACCCTGGTATTCCACGCAGTAAGCCCAGCCCAGCGGGTCGCGGCGAATGAAGGTCACATCCAGGTCCACGCCCTCCGGCTGAGCCAACTTTGTCTTCGTTTTATCCCCCATCAGCGCATGAACGCTTGCGGCGGGCCAGGCGGCTGCCCCTGGCAAAGCCAGGCTAAAGAGAACAATCACCCCCCACAAACCAATGCTGAACCTGCCCCATCTGTTCATTGAACCTCCATCAATCTTTCTGCTCGGGCTTATCCTCCCACTTTTCCATCCCCGAGGGGTCGTAATCGCCCCATTTGCCGCTGAAGGAGGAGGCAAAAACGATGGCGCTGGTGCGCCCCGCCTGGCGGGCGGCCTCTTCGGCCTCGGCCCGGCGGCGCTCGGCGGCGGCATTCTCCGTCCCGGCCTGACCCGCTTTGGCGGAGAGGATGCGCACCGCGTAGATGTCATCCATGCTGTAGGGCAGCAGGCTGCCCTCCGCCTGGCCCAGCACAGCCCGGGCCAGCGGGGTGCTCTCGCCCAGCAGGCCATGCGCAAAATCAGCCTGCGCTTCGGGCACGATCTGGAAGGTCAGGCGCTCTGCCTCTGCCGAGCGGCTGAGCAGTTCCACCTCTACCTGATAGCCAACATCAATCTTCATCGTCTTGACCTCAAAGCGCCATGCCCAGCGCGAACAAAATGCCAAAGAACAATTCGAACTGCCCGGTGCCTGCCAGCGCCTGGTTCAACGGGCGGCCTTCCTGCGTGGATATAAAGCGCACCAAGCGCACTGCCTGCGGCAGCATCAGCCAGGTGAGCAGCACCCAGGCAGACATGATCCCCAGCGCGGCCATCACTGTCACGATGCCGTAAGCCAGCACCAGGCAGATCACATATTCTCGCCGCGCCCCGCTCGCGCCCAACTGCACCGCCAGCGTCTGCTTGCCCGCCTTGCGGTCCGTCTCGATGTCGCGCAGGTTGTTGACCACCAGGATATTGGCCGTCAGCAGGCCCATCACCACGGCAGCCCACCAGGCCTGTGCGCTCACTGCCAGGGCCTGCACATAATAGGTGCCGCACACCGCCACCAGCCCAAAGAAGATGAACACGAACACATCTCCCAGGCCGTGATAGGCCAGCGGGTACGGCCCGCCGGTGTAAATAATAGCCGAAAGGATGGCCAGCACACCCAGGATGAGCACGGGCCAGCCCGCCTGCCAGGTCAGGTACAGCCCCAGCAGCCCTGCCAGCCCAAAAACAAGCCACATCCCCGCGAAAACCTGCTTCGGCGAGAGCAGGCCCGACTGTGTGACGCGCGGCGGGCCCAGGCGGCCTTCCTGGTCGGCGCCGCGGTAAAAATCGTACACATCGTTGGCCAGGTTGGCGCCGATCTGCAAGAGCAGCGCCACCAGCAGGGCCGCCAGCGCCGGGCCCAGGCGAAAGACGCCCTCGCCCAGCGCCGCCCCTGTCCCAGCAATCACCACTGCCGCGGCCGCCGGCAGCGTTTTGGGCCGCATGGCCATCACCCAAACCTTGAGCATATTCATACCCCAATTAAATCATAAGATTGCTTGTTTTGCGACGCAAAGCGTCGCAAAACAAGCAATCTTATTAGATATTCCTAATCCCTTGAAATGGCTACTTGCGGTTAAAATAGATGCAATGAAAATGTACCTTCCGACCCTGTTTCGTCTGCTTGCCCTGTTGGCTGTGCTGCTCTCGGCGGCGCAGCCCGCCCTGCCCGCAGCCCAGGCCGCCGCGCCGGTGGATTCGCCCCAGGCTGCCGCCAACCCCGCTGCAGGCGAAGTGCTGTGCCTGCCCGGCATCTACCCGGCAGACCCCGGTGACTGCCTGCCGCTGGGCCCCTCACAGGCCCGCAGCGAAATGGCCGCCCTGGATATGAGCCTGCCCCTGCGCCCGCTGCCCGCCCGCCGCCTCAACCCCGAACTGGCCATCGTGCCCTATGCCTACGCCGAGCTCAAGGCAGAAGCCACTCCCATCTACGCGACCATCGAAGATGCCGTGGCTGAGCAAAACCCGATCAGCTCCATCGCTTTTGGCGAGATGAAATACGTCACGTATACCCTGCGCGACGATGTTAATAGAGTCTACCAGCTGCGCTCGGGCGGGTATATCCGCTTCTCCAGCGTCGCCCAGAGCTGGTCCGTTCCCACCGGCTTCCGCGGCGGGCTGGAGTTCACCCAAACCCCCAGCCACGCTTTCGGCTGGATATTGCCCTTGCAGTCCAGCGTGGAGACCAAGCACACTCCCGGCTACGGCTTCGGCGAAGAGGATTACACCGGGCGACTGGTCTACCAGTACCAGGTGGTGCAGATCTACACTGTGCAGGTGGTAGAGGGGATCGAATGGTACCTGATCGGCCCGGATGAGTGGATCGACCAGCGCTACCTGGGCATCGTCACCCCCAACACCACCCCGCCCCAGGGCGTGACCAACGGGCGCTGGATCGAGGTCAACCTGTTCGAGCAAACCATGGCAGTCTACCAGGATCATCAACTGGTTTTCGCCACACTGATCGCCTCCGGCATGGAGCCGTTCTACACCCAGCCGGGGTTGTTCCCCATCTACGAAAAGAAAGAAACCGGCCCCATGGCGGGCGCTTTCGAGGCCGACCGCAGCGATTTTTACTATCTGCAAGATGTGCCTTTTACCATGTATTACGATAAAGCCCGCGCCCTGCACGCCGCCTATTGGCGCCATTCGCTTGGCTT
>DIXA01000020.1:0-182356 GCA_002428565.1 Anaerolineales bacterium UBA6092 | reverse complement strand
TTCTGGCAAAACCCCCACCGACCCCAACTACTATAAAGACGGCGGCGCTTAAGTCCGCAGAATCCGAGCCCGATGAAAACTTCCTTCCGCATCCTGCTTCCCCTGATAGCTCTGTTCCTGCTGGGCTGCCAGGCGTTGAGCGCTCCCCTGGGCCGGGTTCTCCCCTCTGATACGCCCAGCCCTTTCCCCACTGAGACCTTCACCCCCAGCCCCTCGCCTACCCCGCCCCCCACGGCAACCTCCACCCCCTCGCCCACCCTGNNCCCCCCCTGCCCGCCACTGCCACCCCACCCCCCACTGCTACTCCCCAGCCCAGCCCCACCCTCACGCCCACCCCACTGTCAATGCCGCTGCAATTGAGCGTCTTCAATGAACTGTGGAGCATTATCCAGACCGACTACCTGTACCCCGATTTCAACGGCCTGGATTGGAACGCCATCTACGACGAATACCAGGCGCGCATCGAAGCCGGGCTGAGCAACGAGGAATTCTACTTTGCCATGGATGAGTTGATCGTCCGCCTGGGCGACGATCACTCCGTATTCTTAGATCCAGCCCAGGCCGCCGAAGATGACGCCGAATATGCCGGCAATTTGGATTATGTCGGCATTGGCGTACTGATCGCCGCCGTGCCAGAACGCCAGCGGGCGGTACTGATCCTGATCTTCCCGGGCAGCCCAGCGGAGGAAGCCGGCTTGCAATCTCGCGACAGCGTGCTGGCGGTGGACGGTGAGCCCATCCTGGACGAGGAAGGCTACCTGCGCGATATTGTGCGCGGCCCAGAGGGTACCACCATCCGCGTCACCGTGCAAACCCCCGGAGAAGAGCCGCGCGATGTGGATATCACCCGCCGCCGCATCACCTCCGGCTACCCCGTGCCTTACCAGGTCCTCACCAGCCCGCGCGGCCAGCGCATCGGTTTCATCCTGCTGCCTTCCTTCGGCGATCTGACGATCAACGACCGCTTTGCCGAGGCGCTGCAAGCGCTGACCGCCCATGGACCGCTGGATGGGCTGATCATCGACAACCGCCAGAACGGCGGCGGCGCGGATACGGTGCTGCGCCCCACACTCTCGCGCTTCGTCTTCGGCGAGGTGGGCACCTTTTTCAGCCGCAACGAGGAACGCTCGCTGGTGGTGCGCCTGGACGAGATCAACGGCTCGGCTAGCGTTCCGCTGGTGGTGCTGATCGGACCGGATACCGTCTCGTACGGAGAGGTCTTTGCCGGCGTGCTGCAAGACCAGGGCCGCGCCTACCTGATCGGCGAACCCACCTACGGCAATGTGGAAACGCTGTGGGGCTACGATTTCGATGATGGCTCGCGCGCCTGGATCGCCCACGAAGCCTTCCGCCCGGCGGTCAACCCGGATGCCGATTGGGAACTGACCGGCATCATCCCCGACCTGGAAGTAGCCGTGGCCTGGGATATGTTCACCGTAGAGACCGACCCTGCCGTCCTGGCTGCCCTGGATTACTTCGACGGAGCCAAATAAGCCGCATCAGTCAACCACCAGGAGCCCCCATGCCCAAGCCGCGTGTCTCCCCCCAGGCGCTGCCCTTGCCCCCCGAAACCATCCTCCAGGATTACCGCCTGGCCTATAAGAGCCGCCAGACCAGCCTGATCGGGCGGCGCGAGGTGCTCAGCGGCAAGGCCAAGTTTGGCATCTTTGGCGATGGCAAAGAGATCACCCAGTTGGCCATGGCCCACGCCTTCCAGAAGGGCGATTTCCGCTCCGGCTATTACCGTGACCAGACCCTGGTCTTTGCCCTGGGCGGCGATACCACCATCCAGGAGTTCTTTGCCCAGTTGTATGCCCACGCCGATGTGGAGGCCGACCCCGCCAGCGCTGGGCGCATGATGAACGCTCATTTCGGCACACGCAGCCTGGGCAAAGATGGCGGCTGGAAGGATCTCACCGCACAGTACAACATCGCCTCCGATATCTCGCCTACCGGCTCGCAGATGCCGCGCCTGGTGGGGTTGGCCTATGCCTCGCGGCTGTACCGCGAGCTGCCTGAGTTGAGGTCCTTCACCCAGTTCTCCAACGAGGGCCGCGAGGTGGCCTTTGGCACCATCGGCAACGCCTCCGCCTCAGAGGGCATGTTCTGGGAGTCGGTCAACGCCATCGGCGTGCTGCGCTCCCCGGCCATCATCACCATTTACGATGACGGCTATGGCATCTCCGTGCCCAACGAGTTCCAGATGGTCAAGCAAAACCTGGGCGAGCTGCTCAAAGGCTTCCAGCGCCATCGTGGTTCCCTGGATGGCTACGATGTGTACAGCGTGCGCGGCTGGGATTACCCCGCTCAGATCGAGACCTACCGCAAAGCCACCGAGACCGCCCGGCGTTGGCACGTACCCGCCATCATCCACGTAGTGGAACTGACCCAGCCGCAGGGGCATTCCACCTCCGGCAGCCACGAGCGCTACAAATCCCGCGAGCGCCTGGAATGGGAGCAGAAGTTCGACGGCCTGCGGCAGATGCGCGCCTGGATCATCGAGCAGGGCCTGGCCTCCGATGAGCAGCTCACCGCCTGGGAAGAAGAGGACCGCCGCCTGGTGGAAGACCTGCGCAAGCGCGCCTGGGAGGCTTACACCGGGCCGATCTTGCAAGAGCGCCAGCAAGCCGCCGGGCTGATCGAGCAGGCCGCCGCCAGTTCCGCCCAGGCCGCCGCCCTGACACAGATCAAGGAGCGCCTGCTGGCCCCCGCGGTGACCTATCGCCGCGAGGCCATGGCAGCCGTGCGTGCCGCCCTGCTGGCCCTGGGAGCAGAAGATACGCCCGCCCGGCAAGCCCTGGCCGATTGGCAGCAGGCCCAAACCACGCGCAACGCGGCGCGCTATACCTCCTACCTGTACTCCGAGTCCGCAGACTCAGCCTTGAAAGTGGCCGAGATCAAGCCCGCCTACTCGGAGGCCTCACCAACCGTCTACGGATTCGAGGTGATCAACACCTGCTTCGACCTGGCCCTGAGGCGCGATCCGCGCATGATCGCCTTTGGCGAAGATGTGGGCCGCCTGGGCGATGTGAACCAGGGCTTCCGCGGCATGCAGGAGAAATACGGCCCGCTGCGCGTGGCCGATACCGGCATCCGCGAGGTGACCATCCTGGGGCAGGCCATCGGCATGGCTATGCGCGGCCTGCGCCCCGTGGCAGAGATCCAGTACCTGGATTACCTGCTGTATGCCCTGCAGTTGATGTCCGACGATCTGGCGACCCTGCTGTGGCGCACGCACGGCGGCCAAAAAGCCCCTGTCATCGTGCGCACCCGCGGCCACCGCCTGGAGGGCGTATGGCATTCCGGCTCGCCCATGGCGGGCATCCTCAACCTGGTGCGCGGCATGTACTTGCTGACCCCGCGCAACATGACCCAGGCCGCCGGGTTCTACAACACCCTGCTGCGCGGCGATGACCCGGCCATTGTGGTGGAGGCGCTGAACGGATACCGCATCAAAGAGCGCCTGCCCGACAACATCGGCGAGTTCACCCTGCCGCTGGGCGTGCCCGAAGTTCTGCGCCCCGGCCGCGACCTGACCGTCGTCACCTACGGGTCCACCTGCCGCATCGTGCTGGAAGCCGCCGAAACGCTGGAGCAGCACGGCATCTCTGCCGAGGTGATCGACGTGCAGTCGCTGCTGCCCTTTGACCTGCACGGCCTGATCGTCGCATCGCTCAAAAAGACCAGCCGTATCTTGCTTGTAGATGAAGATATGCCCGGCGGCGCGACCGCCTACATGCTGCAAGAAGTGCTCGAAAAGCAGGGCGGCTATGCCTGGCTCGATTCGCCACCCCGCACCCTGCCCGCGGCCCCCCACCGCCCAGCCTATGGCTCGGACGGCGACTATTACTCCAAGCCCAACACCGAGACGATCTTCGCCGCTGCGTATGAAATGATGCACGAAGCCGCCCCGGCCCGATTCCCCATCTTCTACCGTTAGGAGGAAGCATGCCCACCCCCATCACCATGCCGCAGCTTGGCGAAGCCGTCACCGAGGCCACCGTTACCAAGTGGCTCAAGGCTCCTGGCGAGGCCGTGCAAGAGTACGATGCCTTGCTGGAAGTGAATACCGATAAGGTCGATTCGGAGATTCCCAGCCCGATCAGCGGCGTGCTGCTGGCGGCGCTGGCGAAGGAGGGCGATGTGGTCAAGATCGGGGCGCTGCTGGGCTGGGTGGGCCAACCCGGCGAAACAGCTCCCGGCGGCGCACAGCCCGTGGCACAGGAGGCCCGCGAGGTCAGCCCGGCGCGCACCGAAGCAACGCCTGCCCCTGCCGCCGCCCCTGCGCCTGTCCCGGCGCAGCAGGCTTCCCCGGCATCGCGCTTCATTTCGCCGGTGGTGGCGCGCCTGGCAGCCGAGCACCACATCGACCTGGCGCAGGTGACCGGCACCGGGCTGGGCGAACGTATCACCAAGAACGATGTACTCAAATTCATCGAGGAACCACGCCAGGCCCCAGCCAAAACCGCCGCCGCGCCCGCCGCGGCAGCCCCGGCGCCCCTGCCCACTGGCGAGGACACACTGGCGCCGCATACCAGCATGCGCCGCGCCATCGCCGAGCACATGGTGATGAGCAAGCGCACCTCCCCGCACGTCACCACGGTGATGGAGGCCGATCTGACCCGCATCCTGGCGCACCGCGCCGCCCACAAAGAATCTTTCGCCCGCGACGGCGTCAACCTGACCTACACCGCTTATTTCATCGCCGCGGCCGTGGCCGGGCTCAAAGCCTACCCGCTGGTCAACGCCTCCTGGACGGACGAAGGCATCCTCATCCACCGCCAGATCAACATCGGCATGGCCACCTCCCTGGGCGATGAGGGGCTGATCGTGCCGGTGATCAAGCACGCCGATACGCTCTCTCTGCTGGGGCTGGCGCGCAGCATCAACGACCTCTCCAGCCGCGCCCGCCTCCACAAGCTCCAACCGGATGAAGTGCGGGGCGGCACCTTCTCCATCACCAACCACGGCATCAGCGGCTCGCTGTTTGCCGCTCCCATCATCAGCCAGCCGCAGTGCGGCATTTTAGGCGTGGGCGCCATCCAAAAGCGCCCGGTAGTGATCAGCGACCCGGCCCTGGGCGATGCGATCGCCATCCGCACCATGGCTTACCTGACCCTCACCTTTGACCACCGCATCCTCGACGGCGCTATCGCCGATCATTTCTTGGCGAAGGTGGTAGAATATTTGCAAAATTATGGGTAGAACGACTAAAGTCGTTACTACGAGGAAAGAACGTCTATTTTCAGAGGAGAATCTATGAGCAACTACGATGTTCTTGTCATCGGTGCCGGGCCTGCCGGTTACGTCTGCGCCATCCGCGCCGCCCAACTGGGCCTGAAGACCGCCATCATCGATAAGCAGTGGCTGGGCGGCGTGTGCCTGAACGTGGGCTGCATCCCCTCCAAGGCGCTGCTGCGCAACGCCGAGATCGCCCACACGCTACGCGAGCGCGGCAAAGAGTTCGGTTTCTCCTTCGAGAACCTGAAACTGGATTACAGCGCCGCTGTCAAGCGCTCGCGCCAGGTTTCCAACCGCCTGACCAAGGGCGTGGGATTTTTAATGAAGAAGAACAATATTGACGTACATATGGGCGCCGCCCGCATCAGCGCGCCGGGGCGCGTCACCGTGACCGCCGAAGACGGCAAGACGGCAGAGCTGCAAGCCACGAACATCGTCGTCGCCACGGGGGCCAGCGCCAGCGTTCCCAAGGCCTGGCCGGTAGACGGTGAAAAGGTGCTCACCTATTGGGAGGCCATCCTGCAAGAGAAGCAGCCCGCCTCGGTTATCGTCATCGGCTCGGGGGCCATCGGCCTGGAGTTTTCCACCGTGTGGAACGCCTACGGCGTGGATGTGACCGTCGTTGAGATGCTGCCGCGCCTGGCCCCATTGGAAGACGAGGAAATCAGCGCGGAATTGGCCAAGACCATCCAGAAGCGCGGCATCAAAGCCCTGCCCGGGCACAAAGTCGAATCCGTCGAGACCACCGAGACCGGCGTGCGCGTCATCGTCTCCAGCGAGGCGGGGCAGAAAACGCTGGAGGCCGAGCAGGCCCTGGTGGCGATCGGCTTTTCCCCCAACAGCCGCAACCTGGGCCTGGAAGATATCGGCGTGCAGACCAGCGAGCGCGGCTTCGTCGAGATCGATGAGCGCATGGCGACCAACGTGCCGGGCATCTGGGCCGTCGGCGATGTGACCGGCAAGCTGATGCTGGCGCACGTCGGCTCAGCCATGGGCATCGTCTGCGCCGAGCGCATTGCCGGGGTGGAGACGGTGACGCTGAACTATGAGATGATGCCGCGGGCCACCTACTGCCAGCCGCAGACCGCCTCCTTCGGCCTGACCGAGGCGCAGGCCAAAGAGCGCGGCCACGAGGTCAAGATCGGGCGCTTCAATTTCCAGGCCAACGGCAAAGCCCTGGGATTAGGCGACTACGCCGGTTGGGTCAAAATCATCACCGATGCCAAGTACGGCGAAATCCTGGGCGCACACATGATCGGCCCGGAGGTCACCGAGCTGCTGCCCGAGCTGACCCTGGCCCAGATGATGGAACTGACCGCTGCCGAGATCGCCCGCAATATCCACGCCCACCCCACCCTCAGCGAGGCGCTGATGGAAGCTGCTCACGCCGCCGAGGGACAGGCCATCCACATGTGAGCGACCGGACGCCAGAACAAGAACGCCTGGAGCGCATTTTTCGGGCCGGGATCGGCTGGGGCATGGCAGCCAACCTGCTGATCGGGTTTGCGCTGTTGGGCTACAGCCTGTTCATCACCATCGGCATTGGCCTATCGGAGGACCCGCAGCGCGCCCAGAACGCCATGCGCAGCGTCACCTATCTGTGGCTGGCTGCCCCGCTGATGGTCAACCTGCCGGGGCTGGCATACGCCTATTTCATCCGCAGCAAGCGTTTCCTGGCCGGTTGGGGGCTAGGCTTCCTGGCCGCGCTGCTGCTGGCAGGCATTACCATGGGTTGTGTGCTGCTTTTCAACGCCACCCTGCCGATCTGATTTCCACAAATCTAAATGCCGTGGGCAGCTTTGCTGCCCACGGCATTTAGATTTACGATTCTTTCAAACAACGCCGGTAGAAGACCTCGGCCTGCGCCATCACCGCCCCATATTCGGCGCGCTGGCGCACCAGCAGCAGATTGTGCTGGCGCGCCGCCTGGCGCAGCTCCGGCTGTGCCAGCGCCTGCAAGATGGCATCGGCCAATTCCTGTGGGCTGCCCGGGTCTACCAGCAGACCGCTCACCCCCGGCGTGATCCACTCGCGCAGCGATTCGATATCCCCGGCGATGGGGAAACAGCCGCAAGCCAGCGCCTCCAGCAGCGTATTGGGGGTACCGTCGTGCATGGTGATGGACAGCGCCACCTGAGATTGGCGGTACAGCGCCGCCATCTGCGCCTGCGTCTGGCGCGGCAGCAAACTGACCGCCTGCCCGAGCTTCAACTCAGACACCCAGCGCAGCGCCTCAGTTTCCCCCGCCATGTTCGGGCAGAGGAAGCGCACCTCGGGTTGGGCTTGCAACACCCGCGCCGCCGCCTGGAAGAAGGTATCGTTGCGCACGTAGGCGCGCATACCGCGCGGGTTGATCACCACCGGCGCGCTCGTGCCCGCCTCGTCTGGGTAGAAGGTGCCCAGGCGGATGCCGCCCCCGCCGGGCAGCACCACGACCGGCTTTTGGGCATCGAAGCCCCATTCCTGCGCCAGGCGCACATCGCGCTGGCAGTCGGCGTGCAGGGCATCGGCGGCATACATCGCCCGGCGGGTGGCCTGGCGCATCTGCCGCGTGGACGGAGCATGCAGAGTGAAATCGTTGCCCCAGGTGGAGATGAGCAGCGGCGGTTTGCGTCCCGGCAGGGCTTCCATTGCCAGCGCCGCCGCCATGCCCTCGTAAGGGATGCGCATGGCATGCACCAGGTCGGGCTGCAGGCGCTGGATGATCTCCGCCAGCTGTTCCCCGGCGCGGCGCAGCGTCAGCGGGCCCAGGCTCTGGCGGATGGCGGTGCGCAGGCTCAGCGGCACCAGGGCGCGCAGCAAACCGCCCAGGCGGCCGCGGCCCCTCGCCCCGGCTGCGTTCACCTCGCTCAGCGCCACCGGCACCACCTCCAGCGAGGCCAGGCCCGGCACATCCGCGCAGGCATACGTGGAGGCCAGGTGCACCTCGTGCCCTTCGGCGCTGAAGTAGCGCATCCAGTTCAGCGCAATCGGCGAGCGTCCATCTGCCACGAATAAGAGTTTCATCCCTGAGAGGGTACATCATTTTTGTAAGACGCGCAAGGCAAATAAATCCCGAAAACAAGGGTTCGCAGGAGGCGTAGCCTGCTGCGAACCCTTGTTTTCGGAGATCCCCCCGCCCCTTGAGGGGCGGGGGGTGGGGCGAGATTTATGTACGGAGCACATGCGCCTTCTTGACCGGCTTCTCCAGGCCGGGCTGCTCGCCTCCACCAGAGGCGAGTAACCCCTCCAGAAGCGGCAGGAAATTCGCCACCCGCTTCAAGCGGATAACTACATCCCACAGCGGCTCGAACTTCTTCCAGCCCCCGGCATAGGCCAGGTGGCGCAGCCTTTCCATCATGCCATCCTGCGCCCAGGCGCTGCGCGCAATGGCCCCCCAGCGGTAGAACTCCCGGTAGGCGCGCCAGTACCCCGCCTCCAGCGTCTCGGCGCTCATGCGCCGCGGCTGGAACACGGCGTGACGCGTATCGTAACGCGCCCAATCCTGGCTGGTGATGCGCCCCTCAGCCTGCAGGCGGGCATGCAGGGCGGTACCCGGGTAAGGCGTGAGGATGTGGAAGGTGGCGGTCTCGATGCCCTGCGCCACCGCCCAGGCCACCGTACGCTCGAACACAGCCTCGTCATCCTCATCCATGCCAAAAACAAACGAGGCATTGACCATCACCCCGTTGGCGTGCAGGCGCTGTATGGCGAGGCGGTAATCCTGACCCAGGTTCTGCGCCTTGTGCTGTTGGGCCAGGTTGCGCGGGTTGAGCGTCTCGAAGCCGACGAACAGCGAGCGCAGTCCGCTCTCGGCGGCGCGTTCCAGCAGGCCCGGGCGCAGCACCGCCGAGACCGTGCCTGCCGCCTGCCACAGCCGCCCCATGCCGCGCATCCCGTCGAAGAGCGAGGCGGCAAAGCGCGCATCGGCCAGCAGGTTATCATCCAAAAAGTACAGGTGCCGCCCTGCCAGGCTTTCGATCTCCGCCAGGGCTGCGTCTACCGCCTGGGTGTAGAACGAGCGCCCGCCAGCGAAAAAGGATTCCTTATAGCAAAAATCGCAGGCGTGCGGGCAGCCGCGCGAGACAACGATCGAATTGGGCACCAGGTACAGGTGACGTTTGAGCAGGTCACGGCGCGGGCGCGGCGCACCCAGCAGCGTGCGCACCTGTGAGCGGTAGATCCGCCCAGGCTGGCCGCGGCGGAAATCGCTCAGGAAGGCCGGCCAGGTGTCCTCGCCGGGGCCGAGGAAGATCGTATCGGCGTGCTGAGCGGCTTCCTCCGGCAGCGAGGTGACATGCAGCCCGCCCAGGCAGACGTGCGCGCCTTTGGCCCGGTAATGCTCTGCCAGCGCATACGCCCGGTGCGCTGAGGTGATGTACACCTGGATTACCACCAGGTCGGGGGCATCCTCCAGGCGCAGGCTTTCTACATGCTCGTCCTGGATCTCGATCTCGTCCCTTTCGTCCAGGTAAGCTGCCAGTGTGGCCAACCCCAGCGGCGGGAACAGCGAATACTTGATCGGCCGCCAGAAGGGGCTGGTGGCTTCGGTGAGGGCAGGCAGGATCATTTTGACGCGCATAGGGACTCCTACAAGTATGAACGTTCTTTCCTCGTAGTGACGACTTTAGTCGTCAGGGGTAACGACTGAAGTCGTCACTACGAAACAATTGGGCGCATTTTCATCTACGGATCATGCACGATTGCATTCTAGCCCCCCGCGGCCGGGTAAGCCACCACCCAAGGCCGCCAGGTTAAGCACTCAGGTGCTTGACGCTCCATCTCAATCCAGGTATGCTAAAGCCATGACCCTCAATATTCTCCTTGTCGAAGATAACCCCCGCCTGCGCCCGGCGCTGAAAACCGGCCTGCAGGCCAGCGGCGAAGCGCTGGTGCTGCACGATTGCCCCAGCGGCGAAGAAGCCCTGCAATACTGCCTGGAGCTCCAGCCCGCCCCCGGCGAGATCATCATCCTGATGGATGTGCAGTTAGCCGGGGAGATGAACGGCATCCAGGCGGCAGTCGCCATCCGCCGTGAGTTCCCCCGCACGCCGGTGGTGTTCTACTCCATCCAGGATGACGACGCCTATTACCGCGATTTCCGCTCCTCGGGCATCCTCAGCCACTACGCCTACGTGCGCAAATCCAACTACCTCCTGCCGCAGATGATCCTGCCCCTGTTGGCCGATGCCACCCGCGGGCGCAGCTTCATCGATCCGGAGATCGAGGAGCGCGTCCAGGAAGTGCGCCAGAAAGATGAGAACGACCCTCTGGCGCTGCTCGAGCCGCACGAGCGCCAGGTGGCCCTGCTGCTGGCGCAGGGCCTGACCAACGAGCAGATTGCCGCCCGCATGGGCTTCCACGATAAGCGCACCATCAGCCGCGTCAACGGGCAGATCTACACCATCTGGGGCCTCAGCCAATCCACCACCGACGAGAAGGTTGCCCGCACGCGTGCCGCCATCATCGTGCAGTCCGGGCGCATGCTCACCTGGGATGCCGAAGGCAATATGCAAGCTATGGAAAATAACCTCTAGCCACAAGGCAATATCGAGGAGGGACAGCCAACGTGACACAATCGATTTTGTGGTACGAACCACCCATCTTTTTTTACATCTTCGTCATCGCCCCGCTCACTTACCTGGCTTACCAGGCCTGGAACCTGGCGCTGGGATGGCGCCCTTCTGCACTGCGCCTGACACTGGTGACGCTGACCTTCACCCTGAGCGACCTGCTGATCCTGGGGCTGGTGCGTTGGATCGGGTGGAGCCACCAGGTGGTGATGGTGCCTTACCTGGGGATGAGCCTCTCCCGCCTGCTGCCCATCCTGCTGCTCGCCCTGCCCGCCAGCAAGGCCACCCGTCTGGGGCAGCCGCACCCGCCTCTCCGGCGCGGGGCGCTGCCCGTGCTATGGGTACTCAATCTCAGCCTGAGCATACTTGCCGTCTACAGCATCTATATTGAGCCTTACCGCATCCAGATCAGCCAGGTTTCCCTGCCTGGCCCCAACCTGGCCTCCGGCGAGCCGCTGCGCATCGTCCACCTCACCGACCTGCACATCGGACCGATCACCTCGCGCGAGACCGACATGATCGAACAGGTCAACAACCTGCAGCCCGACCTGATCCTGCTCACCGGCGACTACTTTTTCTTCAACACCAACAACGACCCCCAGGTAGGAGCCAACGTGCGCTGGACGCTTTCGCAGTTACAGGCCCGCCTGGGCATCTACGCCATCACCGGCTCTCCTGGGGTTGATCAGCCCCAGGTGGTTAACGGCTTCTTCAGCCAGGTGGACAACGTCACCCTGCTGGAGGATGCCGTGCAACCTATCCCGCTGGGAGGTGAAACCCTCTACCTGGTGGGCGTGAGCAATTTGGAGCACAACCGCGACGCGCAGGCGCTGCAACGCCTGATGGCCGGCCTGCCGCCCGAGGTCTATACGATCCTGCTCTATCATGTCCCCGATATGGCCTCCACCGCCGCCGAAGCCGGGGTAGACCTGTTCCTGGCAGGGCACACCCACGGTCGGCAGGTGGGCCTGCCCCCGATGGAGTGGGTCTACAACCTGTTCATGGCGTACTCCCGCGGCCTGGATCATCTGGAAGATACCACCATCTATGTCAATCGCGGCATCGGCGTGGAGGGACTCTACCTGCCAGGCATCCGCTTCCTCTGCCCACCGGAGATCGCCCTGCTGGAGATGTCGCCTTCTTTTCCCGCCCTGGTTACCTCCTACACCTATCCTTAGAGGCACATCCATGAGCACAAACATTTCAAGCATCTTACTGGTTCTCCCAACTGCGCTGCTGATCCTGCTGGCATGGCGTCTGCCAGCCGCCCACCACCGCCTGGCCTGGCTGGCCGGGGGCACAGCACTGGCCTTTGGCCTGGCCGATTGGGCCATGATGGCCCTGCTGCCGGTGCTGGGTCTGTCCTTTGGTCCTATCTATATTGGGCTGATCTTCCTGACCCTGGTGCGAGCGTTCCTCTTCCTGCTGCCAGTGGCCGTGCTGCGCCTGCAAATGCGCCTGCACCCTACCCAAAGTCCACGCCTCAAACCGGGTGCGCTGCTGGTCGGGGTGGGCGCCTTATGCATCGCAATCAGCCTGGCCTGCATCCAGGCCTTCTACGTGGAGCCTTTCCGCCTGGAGCTGACCCACACCGCCATCGATGCCCCGGCCTTCCTGCCCGAGCGTCCCCTGCGCATTGCCCAGCTCACCGACACGCACGTCGAGCGTATCACCCGCCGCGAGACGGAGATGCTGGCCCTGCTGGAAGCCTACCAGCCCGACCTGATCGTGCTCACCGGCGATTACGTCAACGCCGATTACACCCACGATCCCGTCGCCTGGCAGGAGACCCGCGAAGTCTTCAGCCAGCTGCACGCCCCCTATGGCGTGTATGCCGTCATCGGCAATGTAGACCAGTGGGACGACCATCTCATACCGTCTGTCTTCGACGGCCTGCCCATCACCCTGCTGGAAGATGAGGTTACCCGCCTGGAATTCCCCGGCGGCGAGTTGTACCTGCTGGGCATCACCACAATCCACCTGGAACACGATCGCGCTGTGCTGCAAGACTTGATGGCCGGCATCCCCGAGAATGCCTACACCCTGCTGCTCTACCACAAGCCCGACCTCTTCGACGAGGCCGTTGCACAAGGCATTGACATCTTCCTGGCGGGGCACACCCACGGCGGGCAGGTGCGCCTGCCTACCCAGGCGACACTATCGGGCATCGCTTCAGACCACGGCCAGTGGAACGAGATGGGCCTGTACACCCAGGGCGGAACCAGCCTGTACGTCAGCCGCGGCATCGGCATGGAAGGGTTGAATCTCCCGCGCGTGCGCTTCCTCTGCCCACCGGAGATCGTCGGGATCGAGCTTGGCCCAGCTGTGGGAGGCAGCCAGCCATGAACGAGATTCCCCTGTGCATCTTTCGCTTCATCGTCACCCTGGTTGAGATCTACCTCAGCAAGCCCATCCTGGTGCTGCTCATCTTCCTGCCGCTGACCACCGCCATGGTCTACCGCGTCTGGTCGCGCCCGGAACACCCGCCCGCGGCGCGCAAGTGGTACACCCTGGCTTTTCTCGGCTTCTGCCTGGCAGATTGGGGGTTATTTCGCCTGCTGGCCGCGCTGGAGCTTTCCTATGCCTACGAGAGGCCGCTGGTGCTGATCACGCTGGTGCGCAGCATGCTGTTCATCCTGGCCCCGCCGTTGCTGACAAAGATGATTAACTGGTTTGCGATTTTGCGGCATAGAGCGCCGCAAAATCGCAAACCAGCTATGCAAATTCTCTTTGTCATCTGCCTGCTCGAATTGGCCGCCATGGGGGTCAAGGTGTATGGCATGTTCGTCGGGCCCTTCCAGTTGAGCGTATCCACCGTGCCCATCCCAAGCCCGGCCTTCCTGCCCAACCGCCCCCTACGTATTGTCCACCTCACCGATCTGCACATCGAGCGCTATGCTTATCTCGAAACGCACACCCTGGAGATCGTCGCCGAACTGCAGCCCGACCTGATCCTGCTCACCGGCGACTACACCAACTCTGATTACGTCGCCTCCAGCCTGGCCAACAGCCCAGAGACCTACCAGGCCGTGCGCACCTTTCTCAACGGGTTATCCGCCCCCTATGGGGTGTATGGCGTGGCGGGCAACGTGGAGTATTTCACCACCCAACCCATTGCCGATACCAGCGATACACCGCAGATCACCTGGCTGGAGAACCAGGTGGCGCGCCTGGAACTGCCCGGCGGCGATCTCTACCTGGTAGGCGTCCATTTTTCAGAGATCGGGCAAGACCCGGCAGAGATGGCCCGCCTGATGGAAGAAGTGCCCGCGGGGGCTTACAGCATCCTGCTCTACCACAAGCCCACCATGATCCCCCAGGCAGCCGAGGCGGGCGTGAACCTGTACCTGGCCGGCCACACCCACGGTGGGCAGATCCGCCTGCCCTGGGTAGGCTCGCCCTTCCACGGGGATCTGCTCGGGTCGGAGGAGGATGTTGGCCTGAGCGTTTTTGGCGGTACAATCACCTATGTCAGCCGCGGCATCGGCATGGAAGGCCTGGGCCTGCCGCGCATACGCATCAACTGCCCACCGGAGATCGTACTGCTGGAGCTCTCGCCGCGGGCGGGCGGCAAGTGATAAGGAAGTGCACATCATGTTCTACCTGAATTGGGCCATCCTGACCGTTTCGGTGTTCAATACCATCCTGCTGCTCTGGCTGGGGCTGACGGTGCTGCTCAACGCCGAGCGGCGCACCTGGGGGCTGTGGCTGGCAGGCGGCGGCCTGCTGATGGGCGGGGTGTTCTTCCTGGCGCATTCGGCCATCCTCGGCCTGGGCCTGCTGGAGCAGGATTTTCCCGGCGGCCTGTGGTGGGCGTTCGGCTGGGTGCCGCTGGTGGGCCTGCCCTACGCCTGGTACGCCGCCATGCTGTGGTACGCCTCGTTTTGGGAGGATCGCACCTCGCCCATGCACCGGCGCCATCGCCGCGGCCTGAGGCTGGCCTCCCTGCTGGCCTTGATCATTGTCATCCTGCTGTTCATCGCCAACCCGCTGCCGCCCTTCTCGATCATCAACCTGACCCCCTGGCTGTCCATCGGCGGCATGCCGCTGCTAGTGGTGATCTTCCCGCTCTACCTGTTGACCTGCATCGGCATGGCGCTGGATGGCCTGCTGCGCCCAGGCCAATCGGAGCGCATGATGGGCAGCCTGGCACGCCAGCGCGCCCGCCCCTGGCTGCTGGCTGCCACGGGTCTGCTCTTGGGCATCAGCCTGCTGGTGGGTTGGGCCATGGTCTGGATCATCCAGACCGCCCGCAGCCAGGATTACAGCCACGCATCCACCATCATGGGCGCATTTGACCTGGTGATCGCCCTGCTCATCAGCGGGGTGGTGCTGCTGTTGGGGCAGGCGGTGATCTCGTATGAAATCTTCACCGGCAAAACCCTGCCGCGGCGCGGCCTGCAGCGCTACTGGCGCAGGGCGGTGATCCTGGCCGCCGGTTATGGTATCACCGTCTCCTGGGCCATGGCGCAGCGCTACCCGCCCATTTATGTTCTGCTGTTAAGCACCATCCTGATGACGGTCTTCTATGCCCTGCTGGCCTGGCGCTCTTTCCTCGACCGTGAGCGCCACCTGGAGAACTTGCGCCCTTTCATCACCGGCCCGCTGCTCTACGATCAGTTGGTGCAAACCACCCCGCCAGAATGGAACGCCTCTCAGCCGCTGCAGGCACTATGCGCCGACCTGCTCAACGCCCGCCTGGCCTACCTGCTGCCGCTGGGCCCGCTGGGACCGCTGATGGGGCCGGGGTTGGCCTACCCCGCCGGGGAGCTGCCCCTCCTGCCCGGCCTGAGCGAGCTTGAGAGCCACCTGTGTGCGCCGGATCAGATCTGCCTGCCCCTGGAAGCGGGGCAGTTTGCCGGGGCGGCCTGGGCCATCCCGCTGTGGAGCGAGCGCGGGCGTATTGGCCTGCTGCTGTTGGGCGAAAAGCGCGACCAGAGCCTGTATGCCCAGGAGGAGTTCGAGATCGCCCGCAGCGTGGCCGAGCGCCTGGTGGATACGCTGGCCAGCGCCGAGCTGGCCCGCCGCCTGATGGGCCTGCAGCGCCAGCGCCTGGCTGAGACGCAGGTGCTGGATCAGCGCACCCGGCGCACCCTGCACGATGACATCTTGCCGCGCCTGCACGCCGTGTTGATCTCGCTGAACGCATCCCCGCAGGCCAACGCCGAGGCCATCCAATCCCTCAGCCAGGCTCACCACCAGGTTTCGGTCCTGCTGCACGACCTGCCCAGCATCAGCGCGCCGCAGGTGGCGCGCCTGGGCCTGCTGCATGCCCTGCGCCAGGCGGTGGAAGATGAATTTGCCCCTGCTTTTGACACGGTGGAATGGGAGATCAGCCCGGCTGCCGCCCAAAAAGCGCAGCAAACGCCCCCCCTGGCGGCGGAGGTGCTGTATTACGCTGCCCGCGAGGCCGTGCGCAATGCCGCCCGCCACGCCCGCGGCCCGCTCAACCCCGGGCAGACCGCCCCGCCGCTTTGCCTGCGCATCTCTGCCGCCGCCGAGGGCGGCCTGGCGCTGACCGTGGAGGATAACGGGGTGGGCTTTGCCAACCCACCGGTCGAGCCTGCCCAGGCAGAGGGAGCGGGCCAGGGCCTGGCGCTGCATTCCACGCTGATGGCGGTGATTGGGGGCACGCTTTCCGTGGAAAGCGCCCCCGGGCAGTTCACCCGTGTGGTGCTGAGCCTGCCAGGGTAGGAACCCCCATCCCCTCGGAAGGGGAATCTCCCGAAATTGAGTGTGCGCAGCGAGCTTTGCCCGCTGCGCACACTCAATTTTGGTTTCTAGGCCCCCTCCCCGCCCATCGGGGAGGGGGTTGGGGGTGGGGGTGAGGTCGCCTCACGGCCTGCGCAGCATTGTGGGCAGGTAGAATAATTGTACCGTGGGGTATTCCCAGGTGGGGCAGGGATCGAAAATATTCATCACGGTCAATTCCGCATAGGGCCAGGATGAGGAGAAAGGTCCCTGGTAAGGGCCATCGCTGACCCGGCCAATGCCCAGGAAGCCCTCTCTCCCGGCTGGACCGCTGTTATCGTTATACGGGTAATACAAGATCGCCATCCGGTGCCCCCAACCACTGCCGGCGTCTTCGTACATCCAGGCGTACACCGAGCGCTCCAATGGCAGGGGGATGCTGTATGTGGCCACAAAAACGGCCAGGTTCTCGGCTACACTCAGAAAATCATGGCAGGCGCCAATGGCCGGATTGCTGTTCAAGCGATCCCAGGGTGATCCGTCTTCGTTATGACCCCAGGTATCGTTATCAAACAGATACTGGGCATAATTCTGTGCCACGCTGGTCACGTTCGTCTCCACGCTGTGCAGGGGAACCAGACCGCGGTCGATACGTTCCCGGTTGATCAGCCACAGCGCCCGCTGCCCATCATCCATGCCGTCCCAAACAGATTGGCTGGGCAATGTGAGCGCGGGTATGCTGATGCTTAATTGCGCGTTTTCCTGCGCGCGGGCATGGTTGAACGCCTTCTGGATATCGGTCACGCCAGAAACGCCCGCACTCCACCCGATATCTGCGGTGGGGTTCGGGGGATAATCATCCGGGGATTGCAGGTCTGCCCCTGCCGCAGAGATCTGTTGGGCATTCTGAGAGGGAGCGCCTCCCAGCGCCAGCATGCAGATCAACACAGGGAAAAGGAAGCGTTCAAATCGAGATAACCTTCTCATCTTTCACCTCTCCATTCTGACTGATCACTCGCCGCCGTGCACCGCAAACGGTAGAAAAGTGATCTGCCCATAATTCCAAACACTGCACGGGTCAAACACATTCAGCACAATGATCTCGGCGTAATTCATCGGCCGCGGGAAAGGCCCCTGGTAAGGCCCGCCGCTGGCCCGGCCGAGGCCCAAAAAGCCCTCCTGCCCAACTGAGCCGCTGTTATCCCAATAGCCATTGATGAAACCCGGCTGATACTCGCCCCACAAGAGTGTGTGGCGGTGTCCCCAATTGCTTTCGCTGTCTTTGTACAGCCAGAGATAAATCGCCCGCTCCACCGGCGCCATGATCGGAGCGCCGGGCGCGCCAAAGACAGCCAGGTTCTCCGCCACGCCCAAAAAATCGCGGCAGGCGCCAATTGCTGGCTGATTCTCCAGGCGCTGCCAGGGCGAGTAGCCATCCGCATAATGCCCCCAGGCATTGTTCTTCAGCAGGTACTCGGCATAAGCCTGGGCCACGCTGGTCGCGTTTGCCTCCAAACCATAGAGCGGCTTCAGCCCCCGATCGGTGCGCTCGTGGTTGGCCAGCCACAAGGCGCGTGCCCCGTCGCTCATCGCATCCCAGGCTGACTGGCTGGGGAAAACCAACGGCGGCAGGATGCTGCCCAACTGCTCATTCTCGTTGAGACGGGCATAATTGAATGCTGCCTGGATATCGCTGACCTGCGAAGTCCACACCCTCCCCCATTCGATATCGGTGGTCGGGTTGGGAGGCAGGCTGGTCAGTTCCGCCTGTACCTGCTGTTCAAGCGGTACGGCGCTTTCCACATCATCAGAGAGACCCAACGCCCCCTGCGCCATCAACGCCAGCCCCAGCCAGGCCAGCGTCAGGGTCCTCCCCCATCGATGGAACATCTTGCGCAGAACGCTGCTTTTCATCTCAAACCTGCCTTTGCAGAACCTGAATAAATACCTCGACCATTTTTTCGAGATTGATCTCTTCCGCGGCAATGCGGTACGACTCCGCACCCATGCGGCGCAGGCGCGGCAGATCAGAGAGAGCCTGGCGCAGCGTTTCCGTCAGCGCGAGCAAGTCGTCCGGCGGCACCTGCCAGCCGTTCTCTGGATGCACCAGGTCATCCTGGGTGCCATCACCGCGCGCCACCAGCACCGGCAGCCCCTGCGCCATGGCCTCCTGCACCGCCAGCCCGCCTGTCCCCGGCAAGACGAACAGATCGGCCCGGGAAAAATACGGCTGGAGCTCCGCTCCATGCCGGGCGCCGGTGAATTCGGCCTGCGGGTACATCTGCGCCGCCAGCGCCTCAAACTCAGCCCGGGCCGGGCCATCGCCCACAATCACCAGCCGCGGCTGGAGTTCGGGCGGCAGCGCCAGGCAAGCCCCAAACAGCAGATCCAGCCGCTTGCGCGCTTGCAGCCGCCCCACGAACAACACCACCGGCGGGCCATCGAACTGCGCCGGGCGCGGCGGCGGGGGAGCCGCCGGAGGCGGTGAAACGGCGTTAGGAGCCACGAAGACGCGCTCAGCCGGGATGCCCAACTGGCGGTATTCCTGCGCCCCGCGCTGGCTGTAAGCCACCAGCCCATCCAGCGAGCGCAGAAAAGCCAGCCGCTCGCCTTTTCTCAGGGAGGCCAGCCGCCCGCCCAGCGCCGGCGCGCCCAGCCCCCAGCCGATCACCGGACGGCCGCGGCGCTGCATCCACTTCACCGCCGCTCGGGTGGAGGGGTAGCGCGGGTTGGCTTCCACCACCAGGGCATCCGGCTGCCAGGCCTCCAGCCAATCCACAAAGCCGCCCTGCCAGCACAAGTAAAATGAAGAGCTCGGGTCGAAAAGATGCCGGTTGTGCGCCGGGAACAGAGTCGCCGTTTCCAGGTGCGTGATCGGTTTGATCCCTTCCACGGGCAGCGGCTGCCCGGCAAAAACGCTCAAGCCGCCCGCACAGGCCTGCGCCAGCGCCTCGAAAAAGGCGGCGCGGTAATCTGGCAGCACGCGCTGCTGTACCCCCAACCGGCCTTGAAAGAGGGATTGGCTCATCAGCGGTCCTCAGCTTGCGGTCAAAACATCTAAATAAGCATCCACCATCGGTTCCAGCCCCAGGGCCTCTTCGGCGCGGCGGCGCGCCCCGGCGCGGAAACGCGCCTGCTCTGCCAGCACCTCAACCGCGCCGCGTGCCAGGGCATCCAGGTCGGGCGGGTCCAAGCGCCAGGGGTCGCCGCCGTAAGGGATGATGCGCCCGGCCTCGCCGCTCACCAGCTCGGGTAGCGCGCCGGTATCGTAAGAGACCACCGGCAGCCCGCAAGCCAGCGCTTCAACCACCGAATTGGGACAGGCGGCGTTGATATCCGCGGCATAGAGCAGGTGCGCCGAGCGATCCAATGCAGGGATCTGCTCACGCGACACCAGCCCGGCGAATTGCAGTGGCACCCGCTCCCGCTGCTTCCAGGCGGCTTCCAGGGCGGGAGCCACCTTGCCCACCACCATCACCTCCATACGCAGGCTATGCGCATTCTCCAGCCTCTCCGCCAGTGAAACAGCCGTTTCCAGGCCCATTTCGTACCCGCCGCCCAGGCTGCCCTCCACCACCAGCAGGCGGCTGCGCTCTGCCGGGCGCTGCTCCGGGCCATCGGGCGTGTAGGCGCTCAGATCCACGCCGTTATACACTTCATGCGCCGGCACGCGGGTCGGCCCATAGATGCGTTCCCACCAACCGTGGGCAAACTGGCTCTGGTAGATGATGGCATCGGCGTAATGGCCGCGGATCAGCGCCAGCAGCCGGTTGCCGAACTCAGCCCGCAGGTAATGCTTCAAACCGGTGCGCACACGGCGGTGCAGCCAATTCATCCCGTTCAGGCGCTGCACAATACGCACCCCCTGGCGGCGGGCGCGACCCAGGCGGCGCAGGTCGCGCGTCCCGCCGATCACCAGCACCGCCTCATAGGGCAGATCGTCCAGGTCAGTGGTAACCTGCACCCCGCGCCCAGCCAATCCCTGAGCCAGCCTGGCCTGGAAGGAGACCATACCCCCCACCCCATGCACGCGCGGCGTCAGGCAGATGCGCGTCATGTCGGGCGGCTCCCCACGCGTACCGCCGGCAGCCCAGCCCAGATCTCGTTTTCGCCGGTGGATTCGAGCAGCACGGCGTTGGCCGCCACCACCGTGCCGCGCCCCACCCGCAGCACCCCCTCTTTGCACAGCACCTTGGCCCCCGGGCAAAGGATGACCTCCTCCTCGATCACAATGCCCTCGAAGCGCGACTGCTGCGCCGGGCGGTAGATATCAGCCCGGCCCAGGGTCACGCCGGGGTAGATCTTCACCCGCGCCCCGATGATGCTCTTGGAGTGCACCACCACGCCAAACCCGCCGTGAGCCAGCTCAAAGCCCGGCCCCACCGGCACCGAACGGGGGATCTCCGCCCCGAGCAGTTTCAGCGCGTAATACGCCAGCCTGCCCAAAACGGGCCAGGCGCGGGCGTAGACCAGGCGGGTGTAGAGATCGTTGGCCATCCGTTTTCCTTATTCCTTACCGTCGCCCAGGCGATAGACAGTGAAACCGGCCAGGCGCCACTGCGCTGCATCCCAACCGCCCACCGCATCGATCACAATGCGCGCCGGGGTCAATTGCTTCACCTCGGCGGGGTCCAGCTTGCGCAGCTCTGTATGCGCCACCAGCAGCAGCAGCGCATCGGCATCCGCCAGGGCTTCGGCCAGCGTGGGCATGTTTTCCACACCCTCCACCACTGCATCTGGCTTGAAAGGCTCGTAAGCGCGCACCCTGGCGCCGTGCTCGCTCAAAAGGTAGGCCACTTCAACCGCCGGGCTTTCGCGCAGATCATCCACATCTGCCTTGAAAGCCAGCCCCAGCGCGGCGATGCGCTTACCATTCAGATCGCCGCCCAGGGCCCGCCCCACCAGGTGAAGCACAAAGGTGGGCTGCTTGTCGTTGACCCGCCGGGCGGTCAGGATCAGCGGGGTGAGGTCCGGGGCAGCCTCCACCAGGAACCACGGGTCCACGCTGATGCAGTGCCCGCCCACCCCCGGCCCGGGGCGCAAGATCTTAACGCGCGGGTGGCGGTTGGCATACGAGATGGCCTCCCACACATCCACGCCAAAGCGCTCCGCCAGGCGGGCAAACTCGTTGGCGATGGCGATGTTGATATCGCGGTAAGTGTTTTCCATCAATTTGACCATCTCGGCGGTAGTGGCGTCGGTCAGCATGATCTCACCGCGCACAAAGAGGCTATACAGGTCGCGCCCTGCCTCCGCCGAAGGGCGGTTCACCCCACCAATGACGCGGTCATTCTCGATCAATTCGCGCAGGGTTTGCCCCGGCAGCACCCGCTCCGGCGAGTAGCACAGGTAGAAATCATCCCCGGCCTTCAGCCCTGTACGCTCCAGGATGGGCCGCAGCAGATCCACCGTGGTGCGCGGCGGCGAGGTCGATTCCAGCACCACCAGGTTGCCACGGTGCAGGTACGGCACGATGGCCTCGGTGGCCGCGGTCACGGCGCGCATATCGGCGCGCTTATCCTCGTAGAAGGGGGTCGGCACCACGATCATGAATACATCGGCTTCTTCGGGGGTTTCGCTAACGGTGAGGTTGCCCGAGCCCAGGGCTGCCTGCACCAATGTGCGCAGTCCCGGCTCGTGGATGTGCAATCCGCCACCCCGCAGTGTCTCGATTACGCGCGGGTTCACGTCCACACCCACCACGCGCAGGCCGTGGGTCGCCAACATGCTGGCAGTGGGCAGGCCAATATACCCCAGGCCGATGACGCAAATCTTCTTGATGTCCATTCGTTTCTCCGTGAATGCTTGTTGAGTGTCAGCCGCAGGCGGCTGTGCCTGCAATTATGCCACAATTCCGGAAAACGATGTGCCGCCCGGCTTTACCAGGCGGCACATCGTTTTCCGGAATCACTACGGAACCCACAGCGGGGCGTAACCGCCGATCACCAAGCGCAGCGGATTTTGGTCATCCACCTGCACCATCCACAGCTCCGGCGGCTCGTTGCCCACTTCCTGATTGAAGCGCGCATACGCCAGCCACTGCCCATCCGGGCTCCATGCCAGGGCGTAATGGTTGTAGAGCGGCTCGTCGGTCAGCGGGCGCGGCTGGCTGCCATCCACGCCCATCAGCCAGATCTGCCGCCCATGTGTCCAGCGCTCCAGGTCCAGGAATTTGCGGGCGAAGGCAATGGTTTCCCCATCCGGAGAGACCGCCGGGCCCACATCCTGCGCCTGGTCTGAGCGGCTGAGGTCCTGGCTGGCGCCGGTGAGCGCATCGTAGCGCAGCAGGCGGCTGGGGCCAATCTCGATCTGGTCACTGGCCTGCACATAGAAGATTTCCGAGGTCACAAATGCGCTGCCATCCGGCGTCCAGGCGCCCAAATCGCCGGTGGTGTTGGGCAGGCGCAGCGAGGTGCCCGCTTGCGGATCATAGATCACGAAGGTCTGGGCATCCACATCGTAATAAGCCAAACGCCCATCCGGCGACCAGGAGGGATCCAGCGTCTCATGGCGCTCATCGCCCATCACCTGGGCGTTGGCGCTGTCCATGCGTGTGAGCATCACATGCACTGGTTCGAGGGTGCCATCCGCATCGTCTTGCAGATATTCGTAAGCCAGCCACTGTCCATCTGGCGAGACCTGCGGCGAGCGGCAGGCCGCCCGCTGGCAGGCCAGCACCCGCTGCGGAACCAGGTCGCCATCCAGGTGCATGCGGAACAGGTCTGAGCCGCCCTGGGCGTTGGCCGCGCTGAAGTAGAGCACCCGCCCGGCCAGGCTGAATTCGAGCACATCCGCACCCTCGGTCAGGCGCAGCACCGCGCCGTTGGCAGGGTCCAGCAGATAAAGGTCAGCGGCAGCATCCGATGGCCACAGGTAGAGCAGTTTGGCCCCGCCGGGCAGCGCTGTACCGGTCGGCTGCGGCGTGGGCTCACCGCTTTCCTTGCAGGCCGCCAGCACCCCCGCCAACAGGAGGAATATGATCGCCAGGCGATATGCTTTCATGCGTGTTATTATAATCAAGAATCCCCTTACATTTGGCATCTTCCGCCAGTGCGCTCTCCCATCCCCCTCCCCCATCCTGGGTTTGGATGGGGGAGGGCAGGGAGGGGGCCCGGTGTGGTAGAATCGAAATCATGAAACGTTTTAACTGGAAATTATGGCTCGGCCTGTTGATCAGCGCGGTGTTTGTCTACCTGACCCTGCGCGGCCTGAGGTTGAAAGAACTGGGCGATGTGCTCAAAGAGGCCAATTACTGGTGGCTGATCCCCGGCGTGGCGGTGTACTTCATGGGCGTGTGGGCACGCGCCTGGCGCTGGCATTACCTGCTGCGCCCGCTCAAGTCCATCCCCACCCGCACCATGTTCCCCATCGTTGCCATCGGCTACATGGGCAACAACATCTACCCCGCCCGCGCCGGCGAGGTGCTGCGTGCCGTGGTGCTCAAGCGCCGCGAGGGCGTGCCCATCTCGGCCTCGCTGGCCACCATCATCGTGGAGCGCGTCTTCGATGGCGTGGTGATGCTGGGCTTTGTCTTCGTCAACCTGCCCGAATTGGCCAAACTGACCGCCGACTCCGGTTTCGTGGGCAGTATCCGTACCCTGGCGCTGGTCGGCGCAGCAGCCTTCATCGGTGCGCTGCTTGTTTTCCTGCTGGCAGCCATGTTCCCCGAGCGCGCCGAGCGCATCGTCACCGCCCTGACAAACCGATTCGTCCCCGAGTCGCTGCGCCTGCCGCGCAAAGCAGAACCCCTGCTGCTGCGCGCCCGCGTCATCGATCTGAGCCAGCGCTTCCTGGGCGGGCTGGAATCGCTGCGCTCGCCGCAGGATGCGCTGATGGTTTTTGTCACCTCGGTGGTGATCTGGCTGCTGGAGACCGGCAAGTACTGGTTCGTGATGCACGCCTTCCCCTTTGAGGTGTCTTTCTTCGCCCTGATGCTGATGAACGGCATTGTCAACCTCTCCACCACGCTGCCCTCCGCCCCCGGCTACGTGGGCACCTTCGATGCCCCCGGCATTGCCCTGCTGGTGGCCTACAATGTACCACGCGCCACCGCTGCCGCCTACACCCTGGTGCTGCATGCCGCGCTGTGGTTCCCCATCACCCTGTTGGGAGCCTACTACATGCTGCGCGAGGGCATCCACTGGCGTGCGGATATGGCCAAATTGCGCAACGAGAGCGAGGCATGAGCGAACTCGACCTGCGCCAGATCTCCCTGTTTGATGAGCTTGAACCGGCCGAGCTTCAGTCTCTGGCTGCCTGCCTGCGGCCGCTGGCGCTGGCGGAGGGGGATTTTCTCTTCCACGAAGGCGAACGCGGCGATCGCTTATACATCATCACCGCCGGGGAGATCGCGATCCTCAAAGCCGCCGGGACGCCCGAAGAGCGCCTGCTGCACCTGCGCCAGCCGGGCGATTTCCTGGGTGAGATGAGCATGTTTGAGCCAGACGGAGCGCGCTCTGCCTCTGCACGTGCGGTCACGCCCGCCTGCCTGCAAGAAATGTGCCACGACGATTTCCAGGTGCTGCTGCACCGCCACCCCACCCTGGCTTACCACCTGCTGCGCGACCTCAGCCTGCGCACCCGCCAGGCTGATAACCATACCATCGAAGATCTGCGCCAGAAGAACCTCCTGCTGGCACAGGCCTACGATGAGCTCAAGGCGGCCCAGGCGCAAATCGTGGAGAAAGAGCGCCTGGAAAAGGAGCTGCAAGTGGCCGCCCGCATCCAGGCGAGCATGTTGCCGCAAAAGCTGCCCACGCTCCCTGGCTATGATTTCGGGGCGCTGATGCTGCCCGCCCGCGCCGTGGGCGGCGACCTGTTCGATTTCATCCCCCTGGGGCGTGACCGCCTGGGCCTGCTGGTGGGCGACGTATCCGATAAGGGCGTGCCTGCCGCTCTGTTCATGGCCCTCTCGCGCTCGCTGCTGCGCGCCGAAGCCGCCCGTTCGCTCAATCCGGCTGTGGTGCTGCGGCGCGTCAACCAGCACCTCTTGCAGATGAACCAGGCGGGCATGTTCATCACCCTGCTGTATGGGGTGCTCGACCGCAAGCAGCGCACCTTTGCCTACGCCCGCGCCGGTCACGAGCTGCCCCTACACTACGACCCACAGCAGGTGCGCCAGGAAGTACCCGTGGGCCAGGGCATGCTGATGGGCGTTTTCGACGAGATCAGCCTGGACGAACAAACCTTGCTCCTGCCGCCAGGCGGCGCCATCTTCATTTACTCAGATGGCGCCATGGATGCCATTGACGCCCGCACCGAGCGCTTTGGCCTGCCGCGCCTGCAGCAATCCGTACAGAGCTACCTGTCCCTGCCGGCCCAGGCCCTCTGTGATGCTGTGCTGAAAGATATCCAGGCTTACCACGGCGCTACCCCCCAGGCAGATGACATCACCCTGCTGGCGGTGAAGGGGAAGTAGAAATGAGCCAAGACCCCCGTTCACGCCTGCCGCGCCACTACCGCCTGCGCGTCTTGATTGCCGATGACGATGTGGAATCGCGCCGCAGCATGCGCCTGATGCTCTCGCTCGATTCGGCGCTGGAAGTGGTGGCCCTGGCCCAGAACGGCAAACAAGCAGTGGAGATGGCCAAAGATATCCATCCCGATCTGGCCTTTATGGATGTGAACATGCCGGAAATGGATGGCGTCACCGCGGTGCGGCGCATGCGCGAGCTGATGCCCAACATGATCTTCATCATGATCTCTGCCGAGAGGGACAGCAAAGTGTTGCGCGAGGCCGTGACCAGCGGGGCGATCGATTACCTGGTCAAGCCGTTCACCGAAGAAGATCTAGAAAAGGCCGTGCAGCGCGCCATCCAGGTCTGGCTGGCCAACCGCCAACGCCAGGCCCAATCCACTCCTACCCCACCCGACCAGTCAGCTACGCTCAAGCACCTGGCCCACGTTTACGCCCAGAACCGCCGCACCGATGACCAGGCCCTGGCCGTCTTCGAGCGTCTGGCAGCCGACCCCAACTGTGAGCTGCGCTGGCTGATGAACCTGGGCATGCTCTACATTATGCGCCAGGATTGGAGCAAACTCAAGGGGCTGGCGGCTTACATGGAGCGCCGCAAACCAAAGACCTCGTAGTAACGACTTCAGTCGTTACCATTACAACACTAGAAAAAGGATGCCTATGAGTAAAATTGCCATTCTTGGCGCAGGTCTCGGCGGCATGTCCGCTGCCTATGACCTGGCCCGCGCTGGTCACCAGGTTACCATCTTCGAGGCCGCCGACCACGTCGGCGGGTTGGCCTCCGGCTTCAAAGAGCCGCATTGGGATTGGTCGGTAGAAAAGTTCTACCACCACTGGTTCGCATCAGACAGCCACATGCTGGGGCTGATCGACGAATTGGGCTGGCGCGAGAAGGTGCTCTTCCCCCGCCCCTACACGGTGATGTATTACAAGGGCCAGTTCCGCCCCTTCGACTCGATCCTGAAGGCCATCCTGTTCCCCGGCCTGGGCTGGGGCATCAACAAAGTGCGCTTTGGGCTGGTGGGGCTGTTCCTGCGCCTGAGCAATAACTGGCAGGCCCTGGAAAAGCACACCGTAGATGCCTGGATGCGCAAATGGGCCGGCGATCACGTCTACGAGTTGATGTGGCAGCCGCTGATGCTGGGCAAATTCGGCGAACGCTACGCCCAGCAGGTGAACATGGCCTGGATGTGGGCGCGCCTCAAGGCCCGCACCACCCGCCTGGGCACTTACCAGGGCGGATTCCAGGCTTTTGCCGATGACCTGGCTGCCCACCTGCGCAGTTTGGGCGTGCAGATCCACCTTTCCACGCCGGTGGAGCACATCCACAGCGATCCGGCGGGCAGCATCTCTCTGCACGTCAACGGTGGGATGCAGTCGTTTGACCAGTGCCTGGTCACCACCTCGCCCCACTTGCTCGCCCGCCTGGCACCCAGCCTGCCCGCCGAATACCTGGAAGGCCTGCTGAACCTGAAGAGCATGGGCGCCGTGGTGATGGTGATGGCGCTCAAACAGCAGCTCTCTGAGCAGGGCTACTACTGGTACAACCTCCCCAAAGCCGCCGGATTCCCCTTCCTGGCGCTGGTAGAGCATACCAACTACCTCTCGCCGGAGCATTTCGGCGGCGATCACATCGTCTACTGCGGCGATTACCTGGATCCAGACCACGAATACTTCCACCTGAGTGAGGCGGAGCTTTTGCAGCGCTTCCTGCCCGCACTGGCGCGCATCAACCATAACTTCAAACCCGATTGGGTGCGCAAAACCTGGCTCTTCCGCACCGCTTATGCCCAACCCGTGCCGCTGCTCAACCATTCGCACAACATCCCCGCCATCCAAACGCCCCTGCCCGGGCTGTACTTTGCCAGCATGAGCCAGGTCTACCCCTGGGACCGAGGCACCAATTACGCCGTGGAGATCGGCCGCCGGGCGGCGCGTCTGATGATGGAGAACAAATGAAACAATACCTGCCACAAATTCTGGCCCTGCTCACCGCCATGGCCTGGGGCATCGGCGGCTACTTCGAGAAAAAAGGCCTGCACCTGGGCAACCTCTCGCCGCAGATGGGCATTACCATCCGCACCTTCGTCGCCCTGCTCATCCTGGGGGCGGTCTCCTTCCCCCAATGGAAGACGCTGCCCCAGGCTGGTTCTAAAGCCATCCTGATGATGGTGTTGGGCGGCGGCGTGGTGGCCGGGGCCATCGGTATGCTGTGCTTTTACGCCGCCATCAAGGGCGCGCCGTTAGGGCGCGTGATGCCCATCGCTTTCACCTCGCCGCTCTTTGGCGCGCTGATGGGCATCATCTTTGGCGGCGAGCCGCTTACCCTCAAGGTGGTCATCGGCACCCTGCTGACCATCGCCGGGATCATCACCCTGACCTTCGGTTAACCCCTCTTATCCCCAAAAAACAGATGCAAGCGGGGCAAAGCCCCACTTGCATCTGTTTTTTGGGAAATTTCCGGCTATGTTTTCAAAGTTATGGAACTTTTGTGGCAATCGGCGGCACGATGGTGACGATGACCGTCTCGATGACGAGCGGAAATTCATCGGGCGGGCGCGGAACAAATACCTGTGACAGGCTGTACACCAGGATCACCGCGCCATTCTCATCCAGCAGGCTGAGCACATCAGAATCCAGTTGGAAAGATTTGACTTGCGCAAACACTGCCAAGTAATTGTCTTCATACGCCATAAACTCATCATCTTCGCACCACATCTCCGTCCTTTCCACCCCCTGGCCAAAACTGAGCGCCGTGCTATCCTGGCTATATACACCGTTGTAGATGTTGCAAGCCGCGCGGCCACGCACCTCCCCATTTTCAAAGCGCAGCGTGATGTGGACCTTCTCAGGCAGCGGCGCGCCGTTCAGCGAGGTGAGCTGCCACTCGGTACCCTCGAGGGCTGAGGAAGCCACGGACGCCTCCGGCGCGGGCTGCGGCAGGCCAAACACCAGCACGGCCGCACCGTTCTCGTCCAGCAGAGTGAGCACATTGTTCTCCAGTTGGAAGGATTTCACCAACGCCAATGTCGCCAGGTACTCGGCCTCGTAATCCATGCCGCCTTCGCAGTACATCAGGGTAGAGACCACCTGGTCAAAGGTCAGCGCGCTGCCATCCTGAACGTAACTGGCGCCGTACCCGTTGCAAGGAGCCTGCCCGCCGGCCAGCCCCTCCTCAAAACGGAGGGTGATGCGGATATTCTCGGACAGCGGCACACCGTTCAGCGCGGTGAGCTGCCACTCCGTGCCGTTCAGGTCGGGGGCCTGGGCCGCGGGCGCGGCAAAATTGCAGGCTGAGAGCAGCCCGCCGAATAAGAGAGCAAACACAACGATCAAAGGGAAATTTCTTTTCATCGGTTTATTCCTTCTTGGGTAGATGAGTAGATTACCCATAGAACGCTGGAGAGGTAGCAACGGTTCCCGGCGCTTTACGGTATAATCTCTCCCAACGGAGGCTGTTATGCCTGGTGTCTTCCACTCGATCCTCAACCACCCCCTCATCTCGCGCATCCGCCGCAACCACGGCCTGGAGCACGCCACCCTGCACACGCTGGCGCGGCGCTTTCCTCGCCAGCCCATGGGCGGGTACAGCGATCCCGGCGGGTTCTGGCTGGTAGGTAAAGTCCCCACCGAAGCCGTGCAGCAGGCAGTGGCAGAAGCTCTGGCGCGCCTGAAAGCCGGAGAACGCAACCTGGCGGTGCATCCCAACTGCGGCACGAACTTCGTCACCACCGGCGCTCTGACCGGGCTGGCGGGTGCAGCCGCCATGCTGGGCGTAGGCCCGCGCAAGCGCGACAAGCTAGAGCGTCTGCCCCTGGTGGCTGCCCTGGCTACCCTGGCGCTGATGCTTTCCCAGCCGCTGGCCATGACCATCCAGGCGCGCATTACCACCTGCGGCGAGCCGGGCCTCCTGGAAGTGAAGCGCATCTCGCGCATGCAGCCGGGCCGCCTCACCATTCACCGCATCGAGACCCGGGGATAAGCATGGCCGAATCAGCCGCGCTGGTAACCATCCTGGATGGCGAAGACGAGTTCGAGATCGCCCGCTTCATCGCCGAGCGGCAAGCGCGCCTGGGCGACCCGACCACTGCCGAGATGAACACCACCCGCCTGGATGGGCACAGCGCCAACCTGGAGACGATCTCTGGCGCAGTGCGCGCCATGCCTTTCCTGGCTCCCCGGCGGCTGGTCATCCTCACCCGCCCCCTGGCACAGATCAAAACCGAAGACCAGCGCAAGAAATTCAAAGCCTTGCTCGAAAATATCCCCCCTGCTGCCGAGCTGGTGCTGGTGGAAGATCACCTGCTCACCGACGAGCGCAAGCGCAGGAAGAACGAGGTCCACTGGCTGGAACGCTGGGCGATCGCCCAGGGCGAGCGGGTCGTGCTGCGCCACTGCGCCGTGCCCACCGGCGAGGCCATGGTGCAGTGGATCGTGGCGCGCGCCAAAGCCCACGGCGGGCAGTTCACCCCGCCCGCCGCGGCAGCCCTGGCCGGCCTGGTGGGTGACGACCCGCGCCTGGCTGGACAGGAAATTGATAAATTGATCGCCTATGTGAATTATGCCCGCCCGGTGGAGCCAGACGATGTCGAAAGCCTGACCACCCTCTCGGCGCGGGTGCCCGATTTCGCCCTGGCCAATGCCCTGCGGGCGCGCAACGCCCACCAGGCGCACTCCATCCTGCACCGCATGTTAGCCGAAGAGGACCCCATCCCGCTGCTGCACAGCATCGTGTACCAGTTCCGCATCCTGCTGCTGGCGCGCGAACTGATCGAGATGCGCGGCAAGGAAGATGACCTGGTCAGCCAGATGAAGGTGCATCCCTACGTGGCGCGCATGGCCTTCGAGCAAGCCCGCCGCTTCTCCCTGGCAGACCTGGAAGCCATCTACCACAGCCTGCTGGGGGTAGACGAAGCCATGAAGACCGGGCAGATGCCCGGCGACCTGGCTCTGGAGCTGCTGGTTACCCGCTTGACGAGTTAACTCCCAACCAGAAATGGTTGGGCAGCACCGAACGCGTGGTGCGCACCTCGATCCCCGCCCCCGTGGGCTGTGCGCCGTTCAACGTCTTGGGGTTCACAAAGCACAGGTTAGGCTCCTGCCCATACTTGCCGCGGTAATAAACCGCCGCACGGGTGATCCTGGCAGCCAGGTCGGTCTTAGTATCGTTGTCAAACCACAACATTCCTAGGTTCATCTCGCACCTCCTTTGAGAACTCCCTCTCTTATTATATTAGAACATTTGTTCTGTGTCAAGGAAAATAAGGGGCAAATTTTTTGCTTTCGTAAAGTGCTTGACAATCCCACGATATCGATTATAATTCTTTATTGATAATTATTCTTATATAGAATACGAATCAACCCATGACTGAAACCCCTGCCACCCCCGCCCGCCTGGACACACTGGTCCGCTGCCTGAAAACACGCGGCTGCCGCATCACCCCGCAGCGCGTAGCGGTGCTGAAGATCATCCTCAACAGCGCACAGCACCCCAGCGCCGAGGAAATCCACGCCCGTGTGCAGGTGGATTATCCCATGACCAGCCTGGCTACCGTGTACAAGACGCTGGCCCTGCTCAAAGACATGGGCCAGGTAACCGAGATCAGCCTGGGACACAGCGGCAGCCGCTACGATGGCCACCCCGCCGATCCGCACTCCCACCTGATCTGCCTGAAATGCAATCGAATTTTCGATGCGGATATCCCCGCACTGGCAGCACTGCCCCAATCCGTGCAGCAATCCACCGGCTTCACCATCACACACCAACGTTTTGATTTCTTTGGCATTTGTTCAGAGTGCCAAAATAACCCAACATCTATAACCTAAGGAGAATAAAAATGAACAAGACCATCCTCACCGCAATGAACGAACAGATCATGCACGAACTCTACTCAGCTTACCTGTACCTGGCCATGTCTGCCCACTTCGAGAGCGCCAGCCTGCCTGGTTTCGCCAACTGGATGCGCATTCAAGCCGCCGAAGAGCAGGAACACGCCATGAAATTCTTTGATCACATTCACGACCGCGGCGGTAAGGTCACGCTGATGGCAATTGCACAACCTCCTGCTGAATTTGGCACGCCCAAAGAGGTCATCGAGCAGGTTCTCGAGCACGAGCAGAAGGTTACTGCACTCATCCACCACATCTATGGCCTGGCAGTCAAAGAAGGCGACTATGCCTCACAGGTCTTCCTGAATTGGTTCGTCAGCGAGCAGGTGGAAGAAGAAAAGAACGCCACCACCATCCTGGATACGATCAAGCTGATCGGCGACAAGAGCAATGCCATCTTCCAGCTGGATCACAAGTTGGGCAAGCGCGACGAAGACTAACAATAGTGCCTGTAAACACAAAACAGCCTGGCGACGCCAGGCTGTTTTGTGTTTACAGGCACTATTTCTCCCAGAGGCTGATGCTCTCGATGTGATACGTCTGCGGGAACAGGTCGAAGAGTGTCAGGCGGGCCAGGCGGTAGCCGCCCGCCGTCAGGCGCTTGGCATCTCGCGCCAGCGTGGCCGGGTCGCAGGAGATGTAAGCCAGCCGCGCCGCCCCTTGCGCCAACAGCCCGTCCAGGGCGCGCCGGTCGAGGCCGGCGCGCGGCGGGTCGACCAGGATCACGTCCGGGTGGAATTCTACGCTCGCCAGCACATCTTCGGCGGGCGCCTCGTACAGCTCCACGTTCTCAAATTCATCCAGGTTGGCGGCAAAATCCTCGCAGGCCGCCGCGGAAAGCTCGATGCCCACCAGCCGCCGCACACGGGGCGCCAGGAAGGCGCTGAACAGCCCCACCCCGCAGTACACATCCAACAGGGTCGCCTCGGGACTCAGCGGCAGGTGCTCCAGCAGGTGCGCGGCCATGGCCTCTGCCATGGGGGTGTTCACCTGGAAGAATGCCCCCGCCGAGACACGGAAAGCCCGCCCCAGCACTTCCATATACAGGTGATCACTGCCCGCCAACACCAGCGCCCCGCGCGGGCCCAGGTGCACAGCCGAAATGGGCAGATCTTCCACGGTGAACTCCAGCGGCTCCGGTTCGCTGCTCTCCAGCGCCAGCAGCACCTCATCGCCCTGCCCCACACGCAGGCTCACCCGCTCCAGCCCGGGCAGCGGCTCTAAGGTGATCTGCGGCCAAATCTGATTGAGCGCATCTTCGGGCAGGTGACACTCGCTCACCGGCACCACCCGGTTGGAGCGCGCCGCCTGGAAACCCAGCCGCCCGCCCTCATCCAGGTGGAACTGGATGTGGTTGCGGTAGTTCCACGCCCGCGGCGAGGCAACCACTTCTGGGGCAGGTGCGTCTGCCAGCCCACCAATGCGCGCCAGCTGTTCTTGCAAGATGCCCGCCTTGGCTTGGATCTGCGCGGCGTAATCCATGTGCTGGTAATGACAGCCGCCGCACTGCGTGAAATGCGGGCAGCGCGGCGCGATGCGCCCCGCGGCTGGCTCCAGCACCTCCAGCAGCTCAGCGCGGGCATGGCCGCGCTTCTCCTCCACCACGCGCAGGCGCACGCGCTCGCCGGGCAGGCCAAACGGCACGAACACCGCCCGCCCGTCGGGCAGGCGTCCCAGGCAGTCTCCCCCGTAGACCAGGGTTTCCAATGTTACTTCAAACGTATCCGTCATCTTCGCATAAACCTGTGTTCTGCAAGCAGACATGAATCACCCCGGATTTAATCTTTCTGGGGCGATTCATATCTGCATAGCTCTCTTTTCTCCCATCCCCCCTTCCCGTTGGGAAGGGGGAGTTTGTCGAAATTGGGGCCTATGCGGGCGCTTTGCGCCCGCATAGGCCCCAATTTCGACTATTTTCCCCCGCCCCTTGAGGGGCGGGGGTAGGGGGTGGGGTGCGCTGGCGTAGCCATCGCCGGGACGGGGGTGTTTTTTGTACATGACACATCCCGAATATTAAATTCGGGATGTGTCATGTTTGCTTGCAGAATATTATTCTTTACTTGCCGATCATGTACTGGTCGATCAAGCCCAGCAGTTTTTCCAGGTCGCTAAGTTGGATCTCGCCCATGTGGGCAATACGGAAGGTCTTGCCCTTCAGATCGCCGTAGCCATTGGCCAGGCGGATTTTCTCTGGGGCAACGAACTTATTGAAGTCGGCGCAGTCGAACTCCACCGGGTTGATCACCACCGTCAGGGTCTGCGAGCGGTAACCTTCCTGAGCGAAGAGCGGCCAGCCCTTCTGGGTGGCCCATTCCTGGGCGCGCTTGGCCATGGCCGAGTGGCGGGCGTAGCGATTCTCCAGGCCCTCTGCCAGGATACGGTCCATCTGGAAGTCCAGGGCAAAGATCAGCGACATCGCCGGGGTCATGGGGGTGGAGTCTTTCACGCGGTGCTTCTCCAGCAGCAAGAAGTCAAAATACCAGCCGCGGTTGGTCACCCCGGCGGCGCGCTGCATGCCGCGCTCGTTGACGGCGCACAGCGCCAGGCCAGGCGGCAGCGCCAGAGCCTTCTGCGAGGAGGTGAACACGCAATCAATGCCCCAGGCATCCATTTCGATCTTGACGCCTGCAGCCGAAGAAACCGCATCCACCGCCACCAGCGTATCCGGGCTGACACGGTGCACTACTGCGGCAATTTCCTTGATCGGGTTCATCACGCCGGTGGAGGTTTCGTTGTGCACCACAGTGATGAGATCGTATTTCTGCTTCTTCAGGGCTTCTTCCACCATGTCGGGCGTAATGGCATGCGCCATGGGCACTTCCAGCAAATCAGCCTGCTTGCCGTTGGCCTGGGCCACGGTGTACCAACGCTTGGAAAATGCGCCGTTCACACAAGAAAGCACGCGTTCGTTCGCCAGGTTGCGCACAGCAGCTTCTTGTGCGCCGCTGCCCGAGTTGGTCATCAAAAAGACACGGTGCTCGGTGGCGAAGATCTTCTGAGCCTTTTCCGCAGCGCCGCGGAAAGTGGCTTCGAAATCTTTATTGCGATGCGGCATCATGGGTCGGGTCTGCTGCTGCAGAACTTCTGGGGCCACATCGACGGGGCCAGGGACGAACATTGGGGACATTTTTGACCTCCTTAGTCAGTTGGAAGATTGGTTTTGTGACTGGGAACTTGCCCAACAGCCCCCAGCCGGTTGAAATTAAGAGATTGTGATAAAAACATTCTACCACCAGCCATTCATTTATAATACCGTCATGCGTCGCTTTTCGTATATGCTTTTCGTCATCATTTTGGGCCTCAGCCTGGGCTGCGGTACCCTGACCCCCACGCTGCTGCCCACCGGCACCCTCGCCCCCACCCCAACGCCCACCCGCCTGCCCCCCACCGCCACGCTTGCGCCCAGCCCCTCCCCCACCGCCGAGCCTTCGCCCACGCCGGAGGGCAGTCCCTTCACCTTCACCGTGCGCTACCATCCCGATGGCAGCCTGTATGTGGGTGATCTGGTCAGCCTGGAGGTGATTCCCCCTGCCGAGGCGCTGCCGCTGGAGGGCAACCTGAGCGTGCAGGTAGACCCGCCCAACGGTCCCGTTCTGGGCCCGGCCTCATTTGCACCCTTCGGCATTGCCGGGCGTATCCAGGCTACATTTATATGGGTATGGGACACGCGCCTGCTGGACGCCGGGGAGCACAGCCTGCTCTTCCACGTGGAGCCTCAGGGCTATACCTGGTCGCAGACCGTCACCCTGCTGCCCGCCGCCGACCTGCCCGCCGACCAGGCCGAAGCCCGCTGGGCCTCCGTCCAGACCGAATGCTGCACCATTCACTACGTCACCGGCACCGCCGCCGAGCGCGACCTGAGCCTGCTCACCGCCCTGGCAGATGCGCAGGCCCAGCACGCCATTGCCCAGATGGGCATCGAGTTCAGCCAGCCGATCGTAATCACCCTGCTGCCGCGCCTGCTGGGGCATGGCGGCTTTGCCACCCACGAGATCCACGTCTCGTACCTGGGGCGCAACTACGCCAGCAACGCCTGGGACCTGGTGGTGCTGCACGAGATGATCCACATCCTCGACTACCGCCTGGGCGGCAACCTGCGCCCCTCCTTGCTGGTGGAGGGATTGGCGGTCTACCTCTCGGACGGACATTTCAAGCCCGAACCGCTCCTGCCCCGTGCCGCCGCTCTGCTGGATGGGCGTTTGGGATGGTACCTGCCCCTGGCGCCCCTGGCTGATGGTTTCTACGCCGCCCAGCACGAGATCGGCTACCTGGAGGCCGGGGCGCTGGTGCAGTACATGGTGGAGCGCTGGGGCTGGGAAGCCTATTCCGCCTTCTACCGCGATATTGCCCCCCACCCCAGCGGCAAGCCATCTGCCGCCATCGATGCCGCCCTGCAAATCCACTTCGGGCTGAGCCTGGCTGAGCTGGAGGCCGATTTCATCGCCGCCCTGCAGGCACAGCCTGAGGCCGAGGCCTGGCTGGATGATGTGCGCCTGACGGTGACCTTTTACGACACCCTGCGCCGCTACCAGCAGCTGCTCGACCCCAGCGCCTATTTTGCCACTGCCTGGCTGATGGACAGCCAGCAGATGCGCCAGCGCGGCATCCTGGCGGATTACCTGCGCACCCCCACCACACCCGCCAACCTGGCGCTGGAGACCATGCTCATCACTGCAGGCGAAGACCTGGCCTCCGCTCCTTATGACCAGGCTGAGGTCACCCTGGCGGCCATCGGGCAGGTGCTGGATGCCCTGGAGAACGGCGCGGCTGATCCCTTCGCCGCCAGCCCGCTGGCAGGCGATTATTACGCCATTGCCGCAGCGGTGCAGCAAAGCGGCTACCTGGTGGAGCACATTGAGATCAATGGCGATTCGGCGTTTGTGCTGGCTGACGCCCCACGCTTGAACTGGGTGGAGTTGCGCCTGCTGCGCCACCCAGACGGCGCCTGGCGCCTGGAATGACCGAAAAAGAAACATGACACATCCCGAATATTAAATTCGGGATGTGTCATGTAAAAAAAACGCCCCGGCGATGGCTACGCCAGCGCACCCCGCCCCCTACCCCCGCCCCTTGAGGGGCGGGGGTAGGGGGGATGGGAGAAGAAGCCGAGATATCATGATTCACCCCAGAAAGATTAAATCTGGGGTGAATCATGTTTTTCGGTATATTTCTTAGCAGCCGAGGATGAAGCCAAAAAACGTACACCACAACTGGAAATAATCGATCACAAAGGCCGCGATCACCAGGCCGATCACCGCCAGCACCAGGCAGCCACAGCCGGCTAAAAGCCAGGTGTTGGCGCCCTTCTTCTTCAGCGCAACCGGGATCTCTTCGGGCCCTTCAGGCACCTGGTTGACATAGGCTTGTTGGGAATACCCCGGCTGCGACGGATAGGCAGGCGGTTGTTGGTAAGCAGGCGGCTGCTGATAGGCAGGCGCGGGCGGCGGCTGGTAAACAGGCTGCGCCGGCATGCCCGCGGGCTGTGCCGAGCCGCTCATCACCGTGGCGGCGGGGTCAAAGTAGGCCGATTCGAACACCAACTGCACATTCTCGCCCAACTGGATCGTCTCGCCTATGCCCAACACGTGCGGCCCCATCAGGCGCTGCCCATTGACAAACGAACCGTTGGTCGAGCCGATATCCTGGATCACATAACGACCCGCCTCAAATGCCAGGCGCACATGCCGCCGCGAAACCTCCGAATCGTTGATCACGATATCGTTGGTAATATCCCGGCCAATCACCACCTCATTCTTGACCAGTTCGTAAACCTGCCCCGGCATGGGGCCCTTGCGCATGACCAATCGAAATGCTGGTTGATTCATTATCGACCTCCCATCCTATAAAAGTATAATGAATACCCTTCTAGTTTACAAGCAATCGTTCAATTCGTCAAACGAGAGCCGCAGTATTGGCAAAAACTGGCCTTGGCCGGGTTGGCCTTGCTGCAGGTCGGGCATTTCTGCTTGCCAAAAAGGGGCTTCTTCTCCTTGGAAGTTTTCTTCCCCTTGGCAGGCTTTTCCTCCGGAGCAGGTTCTTCTTCTGCCAGAGGCATGGCCTGCTCAGCGGGCTTTTCCTCCACTGCAGCGGGCTGCGTTTCTGCCAGCGCCTCGGCAGCGGACTCAGGCTCGGCAACTACACCCTCCACGATCACGCCCTCCACGATCTCACCCTGTTCAGCATGCTCCGGCAGTGATGGGGCGGCTCCCCCGGCGGGGAGTTCCGCGGCAGCCTTCTTGCGCCGGCCCAGGCGGCGGGCCATATCTTTACCCCGGGTAAACGCCTGCACAAACATGCCGCTGAGCTGCTTGGGAGAGAGATGCCGCCCGGTGAGATACCACTGCAAAATAGCATTGCCCACCACGAACGTGCCCGCATAAGACACCGCCACCTTGGGCACGATGCCCCACACCGGGATCAGCCCCACCAGCGAGCGCGCCAACTGCCGCCATATGAAGCCACCCCCCAGCACGCTGCCGAACTCGCCCACGTAATCTTGCCAGCGGGTGGAAAATCCCAGCAGCAGGCCCAGTTTGTATGCCAAAAAAGCCTGCGACTTGGTCAGCACCACCATGTCGGTTGCGTTCAAGGGAATAGCCAGCGCGGGGACGATCTCGGCAATGCCGGTGCTTAGAGCATAGGTGGTGTTGGAAAAGCAGGTATCGTTGATCAACTGCCGGGCGATGGGCATGCGGAAAATGGGGAAGTGCCGCCCCAGCGAGAGATGCTCTTCGGGCAGCAGCTCCAGCACGGCGGGCACAAACTCGCGCTGCAAGAAATCGCTGTCCAGCGCCGAGCCGTACAGCACATGCGCCGACTGCCAGCCCACCCAACTGCTCAAGACATGCCCCTGCTTCAGCAGGTCGTACTTATTGCAAAATACCAGCACCTTCTTACTGGCATCGCCCCACTGCGCGGCAAGCGCCTGCTCTTGAGAAAAATCGTCCCGCGTGGCATCCACCAGCAGGATGAACAGGTCTGCGCCCGCCACCCTCTGCGCCTGTTCCAGGGTGATGATCGCCATGGGGGCTTGCGTCACCATATCCGGGCGGGACGGGTCGCGGCGCATCTGCATCGCCAGGGTATGCTTGCCCGCGCCGGGTGCGCCCACCAGCGCGATGCGCAGCTCATGCAGGGCTGCCTCGCGCAAGGGGCGCAAATCCACTTCCTTAACATTGTTCCACACTAAAGCAACATCTTTTAGCCGCGCCATATCTGCCCATCCTTTGTATTGTTCTGATTATACCCCAACCATCACCCCAACCCCCATCCTCTGCCCCTTCCCCCAAAATGGGGGAAGGGGAACCTTCAAATTCGGAATAAAGCCCCCGCCTCGCAATGCGGGGAGGGGGTTGGGGGAGGGGAGAAAGACGCCACCCCGGGAACTATTTCCGCCCGGGCGGCGTCTGAATACAATGCACATGCCGATTTCACCCTCGGACGGAGCATGGCCGACGGATTCACCCCACCGTTTGGCAATACAGGGCGCATCTGCGCCCTTTTCGCATTCCGGGCAAAAATCTGGTAGAATGCCCCATCAATAGATTCATCAACATTACACCCATCGGGACAGGGCCGGCCGCCCTTGCCCGAACCTGATAAGGAGTAAAAAACCATGACTTCGTCATATCCATCCCCCCAACGGGTTGCCAGCCGGCATTACCGCCGCCTGTCGCCCCTGCTGATCCTGGTAATGCTGTTCAGCCTGGTCGCAGGCCCTTTACAGAGCGCCTCTGCAGCATCTCCAGCCAGCCCCAACCAACCCGATGGCATCGGCTTTGCCATCAGTGAGATCGAAGCCCCCAAACTGTTCTCCTACATGACCGACCGCACCCTGCGCCTCGACTCGGGCGGCCTGCCGCATGTGGCCTATGGCGGCGATCACCTCTACTACGCCCGTTTTACTGGCGCTGTCTGGAACGTCGAAGTTGTCGACGATACCCCAGGCGTGGGGCAGTTTGCCTCCCTGGCCCTGGACCCCTACGACCGCCCCCACATCAGTTACTATGATGCCCAGAACGGGTCCTTGAAGTATGCATATTTCAACGGCAGCACCTGGAACATCACCACCCTCGCCTCAACCACTATGGAAGGCGAGCAGCCCACCCCTGAGATTCAAGTCGAGGCCGGGCGCATCGTCACCCAACGCGACTGGTACGCCTCCCCGCTGGAACTGCCCACTCTGGCTGATCACCGCGCCCCCCAGTCTGACCTGGAAGGGGTCGGCCTGTACACCTCCATCTTCGTCGACGTCGCCGGCCTGGTGCACATCAGCTACTACGACTCGATCAACGGCGACCTGAAATACGTGCGCCAGATCCTGGGCGGCTGGCAGTTCCACACCGTCGACACCGCCAGCCAGGCGGGCATGTACTCCTCCCTGGTAGTAGACGCCTCCGGGTACGCCCACATCTCTTACTACCGCGGCGGCGACGGAGATCTGATGTACGCCAATTGGAATGGCACCAAATGGAACCTCACCTCCGTCGACAGCACCGGCGACACCGGTCTGTACAGCTCTATCGCCCTGGGCTACAACCAGCGCCCCGCCATCAGTTACTACGACAAGACCACAGCTCACCTGGAATACGCCAGCTACACAGGCTCTGTATGGACGATCTCCGTGGTAGATACCGAGTCCTTGGCGGGCCAGTACACTTCGCTGGTCTTTGACAGCGCCTTCCGGCCGCGCATCTCCTACTTTGACGCCGAGGAATACGACCTGCGCTACGCCCGTTACACCGGCGCCCATTGGGAACACCTCATCGTCGCCAGCAGCGGCGCGGTGGGCTGGTACACCTCCATGGTGCTGGATAGCAACGACAACCCGCGCATCGTTTACTACGATGCTGGCGAAGGGCTGCTCAACTATGCCTCCTTCAATGGCAGCATCTGGTCGTTTTCGGCCCTGGCTGTTTCTGCAGATGTGGGCGCGTTCAACGCCATGGCGGTCAGCAGCACCGGCGTGGTGCACGTGGCCTACTTCGATGACACCCACGACGATCTGCGCTATGCGGTCAATTCGGGCAGCGGCTGGAACCTCCAAACCGTGGATTTCAGCGGCGAGGTCGGCGTCAACCCATCCATCGCCCTGGATTCGCTGGGCAACCCGCACATCTCTTATTACGATATCACCAACGGCACGCTCAAATACGCCTATTGGAACGGGGCTTCATGGAGCGTGCTGGCATTAGGGCTGGGCGCGGGGATGGGCTATTATTCAGCCATCGACCTGGACAACGCCAACCGGGTGTACATTGCCTACTTCGATGATCCCAATGACGATGTTCGCATGATCTACTGGTCTGGCACAGCCTGGGTGCCGCTGAACGTGGAAGTGAGCGCCGAATCAGTCGGCTTCTATCTATCCATGAAACTGGATACCAACGACCGCCCGCACTTCTCTTACTACGATGCCACCAACAAGATCCTGCGTTATACCTACTGGGATGGCACACAGTTCATCCGCCTCAACGCCGATGGCCACACCGATGTGGGCTTTTACACCTCCCTGCAGCTCGATGCCGCCAACCGGCCGCACATTGCCTACTTTGATGACTTCAATGATGACAAGATCAAGTACGCTTATTGGGACGGCACTTACTGGACCCTCTCTCGGGTAGATGATGCCAGCGGCTACTACCCCTCGCTGGCGCTGGATGCCGCCGGGCGGCCGCACATCAGCTACTACAGCCTGGCGGGCGGCAACCTGCGCTACGCCACCTATAATGGCGTTTCCTGGACCACCCGCACGGTGAGCTATATCGGCGATTGTGGCCGCTATTCGGCCATTGGCGTTCTGCCCAGCGGCGCGCCGGTGATCAGCTTCCACAATGCCACCCTCGGCGATCTGCTGTATGCCACCGGTGTGGCGGCCGATTATGTGGTCTCCCTGCCCATGATCATCCGCAAGTAAACCTCACGTATACCCGAAAAACAAGATGCAGCGGGCGGCTTCGCCGCCCGCTGCATCTTGTTTTTCGGATCTTTAAAAATTCGAGATGGCGGAGGGGCAAGCCCATCCGCCATCTCTTTAAACCCTTCAATCCCGCAATCGAGAGGAGAGCCCGAAAGCCTAAACCTAGCCCTTCAATGCGCCAGCCAACAGCCCGCGCAGGAAATAGCGCCCCAAAAAGATGTACACCAGCAGCGTGGGCAGAGCCGCCAGGAACGAACCCGCCATCTGCTCATTCCAGGCAATGATCTGGCTGCCCGCCATATTGTTCAAGGCCACCGTGATCGGCCAATTACGCGAGCCGGTCAGCGCCACGGCGAACAGGAAGTCATTCCACGCCGAGGTGAACTGCCAGATCAGCACCACCACAAAGGCCGGGACGGAGATGGGCAGCAAAATGTGGCGGTAAACGCCCAACAGACCGGCCCCATCCATGCGCGCTGCCTCCACCAGTTCCTTGGGGATGCCCGCGTAATAGTTGCGGAAGGTGAGCGTGGTGATGGGGATACCGTAAATAACGTGCGCCAACACCAGCCCAGCCAGGCTGCCTTGCAGCCCAATCGTCTTCATGAACTCCACCAGGGGGATCAAGATACTCTGGTAAGGGATGAACATACCAAACAGGATCAGCGGAAAGATCAGGTCGGCGCCGCGGAACTTCCACTTCGCCAGCACAAAGCCGTTGACCGAACCGACGATCGAGGAGATCACCGCCGCCGGGATGACCATGGTCAAGCTGTTCCACAAATAGGGCGACAGTTTCGCATACGCGGAGGCAAAGTTATCCATGTGCAGACCAGAGGGCAGGTCCCACATGGTTTGCAGGCTGACCTCGGCAAAGGATTTGAAGCCCGTCGCCAGCATCACGTACATCGGGATCAGGTAGAACACCGATAGAAGCAGCAGCGGGATGAGCAGCAGGTGCTTCCAGCGCAGGCGCGGGGAGAAACGACGGCGAAGGGAACGGGAGACGCTGCTCATATCTCAGCCTCGGTGCGTAGGGTATAGATCAGATAAGGAATAATAAGGACAGCCACACTGAGCAGCAGGACGATACCGATGGCTGCGCCGCGCCAGTAGAACAACCCATCGAAGGTTGTCTGCCACATGTAAATTGCCGGCACATCCAGTTGAAGCTGCTTGCCTGCCACCGCCACGATCAAATCGAACACCTTCAGCGATACATGGCCCAGAATGATCATAGCGCTGAGGGTCACCGGGCGCAACATGGGCAGGATGATCTGCGCGTAGATCTGAAACTCGCTGGCGCCATCCACCCGGGCTGCCTCACGCAATTCGTCTGAGACGCTGCGCAGCCCGCCCAGGTAAAGCGCCATGGTATAACCCGACATCTGCCAGATTGCCGCCAGGGCAATGGCCGCGATGCCCCAGGTGGGGGTCAGATGCCACTGGTTGATCAGAAAATCCAGCCCCAGCTCGTCAAACAACAGGTTAAAACCACTGATCCGGTCGCCCGTCGCCGGGTTCATCAGCCAGCGCCACACCACACCGGTCACAATGAAGGAGATTGCCATGGGGAACAGGAACAGGCTGCGGAAGAAGGATTCTCCCGGCAGGTTCTGATCCAGCAAAATGGCCATCCCCAACCCTAAGATCAAGGATCCGCCCACAAAAATCAGCGTAAAGAGCAGCGTGTTACGGATATCAATATGAAAACGAGGGTCAGAGAACAGGTCAATATAGTTCTGAAAGCCAGCCCAGTCATAATTGGCTTCCAGGCCTTTCCATTGGCTCAACGAAACCCGCACCGACCAACCAATGAAGCCGTAGATGAACACCGCCACGGCTAAAATGGAGGGGGAAACCAGCAGAATGGAAAGAATGGTATCCTTGTTTTTCGTCATCGGCCTGCCTCAAGAGAGGGGTTCTGCGGGAGGGAGACCCTCCCGCAGAACCACCTGAGATAGAGAGATTACTTGCAGGGGCCAGATTCGACGCAAGCCGCAGCCAGCGCCGTCTGGAAAGCCGCCACATTGCCGCTCTGCAGGAACAGGCCCAGAGCAGTGTCAATGGTTGATTTCCAGGAGTCGTTGGCCACCACGCCGTGCGTCAGGCTGCCGACCACGGTGTTACTCGCCCAGTCATCCATTGCCGACTGCAGATACACACCGTACAGGCTGCGGTCTGCGTCGCTGCGGGCGGGGATGGAACCCTTGATCGGGTTGAACGCATCTTGGCCTTCCTTCGAGCCGCACAGGGTCAGCCAGGCAATGGCTGCATCGCGGTTGGGGGCATTGGCCGCCAGCACGAAGCTGTCCGACAGGAATTGGAAGTTGCCGTTGGTGCCAGGGACGGGGGTCCAGCCATAACCGGTGATGGGCTCTTTGCCCAGTTCGCGGAAGTAACCTTCGGCCCAGTCACCCATCACGGTGAAGGCGGCCTGCCCGTTGACGACCAACTGGGCTGCATCCTGCCAGGTCAAAGAAGCGGCGTCAGAGTTGGTGTAGGTCAAAACCTTGGCAAAGTTATCCAGGGCGGTAGTGACCTCAGCGCTATTCCAATCCGTAGTGCCATCCCACAGGCCATTGTATTTGACGGGCCCCAGGGTGGCCAGCAGGATGGTCTCGAACAGGTGCATAACCGTCCACTGCTCGCCCATGGCTAAGGGGATGATGCCAGCCGCTTGCAGGGTATCCATGGCGGTGAACCAATCGGCCAGCGTGGTAGGAACGGCGATGCCGTTATCCGCCAGGATGGCGGGATTGTACCACATCACATTGGCGCGGTGGATGTTCACAGGCACGGAATAGATCTTGCCGTCCGCCGAGATCAAGGGGATCAGGGTGGCGGGCATCACATCCAGCCAGCCTTCCTGCGTATAGAGGAAGGTCAAATCTTCGAGCTGATTGGCGGCCACGTAGGTGCCGATCAGTTCCTGCCCGGCATGGCCCTGCCAGGAATCGGGCGGGTCATTCGCCTGCAGGCGGGTTGCCAGCACGGCGCGAGCATTGGTACCCGCACCGCCAGCCACCGCTGCGTTGACGAAGGTAATGTCGGGGTACTTTGCATTGAAGATGGCGATCATCGCGTCCAGACCAGCTGCCTCGCCGCCGCCCGTCCACCAGGAGAACACTTCAACTTCCTTGGGGCCAGCTTTGCCGTTGCATGCGGTCAGAACCATCGACAGGATCATCAGAACTGCCATCAGGCTCCACACAAAATTTCTCTTAAACATGTCTTCTTTTCTCCTTCTTCCTTTTGATTGGTTGGACTTGCAAATATTCAAATTCTCTTCTCGAATGCTTGAATGGTTCATCGCTTTCTCATTGAAGCCTTGCAAAAATGCGATAGGCACCTCCTTTATTTAAAAGATTGTGCAGCATCGGTTACAATATATTATAGGAAATTTTCAAGGCCGAATCAATATACTTCCGGACATGCAACGGACATTTGGCGGACATCACTCATGGATAGCAAAGAATTCAGCGGGCTTTTCAAAGATCTGATCAATCACATCTACGATTATGCCGCCCTGGAAACACACCCCCTCACGGGCATGCTGACCCCGCCCCCTGAGCATAATGGCAACCGGGCCACTTACCTCCAGCAGTTGATCTACCGGGCTATCGAAACCTTGCGCCCCAGCGGGCGCGAGCCTGCCCCCAACGCCCCCGAATGGCGCCCTTACCTGATCCTGTACCGCCGCTATGTAGATGGCATTGCCCCCCCGGCCCTGGCTGCCGAGCTGCATCTGAGCGACCGCCAACTGCGCCGCGATCACAGCCGCGCCCTGGAGGCGCTGGCCAGCACCCTGTGGGACCAGACCTTCCAGGCCGCCCTGGCCCAGGCGGCCACCCCTACTGAAGAATCACCCCCCTCCCTGAAAACTTTTGACCTGCACCCAGAGCCGCTGGCGCTGAACCAGGTGCTGCAAAGCGTGGTCAGCACACTCCAACCCAAGCTGCAAGCCGAGGGCATCGACCTGCGCCTGGAACTACCGCCCCAGCCCGCCCTGGCCCTCTCCGACCGGGTGATCCTGCGCCAGATCCTGTTCAGCCTGTGCAACTACGCCTTTTACCTGCAAGTGGACCGCCGCGTGCAGATCAGCCTGCAAACCCAAGCCGAGCATCTCCTGGTGATCATACAGGTGAACGTGGACGAAAAATGGGGCACCTGGGATGCCGAGGAGCGAACGGATACGCTGGAACCGGCGCACTACTGGGCGCAGCGCCTGGATGCCACCCTAACCAGCGACTGCCCCCCCCCCGGTCAAAGCGGCGTACTGCGCCTGCGGCTGGCCCTGCCCGGCCTGCACCAGCCCGTGATCCTGGTGATCGATGACCAGCAAGCTGCCCTGCGCATGTACCAGCGCTACCTCAGCCGCACCCCCTTCACGGTGATGGGCGTCTCAGATCCCACCCAGGCTCTGGCGCTCACCCGCCTGCTGCAGCCGGCCCTGGTGCTGCTGGATGTGATGATGCCGCACATCGACGGGTGGGAGATCCTGCAGGCGCTGCGCCTGGACACACAGACCCGCTCCACGCCAGTGATCGTTTGCTCTGCCTGGGAGGCCTCCGAGCTGGCCCGCTCGCTGGGTGCGGCCGACTTTTTGAAAAAGCCGGTCACGCAGAAGCGCTTGCTGGCGGCGCTGGAGCCGCTAAATCTCCCATCTTAGGAAAAACCGGCTGGATCGTCTCCACCAATGCCTTGAGGATAGCGGATAGCTCCGCCGAGGAAAGCGGGCGGTTCAGGCGCACATCCAGCACGACCTGCCCCTGGTGGAAGAACACCTGCGGCAGATCCATCGCCGAAATCACGATCACCGGCGGCGCGGGCCGCGGCAGGCGGCACATCCGCTCCAACACCTCCAGACCATGCATATCGGGCAGCTGCAAGTCCAGCAGCACGGCATCAAAGTCCTGTTCCTCGATCAGCCGCAGCGCCGCCTCACCGGTGCTGGCGCTGGATACCTGGCATTCCTCCCCGCTGAGGCGCCCGGCCTCGGCAGATTTGAACGCCTGGCCCACAAAACGCACCATCGCCGGGTCATCCTCCACCAGCAGCAGGCGCTTCGCCTGCGGCTCGAGGCGCTGCACCGCCTCGATCAGCACCTGCCGCGAAACTGGCTTCACCAGGTAATCGGTCACCCCTGGCGGCAGGTTGCGGTTTTGGCCCAGGCCGCCCGGGCACAAGAAGCCGATCACCGGCAGCGGGTAGGGTAAATCTCTGGCAGAGAGGCCCGGCTCGGCGGCCTGGCCCAAATCTACCAGCACCGCCTGGGGCAGGTGCTGCCGCACCCGCTCGGGGATCTGCGCCGCATTACCCACCGCCACCACCTGGTACGCCTCCAACCACTGGCGCGCCATTTTGCGCAACTGCGGGTCCAACGAGTGCAGCAAAACCAGTTTTTCCACTTCCTGCTCCGCCCCGGGGGCGGTTTGAGCCTCTGGGCTGCCCACTGCCAGCGCCGGCAGCCTTTCGGCATCATCGGCGGCTTGCATCACCGGCAGGGTGAAGAAGAAGCTGGTACCCTGGCCCAGCACACTCTCCAGCCAGATCTTGCCGCCGTGCAGCTGCACAAAGCGGCGGCTGATCGCCAGCCCCAGCCCCGAGCCTTCTCGGCGGTGCCAGTTCTCCACCCCCAGCTGCTGGAACTCCTGGAACACGCGCGGCAGATCCTCCTGAGCAATCCCCGCGCCGGTATCGGTCACCTCCACCCGCAGCACATCCTCCTGGCGGCTGGCGCGCAGCGTCACCCCGCCCTGCTCGGTGAAGCGCAGGCTGTTATTGAGCAAGTTCAGCAGCACCTGGCGGACGCGCGTGCGGTCGATGTACACCGGCGGCAAGTCATCCTCGATCTCGACCTTCAGGTACAGGCCCTTCTGTGCGAAAGCCTTGCCCGCCATCTCCTGCACCTCTTCGATCACCGTATCCAGGCCCACGCGCTCTCGCAGCAGGCTCATCTGCTGGGCATCGATCTGCCCCATATCCAGAATATCGTTGATCAGCCCCAGCAGGTGCGTGCTGCTGCGGTAGATCTCGTGGATATCTTCATACAGCCCGCTGGGCCACTCCGTCAGTTCGGCGTACGTCTCGGGAGAATTGATCATCAGGTCGCTAAAGCCGATGATGTAATTGAGCGGGCTGCGCAGCTCGTGGCTGATCGCCAGCACAAAGTGATCCCGGTCGATGCGCGCCTCCTCAGCCCGGCTGCGCGCCGCCTGGAGCATCTGGTTCAGCCGCTCTAACTGGTAATTGACCTGGTTGCGGTCTTTGAGCATGCGGCTGATCTCGCCGCGGTGCTGGCGCGTCTCTTCCAACAGGCGGCGCGCCTCTTTGAAATGAAAGGAAGCCGAATCAATGGCAGAAAGCAGGCTGCTGGAAATGCTCCAGCCCAGGAAACCGCCGGCAATGCTCACCAGCAAGATGCCCAGCCGGTACCCATACGGCAGCGGCGGGAACAGGCTGATCTCTGGCAGCACCAGGATCACTACCAGGATCACCCCCTGCACCAACACCGTGCCTACGAACCCCGTGCAAACAATGGCCATCAGCGGCAAAGCCACCAGAAAGAGCATCACCTCCGGCTGTTGAAACATCGCATAGGCCTGCAAGATCACCCCCATCAACCCCAGCAGCCAGATGCTCATGGCCAGCGGGTAATAGTGGCGCAGCAAGCGCAGCGAGAGCAGCACCACCAGCAGCATCAGCAGCGAGCTGACCCACAGGCTGGGGCTGAACACCTGCGGCCAGGTGAGCGTGGCCAGGAAATGCCACACCATGTACACCGCCCCGATCGTGGCGATCAGGCTGCGAGAGGTGGTATAGAAATCCTCGTTGGCGCTGGCATCGCTGCGCAGCAGGTTCTGGATGCGTTTCATAGCAGGTCCCTTTTCTGAGGCGCAGCGCATGGGCTCAGGGCTGGCGCCGCTTAGGCCTTCTTGGGCTGCCCGCGCTGCGCCCACACCAGCCAGATCAAAAAGGCCGGGGCCAGCCAGAACAGCCAGAAATCACTCAAGCGTGTGTAAAGCACCAAAACGATCAGGTTTAAAACCGCATACACCCCCAGACCCCAGGCCATGCGCCGCGGACTGCCCTGCAGCAATCCTGCCGCGGCCGCCACCAGCGGCACCGCCAGCAGCACCAGATCATAGGTCCAGGCGTAGGCTGCACTGACCAGCGAAACCGCCAGCAGCAGCGGTGTAACGCGCAGCCAATCCCAATCCTGCCGCCGCAGCAGCCAAAAGACCGCCAGCCAGGCCAACCCCAACAGGCTGGGCAGGTATTGCAGCCAGAAGGTATCCACCCCCAGGGCCAGGCGCAGCAGCGCGCCTACCGTAGGCGTGGCCCAGGCGCCCAGCGGGTAACTGCCCATGGCCTGGAAATACTGGCCAATAACTGCCGGGTTGAAGGCCAGGGCCGCCAGGGTGGCCAACCCCAGGCTGGTTGCCGCACCCAGCAGCACCATCCAGCGCCGCTGATAGAGCACCCACAGGCCCACCGCCGCCAGGAAGAGATAGGCCAGCGGCGGCTTGAGCGTTGCCAGCAGCAGCAGCGCCCCAGCCAGCAGATCCTTGCCCCGAGAGGGTTTGGCCGAGGGGCTGCCCACCAGCGCCAGGAAAGGCACCACCCCCAGCAGCATCAGCGGGGCCGGGTTGCCGATCGAAACCACCCGCCCGGTGGGGGCAAAGGTGAGAGCCAGCAGGAAGGGCAGCCAGGCCAGGCGGCTGGACCCGCCGTACAGCTTCCAGGTGAGATGGGCCGCCAGGGCGATCACTGCCAGGTTCAGCGCCAGCCACACCAGGCGGAAGGCCGGGTAGCCCAGCAGGCCAAACGGCATCACCACCGGCAGCGCCCAGGGCGGATAGAGCATGTGCGGCATGGGTTCAGCGCCAAAATCGGCGGGATGCCCGGCTTGCGCCAGCACCTCCACAATGTGCGCCTCGTCGTAGGGGTTCTCTCCTGCCAGGGCCAGCCGCCCCGAAGCCCAAAACAGGATGGCGTCGCCAGAGTAGAGCAATTGCCCGGCCCGGGCCGGCACCACCCACAGCAAGAAACCCAGACAGGCCGCAATGCCCACCCACAGCAAGATGCGGACCCGGTTCGGACGGCGTGCAGGGTTGGTCATGGCCTCGATTCTACCATCTCCTCTCCCCATTCAGGGGCATATATGCGTGTCCCCCCTTTCCCCCTCTCATCCCCATTCACGAACTTGGGTGTGTCCAAGTTCGTGTTGATTTCCCCTCCCCCATCCTGGGTTTGGATGGGGGAGGGCAGGGAGGGGGTCTGGAAAGACGCCCCTTTCCGAAAACGAAACAATGTTTAAGTATCAGCAAATATCTTTTAAATATATCAATATATCACTTGACATTTTTTAAATATCGCTATATAATTATCAAAGATCAAGGAAAAAATTCACTCAAAGTATCATCTGCTGCCGATAGGAGGCTAAAATGTTCAACTTTTCTGAAGAACGCATGTCCATCCTCAAAATGGTTGAGGACAACAAAATCAGCGCCGAGCAGGCCGCCCAACTATTGGCCGCCGTAGGCATCTCTGAGAAGAAAGCCGAAGCCCCGGCTGCGCCCCGCCCCCCCGTTGCACCGGTTGCGCCGGTCGCTCCGCTGGCCCCTGCCGCCCACGCACACACCGTGACTGGAGCCAGCGGGCGCTGGTTCCGCGTCCTGGTCACCGACACCAATTCCGGCAAGCACAAGGTCAGCGTGCGCCTGCCCATGCGCCTGGTGCATTGGGGCATGAAGGTTGGCTCGCGCTACACCGATGAATTGGAAGGCATTGACATGGACGAATTGGCCAGCGCACTGGAAGAAGGCGGCGACGGTCAACTGATCGACGTGATCGACGAGGAAGACGGCGAGCACGTGCAGGTCTTCATCGAGTAACCAACGATAGAAGAACATCTCCCCTCCAGAAATAACATCCAGTTTTCATTAAAACAGATACGCTGCGGGGCAAAACCCCGCAGCGTATCTGTTTTAAGTATAGAAAAGTGTGCCTAACGCAGCAGTGTCGGCAGGTACACCATGCGCGGCCGGATCGTGACATCAAAGCTGCGCGTGGCGAAGCCGCCATCGTTATCCGTGATGGTCACCGTCACCGTGTACACGCCCGGCATCAGGTAGATATGCCCGGCAGAGAAGCCGCTGCCGCCCGCCGCCAGGTTGAGCGTCTCAGTGACGCCCGACGCCCACTCGATCACCACCTCGTGCGTATCCAGGATACCAGGATCACTGTACACGCCCGTGATCCACACCATCTCCGCGGTCAGCGCCGCGGCATCCGGCAGCGCATCCAGGCTGGGGGCCACATTGCTCACCTGCACCAGCAGCCAATCGCTGCCAGCCAGCCCATCGGTATCGGTGATGGTCAGTGTTGCCGTGAACAGGCCATTATCCTCGTAAGCATGCGAGGCAGTCGGCGCGCCGATCGATAGGAAACCATCGCCAAAGTCCCAGCGGAAGGTCTCGCCAGCCAGGGGCAGCCTGCGCAAGCCAGGGTCGGAGAAGGCACCGCTAAAGAACACCAGATCACCCTCTGCTGCCATCTGATCGTCGCCAGCGGCAACCATCGGCGCATCCAGGACCGAGGTGATCACCAGGTCCACCTGGGCGGTCTCTGTCAGGTAGCCATCGGAGAGTGTATACATGAACCAATCGGTGCCAAAGTAATCTGCGGTGGGTGTATAGACGAAACTGCCATCCAGGGCCAGGCTTACCTCCCCGTTCAGCGGGAATGCGTACAGAACCACCGTCAGGGGATCCATATCGGCATCCAAGTCATTGTCGATCACGCCCGGAGCCGCCACCGTCAGCACGGCGTCTTCTGTGGTGGTGTACACATCGCCCACTGCCACAGGCGGCGTATCTACCAGCGTCATCACGCTGCTGAAGTCGTTCAGCGGGTTATCATCCACCACCGTGGTGACCACCTGCGCCGTGTTGGTGATGTAACCCGTGGTCAGGGGGGCTGTCATGCCGAGGATGAGGTCTGGCGCAGGGCCTAGCGGCATCACCGAGCTGGTACACTGCACCAGATTCCCGCTCAGCGTACAATCCCACCCTACCCCAACATAACCCAGGGGGGTCACACCTGCGGGCAGCGTATCGCTGATGCTCACCGTATCTGCAGCAACCAACAGCTCCAGGCTCCAGCCATTGGCAATGGAGCCCGAATCACTGCCGGTATCATCAAAAACGTACAGGCTCCAGACACCTTGCCAGGGTTCGCCTTCAAAGACAGACAGGTCGGTTAGATAAGGGCCAGCGGGAGCCGGAGCGGGCAGGACATCGCCAGCTTCGTAGTCGGTTGGCAGATAAGTACCTGAGGCGATCAAGGCACTATCTGGCAGAGATGCGCTAGCCTCATCGTCGAAAGTCAGTGTGGTGAAAATGATATCGCTGCTCCCACCTGCATCCGACACCAACATCACCATCTCTCCACCTGGGCCAATCAGCAATACATCCATGTCATCTGGCCAGGTGTGCCCAACATTCGATAAGGTTACATTCACATCCAGCAGCACGCCGCTCAAGGCAGAGGTGTCGATGGTGGATGGATAGGGCGTTGCTGCGCCAGAGCTGGGCATCACAATGGATGCGGTGTTGTTGAGGGTGGTCACCGTATTGGTGATGGCATCTGGTCCGTTGTTGGTCACACTGAGCGTATAGGTCAGCAGCGCACCCGGCTCGACCAGTGCAGCGGCGGTTTTATCAATCGATAGATCACTGTGAGTCTGGATCGAGCAAGCGGGGAACTTGAACGACCCCACGCGCAGCCGCCAACCGACCGAACTGGTGGTGGGGATGTACTGGTTGACATACCAGAAGGTGCAGTCATCCACCGGGTCCACATTCATGGAGGTGTAATCGCCCCAGCGGTTCGAGCCGGTCTGTGAGCCCGTGCCGTTGAAGATCGAGCCTTCGCCCTGGGGCATGCTGCCCAAAGCATCGCTTGCCAGGCGCCCTGTGTACCACACGCTGGGGTAAACGGACGTGCCATCGGAGGCACTGTAGCCCAGGGCCATATTGCCCGCGGCATCCATGGCGATACTACCCATCCAGCGGTGGATGCCATCGCTGGCGCCGGGGGCATAGGTACCCTGCTGATAAACCACCGGGCTGCTGTTGGGGCTGCGCAGCTCATACCAGCGGATACCGGCGATGCCGGCAGTAGCTTCGACTGCCTGGTTGGTCACCAGCGACTCGTGGGTGCCATAATTGCGGTAAGCCAGCCGCCACAGCGGGCGTTGGCGGTAAGACAGGATATCCACCTTGGTGGTGGTTCCCGGCTGCGGGATGCAGGCGCGGCTGTTGGGCGTGCAGGGGAACATCGAATCAAAGGCCGCTACGGGGATGGTATTTGCCAGCACAAAAGAGGAACTGGCCGGCGTGACCCAATTCACGGTGAACTTCCACAGTGTCAGCGCGTCCTGGGGTGCGCCGTAAGGCCCACCGTTATCCATCGAGCCAACAAAATAATTGGGGCTGCCCGCGGGCGGCAGTGCCGAACCGTCGATATCTGCCGGGAGCAAGCCATCGCCGATGTTGTAGGGGGTGCCGCCCGGCGCAACCAGGAAGGAGATCACCTGCGGCGAGGCATTCCCCGCCAGCATTTGCGTGCGGTTCAACGCGTACGCGCCCACGCCAGCATAGGAAGAGCTGGAGAATTCACGCGTACTGATGTAATACGCGTCTGACCAGACCGCGTACTTGGGATAATCAGGGAAATTGCTGCCCGTGCTGAACGCCCAGCGGTAATACGTGCCGGTGGGGTCGCCGGTGGTCGAGAGCGCCACGCAGTTGTAATACGTGGGGCCAGCCGAGGTGAACTGGGTGAGCATCCAGCGATCGGCAAACTGATCGTAGATCACGATCGGATCACCGGAGTTTTCCGTCTGGCAGGCTCCGCCAAAACCGGCCCACAGCGTGTTATTGGCAAATGGGCCAGCCAACAAAGTACCCGTTTTGTCATAGACGGCAAAGTACAGGTTGCTCATGGCTACATAGTGATTGGGACCCACATCCCCCACCGGGTCGGGCGGAGATACATTGGCGATATTACTGACCGCATCGAAACTGATGCTCGGAGCGGGCATGGCCAACGGCCCGGCTATGCTCTGCACCAGGGGATCCACATCCTGCGGGCCTAAGGGACCTTCCAGGCCGCTGGGCAGGTCGCTGTCCCCATCATAGGGCAGCATTTCGCCCGCATAAAGCGGCATCTCGCTTACCGGCTGCGAGATCGAGAAACGCACCGCAGTGCTCTCGCCGCGATAGATGCCCTCAACACCAGGCGCAGGGGTGGTTTCCGCAGCCAGGCCCGGCTGCGCTCCCATAGCCAGGCCGCCAGCCAACACCAAGCCAAGTACCAGGGCCAGCCCGGCTGCCAACATTTTCAACCGTTTGATATTCATTTTTATCTCCTTTTATTTATAATTTGGACAATATTCATCGAGATTATACTCTTCTCTACCCGATTCCGCAATCACGAAATGACGATGCACCAAAACGAGAGTGGTGCAGCGCAAAGCGCCGCACCACTCTCGTTTTGGATTTTTCCGTTGTTCAGATGTTTGCAATCTCGCGCACCACCACCATGGCTTTGTGAGCGGCAAAACGCTCCAAATCCGCGCGCGTGTAGCGCCAGGGCAGACCCTCCAGGCGCATCAGCAAGCCAATCATGACCGGGCTGCGTTGCAGGCGCACCTGGAAGAAAGCAGCGATGCGGGCGGGATCTGTGGTGGCTTCAGCGATGCCCTGAAAGCAGCGCTTGCCCACCTGGACCTGCACCTGCGGATGCGCCTGGATGTTGCGGAACCAATCAGCCTCGGCCCCGCGCGCCGACCCCAGATAGAACGCGCCGTCGATCTCCTCGTATTGCAGCGGCGTCTGGCGCGGCAGGCCCGATTTGCGCCCTGTGGTGGTCAGCAGCAGCACTTTGCGCGCCGGGCCGATACCCTTGCGGTAGTTCTGCGCCATGCGCCGGTTCATTGGGCGCATCAGGCGGTAAAGCCAGCCTTTGTTCATGGAAGCTCCGCCGCCCGGATTACCTTCTCCACGCGCTTCACCTGCGCACCCAACAGATCGTCCATGCGTTTTTGCAGCACCGCCACAAAGACGGCGCGGTTCTCTGCCCGCACCGCCGGCAGGCTCTTCTCGGCGTGCTGCGGCACATCCTTGGGGCGGCAGGTTTCCAGGTGGTGCAGCAGATAGGGAAAGATCGTCTCCCCGCGCGCCGGGCTGCTGGAGGCAATGCCCGCCAGCGCCGCCACGCCCGCATCCACAGTGATCACCGAGCCGCGCTGCATGACCTTTTGGATGGCTTCCACCTGCGGGTAGAGCGTATCCGCCGCCTGCCTGCCAATGGTGGAGAGGGCGATCATCGCCCCCCACACCATACGATTGTTGCGGCTTTTCAACAGCTTCACAAAATCGTCCGCATACGGGGCAATCAGCGCAGGGTCGAGGTAGCCGATCTCATACAGCACCTTGAGGCAATCGGCCTGGATATTGGGATCTTTGTTCCACAGGTTCTCAGCCACCTCGCGGATAGCCGCGGCGTCCTTTGTTGCCGCCAGGTTATGCGCCAGCTCCTGGTTGGGGATTTCATCACGGCGCTGCTGGGCGCACGCCAAACGATCCAATATGGACACTGAAAACCTCCTCTGAAAATAAACATTCTCTCCTCGTAGTAGCGACTTCAGTCGCTATGTGTAACGACTGAAGTTGTTACTACGAGACCTTCTTTACGGGGTGGCGCAGCACGGTCTTCAACTTCTCGGGGTCGCCGCGGCGCGGGTCGCCGGTATAAATCTCATGGTGTTTGCCATGCATCTGGTAGCCATGCTCCAACGCAAAGGCATCCATCTTATCGATGGTGGCTGGCTCGGTGGCGTAGGGACCAATGTGCAGGGTCTGGATGCACAACCCCTCGTGGAAGGTCTCCAGGCGCAGGCGGGCAAAGCCGGGCTGATCGCCCCTCTTTTTGCGCAGTTGCGCCAATCCCTCCTGGAACAGGGCCGGTGTGATCAGGTCTGGCTGCATGATCATGATGGTGTAGCCCCAATTATCCTTGACCCGGATATCAAAAGTGCCCTGCTCCACCCACCACAGCCCTTCCAACGCCATCACCGGGTAATCCACCGGGTTTTCGGCGCGCTTCTTGAGCATGAACTTGAGCGTGTACGAAACGCCGTACAGCGCCTGCATGGCCTCGTCAAACCCCGGCGAATCGCCCGGGCCGTGTCCCGGCTCGATGCTGCCGTCCACCATGGCAAACTGCATCAGCGGCACCTCCACCACTTCCACCTTCTTGGCTGAAGGCATGTACAGGTGCTTGAGTTCCTTGCGTAGATCGAGTTTCAACATCATCCCACCTCCTCAGGTCAGGATATTTCACCCAATGGTAGGGTAAAGATGAAGGCTGTTCCCTGGCCTGCGCCCTCCTCCACCCAGATACGCCCCTGGTGCGCCTCCACCGCCAGGCGGCAGAAAGCCAAACCCAGCCCAGTGCCGCGCCCGGGCGTGGATCCCGCGGCGAACTTCTGGAACAGCCGCTGGCGGATCTCGGGCAAAAGCCCCGGGCCGCTATCTTGCACCGACACGTACACCTTCTGCTCTACCGCCTCGTGCCAGGCGGTCACCGTCACGCTGCCTGCCTGCGGCGAGAACTTGATCGCATTGTCCACCAGGTTTTGCAGCACCCGCCCAATCAGACTGGCATCCACCATCACCAGCGGCAGGTCGGCAGGCAGGTTGGCTTTCAATTGCAAGCTCTTTTGAACCGCCAGCGGCTTCTGTAACTGGATCGTCTCTGCCACCAGGTTGGATAAAACCACCCTCTCGCACTTCAAGGGCACCTGCCCACTTTCCAGGCGGCTGATGTCCAGGATCGAGCTGACCAGACGTTTCATACGCTCGGCATTCTTCTGGGCAATATCGATCACACCGCGCTGTTCCTCATTCAACTCGATATCCTGGCCCAGCATATTGAACATTTCCAGCGCAAAGCCAATCGAAGCCAACGGGTTGCGCAGGTCATGTACCATGGTATAGGTCAGGTCGTCGCGTAATTGTTCCAGCGCCTTGCGCTCACTGATATCCTGCTTGATGGCGATGAAATAGGTGATCTCACCCTGCTCATTGCGCACCGGGGCAATCATCTGCTCTTCGGTGTACAGGCTGCCATCCTTCTTGCGGTTCACTGTTTCGCCTTTCCAGGTGTTCCCAGCCAGGATGGTTTCCCACATGTTGCGATAGAACCCCACCTCATGCGTACCTGACTTAAGCAAGCTCGGCTTACGCCCTACCACCTCCTCAGCCGCATAGCCGGTCATGTGCGTGAAGGCCGGGTTGACCCATAGAATGGAGCCTTCCCGGTCGGTAATGGTGATGCCATTGGCGGCTGCTTTCAGCGCCGTGCTGCGCACAAGTGCTTCCGTCTCTGCCCGTTTGCGCTGAGTGATGTCGCGCAGCGCTAACACCTGTCCTGCCCGGCGGCCCAGACGGTCTTGCAGCGGAGCCAGGCGTACATCCAAAATGCGGGGAGGCTCCGCGTCCACTCGAACCTCAAGATTTTTTTCCTCCTGGTAATCCTCGATCAAAGCCGGCCAGGCAGCCAATACCTTTTCCACCGTCTGCCCCACCACCAGGTTTTCCCCCAGTCCCAGCAGCGCCTGGGCAGCCGGGTTGAAATCCACCACGCGGCTGCGCCCGTCCAGCACAATCATGCCATCGCTCATGTGCTCTAACACCATCTCGCGCGCCACCGGCACCAGGTCCAGCAGGCGGAAACGAAAGAGCGTCCAGGCCATCACCAGGCCAGTGGCCATAAAAGACACCGGGGTGGGATCAAAGCCCGGCAGCAAGGTCAAATCTGCCAGGTAGAGAATATTTCCCACCCAGGGGATGGCAATGGCTGCCAGCATGCCCCAGGCCTGTTGGCGATAAGAAACCTCCAGGCGCAGGAAACCCCAAATGATGATCCAGGCCGCCAGGAAGGTCAGCAGATAACTATACGCCACAACCCCCCAGAACCACGGCCCATGCTCGTAGATCAACAGGCCGTGGAGGCTGCCCTCCGCCGGGTAAATGCTGCGCCAAAGCAAACCATGCCAGTCATTGGTGAACGCCACGATGAGGGTGAGGGCAGGCAGCACCCACAGCACCCCGGCACGCGGCCAGGCCAACCAGCGTTCCTGCCGAGTGTACTGTATCACAAAGATCAACAGCAGCGGCGCCACGCTGACAATGCCCAGGTATTGAAATTTGGCGCACAGCACTTTGGCCGCTTGGTCAACAAAGATCATTTCCAGCGCGCCCAGCAGCGCCCATTCGCCCACCGCCAGCATCAGCAAAGCCAGTGCCGACGAACCCGGCACCTCCCTGCGCTGCAGCGCTACCACAGCGATCACCAGCGACAGGAGAGCGGAAGCCAGTAGAACAAGAAAAATGGGCAATAGCGACCAGGAAATAGTTTGCATGGCAAGTTTATCCAGAACGGCGTAGTAAAAACAGCAAGTAGTTGAAGATGGAGCCCACCGGCGGGCTGCTGCCCCACTCGAAGGCGCCCATATCCGGGGCATCCCCAGCCGGGCGCAGGTTGCCTTCCAGGTCACGCGTCACCCCCTGCGAGGAGGCCGCATCGATAGCGGGGCTGCCCTCTCGCAGGTGGTAATCGTGCCCGGCAGGGTTCACGAACAGCGTCTCCGGCGTGGCAGTGAAGGAATGTTGATCGAAGCCCAGCGCCTGCCACCCGCTCAGATCCAGCACGGTGTCCCCGTCGTTGGTGGTGAAGGCATTCACCACCACATTGTAATCGCTCTGGAAGCCCGCCGGGATGCCATCCCCAAAACTGATGCTGCCGCGGTAGGAATGGTACGAGTACAAGATGTTGTTGAAGACCTGATTGTTGACACAGGCCGGGTCTGCCACCAGCACCGCCCAGCGCCCATTGGCCGGCATGAGAATGGTGTTGTGCAGGATGCGGTTGTTCTGCGAGCATTCGGCGCCATTCTCGTAGAAAAGCGCAATGCCGGTGGCATGGTTGTTGTAGATCAGGTTGTTCTGCACCAGGCTGCTGCTCACCCCATCCATATTGATGGCTGAGCCGCCGCCCGTGCCGTTCTCGTAGATGATGTTGTTCTCCACCACCCCATTCGTCATCACCCCATCACCGCCCATCGATTCGTCGCCATTCAGGTGGATGCCGCAGTTGGCATTCGCGTACACGGTGTTGCCGCGGATGGTGAAGCGGTCGCTGCTGTTGTTCACATAGATGCCATGCTCGCCGTTGCCGTAGGAGATGTTGCCTTCGATCAGCACGTCATCGGTAAAAGCGGCAAAGATGCCCGTCCGGCCAGTGCCCAGGCCATTATCATGCACGCGATTGCCGCGGATGGTGATGTGATGATTTTTGTAATCTTCCGTGCCGCGGCTGTCGATGCCCCAACTGGGTGCGCCGCTCACCTCCAAACCATCGATGATCCAATAGGCCACTGCCTCATCGCCGTTCTCGATCTCCAGGATGCTGCCATGCCAGTTCTCCGGCCCGGGTGCGTTGAGCAGCACACTGGCCCCCGCGGCAGCCCTGAGCGCGATCCATGCCTGTGGCGTGCCAGAATTGGCGATGCGCGCCCCCAGGTAGGCGCCGCTCTGCACCAAGATGGTATCGCCCGGTGCCACGCTGTCCACGGCGTGCTGGAGCGTCTGCCAGGGCTGGGCCAGGCTGCCCGGCCCGTTATCGTTTCCGCCGGGGGCCACGGAATAAGTATTCCCGGCGGTAGGCTGCGCCTTGGGAGCCACCGCTTCCGTAGGGCTGTCCAGAAGAGGCAGGGTTGGCAGGGATTGAGTTGGGACAACGGCCTGGGTGGACGCTGCGGTGGTGGGGCTTCCGCACGCAGCCAGGAGGAAAAATAAGAGCACACACGAGAGGAGGTTCTTCATCACCACGCTCCCAAAATGAAGTGGATAACATTTGTAACATCTCAATAACTTGGGGTGTGGGGTGTTTTGGGCGGGCGAAGCCTGCCCAAAACACCCCACTTCCCCCATTTTATTGAGATGTAACTAACATTTCTATTGTACAACAGGATTGGTTCTTGTGGGATATACTTAGCCAACAACCACAGGAGGCCGCATGAACGTGACCAAAGCTCTTCAACTTGCCCGCCAGGCCATCGACCAGGAGTTCCCCACCTGGCCAGACTATTCGCCGCGCGGCATACCCCTGGCCATCTTTGACGGTCAGGAGGTAGGCTACCTCAACCACCCCGCCCCGCCCAGCGAGCGCCCCGCTAACCTGGTCGCCGCCACCGCCGTAGAGATCAACGGACATCTCACCGCCACCATCCCCACCTGGGTGTGCGCCCAGCCAGAAAGCGTGGGCCCGCTGGCCTATCACGAATGCTTCCATGTCTACCAGGACCGCGGCGGGTTCCAGCCGGATGACCTGCCCGCCGGTTTCGACTTCTACCGCACCCTGGCCGATTACCCCGAGCTGGACCCGCTCTACCGGGCGCTGTGCCGGGCCGAAGCCGATACGCACAACCACCCCTTTCTGCCCCCCACCGAGAAAGCCGCCCGCCTGGGCGCGCTGGCCGCCCGCCGCTATGCCATCCTGGAAAACCTGCCCGGTGCGCTGGCCCTGGAACAATCCTCCGAGCGCCGCGAAGGCCCGGCGTTCTACGTTCAGCAAGAGGCGGATCGCCAGTTGAACGGCAGCGAGATCCCGCCGGTGCCGCCGGCCTGCGGCTACGCCCGCCAATACGCCGTCGGGGCGGCAGTCTGCCGCCTGCTCAGCCAGTTGGGAGCAGATTGGCACCTGCCCATCCAGGCCGGGCAATCGCCCACCCAGGCACTCATCGCCCGCTTTGGCCAGGGCCAGCCCGACCTGAGCGAGGTGCAGTTAGGCAAGAAGGTGCACGAGGAGCATGCCGTTGTGGCTGCGGTGCTGGAAAGCATCGATGCGGAGTTCGGCGCCGATACCATCCGCTTGCAGGTGCCCGCCCAGGTGGAACTGCGCGGCTTCAACCCCATGACGGTGCTCTCGGCGGGCAGCGGGCGCCTGCTGCACCAGGATGTGTACTTCCTGCGCCTGCCGCAGGGGGATCTGACCCTCAAAGCCGGCAAAGTGCTGGAAGATTACCGCAGCAACGAGATCCTGCTCCCTGCCGCAGGCGTGGCCTTCAGCCAGGGCTGCCTGTCTTGCCACAGCGAGGCGCTCGAGATGATGTTGAGCGGTATCGAGGAAGTGGGGCCGGGCATCTACCGTACCCCAGAAGCGCTATGATCCTCGAAAAAGTAACCCCCTTCATCACCCGCCGCGCCCCCGGCGGGCTGGAATTACTGGTTTTCCAGCACCCCACGTCGGGCGTGCAGCTGCCCGCGGGCACAGTGGAGATCGGCGAAAAGCCCGCCACGGCTGCGCTGCGCGAGGCCCGGGAAGAATCCGGGCTGAGTGACCTGCACCTGGTGTGCGCCATCGGCCAGCAAGAGAACCTGCTCCCCGAAACGGATATAGCCGTCTGCCAGACAACCACGGTTTACTCCCGCCCCGATCCAGGCTCTTTCGATTGGGCCACGCTGCCACGCGGCGCGCGGGTGCGGGTGGAACGCCGCACCCCGGGCTATGTGCTGGTCACCTTCGAGGAAGGCGACCGCTACCCCGACCCGCAGTACATCTCGTACCAGATCACCGGCTGGGCGCCAGAAGCGGCCCTGGGGCAGATCGTGCGGCGCTACTTCTTCCACCTGGAATTCAACGGGCAATCCCCCGCAGACGGTTGGGAAGTGCCCATCGACTGCCACATCTTCCGCCCCTTCTGGCTGCCCTGGGAAATCGTGCAGAGCCCGGCCTGCCCCATCCTGCCGCAGCAGCGCCGCTGGCTGGAGTACGCCCAGGGTACGCTGGGCTATGATTTTACCCCCATCCCCCCTGCCCGCTGAGAAGGGGGATGATTTTGTCAAAACGGGTACTATGCGGGCGCAAAGCGCTCGCATAGTACCCGTTTTTGACGATTTCCCCGCCCCTTGAAGAAAAACTCAATGTTATCGTGATGATTTTGCGGGCTTTGCCCGCAAAATCATCACGATAACAAACGAAAACCGGCGATTTTCACACCCGCTGCGGCAGCCAGTTCCTGGGCTGCCGCAGAATCTTCTTGCCGCACCCGCACACACACCCCACAATCTGAGCTGAGCTGGCGCGGCACCGGGATCAGCCGGCAGGCGATCCCCGCCCGGACCAGCGCTTTCTCGATGCGGATGGCGTGGCTGGTCGAATCAACCAACAGCACAGCATAAGCTGCGCTCATGGGCGCACCTCCCGCGCCAGCGCCGAAACCGCCGCCACTGCCGCGGCCACCTGCTCCGAGGTATTGAACACGCCCAGGCCAAAGCGCACCACCCCGCCCGGAAAGGTGCCCAGCGTGCGGTGTGCCGCCGGGGCACAGTGCAGCCCCACCCGGCACAAGACGCCGTACTCGTCATCCAGGCGCAGGCCCACATCCGAAGGAGTCATGCCGATGATATTGAAAGACACGGTCGCCGTTTGACGCGCTGCATCGTGCGGGCCGTAGACTTGCACCCCGGAGATGGCCAGCAAACCGTCCAGCATCTGCTGGCACAGAGCCACCTCGTGCGCCCGGATCGTGTCCACCCCCTGCGCCATCACCCAGCGCACCGCCGCACCCAACCCTGCAATACCCACCGCGTTGGAGGTGCCGCTCTCATACTTGTCGGGCAGAGCGATGGGCTGCTTCTCTGATTCGGAGCGGCTGCCCGTGCCACCCTGCCACTGCGGCGCCAGGCGCTCCACATCCACGCCCGGCCCCAGGACCAACCCGCCGGTGCCCATCGGCCCCAGCATGGACTTATGCCCGGTGAAAGCCAGCATATCGATCCCCAGAGCCTGCATATCCAGAGGGAATGCTCCGCCAGTCTGTGCGGCATCCACCACGAAGGGAATGCCGCGCCGGCGGGCAATTTGCCCCACTTCGCCCACCGGCAGCAGCGTCCCGCACACATTCGAGGCATGGTTGAGCACAACGAGCGCAGTATTAGGGCGCAGCGCCGCCTGCACATCAGCCGGGTCTAGCAGGCCCTGCGCCGAGCAAGGCACCACACTCACCTGTACGCCATTGGCCTCCAGGGCGCGCAGCGGGCGCATCACCGCGTTATGCTCCATGCCGCTGGTGACCACATGATCGCCTGGGCGCAGCCAGCCGTGCAGCGCCAGGTTCAGCGCCTGCGTCACGTTGGCAGTAAACACCACTCGCAGCGGGTCTGGGGCATGGAACAGCGCCGCCACCGCCTCGCGCGCCTCGTAGACAATGCGCGCCGCCTCGATCGACAGGCGATGGCCCGAGCGGCCCGGGTTGGCGCCCACCTGCTGCATGGAATGCAGCATGGCTTGCGCCACCTCCGGCGGCTTGGGCCAGGAGGTGGCCGCGTTATCCAGGTAGATCAGGTCGGTTGGGTTCATTTGGTCAGCTTCAGTTGAAACTCATCATTTACAGGCATGATCTCCACCTTGCAGCCGCGGTATTCGGCCATACGGCGCACATTTTCCCGCGCCGTAACGGTATCCACCAGCACCTCGATGGGGAACTTGCCGTCCTGGATCGCCTGCTGTGCCAGCATCACCGGCTGCGGGCAAGATAGTCCACGAGCATCCACTTTGGTTGTCATTTTACACCTCCTCAGGCTTTCTGCTCACGCATCGCCAGGCCCAGCAGCACACACACGGCCAGACCAATGATCACCGCGGCCATCCCGGCATTGGTCAGGCCGCCCACGGTCAGCACGCCCTCTGCCAGCGCGTCGGGCTTACCAGCCAGGCTAAAGTTGTGCGCAAAACCTGCACCGACGACCATGCCAATGACAAACACCGCCGAGTCGCCATCCCCCTCGCCAGAGAGAAACAACTGCCGCCCCGGACAGCCGCCCGCCAGGGCAAAGGCCAGCCCAGAGAGCGCCATGCCCAGGAAGTTCCACAGGTGGCTGGAATGCGCCACGGGCTGCGCCTCAAAGCCCAGCTTGAACTGGCCCAGGGCCAGGTTGGTGATAAAAGCCACCACCAGCAGCGCGGCCACACCGCTGAGCAGGTGAAAATCGCGCATCAAGATCACGTCGCGCACTGCGCCCATGGTGCAGAAACGCGTGCGCTGCGCCAAAAAGCCGATCAGCAGCCCGGCCCCCAGCGAGATCAGCAGCGGAGCAGCCAGCGAGCCGGGGCCGCTTTGGCTGAAGAAGATCGGCCCGCCCTGGCTGAACTGCGGGCGAAAGATGAGCAGTAGCAGCAAAGCCAGCATGATCCCCGGCAAGATCCAGCCCACCACCGGGTACGTCTTGCTGCTGCGCCCCAGGGTATAGCCAGACTTGAGGAACAGCACGCCGCCGGCAATACCCGCCGCCAGCCCAAGCAGACCGGTGATGGCGTTCAGGTCGCCGCCAGCCAGGCGCAGGTTGGCGCGCCAGGGGCAGCCCAAAAAGGCCAGCGCCCCTATCATGGCAAAGAAACCCAGCATAAAACGCACGATGGGCGCCGAGCCGGTGCGCGCCTTAAACTCGCGGAACAGCAGCGCCGCGGCAGTAGAGCCGAGCACCATGCCGATGATCTCCGGGCGGATGTACTGCACCGCCGCGGCGCGGTGCAGGCCCAGCGCCCCGGCAATATCCCGCTCGAAACAGGCCACACAAATGCCCATGTTCGCTGGGTTGCCCCACTTTTGCAGCAGCGGCCCCAGCAGGCCAATGGTCGCCCCCGCCAGGATGATCCCCCAGCGCGAGGCAAAGAAACGGGTGAATCGTTCAGACATTTTACCTTTCTCCTTCTCGGTTTAATTTTTTACGCCCAAGGGCGTAATCCACAAAGCAAAAGCCACCTGCATCCTACACAGGTGGCCTTTAGCGAGAAAGAGTGCTCGCTGGCGAGAAGAAGCGCCCGCTAAGTTAACGCGGCGCGTCCGCCATGCCCTGTGTCAGGCAGGCAAGCGGATGAGCGCTGACCAGCGCTCTGCAGCCGAACTCAGCGCAAGTGCATCAACATCATTCCTGTCATTTCACCGGCTCGATGCTTCTCAATGAGGTCAGATCTTCCAGCGCCAGGGTGGGGGCGGTGGTAATCCAACCGCTAAAGCGGTCTGTGCGGTAGGCTTGCAGGGTCACGTCATAAAAAGGCACGATATAGACCACATCTTCAAAGACGATGCGCTGCATCTCCCAAACCAACGCCTGGCGTTTCACCGGGTCGAGCTGGGTGGCTTGCTGGAGATACAGGTCATCAAAGACCGGGTTCGAATAGCCGGTCTCGCTGGTGCCATCGGGGATGCCCATCGTGGTATAGACACTGAGCAGGAAGCCCGGGTCGGGGTCCGAGCCCCAGCCCCACAGCAAAATATCATAGTCAAAAGCGGGACAGCACACATCTACCACCACATCCGGGTCCAGCGCCTCAGGCACCAACTGGACACCCACGTTGATCCACATCTCCGCCAGTTTGAGCGCCAGGTCATCCAGCACAATGCTGTCGCTGGGCCAGTTGATGCGGAAGATCAGCGGGGTTCCACCGCCCGGCATCTCGCGCACCCCGTCCAGGTCGGTATCCAGGTACCCGGCCTCTTCCAGGATGCGGTTAGCCTGAACCGGATCATAGGCGTAATCGGTCAGGTTGGGGTTGTACCACGGGCCCAGGCCCGGCGGGATCAGCGTCTGACCAGGGTCGCCCAGCCCCAAGAGCAGATCGTCAATGATCTCATCCTTATCGGTGGCGTGCGCCAGGGCCAGGCGCACGTTGCGGTCTTTCAATGCCGGGTGCCCAGAGCAAGGGCTGCCTGCTGGGCAGTTCTCCTCCGAAACCTGGTTGAAGATGATATCCGTCAGTTCAGGTGCGTTGGAGGGCGCCATCACCACCTTGATGTTGGGTTCATCTTGCAGGTCGGTGTAAGCACTGTTGGGCATCTCGGTGATCATATCCATATCGCCGCTCTTGAGCGCCTGCACCATGGCATCCAGGTTACCATAGGTGTGGAAGATCACCTCGTCGATCTTGGGCGGGGTGGCGTAATACTGCTCGTTGGCTGCCAGGCGGACCGAAGCGCCCTGGTTAGCCTCTACCAGCTTGAACGCGCCACTGCCAACCATGGCGGTGTTATCGAACTCCACCGGGAACTGCTTGGCGTAGGCTGACCAGATATGCTCCGGCAGGATGTAAAGGAAGAACAACTGGCTCTCCACATTGGGGATCGCCTCAGAGAAGGTGATCGCCACCGTGCGGTTATCGATCGCCAACACCTGAGAGAAATAATCCGTGTACACGTTCATGTAGGGGCATTCGGTGTGCTGTTGGTAAAAGTCCATGCTAAAAGCCACATCGTAAGCCGTCAGGGGTTGGCCGTCGTGCCAGCGCACCCCATCACGGATGGTGAATGTCCACACGGCGCCATCGGTGGAGACGCGCACGCTCTCTGCCAGTTCCAGCGAATAGGTGCCGTCCAGGTTCAGGTTATACAAAGAGTCGTACACCAGCTCATAGATGGTGTACGACTCGGTCAAAATGCCGTAGCATGGGTTTAACGTATCCGGATAGCCAGCCCAGCCAATATTCAAAATCGCTGGGCTCTCATCGACTGCCTCGGTAGGTGCGGCGGTCTCTACGGCGCCATTGCAAGCCGAGAGCAGCATCACAATCAGCATCAGGCTGGATAAGATCATCCTGCGTTTCATCTTCACATCCTCCTCTTGAGCCACCCCATCCCCCAGCGTTTGATTGATTGGCGATTCATCTCTTCCTAATATTTTACTCTAAAGCGTCCGCTTGCGTAAAGCAATTTGCGCTGATCAGATCGTTATTTTCGGCTACAATTGGGGGCATGTCTCCGCTCACCCACAGATCGGCATTGGAAAAAGCCGAAGAAGAGCTGCGCCAGGCCCAGGCTGACCTGAACGACCTCTTGGGCGAGGTGCACGCATTTGAGGCCGAAGTGGATGCTCGCCTGGGCATCCTGCTCGACCTGCTCTCGCAGGTACAGGCTGAGGTGACCGCGCTCAACGCCGAGGTGCAGCGCCGCCGCAATGACGCTCTGTTTGGCGAGCAGCAGTTCACCTATGCCAGCGGCGCACCCCGCCGCGGCGAAGCCCCGCCGGTTTATAACTTCGAGGCAATGGCAGAAGAGCCAGCCCCAGAGAATGCGCCCGAGGCGGAGCAGCCCTCGCTCAAAGCGCTCTACCGCACCCTGGCGCGCCGCTTCCACCCCGACCTGGCCCTCCACGAGGATGACCGCCTGCGCCGCACTGAGCAGATGGCGGCTGTGAACCAGGCCTTTGCCGCCGGCGACCGGGCTGCTTTGCAAGCCCTGGCCGGGATGGGCAGCCAGGACAGCCCCAGCGATGCCTTTATCGCCTCGCTGCGCACCGCCCAGCCCGAAGACGCCCTGACGCTGGTGCAGCGCCGCCTGCGCCAGGTGCGCCAGCGCACCGCCGAGGTGAATGCCATGCCCAGCGTGGCGCTGGGCGTGGAAGTCAAATTGGCCCGCCGCCAGGGCCGCGACCGCCTGGCAGAGATCGCCGCAGATATGCAGAAGAATATTGCCCGCAAGACCGCCGAGCGCGATTACCTGCGCGCCATCCTCAACCACACCCCCACCGCCCCCTGAACCCACCATGGACTTACTAACCACTGTTTTCATCGCCATCGGCCTGGCCATGGATGCCTTCGCCGTTTCGCTGGGCATCGGCGCCACCGGCCAATGCGACAGCCGCCGCGCCCGCTTCCGCCTGTACTTCCACTTTGGCCTGTTCCAAGCGCTCATGCCGGTCATCGGCTGGGCCGGCGGGCTGAGCATCGAGCATCTCATCCGCAACTTCGACCACTGGATCGCCTTTGGGCTGCTGCTCTACGTGGGCGGTAAGATGCTGCGCACCGGCCTGCGCCACGAGGAAGAGAGCTACCTGGGCGACCCGTCGCGCGGGCGCACGCTGGTGATTCTGGCGGTGGCTACCAGCATCGATGCCCTGGCGGTGGGTCTGAGCCTGGCCATGCTGCGTGTGTCTATCGTGGTGCCGGTCATTGTCATCGGCGTGCTCACCGCGGCGCTCTCCTGGTTCGGCCTGCACATCGGCAACCGCCTGGGCCTGCGCTTTGGCAAGCGCATGGAGGTGATCGGTGGGCTAATCCTGATCGGCATCGGCCTGCGCATCCTTATTTCGCACCTGTTTGGGGCGTAAAGGCTTTTTTCCAAGAAATTCCTGAAGACCACCTTGTAGTAACGACTTTAGTCGTTATAGCGACTGAAGTCGCTACTACAAGGAAAGCAAGTTAATTTTCAAGGGAGTCCAGCTAATGAGATCCTACCGCAAAGAACTGTGGTTCAGCATCCCCACCCGCCGGGCCATGCTCAACATCACCCCGCAGGTGCAAGATTGCCTGCGCGAGAGCGGCATCACCGAGGGCATCCTTTTGGTAAATGCCATGCACATCACCGCCTCCGTCTTCATCAACGACGACGAGCCCGGCCTGCACCAAGATTACGAGGCCTGGCTGGAGCGCCTGGCCCCTCACGAACCCATCCGCCAGTACCGCCACAACAACACCGGCGAGGATAACGCCGATGCCCACCTCAAACGCCAGGTGATGGGCCGCGAAGTAGTGGTGGCAGTCACGGCGGGCAAGTTGGATTTTGGCCCCTGGGAGCAGATCTTCTACGGCGAGTTCGACGGGCGGCGGCGCAAGCGCGTCCTGGTCAAGATCATCGGAGAATGAACCGATGATCTTAGATCGTGATCTTTTCACCCCACCCCCGGCCCCGCCCCTCAAGGGGCGGGGAGAAAATGCCAAAAATGGGTCACATGTGGGGGCGAAGCCCCCACATGTGACCCATTTTTGGCGAAAATCCCCCCTTCCCGCTGGGAAGGGGGGGCAGGGGGGGATGAGCGAGCCCCCAAGGTTAAAAAGGCCAAGCTCCAAGGCCTGGGGGGGGGGCAATCTCGGCGCGGGGCCCAACCAATGAACGCCTGCCACGTTCACTGGCTGGGGCAGATGCCCTACCAGCAGGCCTGGGACTTGCAAAACCGCCTGGCCGAGGAGATCGGCCGCGGCCAGCGCCCGCCCACCCTGCTGCTGTTGGAACATCCCCACACCTACACCTTTGGGCGGCGCGGCCAGGCGGCTAACCTGCTCTGGGACGAGGCCGAGCTGGCCCGCCGCGGCGTCAGCGTGCATTGGGTAGACCGCGGCGGCGATGTCACCTATCACGGCCCGGGCCAATTAGTGGGTTACCCGCTGCTGCCGCTGGGCGCGCCCCTACCCGTCACAGACTCGTCCTCCCCGCGCCTGCCCCAGGCCGATTACACCGGCTACCTGCGCCGCCTGGAAGAGAGCCTCATCCAGGCTCTGGCAAAGTTGGGCGCCTCCGCCCAGCGCCTGCAAGGCCTCACCGGCGTGTGGGTGCCCGCGGCGCAAGCCACCCCGCCCCTGGCGAAGATCGCCGCCATCGGCGTAAAAGTGGATGCCCGCGGCGTCAGCCGGCATGGCTTTGCCCTCAACGTGGACCCGCAGATGGAATATTGGCAGGGCATCATCGCCTGCGGGCTGGCGGGTTACGCCGTCACCAGCCTGGCAGAAGTGTTGGGCGCCTCCCCGCCCATGACGCAGGTGCGCCGGGCAGTGGTGCGCGCCTTTGGGCAGCTTTTTGGCTACCGCATGGTAAAGAAAGAAAACTTCTAAAACGAGTGTGCTGCGTGGCTTCGCCACGCAGCACACTCGTTTTAGAATATTGATGAAAGGCATGGGGGGCATCTGATATTCATCACTTCATCGTCCGTCAGGCGGCGGGCGGCTTTTATTTAGGTATAATACACACACGCACCGCGCCTCCTTACATCGATAGGGAGGTGTCGTTGCCATTTGACCCTGGTCATTGGATAGCGGAGGGAAAGTGGACCAACCCAACTTAAAGATCGTCATCCCCATGGCAGGCTTTGGCGCCCGGCTGCGCCCGCATACCTGGAGCCGCCCCAAGCAGCTCATCCGCATGGCCGATCAGACCGTGCTCGATCACGTCATCAGCACCTTCAAAACCCTGCCAGACCTGAAAAATGCCGAGTATATCTTCATCGTCGGCTACCTGGGCGAGAAGATCGAAGCCCACATGCAGCAGACCCACCCCGACCTGAAAGTAACCTATGTGGAGCAGGCCGAGATGCGCGGCCAATCGCACGCCATCTGGCTGGCGCGAGAACACCTCCACGGCCCCATGCTGATGGTCTTTGCCGATACGCTGATCGAGAGCGACCTCTCCTTCCTGGACAAAGAAGAGGCCGACGCCGTGGCCTGGGTGAAAGCCGTGCCCGACCCGCGCCGCTTTGGCGTAGCTGCCGTGGGGCAAGATGGCTGGGTGACCCGCCTGATCGAAAAGCCGCGCGATACCAGCAACAACCTGGCTGTGGTCGGTTTTTATTACTTCCGCCAGGCCGAGGCGCTGATCTCTGCCATCGAAGAGCAAATGCACCGAGATGTGCAATTGAAGGGCGAATACTTCCTCGCCGATGCTGTCAACATCATGCTGGAGCGCGGTCTGAAGATGCGCACTCGCAGCGTAGATACCTGGCTGGACGCCGGCACCCCCGAAGACGTACTGGTGACCAACCGCTACCTGCTGGAGCATGCTCACGACAACAGCAGTGACGCCGCCCGCCGCACGGGTGTGGTGGTGATCCCCCCGGTGTACATCCACCCTGCCGCCCACGTGTGCGAATCGGTCATCGGCCCGCACACCACCATCGGCGCCGACTGCCAGGTGCAGTCTTGCGTGATCCGCAACTCCATCCTGGAGGATGGCGCCAAAGTGGTCGACGCCGTCCTGGAAGGATCGCTGATCGGCCGCAAAGCCCAAATTACCCGCCGCGCCGCTGTGATCAATGCCGGCGATCAAACTGAAATCAGCCTTTAGGTCAAATCCAAACCCACAAAAGGAGTGTACATGCATGACTGAACGATACCTGGCCCACCACGTCACCGGACTCAAACCCTCCGGCATCCGCAAATTCTTCGATATTGTCGCCACGATGAAAGATGTCATCTCGCTGGGCATCGGCGAACCCGATTTTGTCACCCCCGCGCCGATCATCCAGGCAGGCATCCGCTCGATGCAAGATGGCGAAACCCATTACACCTCCAATGCTGGCCTGCTGGAGCTGCGCCAGGCCATCGCCGAGCACATCCAGAAACGCTACGGCGTGGTCTACGACCCCAAAGGCGAGGTCATTGTTACCGTGGGCGTCTCTGAGGCGCTGTACCTGGTGATGACCGCCCTGCTCAACCAGGGCGAAGAGGTGATCATCCCCACACCCTGCTTTGTCTCTTACCAGGCCGAAGTGATCCTGGCGGGCGGCGTGGCGGTGGAAGTGCCCACCTATGTAGAAGATGAGTTCCAGGTGCGCCCCGAAAAATTAGAGGCCGCCATCACCCCGCGTACCAAGGCCATCCTGCTGGGCTACCCCAACAACCCCACCGGCGCAGTCTACACCCGCCAGGTGCTGCAAGAGATCGCCCGCATTGCCGAAAAGCACGATCTGGTGGTCATCTCGGATGAGTTATACGATCAATTGGTATACGGCGTGGAGCATGTCTGCTTTGCCTCTCTGCCAGGCATGCGCGAGCGCACCGTGCTGCTGGGCGGCTTCTCCAAGAATTACGCCATGACCGGCTGGCGCGCTGGCTATGCGCTAGGCCCCGAGGGCATCATCAAGGGCCTGGTGCGCATCCACCAATACACTCTGATGTGCGCCCCCACCATGTCGCAGAAAGCCGCCCTTGAGGCGCTGCGCTCTGGCGACAAATACGTGGAAGAGATGCGCCAGGAATACGACCGCCGCCGCCAGTTGATCGTGAGCGGGCTGAACCGGCTGGGCCTGCCCACCTTTGCGCCGGGCGGCGCGTTTTACGCCTTCCCCAACATTACAGCCACCGGCATGGACGATGAAACCTTCGCCCAAAAGCTGCTCGAAGAAGAGCGCGTGGCTGTGGTGCCTGGCTCGGCCTTTGGGGCCGGCGGCGAGGGCTATGTGCGCTGCTCGTACGCCACCTCTTACGAGAAACTGGAAGAGGCGCTGCGCCGCATCGAGAATTTCATGCGGCGGCATGGCTAAACCACGGGCAAACGTGCTAAAAGTCACTATCGATACCCGTGGGTTTGTCACTGGACGCCCCGCCTTACCTATATTAACATAAAGGCACACTGAGTAACTTTGTGAGCGGCATGCAAACCAGCCTCCCAACCCAGTTCCGTTGCGGTCACCATCCCTGTGTGGCCGTTTCATATTAACAAATTTTATTCAACCAATTTCGACAAGAGGAGAAATAAATGTCTGTACAGATCAATGCTTTCGAAATGGCGCAGAAGCAGTTCGACGATGTCGCCAAGAAACTCAACCTTGACCCGCAGGTCTGCGAAATGCTGCGCGTGCCAAGCCGCGAGTTCAAGTTCACCATCCCCGTTCGCATGGACGACGGCAAAATCCGCGTCTTCACCGGCTACCGCGTGCAGCACTCTGACGTGCGCGGCCCCAGCAAGGGCGGCATCCGCTGGCACCCCTCCGAAACCCTCGACACCGTGCGCGCCCTGGCCATGTGGATGACCTGGAAGTGCTCGGTCGCCGATATCCCCCTGGGCGGCGGCAAGGGCGGCATCCCGGTCGATCCCTCGACCCTCTCGGTCTTTGAAAAAGAAAAACTGTGCCGCGGCTGGGTTGACCAGATGTGGCGCAACATTGGCCCCCGCCAGGATGTCCCGGCTCCGGATGTTGGCACCACCCCGCAGATGATGGGCTGGATGATGGATGAGTACTCCAAGCTCGTCGGCCAGTTCACCCCCGGCGTCATCACCGGCAAGCCTCTGGGCGGCGGCGGATCGCTCGGCCGCACCGAGGCCACCGGCTTTGGCGTGATCTACTGCGTACGCGAAGCCCTCAAGCACCTCAAGTTGGATCCCACCAAGTGCACGGCTGCCCTGCAGGGCTTTGGCAACGTTTCGCAGTATGCCGCCATCGGCTTCATCAAGCACCTGGGTGGCAAGGTGGCCTGCGTTTCCTGCTGGGACCGCGATGACAAATGCTCTTACACCTTCAGCCACAAGAACGGCGTTGATCCTGAATTCCTGCAGTCCATCACCGACCAGTACGGCACGATCAGCAAGACTAAGGCCAAAGAGGCCGGCTATGTGATCGAAGAAGGCGATGCCTGGATTGCCAAGGATGTGGATGTGCTCATCCCCGGCGCCCTCGAGGGCCAGGTCAATGCCGACTCGGTGAAGAAGATCAGCGATAAGGTCAAGGTCGTGGCCGAAGGCGCCAATGGCCCCACCACCCCCGAGGCTGACGCAGTGCTGAAGAGCCGCGGCATCTTCAACATCCCCGATTTCCTGTGCAACGCTGGCGGCGTGACCTGCTCGTACTTTGAGAGCGTCCAGAACGACATGAACTTCTACTGGTCGAAGGAAGAAGTTCTGCAGAGACTGGATCAGAAGATGACCGTCGCTTTCCACTCGGTGCTGGATATGTCCGAGAAGGAAAAGGTCTACATGCGCGATGCCGCCTATATGGTTGCCATCGCTCGCGTGGTCAAGGCCATGGAACTGCGCGGCTGGATCTAAAATCTGCGCTGAAACTCCGCATAAAAAATCAGCGGGCGCTGTGCGCCCGCTGATTTTTTATGCGGATATTAACTCCTCAAACCAGGCCTCGGCCTCCAGCCGTTTTTGGCAGATGTCCATGCCATCTTTGACAAAGTACAGCCTTTCCAGGCGCTGTACCACCTGCGGTGGGAACTCATCATATACATAGCGGGTATGGAAGTTGTAGCGCGTGGGGGCATAGCGTATGCGCAGCGCCTCCACCAGCGGGCGCAGCGTGTAAGCCTGGTAAAAACCAAACGCTTCCAGCCAATGACCGCGGTTGAGCTCCTTCAGCGTGTGGCTTTGGAACATCTCAAAGTTAACCTGCATGGCCTGCAGGCGCTCTTCCAGCCGTTCCTGCCAGGCCTGCGTATCCCAGGCGGGCACGCTGGCCTCGATCCCAGCTTTATCGAAGTAAAACACTGCCTTACCGTGGATCTCGGGCTGGAGCAGCTTCTCGGGGGCGCTGCGCTCGATCACGGCGGTATCCACCAGCAGGTAAGGCCCGCCATCCTGCAAGCGGTAGAACCACTGGAATACCCCCGGCCAGGGCAGGCTGGGCGTGTGCAGCTTCAGGTCAATGGGAGATAGCGCCTCCAACGCCTGCTCGATGACCACAAAGGCCTCGTCGGCGCGGCCATCCTCCACCACGAACTGGATGTCGATATCCGACCATTCATCCACGCGGTCAAAGGCGGCCGCGCCGCCCTCCCACATGGCCAACACGTAATCCAACGGCTCCAGCCCCTGCTGAAGGGCTTTCAGGATGGTGTCTCGTTTGAGTGCATAGGTATCCATAGATATCATCTCCCGCTGGAATCATAGACCGTTTTGGCGTGCCTGTCAAATCTTAAATAATCCATAACGCGAACTTGCGTTCTAAGAAAAAATCCTGTACAATAGCACTATGCTGCTCTCCGCATCTACCGTGCGCTTTCTGCTGCTGTTGGGCCTGTTCGGCATGGCGCTGCTGGCGGCTTTCTACCTGCGCCGCCGCGAACTGACCCTGGTGGAATATATTGCCTGGGGCATGCTGGCGGTGTGCCTGCCGCTGGTGGGACCTTTCCTGGTGATCCTGAACCACCCCGGGCGGCTCAGAGCGGAATACAAATTGCCCGCCCATGCGCAGCGCCTCTCGCCCGCGGCGCAGTTCCTGGCAGAGCGTCTGCGCACCTTTGAGCGCATCGCTTTCACCATTATGGCCAAGATCCGCGAAGAGTGAGCAACTTTCAAAATCCGCTTGACGGTTGGGCGTGGGCGTGCTAAAATACACCCCGCCCAAAAAACGGGCGAACATCGTTGCGGGGTGGAGCAGTGGCAGCTCGTCGGGCTCATAACCCGAAGGTCCCAGGTCCGAATCCTGGCCCCGCTACCTGAACAGCAAAAAAGCACTCGAAAGAGTGCTTTTTTGGTTAAAACTTCACGGAAATAGGATTCGAATCTGGGACCAGTTGGTGATGAGACCAACGAGGGTCAGGCTTTGCCCATTCTCCCCAAACACCCGCAGCCTGCAAGCATCACCCCCGTAGTGTGCTCATCACCACCGCGTGGGCCAAAGCCTATGTTACGCCTTTTGCTTTGCAAGCAAACGCCCAATAAAAAAACAGCATAGAGCAAAAATAGGCTGACGGCCTATTGACTGAATGGACATTCAATGATATCATCAATTCACTGACTGCAGATTCAATCAATAGGAGCATCCATTGTCCCCTCGCAACAAAGAACTCAGTGAAGAAATGCGCACTCACAGCCGGGCGGCGTTGATTGCCGCGGCACGCCATTGTTTCGCCACACGCGGCTATTTCAATGCGCGTATCGCCGATGTGGCCCAGCAGGCCGGGATGAGCCAGGGCAGCATCTACTGGTATTTTGCCAGCAAGGAAGACCTGCTCAAAGCTGTCCTGAGCCAGGCCTTCGAGTCGCTCGGGGCGGTGATGGCTGAGGCTGCCGCCGCACCCGGCGATGCCCACCAAAAACTAGATCGTCTGGCGAGCAGCCTGCTCCAATATGCGCAGGAAGGCAGCCAGTTTACCGCCATCATGATCTCCTTGATGGGCCATACGAACGAAGATATGTTTGCCCGCTTGGGATTCGATATGGATGCCATCGGGCTGGGATACACCCAATCATTGCTGTCCATCCTGACCCAGGCCCAGGCAGAAGGGATCATCCCAGCGGAACATGACCCGCTGGCGCTGACCATGATGTTCTTTGGCATGTTCAACGGCCTGAACCTGGTCTACGGGCAGGAGTGGCTCAACCTGCCCCCCGAAACCCTGAAGGCCGGGATGCTGCGCCTGCTGGGCGTTCAAATCTTAAAAAGGAGTGAAGACTGATGAAAGATTCTCTGTTTGCTGGGTTAATTTCGGCCATCCCACTGGCAATTGTTCTGGTAGTCTATGTGCTAATTCGCGGCAAAACCCTGGCGACCTTTTTCCAGGACCAGGACGCCAGCATTGCCCGGATTCCTGAAAAGATGCTGTTCTGGATCATCCTGGCTGGTTTCATCGGCGCAGCGTTTCTCTTTGGAACGCTGGCCGGATTGGTCTACGGGCAACTCGGTGCGCCGCGCTACCAGTACCTGGCGCTTGGTGCCACCGTTTTACTCAGTGTGCTGGCTGTCATCAGTCGCCAGCCCCTGACCGGCGATAAAATTGCCTGGAACCTGGCGATAGGTTTGGTGCTGGGCTTGCTGGTGCCGCTTTTGGCTGGTAAGGGCCTCTGACATGAATGCCCAAAGAAACTTAAAGAGATCATCCTGGCTCGTTCCCGCCGCAGCCGTAACAGCCGTGCTCTACCTGAAATGGATTCGCCCCTGGCAACTGCGTTGGGGCGCAACGGACGAGGAGCTCGCCCGTGCCATGCCCGGCGATGAGGATGTCCGGACGCCTTCCTTCGCCGCCACTCGCGGCGTCACCGTTCATGCGCCGCCCGAAGCCATCTATCCCTGGATCGTCCAAATCGGGATGACCCGCGCCGGCTGGTACAGCTACGACCTGCTTGACAACCTGGGCCGCCCCAGCGCGCGTCAGCTCCTGCCGGAACACCAGCACATCTATGTGGGCCAGTTGATCCCGATGAGCCCGGATGGGAAGCAGGGCATCTACGTCAAGGAGTTCAGGGAGAACGAGTGGATTCTGTGGGACGATCAGGAGGGGGTGACCACCTGGTTCTGGGGTCTCTACCCTGAAGGAGAGAACCGCACCCGGCTGGTGACGCGCATTCGCATGAAGTATCTCTGGAACTCGCCTGCTGCCCTGTTCAACTTGCTGGTTGAGTTTGGCGACCTGCCGATGATGCGCAAATGCCTGTTGGGGATTAAAGAACGCGCCGAGCAATATTCTGGAGGTAAAGCATGACTGCCAATCCGATGATGAAGGTTGCAAATTTGATCTTTCCCCCCCTGCTGCGCTCGCCGTTGCATTTCCTGGCCAGCCACGGCCTGATGCTGATCAGCGTGACCGGGCGCAAAACCGGTAAGATTTACACCACCCCGGTCGCCTACGTAAGCGAGGGCAAGGCGGTGTTTTTCTTTTCTGGTCGTCACCTGATCTGGACAAAAAACCTGTCCGGCGGCGCTCCGGTCTGGCTGACACTGCGCAGCCAGGAGGTGCAAGGCAATGCCGTTCCTCTGGATGACATGCCAGAAACCCGCCAACGCCTGCTCAAACGCATGTACCCCTACCTTTCTACAGAGAAGTTGGATGGGCTTGGGTTGTTTAAGGTGTCTCTTATGGATTAAAAACTAGCTACCCACACAGGTATGCGCCCTTTGACATACGAGAATTCCACTTGACATCCCTTTCGTTATATATTACTATTAGTTATATTACGAAAGGGTAGCAAAGTGGAATTTGTGATTTTAGGATTGCTCGCCCTGCGAGCGATGACTGTGTATGAAATCAACAAGGCGCTCGAGCGCGGCGTCTCTTTGTTCTACAGTGCCAGTTTCGGCAGCATCAACGCCGCCACTGAAAAAATGCTCGCCAAAGGCTGGATTTCCGGGGAGGAAAAGGTCGAAAACGGGCGCAACAAGAAGATTTTCCATCTGACCCCTGCCGGGCGGCAAGCCTTCCAAGATTGGCTCAATTCAGACATTGAAGCAGAAAAGATCAAAGACCCCGGCCTGACCCACCTGTACTTCATGGGATTCGCTTCTGCCACCGAGCGTGTCCGCGTGCTGGAGGTCCATCTCGAAAAACTGCACCATACCTTGGACGCGCTGGAACTCATCCACCAGCAATCCGCCGACAGCGAGGCCCCACCGGGGCTGGAGGATGTGCGCCGTTTCCAAATGTTCACACTGGATTACGGACGCGCCTTCTATACCTTCAACATCACCTGGTACCAAAACTTGCTCGCAACACTCAAAAAGGATGTCCCATGACCACCTTGCAAGAACGACAACTTCAAAAAGAGGCTTACAGCCTGTACTACTACACCCAGGGCGACCCGTCCAACGAAGCCATCGTCTTCATCCACCCGGCTTACGGCGACCACACCTGCTTCCATCACCAGGTGGATGTATTTGCCAGGGACTATCACGTCATTTGCGTGGATATGATCGGCCACGGCAAATCACAGGTCAAGGGCGGCATCGTCACCATCGAAAAAACCGTTGACTTGATTGCCGAAATCATCGCAGCAGAAGGTCACGCTCAGGCCCATCTGGTCGGCGTTTCGCTCGGTTCACTGATGGCGCAGGCGGTGGCGCATCGCTTCCCGCAACGAGTCAAAAGCATCACTGTTACCGGCGGCTACAGCATCTTTGGCGACAATGCTGCCATTACGAAAGCCCAAAACCGTGAAATCTTCAAAGCCGTTTTCCTGATGCTGTTCTGGATGGATGGTTTTCGCCGCTACGTGGTCAAGAATACCAACGTAGTCGAGGCCGAGCGGGAGGTTTTCTATCAGGCCATGCAGAAGTTCACGCACCGCTCACTGCCGGTGATGTCGGGCATGGGAAAAATCCTGGATAAAACACCCCGAACGCTCACCCAACCCCTGTTGATTGTCACCGGCGAACATGACCTACCCATTATTCTGAGCAATGCAAAAGACTGGCAGGCACTTGAAACAAACGCGCGCGCTGTGGTAATCCCCGAAGCCGGTCACTGCGCCAATATGGATAACCCGGCGGCGTTCAACCGGATTTTGCGAGAATTTATTGACTTGCACGCCATTAGCCCATCGCTTTGCTGATGCCGCGTAAAAACAACCCAAACGGAATAAACACAACTACCCCCATCGCCAGGATAACAACAAAATCCTCCAATGGAAAAGACACCCCGGCCAGTGATAAAACCATCATCAGTAAGGCTACGGCGATGGATAGGGTGGAAATCGCAGACAGATAACGCGTTTGGCAAATGTTTGGTATTTTCATCTTAGCCAGCCATCAACTTGCCCGCCCAGGCTGCAGCGCGTTCGAGTTCGCTGTCTTTGAGCGGCCCCTGCTCGCCGGTGACGAAGAAGCCCTCCGGCGGTGCAGCCAGTTTGCCACCTTTCTTTTGAAGCATTTTCGCAATTGTGCTGGCCGCGTAACCACCCTTATCCACAAGAAAGCGCAGGGCCTTGGAATCAATTGTTTCTAGTACGATGCGCGTATCGAAAGCGGCCACGCGCACGCCAGCCAGGTGATATTTGGGCAGCCCATTGAGCAAGTGGGTAATGCCTTCTGTCGGGCGGAAGCCGCGCGTGGGTGAGCCAACCACCAGCAGGTCGAGGCTGCCCAGTTGCCCCGCATCCGCCTGGCTGACGGGGATAGCGTTTGTGCCAAGCGCCGCCGCGATAACCTGGGCGATTTTTTCGGTGTTGCCAAAGACTGAGTCGTAAATGACGAGTGTTTTCATTGGGTTTCGCTTTCTTGGGAGATCTTGAATAAATCGCGCGCCATAAGCAGACACCAAGGAACGCTGCCAATGGTATTCAAAAACAGGAAAAGCAGGCCAATGGTGGGCAGGAAAAATCCCAGTCCAATGGCGCTGTTGACAATGCCCAGCCAGGCGGTGGCTTTGCCAAAGAAGCGGGTGCGCAGCATCAGGGCGCAATTGATCAGCCCAGCGAGCATGAAAAAAACAGTTTGCATCATCCAGGCGGTGCCATCCAGTGAACTGCGCAGTACCTCCCCGGCGGCCAGATAACGCAGTTTTTCGGTTGGATCGGCGGCAGCGGCGTAGTGGTCGCTGAGAACCGTCAGTTCAACCAGCGGCCGGCAGACAATCACCAGCACCACAGCGATCAGCGCCACCACCAGAGCGATCAACGCCACCGATTCGTTCACCTGTTTGAGCGCGGCATAGATCGCCAGAAACATCAGGATATTGAGCGGCGCAATCAACAAAATCGAAATATCGAGCGAGATCAGTCCGCCCAGGCGATCCGCTTGCAGAATGGTGAAGATGGCTTCGATGGAGGTGGTATTGCCTTTGTAAGGCCAGATGAAGTAGGCCGCGATGGCAAACACGATGGAAACAGCGATCAGGAGGCTAGAGAAGCTGCCGATGCGGTAGAGGTCTTTCCAGCGCGGGTCGAAGGTTTGAGGCTCAATGTTTTGAACTGGCATGATTTTCTCCTTTGAATCTGTTTTCACTGGTCAACCAAACAGGGGGTGGCTTTGGCTTCAAATCATCCAAAGCGCAACCAAGATTCCCAGGCTAATCAGCAGGCCAATCCCGCCCTGGTCAGGCAAGTCGTGAAATTTGCCGTTCCAAAAAATCAGGTAGGTTGCAATGGATAAAATCGCCGCGCCTGCGCCGAAGGCTTGATGCCACTTCTGCCCCAGGAACAGCCCCAATGCGCCAGCAAAAAAGCCAAGCGCAGTCAATACCAGCAAAATGGTCGCCAGGCTGCGGGTGATGTCGTTGCCAAACAACCGAGAGAAAGCCCAGGCCCCATCCGGCCAGGCCAGGCCGGGGCGCAGCTCAAATAAACGCGCCGCCTGCCCGGCGTAGAGAAGGTGAACCAGCGCGTGCAGGACGAGAAAGATACCCAGCATGACCGTCATGCGCACACCTCTTTCGAGTTTCTTGCAATTGCAGAAGCCGCCGCCAGCACCGGCAGGCCAATATCGAAAACGAGAAAGAGCAAGCCGCCCGCTGACAGCATGGCCGCGCTGAAGAAATGTCCCAGCAGCCAGCTACCCGGCAGCCAGAGCGCCATTAATACCAAAGGCCAGGGCCACAGCGCGGAGACAATGCGCCATCCCGCCCCGCCCAGACTGACCGGTGCGCCCAGCCGGCTGGCCGTCACCGCCGCGACGAGGCCGATCCAGATCGGCACGAACCCGCCGCCGACCAGCAGCGCCAGCAGAGACAAAGCCCCCAGGGCAAGCCCGCCGCGCCTGCGCCCGACAAACATCACCGCCCAGACGACCATCCCCAGCCCGACCAGGATGGCGGCAATCCCGGTGATGAGCAGGTTGGGTATCAGCGTCATGGCCGGGAAGCAGGCGTGCCAGACCGCCTCCGGCTGGCAGGGCGGACCGATGGCGTTGAACATCAGGCCATCGGGGGCGCGGCTGCCCTGTAAACTCTCGAAAATGCCGTGCTGAACGGCAATCAGTCCGGCGTAGATGCCAAGAAAAGCGGTGGTGACGCGAAGGGCCTTTGTCATCGTAACCTAACCAGTAGGAAGCCAGACCAGACCAGCGCAATCCCCAAAACCACCGGCGCAACGCGGTGGATGGACAACATCAGGACATAATCTAACTTCCCAGCGCTCATCAGCGCCCCGCTGACAAACAGGGCAATCACACACAGAGCCGAAACAGCCAGCAATGCAACCAACAAACCATCGGGAGCGTGAAGCGTTTTCGAGAACTGTATGCCCGCCAGAACGACTGCTCCCAGGGCAAGCAATTTGTGAAGGTTGAACAATATGCCATGATAGGGTTTCCCAGCATAGCTCAACCAGAAGCCAAAAACCAGGATCAGGGCCAACAAAACAGCGGGAAGGGTAAACTTCGCTAGCGTTTCCATGGAGACACTCTTTTCACTGGGCCGCATCATGAGCGTAGGCGGTATAAACAGCCAGCGGCAGCGAGGTCAAAATGACCAGCATACTGACATACATGATGCTTTGCAAAAAGTCGTTGAAGAAATGACCAACGGGGAACTGTCCCAGCGTCCAGCCAACGAAAATCAGCAGTGACCAGGGCCATAATTTTGCCGCAAATCGGGTGGCCGCGCCGGACCTGCCAGCCAACGGCCGGTTAATCTGCGTCCCGGCCAGGCCGCCGATAAAGGCGATGATGGGCGGGAAGAATCCGCCGCCAAAGAGCAGCAGCAAGGCCGAGAGCGCCACCTGCACCCATCCCCCGTGCCTGCGCTGCACAAACCAGACCGTCCAAACCATCAGCGCCAGGCTGAGCAGCATGGCCAGAATACCGGTGATAAGAAAATTGGGAATAATGCTCATGGCAGGCTCGCAGGCGTGCCAGATTTCCTCCGGCGCACAGGGCGGCCCCCACGAAGGGAAAGCCAGGCCGGGTGTGGGGGTATTGCCCTGCAAAAACTCGAAATAGCCGTGTTCGAGACCGGCAACGCCGGCAACAATGCCCAACCAGGTAGCAGCAGTTTTGGTCGCTTTTCTCATTATTACTCCTTTGTATATTTCCACAATATTCGGGCTATCAGCAGATGCCAGATCATCCAAAACGCGCCGCCGGAGGCCATGAACAGCACCTGTAAGCCCGGCGAAAGCGCAAAGGTCAGGCAATAGGCCAGGTCGCAGCCGCCCGCCAGCAGACCGAAGATGGCCGTGGTGCGATGGGTGGTCAGCAATTGGCCCGCTAGTAAGACTCCTGCCAGGGCAATCAGCAGGTAACTCATGGTTGTCCCCGTGCCGGGGAAGTTGGCCATCGCCCCGCTAAACGCCAGGAGCGACTGCCCCGCGGCTAGCAGGGAAGCGCGCTGCACGTCACCACTTGCGGCAGCATACTGCTGGCTGAGCGACATCATCGAGAGGGAGATGTTGCTGGCAAAACTAACCGCGATGCCCACCAATCCGCTGGCGAGGGCCATTGCTGTCAGGCTTTTGTTCACCGCCCACAGACGCGCCGCCAAAGCCAGGAACACGACCCCCACCAGGAAGTAATTCGCCAGGTCGAACACTGCCAGGAAAGACAGTCCCACAAAAGAGTTGGTTTGTAAGAGGCTAAACCATTCGGCTGCCGATTGCGGGATAGCCTCGATACCGGTAAAGAGCGATACTTCAGCGCCGATGTTGCGCCGAAAGAGTATGGCGGCAACCAGGGCAGCGATTGCGCCAGCGCGATAGAGTAGTTTCCAGGTTGGGGCTTGGTTCATTTCACATCCTGTTTAAAAGCATGCTTTTGTCAGCCTAATCATAGCTGCACTGGGCGAAATCGGCTATGACTTTTCCTGCAAATAAAGTGACTGATGGTGCAAAATCAGGTATCATTGTTGTATGACCTCGCTTGAACCCATCACTGTATCGGCCACCGTGCTGGCGCAATTATTCCTGTACCTTGACTCGCTCCGGGTGGATATTGACACCTTTCTGCGCTCGCTGGACATTGAACCGGACACGGTCAGGCCACCGGACACTTACATCCCGGTCGAAACCTACTTGCGCATCCAGGACGGGGCGGCAGAGTATGTGAACGACCCGTATCTTGGCCTGCACATGGGCGAATTTGCCCAACCCGGCAGTTGGTCTATCCTCGGCTACCTGATGATGAACTGCAAGACGCTCAGCGAGGCCTTCGAGAAATCGGGACGCTACCAGCGCATCATTGGCAACATGATTACCGGCCGCATGGAGTTGGGGCTGGGCAAAGTGCGGGTGGTCTATTTCACGCCGCCGCACGCGCCGCAGATGTCGCGGCACTGTTACGACTCCACCTTTTCGAGCAGCGTGCGCCTGGCACGCACACTCTCCGGCCTGCCGCTCAACCCACTCGAAGTAACCTTCATCTACCCGGAACCCGAATCGCGCGCCGAGTACGAGCGCATCTTCAACTGCCCGGTACACTTTGGTCACAAAGACAATTCGATGACCCTCGATATGCGCATGGGCAGCCTGCCTGTTCGCATGGCAAACCCGGCTTTGCTGGAACATTTTGAGCAATATGCCCAAGACTTCCTGGCCCAATTGGAACGGGACGACGCCACCACCCAGGCTGTGACCAAAATCATCCTGGCGCGGCTGGATGATCCATCCTTGTCGATCGAAAAAGTTGCTCGCGAAATGTTCGTCAGCGTGCGCACGCTGCAAAAGCGCCTGGAAGCTGAGGGAGTCGCTTTCAGCGATCTGCTGCGCGACATTCGTCAGCGGCTGGCCCAAAAATATCTGCGCGAGAACTACTCGGTGGAGCAAATCACTTACCTGCTGGGATTTTCCGAGCCGAGCGTCTTTCGAAAATCGTTCAAAAAGTGGCTGGGGGTTACACCAAGAGAATATCGCCAAAGTGCGTTTGCAGCAGGCGGGCGAGCATAACCCGCATTCATTAAAAATTGGCCCAGCTATGCCTCCCGCCGATGAGGTTAACGGGTTTACACATGTCTTTTGGCCAGCCAGGCTTCCAGATAGCGTCCGGTTTCGATGCCACCCCAAACCCCAAAAAAGAAAATCAGAAGGGGCAGGATTTGGGTATTTAGGATAAAACTGGCAATCAAACTGCTTAGCGAGAGCAAGATGAGGGTGATGCCAGCCATCAAATGCCCTTTGGTAGCCTGCGGATGTAGTTTCATAAATTTGATTCCTGGTTTGGATTGACTTTGAACACCAGATGCACCGCCGCAACTTTCTTGAATTGATCCATGATCATACCATTCCCTCAATCAACCGTACTGCCTCCGCTACCCCATCCGGCTCGGAGCGGATGGCTGCGCCTAGTTCGGCAGCTTTCTGGCGCATTGCGAGAGACTGCATCTCGCTCAGGGCGGCGGCCATGTTTTCAGCCTTTAATTTGGGGCGCGAAATCGGCTGCGGGCCGACACCCAACTGCGCCACCTTGCCGCCCCAGATGAACTGGTCAATGATGTGCGGGATGACCAGCATGGGGATGCCAGCGCGGAAGCCGGAGGCAGTTGTGCCAAAGCCGCCGTGGTGCACCAGCCCGCTGGCGTGCGCCAGCAGCCAATCGTGCGGGATGGAACCGGCGTGAAAGACGGTCGGTAGGATGGGCAGCTGCTTCATTGCATCGTCCCAGCCCTGGATGATGGCGCGGAGGCCAGCCTGCCGCATCGCTTCGAGCGTGATTTGCGCCGCCTCAAGCGAGTCCTCGCCGCTGAGCGCCATCGCTCCCAGGCTGACCACCACCGGTGGGTCGCCTGCCTCAAGGAAGGCGACCAAATCGGCGGGAGGGGTCCAGGTTTCGGGAGCGGGGGCGAACCAGTAGCCGGTCAGATGGTGGCGCGGCTCCCAGAGGGGGTTGGGCGGGGAAATCTGCGGGCTTAACGGAATCAGGTTCAGTTTCTCAGATGTGATTCCGGTTGGTCCCATGGGCAACAGCCCGGCCCGTTTGCGAATCTGGTCAATTGGGTGGGTCATCAGCAAGCCCATCCCCGCCCCAGCCATACCCATCAACATCCGCTTCAGGAGATGATCGTGCGGGTCTTTGACCGGGATGGCCTCTGCCATGAGCGTGACGCTGACGGTGGGCAGGCCGAGTTTGTCGGCTTCCATGCGCCCGGCGGCGGAGTGCGAAACGATGACCAAATCTGCGCCGCGGCAGAGTTCCAGCAAGCCAGGGTGGAATTGTTCGAGCATGGCGAAAGTAAACTTCATCACGCGCATAAGCCAACTATCCAGTTGGGCGATTTGGCGCGAATCAGGGCCGCCTCGTGGCCGATGTCGATATCCGGCCCGATGGGGGCAAAATCCACGCCGTAAGATTCGACCAACCCGCGCATGCACGGGTGCGTGGCAAGGGTGACGGCATGCCCGGCTTTAACCAATCCGAGCGCCAGGGCGATGTAAGGCTGCACGTCGCCGCGCGTGCCAATGGTGGGGAGGATAATATTCATATCATGGCAACAGGAATGTTACTTGATCAAACTGGCAGTAAGAAAAAAGAAAATAACAACATCGCTCAGGAAATGGATCCACCATGCCCAAAAAAGACCGCGTGTCTCAACCATCGCCTTGCCCAAAATCCAGCCCATGAATATTGAAAGAATCCCACCGATGATTCCTCCCGGCGTACCGAAGTAATGCGCAATCCCAAAGAAATAGGCCGCCATCCACAGCGCCTGCTTGCTTCCGCCCACTGGCTCAAGGGTGGCCAGCATCGGCGCCCGAAAGGTGATTTCTTCGTTGAAAGCATTTAATGCGGCATAAAACAGGATGGATGGCAGGATCGGCAAAACCTTAAGCAGTACCGCTCCATCGGGCCGCAGCCCAAGATACTGGGCAACCGCCAGAGCGGCGGCGATATTGAATGCCCACAGCAACCCAAACAACGGCCATGGCTCTGCTTTTGGGAAACCAAGCAGCCGCACCGGCTCGATCGGAGCGCGCAAGTCGCCGCGGGTCAGAAAGAAATCTCGGCGCTTATAACCTAACAAAAGCATGACGATGATCATGGCAAAGGAGACTGCCAGCTTGCCAGTCTGTTCGGCTTGCATACGCACATCGAAAACATTGTGGCCAAACAAATTTTGCAGGAACGGCAGTGCAAAATTGATCTTTGGAAGCAGCTCAAACAAGCCAAAGAAGGCAAGCATGACAATGAAATAATTACGCAGGGGGCGTAAAGGTTTCCAAATGAATGCAGCCAAACCCAGCGCCAGGAGCAGGCCCATCTTGATGAATCTTAACCAGGTGGGAACCCCGCCAGCAAGGTGATCGAAAGCGATGTCGGGTAAAGAGCTGATGAGGATAGTTGCGCCCCAGGCTAAAATTGTCAGGTTGCGGTTGGTTAGTGATATTGGGTAAGGACTGGTTGTCATGAATGCTCCTTGTCGCCTTTTTTGTTAATGTTTTTCAACAAGATTATCCCTCAAACTGGTGAGTTTATTTTTGCTTAACCAGAAAACAGGGCCAAAAAGCCGGATGCCACTCAGGCTATGCGAGATCGCCGTCCATCCGGACAGGAAGCCCAGCCCCAGCCGGTAAAGCAGGATGGGCGTTTTGTACAGCCATTTCATCCAGCCTGATGGATAGGGCAACCAATCCAGCCAGGTTTTGCGCGACACGCTTTTCACCTCTGAGGGTGCTGTGCCTCTGCTTGCTGCGCCAGGTGTGCCTGGTAAGCTTTCCAACCGGGGCACCAGGTGGTATGCCATTTCCACAGCCTCGCCATGAAAGATTTCGGATTGGCCTCAGCCTTTTGACGCATTGGGCAGGATTCGCACGAAAAAGTTTTAGCCATAGATGGTTTAGAGGGTTGATCAGGGGTATTCATAGCAATCTCCTTCTTACGTTACTGATTCTCGGCGGCCTCTCCTGCTGCGTGATCAATGTCCGACAACAACTTGGCTAAGGCTTCTCCGTAAGCTTCACCCAACACCAGGGCATCTACCTGCTTCTGGGCTGCGCCGCGCTCATCGCGGGTAAATACCAGGCGCAGCAACTGGCAGGCTTTGAGCAGGCTGAACAAAGCAATATCCTGCGCTTCAGGCTTTTCGCTCGCCAGGATAATTGCTCGCAGCCTGGCTTTCAACCCATATTTGGTGGAGCCATCTACTTGAGACGATTGGTGTGAGATAGGTTGAAAAGAACGTGTTCAGCGAGTATAGTTTTCTTTGCCAACCCTTTAGAAAAAAGGAGAAAACAGATGCTCGACAGAAACACGTTCTTGACCCTATTGTACGTGATGGCGGATGATTTTTGCAAGGAACACATGATCAGTGATCCACACCCCGGCCCGCAGACTGCTTTGGAGGCAGGAGAAATCGTCGCCCTGGCGATGTTGGAACAATTCTGGTGGTTTCGCAGCGAACGGGATTTCTACCGCTATGCCATCCGGAGTTTGAAAGGGGAGTTTCCGGACATGCCTTCGAGGCCGCAATTCAACCGCCAGGTGCGCCAGCACTGGAAAACGATTGTGGCTTTCTGGCAATTTCTGGTGGATCAGATGCAGGCACAAAAAGCGATCTTTGAGGTACTGGATAGTGTGCCTGTACCGGTTCGAAATATCAAGCGGCGTGGCCGAGGTTGGCTCGCTGGACTGGCAAACATCGGATGGAGTACCCGGCTAGGCTGGTACAATGGCTTTCACGGTCTCATTGCGGTCAATCCCATCGGGATCATCACCGGTTTCGCCTTCGCAAAAGCTAGTGAGAAAGATCAGCCCATGGCAGATACCTTTCTCGCCTTACGCCGTTTGAAAAACCCAGACCTGCCTACCGTTGGCCGTTTCACTTATGCATACTACTTGGCTGACAACGGATTTGAAGGCGTTGCAAATGTACGTCATTGGAACCTGGATTATGGCGCAATGGTGATGGCCGCTCTACCACCTTCGCAGTTAGATGCGTGGCCAAAATCCTGGAATAGATGGCTCAAAAGTTTGCGTCAGATTGTCGAAACGGTATATGACAAGTTGGAAAACTGGTTCGGCTTGGGCAGGGATCGCAACCATGAGTTATCTGGTTTTCATACCCGCTTCGCTGCCAAGGCGGCTCTGCATAATCTCCTGATCTTTCTCAACCTGCAACTTGGCCGCCCACCTCTCGCCTTTGCCGATCTGGTTGATTGGTAATTCACACCAAGCGTTTAAAGAACGCCTGGAACAAAGTTGGGCTGGCAGTTTATGTGTTTGGCACGCTGGTCTACTTCGCATCCTGGCTGCCGTTGCTTCTGGCCCCGGCCTCAGCCTGGAGCCAAAGTGCCACCGGGTTGCTGGCTCCGCGCCTGACGCCCATAATCTCCTTCGTGGGTATTGCCCTGGTTTGTTATGCCTGGCCGTATGGGGTACTTTCGGTGGTGTTCATCTTCTTCCATACCTGGCACGGTATTCAAAACCTTTAGTTATTTCAACAGGTACTTGCTCTTGTATTGCGGCCTTTGAAGCTGGCATAGAGCAGGATGCCCTCCGGTATAAGCGAACTTTTGGTACGGTAAACAAAACTCGCCCCAGAACGTCGAAAATCACATCGTAGGTTTCGCCGTTTTGGGTAAAATCCTGTTTTTTGTAGTCAATCACCTGGTCCGCACCGAGGGCCTTGACATAGTCCAGCCGCAGCGTGCCGCACACCCCGGTCACTTCCGCGCCATAGTGGTGCTTGGCGAGTTGGACAGCCAACCGCCTTGCCCGCCAGCGCGAGCCGGGCGATGGCTCGCCGCAGAAGACGGTAATCGAGCAGATCGAGGCGGCAATATCAAGCTCCCAATAGGCTAAGGTGAACCGCAGTCCTGCTTACCCCCTCCCCACCCTGCCTGACCTCGGGTATACTCCCCATCACAACTCATTCGCAGCCAGGCATCCTCCGCAGCATCGCGGTCACGCCTTTTGGCCCAAAACATGAGCATGTGGGCAAAACTTCACGGGATCAGCATTCACGCTCATAACCCGAAGGTCCCAGGTCCGAATCCTGGCCCCGCTACCTGAACATCAAAAAAGCACTCTTTCGAGTGCTTTTTTGGTTAAAACTTCACGGAAATAGCCTTCAGACCTCTGACCCAGTGGTTATGAGCGTGACGAGGGTCAGGCCCAAAACACGCGCCTGGGGGCAAAGCTTAGACAGAAAAACTTGTTCCTGATTCCCCTGTAAGATACCCTATTTTGGGGGATGACAAACCGGTGCAAAAGCGGTAATCTATGATCAAGATGGTTATGGGTTATTTATCGGACGGAAAGGATGAACTCAACCATGACTCTGACTGACCAGCCTTGGTCTCCCCTTCATACTCTCGCAATCCAGCGCATAACGAGCACGGATGTTTCACCTGATGGCAACAGATTCGTGTTCACGATCAACCAGACGATGATGACCCCAGAGCGGAACAGTTTCCTGGCGCAGATCTACCTGGCCGAGCCAGGCGGAAAACCGCCCATGCAATTGACCACAGGAGAAACATCCTCCTTTGCCCCACAATGGTCTCCAGATGGACTATCCATCGCTTTTCTGTCACGGAACAATATCTGGCTGATGTTCCTGCCTTCTAGAAACACGATTCAGCTCACGGAAGTACCGACAGGCGTCAGCAGCTTCAAGTGGTCGCCAGATGGGAGCGTGATCGCCTTCACCGCCACGGACGATTCTGAATCCGCCGAGAAGGAGGAAGGCCCCCGCGTCGTCGGTCAGGGCATGAAGAACCGACGCCTGTTCCTGGTTTCGCTGGCCGAACTTTCACGCGGGCCTGCACGCGGGCAGCCGTTGACTGGAAGCGAACTGAACGTGGGTGCGCCGGAAGTTTCGGAGGCCTACAACTGGTCGCCAGATGGCAAGCACATCGTCTTCTCCCATTGCCATTCCCCATCACCGAATGACATGCCGAGCATCCGCACAGCATGCCTGAACCTGGAGGACGGCTCGATCCATCCCCTGGGGCCGGAGGGGGCAATGGCTTTCAACCCTTCCATTTCGCCTGATGGACGCTGGGTGGCCTGCAAGGTTTACGATCACCCCGTTTGGGAATGGTCATCGGCAGCGTACCTGTTCCCCATCGAAGGAGGCTCGGGGCATCCTCTGGCAGATACCCACGACCGCCGCCCAGACCTGCTGGGCTGGTCTGCGGATGGAAAACAGATCTACTTCCTCGAGGCCTGCGGCACACGCCAGCGCCTGTGTGCCTTGCCTGTGGATGGCACCCCGCCCGCGGTGCTGCTTGAGCTGGAGGGCTGCATCGAAAACGCCAGGCTGAACTGCACTGGTCGCTTCCTCGGGTTCACGCTCCAGACGGCCATGGAGCCAGTGGAAGCTTACCTCACCTCGTTGGATAAAATCGAGCCCAAACAGATGAGCCATATTAACGCTGAGTTGCGCCAGGTTCCCATTGGTTGCACGGAGATCGTCCGCTGGAAATCGGTGGATGGCCTGGAGATTGAAGGGCTGTTGACCTATCCGGTGGGTTACGAAACGGGAAAGCGCTACCCGCTCCTGGTCAGCGTGCATGGAGGGCCGGCCATTGCCTGGCAGCAGTTCTTCATCGGCATGCAATCCTTCTATGGTCCCATCGCCACTTTTTCCGCCAACGGATATGCCATCCTGCGCTGCAATTATCGCGGCAGCACCGGCTACGGCAAGGCTTTCCGACGCAGCAACTACCGCGACTGGGGCAGCATGGATGTGCAGGACCTGCTGACCGGCGTTGACCACGTTATCGGCCTGGGCATTGCCGACCCGCAAAGGTTGGGCATCACCGGTTGGAGTTACGGCGGCTTTCTGACCGCTGCCACCCTGACCCAAACAGATCGCTTCAAAGCGGCCGCCATCGGCTCCGGGATGACGAACCTGGTCAGTTACGCCATGGGCAACGACTCTCCTGACTACCTGCCCAGCCAGTTCGGCGGGGAGATCTGGGAAGTGGCCGATCTACTGCTCGAACACTCCCCCATCGCCCACGCCGACCGGGTGACCACCCCAATCCTGCTTCTGCATGGTGAGCATGACCAGCGTGTACCCATCTGGCAAAGCTATGAATTTCACAATGCCCTGAAGCGTTGCCGCGTTCCCACTCAGATGGTGATTTACCCCCGCACCGGGCATGTTCCGTCAGAGCCAAAACTGCTGCTGGATGTGATGGAGCGCATCCTGGCCTGGATGGAACTGTACCTGGGGTAAGATGAACAGGGCAGGATCGGAAGGCTGTCCATTCCACTCGAGGAGGCCGTGGCAGAGATCGTTTTTGTTCGCCAGGCAGCTGTTCCCGGCCTGGTCGCCGGATGGCAACGGGCAGCGCCCACTGGCCGCGCATCCCGCTGATGAACTCTGGCCCTCCTGGGGGCCGGGCATCCCTGCGCGTACCGGCGTTTTGAAACAAAAGCAGGGAAAGGATCAGGGCCAGGCTCAAACCAAAAGAAAGATGTTCGCTCAGGAATAACGCACCTTCTCTATCGCGGCTTGAAACTTGAGCAAAAGCAATCTACCACACTCAACCACAGCCCCTTCTACCCCCTCCCCACCCTACCTGACTTCGGGCATACTCCCCTGCACAACCCATTCACAGCCAGGCATCCTCGGCTGCAACGCGGTCACGCCTTGCAGCCCCAAACACAAGCCTATGGGCAAAACTTCACGGGAAGGGAATTCGCGCTCATAACCCGAAGGTTACAAGCGCTACGGGGTATCCCCCCTCACTTCGCACCCACTTGGCAAAGGGAAAGCAATGAATCGATATGCATCGGCACGATTTCCGTCACCTCACCCTGTAAATCTCTGGCGAAGTGCAGCGCCAATTCCGGGTAATCTTCACCGTAATCTTCGGTCTCCCAGGCAACATGCACCAAAACCTTGTTCTTCAATACCCCATACTCCTCAATGGTCGGTTTGCCGCAACAAGCGCAGAGCGGCTCGATTTGATAACCGTTTTCAAAACGTATCAAGCGTATCTTATCGCTGGATACTTTCACCCAGGTTACACGTTGTCCCCCAAGCAGTTCATACACTACCTCGAGCAGGCAGGCGCTCTCCTCCACACCATCCCGCTCGACCGCAATCATCGGGCAGCCATGTTCCTGGCATATTGTATCTGGTTCTAACGAATGCGTTTGCTTAATGATCAACATATCCACCTTAATCCAATCACAACCTCGCTAAAAATTCGGCCGGGCGCAGGATGGGCACGCCCTGAAAGGGCGTCAGGCTGAGCAGGTCAGCATCGCCCGTAACGATGCAGTCGGCTTCGCCTGCCAGGGCCGCCTCCAGGAATTTGTCGTCGGCGGCATCCCGGCAGGCGGTGATATGCCGGGTTGGCGTCACCAATTCGCCGCGCAAGCGGATCAGGTTGATCAGAGCGGTCAGATCTTCGGGCTGGATGTGATACTTGAGGCGCAGCGACGCACGCCCCAGCACATCCACCACCTCCACCAGAATTGCTGTGGTGTAGATAATCGTGAAGCGTCCATCCCGCAGGGCGCGCAGCACATCGCCGGTGGTACCCTGGCGGCGAATCAACGCGCTGACCAGCACCCCCGTATCCACAACCGCGCGCATCGCCTAAGCCCGCCGCGCCGCCTGGATATCGGCGGCGATTTCTTCATCCGTGTAAGCCGCATTCACTTGAGCCAGCCGCTCCCACACCTGGTCAAAACGCGCCAGCACCTCGCTTTCCTGCAGTTGCTGGAAGCGCAAGTAATCCTCGTAGGGGATCAGTACCGCCTCTGGTCGCGAGCCACGCGTCAGAACCAGTGGGACGCGCTTGCGCACCACCTGATCAAAAAAAGTGCGGAAGCGGCGCTGGAGTTCGGTAACGCCAATGATCTGCTGCATCTCAGGCTCCTTTCTATGTATTTCAATATGTATTATAGCACATATCCTGTCCGCTTTCTGCGCCAAAGGTCTTGACAAATCAGTGCTTTGACCGTACAATTAGAACATGTGTTCTAAACTATCGACAAGCGGTCGCATCACGATTTTACTCGGTAAACAGCAGGCTATGACCGGTGAACGGATGTCGCCGCGCAAACTGGCCGAAAAAGCCGGCGTGCCCAAGGATTTTGTTTACCGCCTGGATGCAGGAACCGCCCGCCACGTGAACCTGGAAGCACTTGCCCGCCTGTGCCATGCCCTGCATTGCGAGCTACAGGATATCCTGGTCTGGGAGCGAGAGCATGATCAATCCATTTGAGATCCTGCCGCCCAACCTGTTCAATTTATTCAGCACACAGGGCTACACCACCCTCCAGCGGCACTACATGGCCATCTTGCTGCGCATCTACGCCCTGGCAGAGTTCAATCGTTTTGGGCTGGCGCGCGAACTGGTCATTGCAGAGATATTGGATTACCTGCAATCTGCCGACGCGGGCGGCGAGGTTGCTGCCGAAATGGAACAGCAAGAGGAGGAAGTGTCTCTTCTGCCAACAGGTGAAGGGCTGGGCGCGAAGGGCAGCGACTACGCCGCATACCTGCTCCGCCGGCTCGAAACCACCGGCTGGATCGAGCGCGAGCAGCACGCCGACTACAGCGAGACGATCACCCTGCCCGACTATGCCTTCACACTGCTTGAGGCCCTGCGCAAAATCCAGGAACAGAAGCCGCACGAATTTACCGGGCAGCTTTACACTGCCCACCAGCTGATCACCGCGGCAGAGACGAACAAGGATTTCTCTCCCGCCCTGGCCGTGACGCAGGCCTACGAAAATGTGCGCCAGATGGTGCGCGGCTTGAGCGAGCTGAACCAGAACATGCGCCGCTATGTGGAACGCGCTACCCGCGAGAAACAAGTTTCGGAGTTGCTGCACCTGCAATTTGATGATTACTCGCAAACCCTGGGCGCGTCGTACCATGCTTTGAAAACATCCGACCATGTGTCACGATACCGCCGCGACATCATCTGCCAGTTGCAAGATTGGCAAATAGACGCCGACTGGCTGACCGGAGCCGCCAACGAATTGGCGCTGCAGAGCCGCCTGAGCCCCGCCCAGGCCGAGCAAACCCTGGCCGGTTACCTGCAATTCGTGATCTATCAACTGGAGGGCCTGGACCCCTTGCTGGATGATATCGACCAGCGCCACGCCCAATACCTGCGCACCTCGCTGCGCCAGATCCGTTACCAACTAGGCAGCGCCGACGGTAGTTTTAAAGACCGTCTGGCTGCGCTGGCGCGCCAGATATCGGTCATGAAGGATTCCGGCGAGGAATATCTGCCGGCAGACGCTCCCGGCCTGCGCCAGCACCCAGTGGACTTGCCCGACCTGCACAGTTACTATACCCCGCCCCAACGCCGCGCCCCTTTCATGCCCGATACAGTCATTCTGCCCACGCTAACCCCCGAAGACCTGGCTACCTTACAGGCTTTGACCATGCAAGACGTGACCCAGGCATTCTCGCCCAATAAAGTGAACCGCAAAGTGATTGGCTTTTTCAATGGGCACAAGAGGCTGCATGTCACCGAAATCCCCTCTGACGTGCGCAGTGACCTGCACTGGCTGACCACGATCGTCGCCTATGCTCACCATCCTGAGGTCACCTACGGCTTGGAAGTGCTCGGCGGCGAGCCGGTGAACATGGGTGAGTATCGCATCGTGCCATTCGAGTTATACAAGGTATAAGCCATGGAACTCTCTATCATTACATCCCTTCCCGAAAAATCCGCTCGCGACCTGCCGCGCGTCGTCAATCGTTTGCTGGGCCAAACCTTTCTCTACCGCGACAAAGAGGAAGATAAAGACGATTACTATTTCGTGCACCGCCATCGCCTGGCCTGTGAGAGCGCGCTGGAATTGACTGGTTTCAGCCTGCTCCATGACGATTATCACAATATCTTTCAGACTCTCTCAGTGTTCAGTTACTGCCGGGCGCGATACAAACTTGATGAAACACTGCTGATCCTTGTATTGAGAAAACTATACGAAGAACACAGTGAGCGCCTGAGCCTGGCTCAAGACCCGGTCGTGACCATTGGCGAAGTGCGCGAAGAGTACCGCACCATCACCGGCAAAGAACGCGACCTGGGCATTACCCAATACGAGCAACTCCTGCGCCGCCTGCGTTCGATGGGCCTGCTTGATACGCTGAATGGCCGCACGATCGATGTGCATGACGCCGAAGCCCGCCTGCGCCTGCGTGGCTCCATCCGTATGATCCTGCCCATCCAAACGGTGGATGAATTGGATGCCTGGATGCGCAAATACCGCGCCTCCGGCGCAGAAGAGGAAGATGAGCTATGAAAACACTCACCAAAATCCGCCTGGTCAACTGGCACTTATTCGAAAACACCACCATTGACTGCCAGGGCAGCACCTACTTTATTGGCATTAACGGCGCAGGGAAATCCACCATTCTCGACGCAGTGCAGTTCGCCCTGGTCGGCGGACAGCGCGAGGTGCGCTTTAACCAGGCTGCGCTGGCCGGCGGCAAACGCACGCTGTCCAGTTATGTGCGCGGCGAGCTTGGCACCGAAGGCCAGCGTTTCTTGCGCGGCGACGCCACCGGCATTGTGGCCCTGGAATTCCGCAACCCAGATGGCGCCTGCTTTACCCATGGTGCGGTCATTGATGCCTTCGAAGATGGCCGCAATCCCGAGATAGCCTATTTCATCATACATAATGCCAGCCTGGATGATCGCTGGTTCTTTCAAGCAGACGGAGTGCCCGGCCGTTTGCACGACACTCGCGCCTTCAAGCGCCACCTGGAACATTTTGCCCTGCCGCCAGCAGCACGCGCCCAGGTTTTTACCCGCCTCGAAGATTACCGCGTCCACCTGCTCAACCGCCTGGGCCAATTGAAAGATTCCTTCCCCGCCAAAATCGTCAAAGGCCTGGCCTTCAGCCCGTTGACCGATATCCGCGCCTTTGTCCATAATTATCTTCTGGATGAAAACCTGCTGGATGTCAAAACCCTCCAGGCGCAGCTTGAAACTTTGCGCCATTTTGAGAGCCTCGCCGCGGATGTGCGCGAACGCATTGCCGCGCTGGATGATATGGACGAGATCGACAAAGAGCGCGCCGCCAACCGCCGCCGCCGCATCACCAATGGCTATATTGCCCGCCGCGCTCGCGGAGAAGTTCACAGCGCCGCATTGAAAAGCGCCCGCCTGGCGCTGGATGAGACCCGTCTGGAGATCAGCCGCGCCGAGATGCAACGCGACCAATTGGCCGAGCGCCTGAAGTTCGCCGAGACAGCGCTGCTGGATGCCAGGATTGCCCTGCAAACCGACCAGACCGCCATCAAGGAGCGCCAATTGCTCGAAAAAATCGCCGCACTGGAAACCGAGTTGAGCGGCCTGCGCCAGCAGCAAACACAAGTCACTCACGCCCTGGAGCGGGAGCGCGCCGACGCCAGGAAGCTGCACGAATTGATCGTTGCTGACAACCAAACCCCGCCGGCCCAACTTGAGGCATTTCTGGCAAAACACGCATCAAACGATCTGGAAGCAGACGAGACAATCCACAAAACACTGCCCACCCTCCAAACCTTCTACGCCAACCTGGGGGCCGATTATGTCCGCCAGGCCACCCTGCTCAACGAACAAGCCTCAACTTTGCGCGCCGAAGCCTCTCAATTGGAAGACGAAATGCGCAAGCTGCGCACCGGCGACCGCGAAGTCAGTTACGAAAGCGAAGCCCCGCAAGCCAGCCGCCTGCGCCGCCTGCTGCGCGCCGAGTTAGGGCTTTCCAACACCGAGGTCGTTTTTCTGTGCACCCTGCTGGACATTCCCAACCCCGAATGGCAAGACGCCGTTGAAGGCATTCTTGGTCGCAACCGCTTCGCGATCATCGTCCCACCCGCTCACTACAACACAGCCATGCGCCTGTACCGCGACCACCGCCACCAAGACGGCTTGCACAGTGTGGCCCTGCTCGACGCTGAGCGCATCCTGGCAAATCAACCTTCGCGCCCCACTTCTGATTCAAGCTCCCTTGCCTGCGAAGTCGTCACCGATGATCCAGCCGCCCGTGCCTTCATCGATCTGATCCTCGGTCACTACGTTAAATGCGACACCCTGGACGAACTCCGCACACACCGCACTGCCATTACCCGCACTTGTTTCGTGCGCCGCAACTTCACCGATAGTCACCTCAACCCGCAAACATATGGCCGCTGGTTCATCGGCGGGCGCGCCACCCCGCGCCAGATCGAAAGCCGCCAAAAGCGCCTGGATGAGATCGCCAGTGAGATGTTAACGCTCCACCAGCGTGATAGCGCCCTGCGCCAACGCATTGCCTTGACGAGCGACAAAATTCGACCGCTGATCGACCTGGAGCACGCCCTGGCGGGTCTGGCCTGCCTGCCAGAACGCGAAGTCCAACATGCGCATTTGCTCACCGAACTGAGCAATCTCGATCTGCGCCAGGCAGAACTTGCCCAGGCTGAGGTAGAAAAGCTCCAGGCTGAGCACAACCACCTGCAGAAAGAAAGCGGCGCACTGGAGCGAAAAATCGGTGGATTGGAGGCCGATGCCCGCACCCTCAGCGACGAGAAAATCCCCCGCCTGGAGATCGAGATTGACCAGGCCATCCAGAGCGCCGCCGCCTTTCTTTCTGACGAACAAGCTGACGATGAATTCCAAGCCGAGATCGAGAAAGAGTATGCCCGCCGCCTGGAGCGCCAGCCGGTGGAGGTGATCCGGCAAAACGCCGAGCGTTACGCAGGCGACTACCAGAGCGCCGAATCGCGCAACCGCGACCGCCTGCGCGAAGCCAAGCAGGCCTATGCTTTGCGCTACGATTTTGGCTATGACAACGAAGACAACGCCACGCGATACATGACCGAGCGAGAGAAACTGGTTAGCTCCGAGCTGCCCCAATATGAGACGCAGATCGCCCACCAACGCAGCCTGGCCGAGCAGGAGCTTGTCGAAAACTTCATCCACCGCCTGCGCGAGCAAATCGAAGAAGCCCGCCAGCAATTGGCCTACCTCAACAGTACCTTATCTCAACTGCGCTTCGGCGGTGAGCGCTACGAGTTCATCACCCAGCCTGCCGCGGGTCTGCGCAGCATGTATGACATGGTGATGGACAGCCAAAGCGTTCTCGGCGCAGCCCTCTTCGATTCCGATTTTCGCCAGAAGCATCAGCAAGCCTGGGATGTGCTGCTGGAGCGCCTGACCGCCAGTAACCAAAACAGCGAGGCGCTGGTGACCGAACTGCGGGAACTGCAAGATTACCGCTCCTATCTGCAATACGATATCCGTATTCACTACCCCAACGGCGACCGCGCCTTGCTGAGCCAGATCAACGCCAAGAAGAGCGGCGGCGAAACAACCACCCCCTTCTATGTCGCTATGGCGGCCTCCTTTGCCCAGGCATACCGCCTCAACCAGCCGCGCCCATCCGATACAATCCGACTGGCGCTCTTCGATGAGGCTTTCGGCAAAATGGATACCGCCCGCACTGCCAGCGCCTTGAGGTTCATGCGTGAAGCCGGGCTGCAAGTTCTGCTCGCCACCCCGCCCGATAAATCTGGTTCGCTCCTGCCCTATGTCGATACGGTTTGTACCGTGGTGCGCAAAAACAGTCACGCCTTTGTGATCGGCATCGACAAAGCCGAGATGCTGAAAGAGATCGAGCAGCAGGCAGGATAACACCCCGCTATGGATAACCGCGGCTTATGGAAATCGACTTCTCCCCATCCTCTGATGTAGTGGTAATCATCAACAGCCTGCTCGACAAATTCGAGAGCCGCGTTGAGCGGGATTCAACGAATCCTTCGGGCAAGCCACCACAGCAAGCGCGGCCAGTCAAAGTCGCCCTGGCTGATATCTCCCTGCCGGGCTATTTCTCACAGACCGACCCAGAACATCGCCTGATCGCCAACCAGCAGCTTCAGCAATTATCCAAAGTTGGCCTGCTCAACCTGACCTGGCTGCCCGGCGAAAGCAGTCATCTGCTCGATGCTGTTATGTTGCCCCCATTTTCTGGGCAAACCGAACTTTATACTCTTATCCAGCGCCCATCCATTGCCAGCAGCCGCGCCCACCTGGAAACGCTACTGCGGGCCGACCTGTTTCGTTTTCCTCCCGATGATTGGCGTGCTCGAGCAGCGAGTCGCATCTTGCACCAACTACGCTCTGGAAAATCTCCAGCCCCCTTCAGTTTAAGCGACCCAGACTGGAACAGCGACCTGCTCACGCTCCTACAAGCGCTGCCCGGCCTGGCAGTGGAAACACCCTATCGCGTTTTTAGTGTGCAGACATTCAATAACAGTAAACGCTTCGACGAGCTAAAACCAGCTCTGGTTCGCCTGGCGCGCCTATCCAATCCTCAGTGGAAACACTTGCCTGCTGAGGAACTTTTGCGCGAACTCAATCTTGTCGCCAACCCCGGTTACATCCACCTGGCAGGGCACTGGCAGTTCACCACCAGCGAGGGTGAAATCCTCTCGTTAGGAGGGTTTACACCATCCATGGGCTTCCCAACTGCACAAGCCGCCTTCATTCATCACGTTGCCATCCACGCCGAGTTTGTTCTGTGCATCGAAAACCTGACCACCTTCCACGAGCTTGCCCGCGCGCAAGAAACCACTCCGCCCATCTTTGCGCTGATCTGCACCCTGGGCAACCCATCGCCTGCTATCCGCCGCCTGCTACGCCTGATCTCAAACCAGACCCCCATCTACCTCTGGGCAGATTTAGATTATGGCGGCTTCAATATCCTCAGCCAGCTTCGCCAACAAGTTAGCCACACCATCCAGCCTTATCGGATGGATATTCCCACCTTTGAGGCGCATGCACACCTCTCACGGCCCCTTTCCCAAAATGATGTTCGCAACCTGAAACGCCTTTGCCTCCGCCCAGAGCTACAAGATGTTCGCCCGGTGATGGAACATCTGCTCAAGCGCGGCTTGAAACTTGAGCAAGAAGCAATCTACCAACCTCAACCTCAGTCCCTTCTACCCCCTCCCCACCCTGCCTGACCTCGAGTATACTCACCATCACAACCCAGTCGCAGCCAGGCATCCTCCTCTGCACCGCGGTCACGCCTTGCAGCCCAAAACACGAGCCTATGGGCAAAACTTCACGGGAACAGCATTCACGCTCATAACCCGAAGGTCCCAGGTCCGAATCCTGGCCCCGCTACTAAAAAGGCGCTTCAGAGCGCCTTTTTGCTTTAAATCTTAGCGAAAACAGCCTTCGCACCTCTGACCCGGGGGTTATGAGCGCAACGGGGTCACAGGTTGACATGGTGGAGGCAGAGCGGCTGGCCATATGGAGCGGGGCGCTCCCCGGTTGCTTTGCCGAAGAGCGCCCCTTCCATGATAGTCTAGATTATTTGCCGCCGATTTCCTGGCGGGGGAAAGTTATGGGGTACGCAAGATGAACGGGATGCGGATAATATACATCCCAGAGATACTCCCGCTCACGATCGTCTCCAAAAAGTATACATCTCCATTGGATTGTACGATCTGCAGCTGATAGTAGTAGGTGACACCAGGTTGTACCGTGGTATCCAGCCAGGTATAGCTTCCACCACCGCGCGCGCCGACCAAATCGGCATTGATCCTGGTATATTCGCCATCTACAGCCGTGCTGCGATAGATGTTGTATCCACTGATCTCCAGTTCAGAGGCAGTGTCCCAATTCAACTGCAGCGCCTTTGCTTGTGCCTGGAGGTAGAAAGCCAGCACATCCACAGCATTGGGCGTGAAATACCAGCGGTGATCCTCAACTTCGCCATTGAGTGCCAGGCCAGTCGGAGTGGCTGTGCCAGGGTTGGTCTCATAGAGGCGGAAGCGGGTATAGAGCGGAGTGCCTGTCACATAACCACTGTCCGCCGGGATCGTGAGCATAAGAGTCTGTGAGCCCGCTGATACAGCGCCAAACTCAACCATCTCACCAGGCTCAAACGTCCCGTTGTTATTCCAGTCCATCCAGGCCACCAGATACCCAGCGCCGCCGGTCACGATCACATTCACAGCCACTGTTTCGTCTGGAGCCCAAATGTAGCCGCTCACCGGATACACCCCATCGTCATGATTATCTCGCAGGGCGTTGTCATTTTCCTGGCCATCTGCATCCGCGTTGACGTCTGCGCCAAGGTGCAGCAAGCCGATCTGGTGACGAGCGCCATCCTCACCCAGGAGGGTATTGTCGTAGGAGGCGGGCAAATCACCGTAATCCAACTGTGAGTTTTTCAAGCCGGCGTCCAACGTCACGTCGGTTTGGCCCGGGCCCAGCTTGAACGTGTCTGAACGGCCAGTCGTCAGATTGGCATTGCTGTCCAGGCGATGGTCGCCTCCCACGGCAGGATCCGTGAAATCGTAGCCGAATGGCTGCTCAAATTCCACGTAGTATTCTCCAGGCAGCACGCCCAAGAACTGGTAGTTGCCGCTGGCGTCGGTGGTGGTTGTGGCAATGAGGTTGTCATTGGTGTCATACAAGTTCACCACCACGCCGCTCACGCCTGGCTCGCCTGCATCCTGAATACCATCGCCATCGGTGTCATACCAGACGAAATTACTGATGTTCGAGGGTGCGTAGAAGCCAAAGTCATTGTTCTCTGAGTCGGCATTTAGTATGGTCACAGGCTGAACGCCGCCGGTGGTGGTTTGGGTGGTCTGCTTCAGGGCAGCGCCCAGCGAGGAGTTGGCATCTGCTCTCACGATGTAATCACCGTTGGGCAGGTCAACAAACTCGTAGAAACCGTCTGCGTCGCTGATGGTTGTGCCGATCAGAAACTGCTCGCCGTCAACCACACGGTAGAGATAGATGGTTGCTCCGGGTATGGGCTGCTCACCCGTCTCTGGGTGCGGCAGCGTGGCGCCATTGTTGTTGCTGTCGCCAAAGGCCACGCCGCTGATCGAGTAACCCGTCTCCGGCGCTGTGTAACCGAAGTCGGCGGTGTAGTTACTGGAGACAACCCCGCCGCTGACCACCAATCCTACCCGATATGGGTCGGCCTGGCTGTTATCGTTCGCGCCGGGCGTGCCGCCAACGGTTTTCTCAAAACCTGTCAGCACACCATTTCTGTCAGTCACATCGACCAGGTACTTGCCTGCAGGCAGACCCACAAAACTGTACTGCCCATTTTCATCTGTGATGGTCGTACGCACCAGGTTATCTACCCCAGGTGTGATGATGCCATCATCATTCGTGTCTACCCACAGGCTGATGGTCACACCCTGGATGCCCGGCTCACCGGTCTCATGCAGGCCATCGCCATCCAGATCATGCCAGACCTGGTTGCCGATCACGCCGCCCGATGGGCGGTAGCCAAAGTCAAGATCATTGTCACAGCCCGTGCAGGGGGTGCTGCCAATTTGCGTGATGTGCCCAGCGCTGATCACCAGCGTGGCCTGGCCATTCAGGCTGCCATCGGGGTCACCTGTGATGGTGATCATGGCTAACACGTTGTTCATGTCGGTGACCTGAACGGTATAAGAGCCATCTGGAACGCCGCTGAACTGGTAGTTGCCGTTGGCATCTGTGATCGCCGTGGCAATGATATTGCCATCGCCGTCCAGCAGATTCACCGTCACGCCAGGGATGTCCGCCTCGCCGGCGTCTTGCACGCCGTCGCCGTCTGCGTCCAGCCAGATGCGATCGCCGATGGTAGCCATCGTGCCGCCGTTGAAGCCGAAGTCGGCATACAGCACATCATTGACGCCATTCACAATGTAGTCTCGGCTGGCGCTGCCGTTGGTGGGGAGCGCATTGTAACCGGCTGGCGGGGTCACCACCACTGTATACGTACCAGCAGTTAACCCGGGCACCAACCATGAGCCATCCGGGCCGGTAACCACTGTGGTGATCAGATTGCTGCTGCTGTCGTAGACCACCACCGTCACGCCTTCGATGCCCACCTCGCCGGGGTCTTGCACACCATCGCCATTTGCGTCATACCAGATGCGGTCGCCCAGAGCACTGCCCGTGGTAGAGCTGTAGCCCAGGTCTGCATCCAGGTAAACCTGACCCTGGCTGAGGTTCACCGTTGCAGAGCGGTTATCGTTGCCGCCCGTGGTTTCACTCAGCCCCGCGCCGCCATTCGGCAGGGTGGTGGAATCAACTGCCACGTAGTAGCTGCCCGCTGGCAAACCGGTGAAGAGGTAATTGCCGTTCAGGTCTGTGGTGGTTGTGGCAATCAGGTTGTCGTTGGTATCGTACAGGCGCACGGTCACATTACCCAGGCCGGTCTCGCCGGCATCTTGCACGCCGTCACCATCTGCATCCATCCAGATGCGGTCTCCGATGACGGCTGTGCTTGGATCGCGCACATAGCCAAAGTCGATGCCGGTGATATCCGTTGTGCCTACCGTCACCGGGATGGCATCTAGACCGCTGGTGAGTTGATAGCCGTCGAGAACATTGTCGTTATCTGCCACAGCGACAGTATAGTTGCCAGCCGGAACATCATAGAAAGCATAGCTGCCGTCGCTGCCGGTCACAGTGGTGGCTACCACATTGCCGCTGCTGTCCAGCAGCGCCACGGTCACGCCAGCGATGGGCGGTTCGCCCAACCCTTCGTCCACAGCATTGCGGTTGATGTCATTCCAGATCGAGCCAGAAACATCTGCCAGGGGTGTAGTGCTCTGGTAGCCAAAGTCGGCCCCCAGGAAACTGGGCGACTCGGGGGTCAGGGTAACCGAGGTCATGTGATCCAGGCTGGCATCCGGATCGCCTGTCTGTGAGTAGCCGGCAGGCGGTGTGACCACGGCGAAGAAGGTGCCGGAGGGCAGATCATTGAACTGGTAATGCCCGCCAGCATCGGTGATTTCCGTCGCAATCAACGTATCGCCTGCATTGAAGATGCCGTCGCCGTTGGTGTCATAGTACAGTTCGACCGTAACGCCGGCGATGCCGATCTCGCCTGGGTCTTGCACACCGTCGCCGTCTGCATCGCTCCAGATGGTATCGCCGATGGGGCCAAGCCCGGCGTAACCGAAGTGATTCCCGGTCACATCTGCACCGGCCACGGTCACATCACGGTAACCCGCGTCGGCATCTGGTGTGGTGTACTGGTAGTCGTTGAGCTGACCGCTGTTATCGGCGATCTGGATGGTATAGTCGCCATTGGGCACGCCGCTGAAGGTGAAGGTGCCATCGGGGCTGGTCACAACCGTGGCAACGATGTTGCCATCTTCGTCCAGCAGGTTAACCGTCACACCGCCAATACCGCTTTCGCCGGCATCGAACAGGCCATCCCGGTCTGCATCGTACCACAGGCGGTCGCTGATGCTCCACAGGGCGGGGTTGTCGTAGCCAAAGTCCACGTTGGTCACTACGTCGCCGGCGCGCACGGTGATGAGGCGGGAGGTGTTGGCCCCCTCGCTCTCCGGTCCGCTGGTGACGGTGTAACCGGCTGGTGGTGTCACCTCAACGGTGTAACTGCCAGGGGGGACATTGGTGAAGAGATAGCGCCCATCTGGCCCAGTGGTGGTGGTGGCAACCGTGTTGCCGCTGCTATCTTTGAGCGCCACCGTTACGCCTGCAATGCCAATCTCGCCGGGATCCTGGATGCCATCGCCATCGGCATCCGCCCAGATAAAGTCGCCAATAGCGGCTGTACCCGCGCTGGGAACGTAGCCAAAGTCGGCCTCCAGATAACTCTGACCCGCGAGCAGGTTGATTTCCGTGCCGGTGTATGTTCCGGGGGAGGCCGTCAGGCCGGTCGGTAACGTGCCGGTATCCAGCGCAACATAGTAGTCGCCAGCGGGAACGTCCGCGAAGAGATAGTTGCCGTTGGCATCGGTAGTGGTGGTGGCAAGCAGGATATCGTCCCCGCCGCCAGGCAGGCCATCCGGTCCGACAGCATACAGCAAGACGCTTACATTCGCCAGCCCCGGCTCGCCCACATCCTGCACGCCGTCGCCGTCCGCATCCAGCCAGACACGGTCGCCGATGTTGCCGGGCGCCTGCTGGAGTTCGAAGTCCTGGTTGGGCAGGTTTTGGCCAACAGACAGGTTGACGCTGATGTTGCTGGGGTTGCCGCCGTCGATGTCCGCCAGGCTGGTGTAGCCGCTTGGATTGATCTTGGTGACCTGGTATGGACCGGGTTGGAGATCGGTGAAGGTATAGTCACCGTTGACGTCGGTGGTGGTGACATAGACCACGTCGTCCTCGGTGCCCAGCAGGCCATCCAGGCCAGCCCAGGTGAGGAAAACCGGAACGCCCGATAAGGCAGGCTCATTGTCGCAGTCGCCATCGCCGTTGCCCTGGCAGATGGTGCCGCTGAGGCTGCCGAGCTGCTCCTGGTAGCCAAAGTTCTGGCCGGAAACTGGCGCGCCGCTGACGGTGATGGTCGTCTCATGTGGTGTGACAACGATCCCGTTGGGGTCGTAGGTCGGCACATAGGCAGCGTTGGGCAGGGTGGATGGGTTCACCTGGATGGTATAGTCGCCATCGGGGATGCCGGGAAACTCGTAGTAGCCCGAGGCGTTGGTTACGGTGCAGGCCACCACAGCCCCGCTGCTGTCATACAGGCAAACGGTGACATTGGCGAGATAGAGCGTTTCATCGAAATCACCCTCGCCATCCGCGTCATGCCAGAGCGTGCCGCTGACCGGGTAAGTGGCCGCATTGTAGTAGCCGAAGTCGGCGGTCAGGTTGGTGCTGCCGTTGATGATGGCAGCCTGGCCGCTGTGGTCCAGCCCGCCGAAGTTGTCGTAAGTCTGGTTGAAGCCGGCCGGCAACGTGGTGGGGTCCACCTTGACCACGTAGGTGCCATCTGCCAGCCCATCGAAGAGGTAGTTGCCGTTGGCATCGGTGACGGTGGCCGCCAGCAGGGTGGTGCCGTCGCTGGCGTAGAGATTCACGGTCACACCGGGGAGGCCCAATTCGCTGCCGTTCAGCGTACCGCTGTTGTCGGCGTCGTTCCATACCCGGTCGCCGATGGCGCCGCTATAGTCCACGCCAAAGTCAAACGAGGGATGCCAGTCCTCGCCCGGATAGGCGTGGAAGGTAAAGCTGGTGGGCGTGGTGCTGTCGAGATAGCCCGCCGCGGCCGTCTGCTCCGTGTTGTAGGTGAGGGTATAGTTCCCCTCGGGCACGATAAAGAAGTAGTGGCCATTCTCATCGGTGGTGGTTGTGGCTACCACGTTGCCGTACTCATCCCACAGCGTAACGGTGATGCCCTCGAGTCCTTCCTCGTCGCCGTCAATGATGCCATTGCGGTTGTCGTCGTGCCAGACATTGCCCTGCACCAAGGCACCCTCAAAGTAGCCAAAGTCAGCATCTTCGAAGTTTTGTCCCGCTCCCAAGGCCACATAGACCGTCTCACCGGTGGTTGGCACGATGTCGCGGTTGCCATCGGAGGTGATGCTGTCCTCGTAAACATCCACCATGTAGTTACCGGGCGGCAGGTTGGAGAAGAGATAGGCCCCGTTGGCATCGGTGAATGCGAAGGCAATCTGATAGTCAATGACCGGATTGAGTACCCCGTCGCCGTCTGCATCGAAGTAGAGCATTACGAACGCCCCAGGGATGCCATCCAGCGGAGACTCGTTCTGCAAGCCGTCTGCATTGGTGTCCCACCAGACGAAGTCGCCAATCGAACCGCTCCAGTTGTAGCCAAAGTCAACCTCATTGCTGACAGAGGCGTCAGTCGCCAGGGTCACCGTGGCGACGTGCGCAGTTCCCGTGCCATCAAGGTCATAAGTGGGCGCTGTTGCATCGCCCAGGTCAAAGGTGCCAGAAGTGTAGGGGCTGCTCACCTGGCTGGTCGGGTCTACTGTGACCCGATATTCGCCGGCGCGCAGGCCGTCGAAGAGGTATGCGCCGTTGGCATCGGTGGTAGTGGTAGCCACCGGGGTCCACACCTCGCCCACCAAAATCTCCAGGGTCAGGGCGATACCCGGCAGCCCGGCTTCGCCAACATCCTGCACGCCATCGCCATCGCGATCCAGCCAGATGTAATTGCCGATGCTGCCGGTTCCCGGCGTCTGCAGGCCAAAGTCGGCGTCATTGTACTGCTGACCAGCGGTCAGGCCAGTGACATTAAGCGCTGACGACGTGGTGGGCAGGTAGCCCGCCGGATAGGTGTCTGGGTTGGCGCGCACAACATAGTCGCCGGCTGGCAGGCCATAGATGCGGTAATTGCCATTAGCGTCGGTGGTGTCACAGCCGACCAGGGTCACGCCATTGCTCTGGTAGACGCACACCTCCACCCCCGCCAGGCCCAGTTCGCCGGCATCCTGCACGCCGTCGCCGTTCGCATCATTCCAGACGCGGTCGCCGATGCTGGCGGTGGTGGCGGTTTGGGTGGTATTGGAGGGCACGTTCTCGATTATCCCGCCCGCCTCGTTGAGGAGCGCCGTATTGTTGATCAATCCTGAAACCGGCCCAGGATTATTGACCACCGCCTGCCAGGAAAGCGGCGGCGTGAGCAACACGCTGTTGGAGGTAGCCGTGCCGAAGGTGGTTACAGGGCTGGTTGATGAGGCGTTGGCGCTAAAGGTCACGCTGCCCGGATTGGTGGTGGTTGTGTCGGTCACGGTACAAATCCACTCAAAGACGACCGTATCACTGGCGCTGCTGAGATCGTCGTCGGCGCTCTTGAGCGTTGGCGAACCGCAGGTTGCGGCGCCACCGGTAAGGCCGGCTGCGGAAATAGCTCCAGCGATGATATTGTTGACCGTGCCCTGCGCCGAAAGTGTGAGTTGCACCACGACCGTTTGATCGCCCGGCCCATCCGTAACCAGCATGGGGTAGGCCATCATGCTGGAGTGCGTGACATTGCCGGTCTCCAGGTAGGTCATCGCACCGCCCCAGGCAATATTGGCGGGTGTGATAGCACGCGTTTCCCACGTATTGGCGCTGATCGTGTACCGATAAAAGATATTAGATCTGCCACGCAGCACATAGATATACTGCCCGTCGGAGGTGATGGCGCCGCCGTCGTCGACATTGGCAGGCACAGCAGTGAGGGATGTCCAGGTGTTGGACGCAATGTTGTAGCGCCGGAAGTCCGGCTTGCCGCCACCACGCAATACATAAATCGCACCGTTAGCATACACCAGGCCGCCGCCATCTCCGCCTGCTGCCGGGGCAGGCGCCAACGCCGTCCATGTATTGGCAGCTACGTTATACCGCCAGAAACCGGTCTTACCATCGCCTTGCGTAGCATAGATATTTGTGCCATCCGTCGTCAGACCCGCGCCGTTGTTGACCGTGCCCGGCGTGGAGATCATCTGCGTCCAGGAATTGGCTGTCAGGGGGCCAGCGCCGTCGGGGTCATTGATATTGTAGCGCCAGAACTGCTGCGAGTCGTTACCGATAAAGGCATAGACGTAGCCGTTCAGATAAACCAGCGCGCCGCCTTTGAATACAGTTTTATCGGTTGTACCCGGCAAGTCGGCAAAGTTGGTGTCGTCCCAGGTATTGGTCTGCGTATCGTAGCGCAGGAACACCCGTGTAGCATCACCGCGCAGTGCATAGATGTAGCGCAGGCCGTCGTTGGTCAGCGCACCGCCCTCCTTGACCGTCACGCCAGTGGGGGTGTCTGCCGGATCGAGAGGGTTGTTCCAGTTGTCCGTCGCTGTATTGTAAGACCAAAAAGAAAGCGCGTCGTTGCCCTGGAAAGCGTAAATATACTTGCTTGTCGCGGTGCTTGCCGGCACGCCATCGGTGGTGCTGCCGAGATTCCAGGCCACGTATTGATTCTGCCCTTCTGGCGAAACCAGTCCGCTGTTGGATTTTGCAGTCTCAAAATTGACCGTGCCGTTACTGGCTGTGGCCGAGAAAGTGAACTCGCCAAGTCCGGCTGGAGTGCAGCTCCAGGTGAATGTGGCTGGTGTGTTGGCCACCAGGTTCAGGCTGCTGGGGGTAGGGCCAGTACAGGCGGCTGAACCGCCGTGGATGGTCAACGCCGAGGGGACAACATTGTTGACCGCGCTGGTCGCCTCCAGGGTCATGACAACCAAGGATGAGGACCCCAAAGCGATCACATCGGGGGAGGCGCTCATCTGACTCGTGGCCAAGCCATCGGGGCTTTCCAGGTAGGTCAGCCCGCCGCCTGCAGTGACTGTTGCGGGGGCTGCCGCAAGAGGTGTTGTTGAACCGGAGAATCGCTCAAAGAAATTGGTAGTGCTATTGCCCCCAAGTACAAACAGACGGGTTCCGTTGGTAGCGAGGTCGCCCCCAGCGCCTACGGTGGGGCCAGTTCTAGTCCACGAGGACCAAGCGGTCCCATCGTACTGATAGAATCTATCTTCGTTGTTTCCACGAGTAGCATAGAAGTTTCCGTCATCCGCGGATACCAGGGCGCCGCCAGTATTGATAGCGTCTGGCGTATTCGGCAGGTTGGCGCCCCAGGCCAGGGTTTCGACATCAAATCGGCGGAATCTATTACTGTTATTACCCAGCAGGGCAAAGACGTCAGTACCATCGGTAGCCAGACTTCCGCCCGCTCCGACGTTGTCGGATGTATCGCTCAAACGTGTCCAAGTATTATCGGCTACATTGTAACGCCAGAACTCCCTGGTACCACCACCGGGGAACGCATAGATGTAGCCGTCCAGGTAGACTAAAGACGCGCCCGCGCCAGTGACAGAAGCCGTCAACGGCAGATCGGTGACCGCAGCATCACTCCACACATTGAGGATCGCATCGTAGCGGTAGAAGGCACGGCTGCCGCCCTGGAAGGCGTAGAGGTAGCGCTCGCCGTCGTTGGTCAAGGCGCTGCCAGTGGCCGTACTCCCAGGCACAGCAGGCAGAGAGCTGCTGTCCCAGCTATTTGTGCTGGGGTCGTAAGCCCAGAAGGCAGTACTTCCACCCTGGAAGGCATAGACCAGCCTGTTGGTAACACCAAAGGAGTTGATACCAGTTGTCCCTGGCTGGGAGCTGAAGGTAGCCAACGTCCCGCCCTGGAAGGCTTCGTCAAAGGTGGTGCCAGCGGGCACAAAGTCGCGTACGATGACATTCTCCAGATGTTGTATCCCCGGGTAATTGACGGTCACGCCAAAGGTCAAGGTGCGCGCCGCAAGGTCGCCGGAGGGGTCAACGTAGGTTTTATCCACGCTCTTGGAGATCAGCGGCACAAAGGGGAAATCTGCGTCGAGGTACGCCTCGCCCGCTTCCAGGGACACGGTGTATTCGCTGATGGAGGGGGAATGCCCTGCCGGGACGCCAGCACTGCTGGCATCCACCACGACCGTATAGTTGCCCGGACCAAGGTTATCGAAGAGGTAGGTGCCATCGGCCGCGGAGACGGTGGTGGCAATTGGCTGGCCATCGCGGTACAGGGTGATGGTGACGCCTGCCAGAGGAACATCGCCGCTATCGTACAGCCCATCGCCGTCAGTATCAATGAACACCTGGTCACCGATGGAGCCAGGTTCGACGCGCCAGAAGCCAATGTCGGCGGCGGTGTAGGCGCCAGTCAGGTTGTCCACCGGGTGTGGATTGGCCGTCGAGGCCTGATAGGGGTCGGCACCAAAGTAGGTGGTCAGGGCGCTGTCGGCCTGGTTCACGTAAACCAGGTAGTCGTAGCCCTCGGCCAGGCCAGTGAAGGAGTAGCTGCCATTGCTGTCTGTGGTGGTGGTTGCCACCAGGGCATCCACATCAGGCGTGATCACGCCATCGCCGTTGGTGTCTTCGTAGAGATAGATGGTCACGCCCGAGATGCCAATGTCGGTGCCGGCGTTGAACACGCCATCATTGCCGATATCCTCAAAGATCGTGTCGCCGATCGAGCCCGTGCCGGTGGGCTGGTAGCCGAAATCGGCATCCATGTAAAGGTGGTTATCGTCGTTCAGGTTCACGGTGTGCGTGTTATTGCAGCCCGTACCTGGGCACACGGCATCCGGGTCGCCGGTCTGGGTTGTTCCTGGCAGGGTGGTTCCACCGTTGACCTCGACCACATAGGTGCCGGCGGTCAGACCGTTGAAATAGTAATTGCCGTTGGCATCCGTGGTGGTGGTAGCCAGCAGCGTCGTGCCGTCGGCGGCGTAAAGTTTCACTTCCACGCCCGCAATGCCCTCTTCACCCGCGTCCTGCACGCCGTCGCCATCCCAATCGCGCCAGATGGTGTCGCCAATGGCCGCGCCGCCCACCGTCAGGCAGGCCAGCGAGCCGGTGGTCTGGTTGACCGGGGTGCTGCTGGTGTAACTGTTACAATACTCGCCCGGGGCCTGGTCCGGCGCGATCTGGGCGCTGAAGGTCAGGAACAGGGATTGCCCTGCCTGGAGCACAGCCGGGATGCTGAAGACCGGCTGATTGGGGTTGAGCGGGGTGATGAGCGTGGGCAGCACCACCGCGCCGTTGACCAGCGCCGTAGGCGCAGGAGAAGCGGCATAGGTGAAGCCATCCGGCAGATAGTCGGTGATGCGGATTGGAGAGCCCGTGGCGCCGGTGCCGATGTTATCAATCTTTATCGTATAGGCTACCGTAGTGCCAGGCGCGGCCGAGGTCAGCGTAACCGATTTGCCCTGGCGCAGATACGGAATCAGGCCAGAGGTCACCTTATCGGTAGCGGTTTCGCAAAGTGGATCATCGAAGGTGGTGATCCCGCAGACCGTCATGGTGTTATTCAAGATGCCGCTGCTGCTGGCTTTCACGGTTACCGTGGCTTGCCATGATTGGCCGCGGTTGAAGTTGCCAATCACCCAACGCAGCGGGTTTGGGCCGCTGCTCTGGGCCGGGGTGGCGCTCAAGAAGGTCACACCGCTGGGCAGCAGATCGGTGACCACAACGTTGGTCAGGTCTACATTGCCCACGTTGTAGAGTTTTAACTGGTACTGGTAAGCATCGCCCACTTTGACGATATCGCGCGTGGCGGGCTTGCCGGCTGCCAGGCAGCCATTCAGGCGCACGCTGTTGGGGTCGTAGTAGCGCCAGATGTGGTCTTTGCCGCTATCATCACCGCCGGCATCGCCGCCAAAGGTGTCTACCCGCCAGATGGGGCAGCCGGTGGGATCGAGCATATCGTCATAGGCGGTGACCTCAAACTGCACCCAGGCAAACTCGGGCCGCAGGTTGGTTAACTGGCCGTAGGCAAAGCGGATGGCATTGGTGCCTGCTGGGAGCGGGCTGACAGAAAGATCATGCCCAACATGGCTGGCATCCATGCCGCCAACAAACATGCCCAAAGTTGTATCGCCGGGCACATCGTAAGCGATCTGGCTGCCGGGGTACTGGACGCGCTGCCAGGGGCCCATCTCATCGGTGGCCGCGTTGATGCATGATGCCGTTGGCGCAGCCGTTGCTGAGCCAGCGCAGACTGCATAATCGGGCAGCTCAAAATCCCAGGCGTAGCCGCTCTGCGGCCCGGCCACAGCGCTGGCAACCCCCCACAGGGTATTGCCGCGCCCGTTGGAGTCTACCCGCGGGGTGGCTGGAAGGTTGGGGTTGGCTGTGCCGTTAATGCCAAAACCGGCCATCTGCCAGGCGTCCCACAGGTTGAGCGGAGCCTGCAGCGGGGTGCGCAAACCAACCCAGTCACCGCTGTTGTTGGTAATGCGATTGTCGGTGGGGTAGAGATCGGTGTAGGAACCGTAAGCCGTCTCTGGCGAGGTGGAGAAGAAAATGCCCAGATCGCCATACACACCGGGCAAGGTGCCGTTGTTGGCGTTGGTGGTGGGATTGACCAGCGGGGCGGTCACCCCAACAATATTGGGGCCGCGGTTGAGCGTCGGGAGGCCCAGAGTTGCCAGGTTCACGGTCGGGCCGCCGCCTGCACCTACGTTGGGGATCAGCGCCTGACCCTTGGCATCCACGCGGTCGTAACCGCCGCTGCCATTGGGCATCAGGAAGGCTGCATCCACCACCTGTGCGCCGTCTGGAACGTAAAAGGTGGTATATCCGCCCACACCGGTGGTGGTGCCGTTATCTGGCACAGCTTTGATCACCAGGCCAATCGTATCGCCCGTCTGAATCAGCGGCACGCCGGCTGTCCAGCCGCCGGCAATGCGCGCATCCAGCATCGCCTGGGTTTCAGGGTCGAAGAAAACGTACACCGCGCTGGCATCCAGGTTGTGCGCTGCGGCCGACGGCATGCTATCTGGCTGCACAATGCCCGGCAAAAAGTTGACCACCAGCGCCAGGATCAGCGCCAGGTTGATCTGACGGGCCAAACGTGACCGGTTACGAGGTGCGCTAAGTTGTTTCATGATCGTTCCTCCATAAAGATATTGGGGCTGCTTAATGTCTTAAAGGGTCAGGGGTGCTTATTACTGCAACCGGGTTCGCCCGGGTGTTTTCACAACCGTTCAGTTTGAACATCAAACGCGGCTGCGCATTGGAAAAGGCCTGGTTAATAACGGCCGTCAACTCATCTGGGCCAAAAGACTCAGCCAGGTAGCCGCTGAACAAACTGGGCTGCACTGCCGGTTCCTCCTGGCCAGCCCGGCTGCCAAACAGCACAATCGGTGCAGGCGTCAGAGCCCTGATTTCATCAACAACATAAAAATCTTGCTGCAAGAGCAGCCGATGCTCCAAAAAGATCAAATTGGGGCTGGCCTTGGCTAATTGAAGCAGGCCGCTTTTGATGCCCAGCACGCTATTGACGTTATAGCCGGCATGAATCAGGAACACAGACAGTGTTGCGCCCGCTTCAAGCTCCTGGTCGGCGATGACTAATACGCGCTTGTACGCCTGGGTAATGCGCCCGATTTCTTTCGCCAGGCTGTCTGATGAACAAGCATTGCACAGCACAGCGTCGGGGCGGTATAGGGCATCTTGAAAAATCTTGCCGGGGTGCCCGGCGATCAGCAGAATCGAGGCCGCGCACTGCCATTGGCGAATCAACGGAATTGCCTGCTCGAGAATTTTCTCATTCAGCGAATCGTCAATAATGACCATCACGGCTCCAGGGGTTTTTATCTCTGTCTCGCTTTCTGTCAGGGTGGCGAAGCAAAAGATTTTCCCAGAACCGGGCATGGACTGCAGGATAGCCAGTAAAGCGTCCCTCCGGGGCCCAGGGCCGGCGAGCAAAACAATTTTGAGTTGGGCAGGCGCCGGGTCTGGATTTGTAGATTGATCGGTTCTGTTCATAGTTATTACCATCCTATCAGGCGCGGTGCAAACCCGCTGCCCTGGTAATTGTGAACCCGCTTAAATAAAAACAGCCGTTTTTTGACGGCTGTTCTTAACAGTTTTCTTTTAACCGAGCGTCGATCAGTCTTTTTTGACGATCCCGTTCCGGATGGCAAACAGCGCCAGTTGCGTACGATTTTCCACGCCGAGTTTCTTCATCATGCGCCACAAGTGAGAGCTGACGGTTTGGACGCTGATATATAACTCCCTGGCAATCTCATCGCTAGAGAGCCCTTCGGCCACCAGCTTCAGGATATCCAGCTCGCGCGGGGTCAGTTTTTCCCATGGCGCACTGCTTTTGGATGGCTTGTTGAGCTGGCGAATGACTTTATGGGCGATGTTGGGTGGAAGGTAGGACTCGCCGGCATGGATGGCCCGGATGGCTTGTTCAAGCTCTTGGGGAGATGTATCTTTGATCAGGTAACCCATTGCTCCGGCATGAATGGCGGAGACTACCCGTTCATCTTCGGCGAAACTGGTGATGATTAAAATACGCGCAGCGGGGTTTTGCTGGCAGATGCGAGTGGTCGCTTCAATGCCATCCAGGCCAGGCATGAGCAGATCCATCAGGATGATATCCGGTTGGAGGCGCAGCGCCTGCTCTACCGCCATTAGCCCATCGCTCGCCTCGCCGACAATTTCGATGTCGGGCGACGACATAAAAAACGTTCTCAGGCCGGCGCGGACGAGAAAATGATCGTCGGCAATCAATAAGCGAATTTTAGCGGTCATGATTTTTGCCTCCTGTAGGAGCGTTGTTCAGCTCTGTTCCCAGAGATTGGGATCACTACCTCAACTTCACATCCACCGCCTGGCGCAGAGCGTATCTCGAGTTGCCCGTTGAGGCGTTCAACGCGCTCGTTTATCCCGAGGATACCCAGGCCGCCGCTGTGCGCTTTTTCTTCCACCGAAAAACCTACACCATCATCGCGCACGCACAAACGGAGTTCGTTCTTTGTGCGGCGGATGAAAACGGTCACATTCTTTGCCTGGGCATGTTTGAGCGAGTTGTTCAGCGCCTCGAGGGCAATCCGGTACAGGGCTTCCTCCGTACGTTCCAAAAGCCGTGGTACACGGTCGGCGACGACGGAAGCCTGGATGCCGGAGCGCATTTCTACAGAGTTTAACCGGTGTTGAATTGCTTTCGCCAACCCCCCGTTATGCAGCGCCGGTGAGCGCAGCTCATAAACCATCAGGCGCATTTCTTTCAAGGCCTGGCGGGCAATCTGACCGAGCTCTGCAAGATTAGCCTGCACCTGTTCCCAATTCGCCTGGTCTGCCAGGCGGTTGGCGCCTTCGGCATACAGCACAATGCTGTACAGCAATTGTGTGACCGAATCGTGCAGGGCGCGCGCCATGCGGGATCGCTCTGCCAACACGGCCTGATCTTCAATCTGCCAAAAGAGCAGCGAGTTCTCAATCACCAACCCAAGGTGATCGGCAATGAAGGTCAGCAGGGTCAGCTCCTCCAGGTCGAATGGTTCACCTCCCCGTCGGGCTACATCCAGGATGCCGATGACCTGGTCCCCAATGGTCATCGGCAGAGCGGCAAAAGGCAAGCGGCCATGATATTTGAAGGGTAACCGCTTGTCAGTGGAAACATCTGCTAGATCTGCCAGGACGAACGGCTTGCGGTTGGCCAGCGCCCGGCCTTCGGGGCCGCTTTGATTATCTGCCCGTTCAAGATAATCTATGACAGATTGGGACAGCCCTTGCGCAGCAAGAACGTCAAAATGACCGTGCGGCTCATCCCAAAGTAAAACCGCGCCGGCATCTGAAGCAACGGCTGGCAAGATCAATGCCAATGCGCTTTGAATGGCCGGGCGCAGCTCCAGGCGCGAGCCAACGCTGGCTACAATTTGATAGATGGTCTGCAGTTCGCGCGTACGGTCGGCGACAATTTTCTCCAGCGTCTCAGACATGCTCACCCGGTGCAGGGCGCTTCCCGCGAACTCGGCAATTGCACTGGCCAGGCGCCGCCGATCTGCCGGCACCGGTTGCGGGGAAACATAGCCTAAAAAGGATACGCCAATGGTGAGGTCATCGCTTTTCAGGGGGGTCAGGATCCCAGAGTGTATCCCGTTCTGCATATCGTTCAGCAGCGACACAAAGACTGAGGCGACTTCCCCGCTCTTGCCATCAAAAAAACGCGGCATTCCGTCTTGAATGACCTGCCAGCCCAGGCCATCGTTTTGGGCAATCACTTGTCCCTGAATGTCGGCGACCAGCCCGGCCGCGCCCCAGATGACCAGTGAATTCCCATTGAGCAAGCCCAGCGCGCCGCCTTGCGCTTCCAGGACGCGCATTGATTCTTCAAGCAATATTTGGATCATTTCGGCGCGGGTCTGCACCTGGCGCAGCTTGGCTGATACCTGAGCTATCGCCTCTAACTCGCGCACGTGCTTTTGATTTTGATCTATTTGCTGGCGCAGCGCTTCTTCAGCGCGTTTGCGCTCGGTGATGTTGAGGCCGATTGCAGACAGGTATAATTCGTCCCCAAGCTGTACGCGTGCGCCGGTCACATAAAATGGGATCTCTGCTTTGCCGCCGCTAACTACCAGGCGCATTTCGGCCGTCCCGCCTCCTTCGGCAAAGCACTGGGCGACCAGGCCTGCATACAAGGCCCGGTCTTGCGGGACGATCAAAGACAAAATATCCAGTTCGCCCAATTTCTCTGCCGGATACCCCAGTGTCATTTCGACGTATTTATTCCAACGCTGCAAGCGCCCCGATTGATTAACCAGCAAAAAAATACCCGGCAAGTTGTCAATAAGTGCATTGACCAGGTTCCTTTCGTTGCGCTCTTGTTCGTAGAGACGGCTGTTCTGGAGCGCGATGGCGGCCTGGGGGGCTAAGAGCTCAAGCGCCTGGATTTGATCTGGGGTATAGGCGTTGACCGCGCAGCTCTGCATCGACACCACGCCGATGACCTGCCCGCTCAGCATCAGCGGGACGATGACCAAGGAGCGGGTTTGCCTGCCGGGCTGCACGATTATGGGTGGCACGCCGGGCGGCAGTTGGAGGGTATCGGGAATATACAGTGTCTGAGGGTGTTCAATGACATACCCGGTTACCCCGGGCTTTTCTCGAATATCGCGGACCGGGAGCTGGAGGCGTACCCCGTCTTTGTAGTTATAAGGAGAACTGATCGTCCCCGTCTCTTTATCGTAGAGAAACACGTAAAAAGTATCCGTATCGCCAATGCGCTGGCATATTTCGTGCAGCTTTTGCATCCGGCTCTCGAAATCCAGGCTGCCGATAAGGATGCCCATCATCTGGTTGATCATGCGCAGCTGCTCAGCGATCCGGTGAGCGGCTTGTTCACTGATCTGCAGCATCTCATTGGAGCGTTTGATCTCGGTGATGTCTTTACCGAAAACCGATATCCCGAAGACCTGGCCCTCCTGCTGGAGAAGGTTTAAACTTAACAGCAAAACCCGATTACCTGTAAAAACCCTGTATTCTGTCGTATAAGAACCGTCGGCTAAGGCCCGCTGGTATAGCTGGCGCCACGTTTGAATATAACTCGATTCGGGCGGGAAAAGTTCTTCGGGGCGCATGCCAATCTCAAGCATAATCCCGCGGCCTGCCTGGAAATATTCCTGAAGGGCCTGGTTCCACGTCAGCAGGCCAAATTGTTCAGCATCAACCGACCAGATCAAATCGATGGTGCTGTTGATGATCGCATTTACCAGGACTAGCGATCTGGCAGCCGCCAGCTCGGCCTGTCTCTGTTCGGTGATGTCTAACAGGTTGCCGATCACGAGAGGACCACTGGCCAGGCTCTCTGTCACGCTGCTGTAGATGTGTATATAGCGTATCCCCCCGTTCTTGCGCACCATTCTGCACTGGTAGTCCAACTTTTTTACCTGGCCGCTTAAGCGCTGCCCGAGTTTTTCGCGCGCGAGGGGCACATCGTCTGGGTAGATATACGACAGTGGATCGCTTCCCAGCAGTTGTTCTATGGGATAGCCCAAGAGTTCGACAAAGGTGGGGTTAACATACTGAAGAACGCCATCCTGAATGATATAAATCGCCGTTGGAGAGGCTTCACTCAGCAGGCGGAAGCGCATTTCTGCCTCGCGCAATTTTTCTTCGATGCGTTTGCGCTCAGTGATATCCTGAGCCTCTGAGATGCGGAAGAGCGGTGCGCCATCCGCGGCGCGAATCAGCACCGTATTGACGAGCGCCCAAACGACCGTTCCATCCTTCTGAACAAAGCGTTTTTCCATCTGGGCTGACAAGCGCTGCCCCGCCAGAATCGGTTCGAGCATAGCCTCGGTGGGCGCAATATCGTCCGGGTGGCTGACATCGCGGACGCTTTTGGTCAACAGCTCTGCTTCGGGATAGCCCAGCAACGTACAGGCCGCGCGGTTGACTTTCAAAAAGTGCCCATCCAGGCTGACAAATACTTTCGCAATGCTCGACTCGTCGAAGGCAATCTGCAAGTACTGAGCGCTGTTTTCCAGGGGCTGTTTGGCTGCTTGGCGTTTGTGACGGTTCATACGGCTCACCTACGCTTCCTGTTTGCTGAAAGTGGAACAATGTCACCAATTGTCTTCCAAACAGGTGTAAATGTCAACCAAAATTCAAGCAGTTGTATGTCTGGATGGTTAGAGCATCTGACCGCACGGATAAAACCGTGCGCCCTATGCCCTCCCTGGCCCCGTTTTTTCTGTAAGCCCCCATAATCATGAAAAGCCCACCTTTCGGCGGTGCTGTGACCAATCGGTTTATTTTAGATTACCTGCTCAAAAAAGTACTCGACCGGCAACCCCCAGAAATCCGCGATTTTCTGCTTAAGACATCCATACTAAAACGGCTGAGCGGCTCTTTGTGCAATTCTGTAATGGCGATTACCAACAGCCAGACAGTATTGGCGGCCTTAGAATAGAAAAACTTGTTCCTGATTCCCCTGTAAGATACCCTATTTTAGGTGATTACAAACCAGTGCGAAAGCGTTAATCTATGATCAAAACACAGTGATCATGGAAAGGTACACAGATGCCTGTGATCTATGAAATCCGTATAAAAAGTGAAGGTGACCGACCTGAAATCGATATCCCTACGCTGATCGCGATCGCGACCCTGGCCTGGGTCTTGGTGAATGTGTCGCATGAGATCATCGGCCATGCCGGCGCGATGGAGGTAAAAAATGAAGGATCAACCAACTTTCTTTGACTTTGCCGCCGAGGTGGGCCTGACGAAACACATTGGGGGAATTGCAGCCACCGAAGCGCTCATCGAGCTTTGTCATATTGACAGAGACAGTTATATCCTGGATGTTGGCTGTGGCGTCGGGGTAACAGCCTGCTTCATTGCCACAAAGGTTGGCTGCCGGGTTGTTGGCGTGGATATTCTGGAGAGAATGGTCCAGCGCTCCAAGGAAAGAGCCGCCAGGGAAAAATTAACCCACCGGGTCAAGTTCAGAGTCGCCGATGCCCAATACCTGCCTTTCGAGGATCACCTTTTCGATGCCGTGCTGACCGAATCGGTGACCGCCTTTCCAGAGGATAAACAAAAAGCGGTCAGCGAGTATGCCCGGGTGACCAAGCCAGGAGGGTATGTTGGATTGAATGAGACTGCCTGGCTGAAAGTGCCGCCGCCGCCAGAGGTGATCGCCTGGGCTGCACAGGAGGTAGGTGCCAGCGTAACCCCCCTCACACCGGATGAATGGACAGGGTTGTTGCACACGGCAGGGCTGCAAGAGATCACCACCCAGATCCATACTGTCGATATCCAGGATGAGGCGAAAGGCATCCTGCAGCGCTATGGCTGGGCAGGCGCGCTGCAAGTGATGGGCAGGATGCTGCGGCTCTATGCCCAAAACCCCCTCTACCGGGATTTCGTAAAGAAGGTTCGTCAGGGTGGGATCGTCCCTGATCATCTCAATGAGTATTTTGGTTACGGGTTGTTCATTGGGAGGAAAGGATGAAATTGATGTCAGATGATTCTGGCATCGATTCGATTCCGGTCGATTTACCGCCGCATGTCGTGCCCAATCATCGAATGTCGTGTAAATGTCGTCCATACGACGTTGTAATTCCGAGTCCGATTCCTATAATGTGGATTAAATTCAAAAAAAGGAGAACATCATGAACCAACCTAATCTCGGACTCAAAGTCGCTGAACTGCGCCAGCAAAAAGCACTGACGCAGGAGCGCCTGGCTGAACTGTGTGAAGTCAGCCCGCGTACCATCCAACGCATCGAAAGCGGAGAAGTGGACCCGCGCGCCTATACCCTGCATTGCCTGGGCGAAGCGCTCGAATTCGACTTCGGCGAGGAGAACACCAGCAACGAAAATCTCTGGCTGACTATCCTGCACCTCAGCAGTGTGTTCTGCATCGTGTTCGTCCCGCTTCTGCTGTGGTCGTGGAAGAAGAATCAATCCTACAAGATTGATCAGCATGGACGCCTTGTGCTCAACTTCCAGATCACCATGACGCTGTCGCTCTTCGCCGCATTATTCTTCATGCTCGTTGGCTTGCCTGCATTAGTGCTATTGAACTTGAATATGGGAGAGGGATTTGTCATACTGGCTTCAACCCTGGCAGTATTCAGCATCCTTCCCTTCATCTTCATTGGCATTTTCTGCACCTATCAGGGCGTGGTCAATGCCATGCGGGCGCTGTCGGATAAGCCGATTCGGTATGCGCTCAGCATCCCGTTTATGAAGTAAATCATCCAGGTGACAGTCATCTTTGCAAAGCACCCCCGAAGCGGAGCGAAGTAGGCTAAAGATGACTGTCACCGCGCTGTTGTTAATCCTGGCCGACCGCATGTGGAAGAAACTCCCCGCCGACCACCCGGCGGTGTACCAGACTCCGACACTGGCGGGCTGAAGATCAAAAGCCAGTTCTGGTGAAAGAATGAGAGAATGCAATGGAAACCCCAAACAACAATGTTCAAACGAAAAAGAAGAAACCCCAGCTTTACGAACATCCCTGGGTATCACTTCTGGCAGTGGTGGCAACCATGGTCGTGTCGATCATTTTGGCAAGTAATTTGGTCACGTGGATGGGATTATCGCCCTTCTCTTCCACTGGTCAGTTTGCCCATACAATAACCTTTCACATTCTGACGGTCTTCATCTTCGTGCCTTTCGTTTTACGCCTCCCGAAGGGTAAAAGCACGTTCAGGCAGTATCTGGATGATATCGGATTGACCAGGGTGCAGCCGTTCGTCCGGCTCGTACTGCTGGCGATCTCCTGCTACATCATCCTGGCGCTGTCACAGGTCGCGGCGTCATTTGTGTACCGGTTCTCTGAAGGGTTACCAACAACCTGGAGTTTTATCCGGCAGGTGTTCGATCTGTCAGGAGACCTACCTCCCGGTTCGCCGAGCCTTCTTATCTCCTTCCCCTCTATCTTTGAAGAGGCAGTGTTCAGAGGCATCGTGCTGACGGTTTTCCTGGGAAAGTATTCAGAACGCAAGGCAATCATCTTCTCGGCGCTTGGCTTTGGGCTCGTCCATCTGCTCAATCTGGCAAGCGGGCGTGAGTTGGTGTGGGTGATGGGGCAGGTTGTTTGGGCTTTTATCCTGGGCTTGTTTTACGGATACATGTTCGTCAGGACACGCAGCCTTCTGCCTTTGATGATTGTCCACTACCTGGGTAATGTGTTCATCAGCTCGTTGACAGGCTATATGCAGAGCAGTGCGTCCATTGAGATGCAGGCTCTCTATGGCGTTATATTTTCGCTGGGTATTGTTCCAACAACCCTGATGATCCTATGGACCAGATTCTTCGTGTCAAGATGGCTACCCGGTGGTCAGTCTCCAGTATCCAGTGAGACAAACGTTGAGCATAGGAGATCTGCTGGCTGGCCCTTGCTGATGACCATGCTGGCGCTGCTCTTGAATGGATGCAGCACATCGCCGGATACTCCCACCATCCCACCGGCAGCCATCCCCACGGCTACCATCTCGCCCACGAACACGCCGACGCCCTCGCCCACGCTGCAGCAGGTACAGGCTGACGACATCATCTTTTTCACTGCAGATGGCGTGAGTTTATCCGGTACGTTGTTTGTCGGCGAGGAGAAAGAGGGCATCGGGGTGGTGCTGGCGCACATGGGCGCGCACGGGGCTGATCAAAGCAGTTGGATCTCGTTTGCCGAACACATCGCCGGGCAGGGGTTTGGCGCGCTCACGTTCAACTTTCGTGAGGATAGATCCAAGCTGGACCTTGACGTGCGGGCAGCCATCGGACTCCTGCGTGACCAGGGCTACCAGCGCATCGTCTGCATGGGTGCCAGCATGGGAGGCACCGCCTGCCTCAAGGCTGCCATGGACACGGACCTGGCCGGGGTAGTGGTCATCTCCAGCCTCTGGACGACCGGCAACGGGCCAATCGGCGGCCCGCTGTTCGTGAGCCGCGAGGAACTGGCCCAACTCACCCTGCCCATGCTCTTTGTGACCACCGAAGAAGATGGACACGGCGTACCTGCCACGATGAAGTCCATGTACGAGGCTGCAGCGGAGCCAAAAGCCTTCGAGATATTCCCCGGTGAAATGCATGGCACCGACATCTTTGCCACGCCTCAGGGAGACGAGTTCCAGAATCTGCTGGTAGATTTCCTGGTAAGGTTGCGCTGATGCGAAAAGATAAAAGGGTCGGGCAAGAACCGGCGGCTCCCCAGTTGATACATCCAATGGCTTACGATCAAATCAAGGCTGCGCTTTGAGTGAAGTCTGAGGGATCCAAAATGAACCTCATAGATGTTTTTCCCAGCCACTTCTTAAGCAATGACGAAATTAGTACCGCGCTGCAAAGGCTGGAAATCACTCAGCAAGATCTGGACTGCCTCGGCCAGCCCAACAACCCCTTTGTTGATCTACTCAGGCAATATACAGTTTATTCCACAAACCCCTCACAGGATGATAAGCTCTGTGTGCAATATCGCTGCCCGGCTGACCTCAACTTGACGTGTTTACGGGAGCAGTATGACTTAGAAATGATTGCTGGAAAAGGGGCAGAAATTGAGCGACTTATCTCTTTGATGCATTGGGTTCATGGTTTAGCTATTCATACCTCTAAGGCGTCTGTTCCAGATAAGATGGATTCGCTGCATTTGCTTCACCTGATCCACACGGAGGCAAAGCATATCAACTGTGGTATGTTTGCTACAATCTTGAATGATGTTTATCTGGCTTTGGGGTGGAAATCAAGGCTCATCCATCTAAAGCCATATAAGAAAGATCACATCGAGAGCCACGTGGTCAACGCGGTTTACTGCCAGCAGTTATCAAAATGGCTGTTCTTTGACCCGAATTTAAACGCCTACTTTATGGATGAAAGGGGCGAGATATTGAGTGTAGCCGAGATCAGGCAACGGTTGATTGATGGGGCTGTATTGCAAATCAACGATGAGCTGGCATTTAACAGCGATAATAAAGTATTTGCCGCTCTGGGGCAATATTTTGGCAAAGATTTCTACCGGTTCTATATCGCCAAAAATATCTTCCGCTATAACTGTCCTCAATCCAGCCTGTTTGGCTACCAATCTAGGCGAGTTGCCAGGGTGTATATCGAGCTTCTACCCGTAGGCTACCGTCCAGAATTACTGGCACATCCACAGGTTACAACAGAAAACACTCAGACCATCTATACTACAGATATCACCCATTTCTGGCAACAACCCTGACTCATTCCAAAAGGAGAGACTAACAATGGAAGCCAAACTCTCACGAACAGCCTTGATCGATGATATTCGCCAACTGACAAATATCATCGAAACCGCCCACCCTGATCCCTATTTCAAGGGCGGCGGACGGATCGCCTACCACCGCAGATTACAAAAGTTGATCCGCGACATTCCATCTGAGGGAATGACCGCAAAAGAATTCAACTTCTATTTGATGCCATTTGTCGCCAGCCTCAAAGATGGCCATACAACTGTTTTGGATGAGTCAAGTTTGCTAAATCAAGAGAATCCCGGCGGGGTTCCACTGATCTTTGGCGCCATCGAAGGAAAATTGTATGTTCGTGCAGTGACTCACGAAGCAGACCGATATTTAATCGGTAGTTTACTGGTTTCTGTAGCGGGCATTGGAGTTGCTGAGCTCTTGGAACGGGTTGAGAATTTCTTTGGTTGCGAGAATCGATACCAAACCTTGGGGAAATTAGGCAACAGGCCAGCCTTACTCTTTTATCGAGAGACCTTGAATTTGTTGATCCCTGAATGGCAAGCCACCCACTCGGGTTCAAAGATCGCAGTGACGTTCCAGCATGCGGATGGCGAGGTACAAACCCACATCTTTGATACCGCCACCAGCAATATGCCTGCACAGATCAAAGGCGAACACCCTGATCAGTTGCCGCCGCTCAACGATCCCGATAACCCTTATTTCTTCTACCAATTTGTAAATGAAACCGGCCACGCACCGGGAGAGATCGCCGTATTACGGATTGCCAACATGACCACCTTCCGCGAGATGTACGAGTATTTCAGGGCGAATGGCATGGATCATTTCGAGGCATGGGCACGGAACATATTTCAACGCTTCCACCCAGGTACGGATGTACCGGAGGATTACGAAAAAGTGATCGCCGGTATCCCGGCGGCATCGACTGTCTTCTGTGACTTGATCACAGCGATGAAAACCGCCCACACCCAATATCTGATCGTTGATTTGAGAGATAACCAGGGAGGCAATTCCTTGATGAATCAGATCTTGACCTATTACCTGGTTGGATTCGAAAGGACAGTAGCGTTACTAAAAACCAACGGCACCGTCAGGAAGATGTCTGAGTTTCTGGCAAGCTTCAGCGAGCGGGGCGTGGATCTAACGCAGATCTCCTACTACCCACAGGTACCACTGAAGATCACGGATTACGATTTCAGCCTGGACCCTGATTTTTCAGGTGACCAATATGAAGGCTCGAACCGTGCAGATTTAGAAAGGGATTTTGCAAAAATGCCATCTTTTTACCCCGAATTCCAATCTCGCGAACATGAGGCTCTCTATTCTCCGGAACGGATCTTCATCTTGTCTTCTGAACTGACTTTTAGCACGGGCTATAACTTGATGGTGGATCTTTACCAACTTGGCGGAGAGATTGTGGGGATCCCTTCAGGCCAGGCTGGCAATAGCTGCGGTGATGTTCGTTCATTCGAATTGGCTAATTCGAAATTCAGGGGCAATGTCTCAACCAAATCCTTTATTGCTTTCCCCGATGACCCGGAGGCAGGCGAGTTGCTTATGCCCCAACACCCGCTGACTTATGAGAAATTCAAGACCTATGATTTTGATGAGAACGCCACTTTGCGTTATGCCTTATCCTTAAGTGGTTTTGATATCCCCCATTTTGGGGGATGACAAACCGGTGCAAAAGCGATAATCTATGATCAAAATGGTTATGGGTTATTGATCGGACGGAGCAAATCCATATGGCTACAATAACCAAAAGGCATCCACCAGGGATCAAGCAGATGTTCCAAATCCCCATCGTAGGTGGAGGAAGGATCAATCCATCTGGCGATAAGGTGATCTATGCTTTGATGCATGTCGACAACTTCAGGGATAATTAGGTGAAGGCATCCCTTCACCTTCATGATGTGCATACAGATCAAACTTACCCGTTTGCCGCCGAAGACATCGTCTCGCAAGTGCGCTGGGTCGATCCTCAGACAGTGGCGCTGCTAAAACTTGCAGGGGAGGCTGGTTTTCAGATATACATCTTCGAGGAATTGGCGGGCGCAGGTCAGCAGGTCACCGATCAACCGGGCGGCATCGAAACCTTCGAGCCTTTTGCAAACGGGTTTCTTTATACTGCCAGAAGAATTCCCGACGACCTGGCCATCCGGGAAGACAAATTTGGGCACTTCAGAATTGCAGGAGAACAAGAAAGCATTACCGAACTCTATTATGCTGACAGGAAAAAAATCCTGGATTACCGGCGAAATTCAGGGACACCCCATGCGAAAGGTGACCCGCACACAAAACCCGTTATCAATCTAACTGGGTCGCTGGAAAAGCCCTTCCAGATCGAATCCATTATCCCTTCACCAACAGGTGGCGCCGTATTTATCAACTGCCGGAGCAACGAGGATGAATTTAGTCGAAATATCACAGATTGCTTCCGGATCGAATTCGAGCCCGATTCGATCTTTCGCAATATCGAAGACTCTACCCTCAGTATACGATCGAATAGATTGGCGCTCCCGAAAGGCGCCCAAATCAAAGCGATCTCCCCAGACGGCGCTGGAATGCTCGTTCTGCACAAAGCAGGCGGCCCTGGCCCCCAAAATCAAGCGGATCTCTGGCTGCTCGACTTGACCCTCCCCAGGGAAATATTGGAGAATGCAGATTTGGGGCCATACCTCAAGTGCATCACAAAATCTCTCGATCAAGAACCCTTGAATGTTTACTGGACCAAGCAAGGTATTTTCCTGAGCTATTGGAACAAAAGCCGTTGTGAAATCGCCAGGATTTCGAAAGATGGCGATATCGAGGTGTGGGAAACGCAAGGCTTGTCACCGGAGGCTTTCTTCCTGAATGAAGATGCCCAGATTTCCTTGCGTGCGGCCTCTGCAACCAGGCTTGCCGAAATCTATTATGGCTCTCCGGCATCGAAGGGCTGGGATCTGAAACGAATCACCAGCTTTAACGAACAATATTCCGGTTGGGATTTTGGAACCGCGGAGACAGTCCGTTGGACAAGCAAAGATGGAACGAAAATCGAGGGTATTTTGCGAAAACCTTCGAGTTTCGACCCGGGCAAGAAATACCCTTTGATCTTCAACGTTCATGGCGGGCCGGCGGCTGTTTCACCGTTGATTTTGCTCGAAAACAATAACCGCTATTTCTATCCTACGGTGCAGTTTCTCAATAAAGATATCTTGATCCTGGAACCCAATTATCGCGGCTCGCTTGGGAGAGGGCAAGAATTTCTGGCGCTGAATTTTGATCATCTCGGCGTTGCTGACCTGTGGGATATCGAATCAGCCATTGATCATCTTGTGGCACAAGGCTTTGTGGATGAGACGCGCATCGGATGTATGGGCTGGAGCCAGGGCGGCTATATCAGTGCGTTCGCGGCCATGCATTCTAACCGTCTCAAGGCAGCCAGCGCAGGCGCGGCGCTTTCTGATTGGCGAATTTATCGCGCGGGGTCCGATGAACCGCAAGCCATTCTGCTTTCTGGCGATCCCTACAGCAACAAGGCATTGTTCGAGCAAGCGGCCCCGATCAGCGCCATCCACCAGGCCCAAACGCCCATTTTGTTCCAACACGGCGAAAAGGATCCACGCGTCCCCCTCACCAGCGCCATGGAAATGTACCGGGCGTTGAAAGCGCGCGGGATTGAAACGATCCTGGTCATCTTCTCCAGCCAGGGTCACGGGTTTCTCAAACCCAGAGAAAGTTATGCGCTCATGCTGCAAAACTACAACTGGTTTATGCACCACTTGATGGGAGAAGAGTTGGATCTGCTTATGGACGATTCAATGGGAGAACATGTCCAATCGTAGGCGTCTGGCACGTGAACGGCTTGAATATTGTCTGGTTTATCTGATCCTGGCGTACCGGCGTCCGATCCTGATCTTCGGATTGATCTTGCTGGTATATGCCATCGCGACCATATTCCTAAATCGAATTGCGGGGTTCGCGGCTTTGTTGCCAGTCATTTTCCTGCTCCTGCTGGGCAATTCTTACAATGTTGTGGTCTACACCGCGCGGCTGAGCGCGTGGATCGCCACTCTCTGGAGCCAGGAAGATTAAACCCTGCCACTCGAGTGAAGAGAAAACCATGAAACCTTACCAGGATCTCACTTACCGGGGACGACTGCGCAGGATGCGACAGTTAGCCCGGCTTGCCCTGCGGGAATATGGCCTGCAGGACGCACCCTTCAAACTGGTTGTGTGGGCAGGGAATACGCTGTTTCGTGTCTATGGGCCTGCATCACCTGTAGCCCCAGGCAATCACAATCTGTTCGAGCCCGGCCAGTACCTGCTACGGGTGCACCAACCTGGCTACCAGGAGCCGGAGGCGATTGATCTGGAATTGACCTGGCTGGCTGCCATGCGCCAGGAGGCGAATTTACCAGTGCCAGAACCGATTGCCACCCTGGATGGACAGTGGGTGCCCGCAATCAACGCACCCGGCGTACCAGGGACGCGCCATTGTTCTCTCCTACGCTGGATCAAAGGCCGCTCGGTAAAAAACCGTTTCCGCCCCCATCATCTCCAGGCACAGGGCAGATTGATGGCACGGCTGCACCAATTTTCCATTCAATGGCAACCTCCGGCAGGCCTGGCGAAACGAAAATTTGATTGGGACGGGTTATTCCAAAACGATGTGGGCAGTGGCATGGCAAATACGGATGCGTGGGCGCTTCTTTCTCCGCTCCACAGGAAAGCCTTTTCCTTTGTTGCAGATCAGATTCGGGATGTGATGGAGGACTGGGGCCAGGGTCTGGACGTGTTCGGTTTGATCCACGGAGACCTGGGGGTGGATGCCAACCTGTTTTTCTGGCACGGTGAGCCGAGGGCGATTGATTTTGATGATTCAGGCTTTGGCTACTGGGTATTCGACCTGGCGGTGGCGTTGGACGCCTGTCGAGATGATCCTGCCTATCCCCGCTACCGCGAAGCGCTCTTGAATGGATATGCCGAATTCCGTGCCCTCCCAGAGCAGCAGGCAGAGCAGATCGAGTTGTTCCTGGCTGGTCTACAGGTCTACTGGAATCTTTGGGCTACCGGTGGGACGCATCTCTACCCTGACTTGCTTGCAGAATTTCGTGAACGGATCGCCCTTACGGCGGATTTCGTGGTACGTTATGCTCGCCAGAAAGGTTGTCCTCTTTAGGAGGCGCGGCCCGATTTAGGCCTCACCAAAGGAGAAGACGGTATGCCACCTAACATTCATTTATCTCCGCGGCGCTACACCGTACTTGACAGCATTGCCATCGCCTTCCGCTGTGCGCCCATTGCCGCCTTCTTTTACGGCTTCTTTGATCTTGCCTGGGCTGCGCTGACCCCTGTTACCACGCTGGTTGCTGCCCGCCTCATTGACGCCGTTGTGGGTACGGTGCGCGACGGCGCTCCGGTAGAAGGCGTTTATCGCTACCTGGCGCTGCTGGCGGGCCTCACTGCTTTTGGCTGGCTGCGCTCGGCGCTGCACAACCTGGCCGACCTACGCCTGACGTTGGCGCTGCGCGCTCGCTACCGCACCGCCCTGACCGCCAAACGTACCCGCCTGGAATATGCCCTGCTCGAACAACCCGACACCTGGGATTTGATCCAGCGAGTAGCCGCCAACCCTGAGGGCGGGCGGCTCAAGGCAACCTACTATCATCTGGTGGATCTGGCAGCGTTCGTTCTGAAGGTCGTCGGGCTGCTTGCGCTGCTGGCTTCAGTGGTGTGGTGGGCGCCGCTGGTGGTCTTTGCCGTGAGCGGTTTTGCCCTCATCATCGGCGTGCGGGGCGGCAAAGCGCTTTACCAGGCCGAGCGCCAGGTAGCTGAACACGACCGGCGGCTGGATTACCTCAGCGGCGTACTGCTTGGACGCGAGGCCGCCGCCGAACGCACCCTATTCGGTTCCAGCGACATGCTGATCGGGATGTGGCGCAAGTCGTTTCGCACCGCCCTCGGTGTGCGTCTGAGCACCCGTTTGCGCTGGTATATCAATTCCTATGCCGGCAACCTGACCAACCAGTTAATCTGGGTGCTGCTCATGCTGGTGCTGCTGCCATCACTGCAAACCGGCGCGGTTTCCATTGGCCTGTTCATTGCTCTCACCCAGGCATTTACCCGTTTCGACATCGTCTGGGGATTCATGGATACCGTCAACGGGATCGCTGCAGATGCAGAATTTTTCAAAGACCTGACGGTCTTTCTTGCCCTGCCGGAAGGAAATATCGCTCCCGCCAGCACCCCCAGCCTGCTGCCTGCAGCTCCCGCCCATATCGAACTGCGGGACGTTCGTTTCCGCTATCCAGGCACAGAGCGATACATTCTTGACGGCTTAAGCCTGACCCTCGAAGCGGGGAAGCGCTACGCTCTGGTGGGCGCCAACGGCTGCGGTAAAACCACTGTCACCCGTCTGCTCACCGGACTCTACCCCGCTGAATCGGGCTGCATCTGGATAAACGGACGCGATCTTCGAGAGGTTGCCGACGCGGAGATGCGCAGCCTCATTTCTGTCGTTTACCAGGATTTTGCCCGTTATAGTGTATCGTTACGCGACAATGTTTTTCTGGGACAGGAACCCGCTGAAGATAGACAAGTTTTTGAGCGCGCCGGACTTGGCCCACTGGTTGCCCGGCTATCTCAGGGTGTGGATACCCCCTTGGGGAAGCTCGCCGGAGATGGCGTGGACATTTCCGGCGGCGAGTGGCAGCGTGTGGCCATGGCCCGCTCGCTGGCGCGGCCTGCGGCGCTGCGCATTCTGGATGAGCCCACGGCGGCCCTCGACCCAGTGGCAGAAAGCGAGCTGTATGCCAGCTTCGAACGTCTGACCGAGGATGCCACCACCCTGCTGATTACCCACCGCCTGGGAGCCACCAAAACCGCCGATGTAATCCTGGTGCTGGATGGCGGTCGTATCGTCGAAGCCGGATCGCACGCCGAGTTGATGCAGTCCGGCGGATTGTACGCTCACATGTATGAAAGCCAGAGGTACTGGTATGAAGTCGAATGAAGCCAAACTGCCCCGCCCATCGTTCGCCCGCGTAATCGGCGCCATGCTGCGCCTGGCTTTCCGCACGCAGCCGTGGATATTTCTGATCTATCTGCTCTCCTCGGCTGGCTTCACGCTGCTGCTCGTCGCTGACTTGCACCTGATCCGCGTCCTGCTTGACCGGCTGCCGTTGTTTGTAAATGGCAGCCTCACATTCCAGGCCGTGTTGGAAACGATCCTCCTGCTTGGCGGGGTGAACATCCTGTACATGTTGCTGAACGCTGCCATGAACCTGTCATTTGAGGTGCTCTCTCGCCTGGCCGACGCCCGCATGACCGAAGCGATGGCCCACAAGGCCGGCAGGCTCGAACTGATCCGCTTCGAGTCGGCGAAATTGTATGACGACATTGAAAAAGCCCGCGCCGGGCACAATCGTGGTTTCGAGGCAATGGAAACAGTCTTATGCTCCCTGATCTTCCACGGGGGCTATTTCCTGGCCCTGGGGTTTTACCTGGCCCCGCTAGAGCCAATGCTGGTGCTGGGAGTCTTCGCCGCCTTCCTGCCGGTGGCGCTTGCGCGGGTGATCCGGGCCTCGGCCTTCTACAACACCGAGAACAAGGTAGCGCCGTTGCGCCGCGAATTCAATCACTACGAGGCGGCTCTGACGGACCGGGCATTTTTCAAAGAAACCCGCACCAGTGGGGCTGTCCCCTTCTTCCGCCGCAAATACGACCAGGTGCTGGCGGCCTACAACCGCGCGATGTGGCACACCGAACTGCGCACCGGCGCGATTGACCTGGGTCTCAAGGCGTTGACCCTGTCCGGATACGTCGGGCTCCTGCTCCTGCTGGTGCGCTTCGTGCTAACGGGCCAGGTTTCGCCGGGGTTGTTTGGTGCGGTGTACTTCGCCATGGATGCCATCTTCAAGTGGTTCGAGGAGCTCTTCGACCGGCTGGGGTTTGCCTTCGAGAACGCCGCCTTTGGCGGCAACTACCTCGCTTTCTTGGAATCGCCGGAACGAGAAGGCGGCCTTGCACCGCTGCCACGTAACTGCAGCGTAGAACTGCGCCAAGTGAGTTTTCGCTACCCTGGCGCTGGCGAGAACGCGCTCGAAAATGTGACCCTTTCGATCCACCCTGGCGAATCGGTGGCCCTGGTGGGTGAAAACGGCGCCGGTAAAAGCACGCTTGTGCGTTTGATCGCTGGCCTGTACCACCCCGATAGCGGATCGGTTCAGATTGGCAGCACTGACCTGCGCGACGCCGCCGATGAAACCCGCTTCCAGCGTCTCTCGGCAGTCTTTCAGCACTACCAACGCTACCGCTTGACGCTGCTCGATAACGTCCGCGTGGGCGCACCACAAGCCGGACCTGCCGCTGACGGTACGGAAGCCGACGAACGCGAGCGCGCAACCGCAGCCCTCACCCAGTCAGGGTTCTATGACCGCCAGGGCTCTCGTCTCGACGCCGGCCTAGATGTCATGCTGGCGCGCGAATTCGGCGGCATAGACCTATCCGGCGGCGAATGGCAGCGCGTGGCCATCGCCCGCGGTCTGTATCGCCCCCACGACACGATCATCCTCGACGAGCCGACTGCCGCTATTGACCCGCTCGAAGAGGATCGGGTGTACCGCACCTTCCTCGATACAGCGCGTGGCAAAACCGCCATCATCGTCACACACCGCCTGGGCCTGGCGCGCATTGCAGATCGTATCCTAGTGATGGAGGGAGGGCGCATCGTCCAGGATGGCAGCCACGCAGCATTAATCGCCGCCCCTGGCCTGTACGCTCGCATGTTCCAGGCGCAAGCGGCGTGGTATGAGCGGAGTGATATCCGTGCTGACGCTGCAAGATACTCGAGAATGTAAAAATACATGAAACGTCCTGACGCTCGCAAGGTGTACCTGTTCCTGGTCTTCTCGGTCGGTTTCCTGATCGCGCTGGGATTCGGCCTGTCTTACTACGAGACGACCGCAGCCGGGCTCAATCCGCTCCAGCTCATGGTCATTGGGGCGGCGCTCTCCCTCTCGCGGCTGGTCTTCGAGGTCCCCACCGGCGTGGTCGCTGATCTGTACTCGCGGCGTCTATCGGTGCTCATCGGCCTGGCCCTGATCGGTCTGGCCATGCTCGTCGAAGGCCTGTTCCCGTCCTTCGTCCCCATCCTGCTGGCGCAGGTGATCTGGGGGCTGGGGTACACCTTCACCAGCGGAGCCAACGAGGCCTGGCTGAGCGACGAGATCGGCGAGGAACACGCCAACCGGGCCTTCCTGACCGCCAAGCGCTACGACCTGTACGGCAATCTGGCCGGCATCCTGGCCGGCATGTTCCTGGGCAGTTTCACCTCGGCGGCAACGCTGATCCTGGCCAGCGGCGCGGGCTGGATCCTGCTGACCACCCTGCTGGCTTTTCTGATGCCGGAGAACGGCTTCAAGCCGGTCCGTCCTGAGGAGCGCAACACCTTCCAGCAGATGGGTGATATCTTGCGCAAGGGCCTGCGCAATGTGCGCCGGCGCCCGACTCTGCTGACCGTCTTGGGCGTGACCCTGTTCTTCAGCCTGACCTTCGGCCTCGACCGCCTGTGGACCTGGCACCTGGTGAACAATTTCGACCTGCCGATCCCCTTCGGCAATAATGCCCTGGGCTTCTTCGGCCTGCTCGACCTGGGCGGCATCCTGCTCTCGATCCTGCTGACCCGCCAGGTCGAGAAGCGCTTCGCGACCCTCAGGCCGCGCCAGGTTAGCCGCCTGATGTTCGCCGTCACGGCCATCACCGCCGCCGCCATCGCCGCTTTTGGTTGGGTGCCCTTCCTGTGGATGGCGGTCGTCCTGTTCCTGGTCATTTACAGCCTGGGCGAAGTCAGCGACCCGCTGCTTCTGGCCTGGATGAACCAGCGCCTCGACCCAGACGTGCGCGCCACCATCCTTTCGATGGTCGGGCAAGCAGAATCCGTCGGTCAGGCGGTCGGGGGGCTGCTCGTCGGCTTCCTGGCAAACCTTTTCACGGTGCCGCTGGCGCTGCTCGCCATCAGCGTGTTACTGATACCGGCGCTGGGTTTCATTCGCCGGTCGAATAGTCTGGTTGATAACAAGGATTGACGCCGTTTTCCCGGCCATGCTGGCCTTTACAAAATCCTGACTTCTGGCAGAAAAAAAAGGAGATTATCATGATAACCGAAACTGAAAGAGTCGAAGTCGAAAAAGTCATTCACGACGCCATCGGCTGGGCGTTGACCAAAGATATTGACCGGCTGTTCTCCATCATGGCGCAGGATGACGATTTCTTCATCTTCCATCCCGATTCAAAGTCCACCATCCTCGGCTTTGAGGCGTTCAAGAAGTTGGGCGAAGGCGTCTGGATGAAGGACGAGTTCAAGGCCACCGATTTTGCGGTGAAAGATTTACGCCTCAAATTCGCAGAATTGGGAAACGCCGCATGGTATTCCTGTTTCCTCGATGACCACGCCGCGTGGAACGGCCAGCCCATTGGATGGGATAACTGCCGCTGGACGGGCACGCTCGAAAAGCGCGCCGGCCAATGGGTCATCGTGCAGATGCATTTCTCGTTCCCAAAAGATTAACCAAGAAGACTAAACATAAAGCCATAAATTTGACAAGACAAAGGATACCATCATGCCCCAATACACAATTACACTGACCGACTCACCTGACCCCGCCGATATCGAGGTTGTGAAGCAGGGATTGGATGCTTATGATGCCTCTCAAGGCGCAGTTGTCGATTGGGTACCGCTGGCTTTGTTTGCCCGTGATCCTGAGAACAACATCATCGCCGGTCTGACCGGCAGCACCTACTGGGGCTATCTCTACGTTGGGCGGCTATGGACCGATCAGCGCTTCCGCCAGGCAGGGCTGGGTAGCCAACTGCTCGAACAGGCCGAACGAGAAGCCCTGCGACGCGGTTGTCACTCTGCTCATCTGATGACTGGCGATTTCAATGCCCTGCCATTCTATTTGAAACGCGGGTACGTTGTGTTCGGCGAATTACACGATATGCCGCCCGGTCACACCCAGTATTTTATGTGTAAATCGTTGCAATCAAAAACGAGGAAACATGGATCGTTATATGCAAACCAATAAAAACGGGTGGAGGAAAGTAGTGGAGTTCTGATGAAAACTGATTTCCTAAAAAATGGATTGGATGCTCTTGTTCACCTGACCTTGGAACGCTGGCATGTTCCCGGTCTGGCGCTGGCTGTTGTCAGCGCGGATGAGATCCTGCACCTGGCTGGCTACGGGCAGCGCGATCCGGCCCGCGGCCTGCCGGTCACACCCGAGACTCTCTTCCCGATCGCGTCCATGACGAAATCGTTTGGGGTCATGTCTTTCGGCCTGCTGGTCGACGAGGGCAAACTGGAATGGGATAAACCCGTGCGCCACTATCTGCCCGGCTGGCAGATGTTCGACCAGGTTTCCACCGAGACCCTGACCGTGCGCGACATGCTCTCGCACCGTTCCGGCCTGCCCTCCCATGACTGGATCTGGTGGGGATCAGATTTCAGCCGGCGCGATCTGCTTGCCCGCCTGCGCCACCTGGAGCCGAATGCCCCGATCCGCTCCCGCTTCCAGTACAACAACGTTCTGTATATGCTGGCCTCGCTCATCGTGGAGCAGGTCGCCGGTATGAGCTGGGAACGCTTTGTCCAGAACCGCATCTTTGACGAGTTGGGGATGAAACGCAGCAACTTCTCGACACACATCACCCAGCAGGATCCCGACCACGCCCGGCCACACGTCTACCGCGACGGGCCCCTGCGCGAATGTGCCTTCTGGGAGCAGGATGAGAACTCCGTCACCGGCGCGGCCGGCACGATCAATTCGTGCGCCAGCGAGCTGGCAACCTGGCTTAATCTGCAGATGAATGCCGGGAAAGTTGGGCAGAGGCAGTTTGTTAAGCCCGAAACGCTCGAGGCCATGCACCTGCCCAGTATTTTCATCGACGACCCGGTAGCACGCCGGCGCTTCGGCTATGAGTTCAGCAGTTATGGCATGGGCTGGTTTCTGCGCTCGCACAAAGGCCAGATGCTCATCTCGCACGGCGGATCGATCAATGGTTTCTGGTGTACGCAATACTTCATGCCGCGCCACCGCCTCGGCGTGGTGGCGCTTTCGAACTGCGACGAGGGCCGCAACGCCGCGCCTGTGATCATCAGCCTGACGCTTTTCGACCGCCTGCTCGGGCTGGAGCCGACCGACTGGGATATGCCCATGACAGAATCCTATGCCAAAGCCGCGGCGGCCGAGAAGAAGGCCAAAGAAGAGCTGCTGACTGGGCGGGTCCCCGGAGCACAGCCGGCTCATCCCCTGGATGCTTATGTCGGTGAGTACGAGCATCCCGGCTATGGTCACCTTTCGATCCGCCGGATAGAGACATCCTTGCAGATGGTCATGAATGGCAAAAAGACCTTCGCCCTGACCCTTGCTCACGATGACATCTTCGATGCACACGAGCCAAACTGGGACGATCATCTTAAGCTCACCTTCATCGCCGGCGCGCAGGGCAGGATTGGAAGCCTGTCCATTCCACTCGAGGAGGCCGTGGCAGAGATCGTTTTTGTTCGCCAGGCGGAGGTAGATGTAAATACGCTGGCTGCGGAAGTTGATGGAAATGAACCTATTTAAGGAGGCTGACGATGACAACCACTGAAACTCAATCCGAAATTCGGGCAACGCTCCAAAAATTCCAGAACGGCTACACCGCCCGCGAGGTAGCCCGGCTGGATGATTTCATGCAGCTATTTGCCCCAAACGACGAGATAGAAATGATTGGGATTGGCGCGGCCAAACGCTCCGCGACGGAATGGTTCGAAGGCCACAGCCGCATCCGGGAAATCGTCGAGAGCGATTGGCGCTATTGGGGCGATGTCAAACTGGATGTGAATGGCGCCAAAATCACCCTCAACGGCAAGACCGCCTGGCTTTCGACCACTGGAACCGTGACCCAAACCCAGGCCTTTGATACGGCTATCGAATTTCATCTCAATGACATGAAGGCTATCTTTGACCAGGAGGGCCTTTCTACCGACGAAAAGTTGATAGAAGCCACGCACTACGGGATGCGCCGCCTGCGCGAACGTTCCAAAGGCAAGGGGCATGGCTGGCCTTTCACCTTTACCGCAGTTTTGGTCAAGGTCGAGGCTGGTTGGCGTTTCCATACCATCCACTGGGCTATGCCGGTGGATTGAAAAGCGCGAAAATAGATTCAATTTGGAGAAACCTTATGGACAGAGAAGAAATCACCCAACTTTGTGAACGCCAGGTGCTCGGCTCTGCTGCCCGCTTGTTTGGCACATCCAAAGACCGGCTGGGCAAGTTCGAGGATTACGAAGGCTGCGCTAACCTGGTCTATCACTACGAAAGCCAGGGTCAGCCGCGCATCCTGCGCCTGTCCTACCGCCCCGACCGGAGCGTGGAACTGATCCGGGCCGAGTTGCACTTCGTGGAATACCTGGCTGCGGGCGGGGTGCGCGTTTCGCGGCCGGTGCCATCCGTGAACGGGAATCTGGTCGAGGTGATCCCAACCGCCGGGATGAACTTCATCGCCGTTTCGTTCGTCAAAGGCCGCGGGATGCGCGTGCCCGATAACGGCTACCGCTATCGAGAAGGCGTGCCTATGCAAGAATATTTCCAAAACTGGGGTCAGGTGCTCGGCCAGATGCACCGGCTGGCGAAAACCTACCAGCCGCCGAGCGAGGCGATGAAACGGCCCGAATGGCATCAGTGGGAGTATTACAGCGGCTTCCCATACGGCGAGCGGCTGCCCATCATCCACAAAAAATATGACCAGTTGATCACCGAACTGCACGCCCTGCCCCAAGACGCCGATTCCTACGGGCTGATCCACAACGATTTCAACGATGGCAACTTCACCGTGGATTACGACAATGGCGACATCACGGTCTTTGATTTCGACGATAGCTGTTACTTCTGGTTCATGTACGATATCGCCTGTGCCTGGGAAAGCGGTGTGGGAAAGGTGTGGTCTCGCCCATTGGCCGAGCGCCAGGATTTTATGAACCGCTATATGGAACACATTATGACCGGTTACACCCGCGAGAATACCCTGAGCGAGGCATGGCAGGCGCGCCTGCCGCTATTTCTGCGCCTGATCCAGATGCAGGAGTTGATGCACTTTGCCCAGTACCTGGATGAGCCGGACGAGAAAATCCAGGCTGGGCTGCGCTACAAGATCCACTGCATCGAAAACGACATCCCTTACCTGGGCTTTTTCGACAGTATTTTTTCACCGAAAAGGCCGTTCAAGTTATGAGAGAACTCATGTTCAAACCTTTTGCAAAAACCATCGTGCTGATCACTTTGTTCGTCCTGGCCAGCGCCTGCGAGCCGACCGTACCGCCGACCCCTGCTTCGACCAGCACACCCGAGATGCCGATCATCGCACCTACCATAACGCCGATGCAGGCGCTTACGCCAACCACAACGCTGACACATCCAGTATATAACGTGGTCATCTTCGATCTGGAAACATACAAGCAGGTGGCCAACCTGGTCAGCGACTATGAATACATCTTTAATTTAATTTTCTCTCCGGACGGGAATACACTTGTGGTCGGCTACGAGAGACCCGGGAACGTGATAAAGCTCGGGGATACTGCCACCTGGCTGGAAACAAGCACATTCACCCATGTTTCCCAGCGGATCGACTACCACTTCTGTTTGGGAAGAAGGGGTACAGGTTTGGGGAGTAAGGCAATATGATCGAGGAAGTGAGTCACAAACTGTAGCGAATTCGGTTTCCTATCATTTGAGGTATAAGCCATGAAAAAGATTTCCCTTCTCGCCCTGCTCGTTTTTCTAGGCAGTTGCACTGCCTGCCAGCCAGCGAAACCCGTTACCCCTCCCACGGCCACCGTTACCCCTCCCACGTTAACGGTCGCCAGTACTTCAGCCACACCCACCCATACACCTACGGCGCATCCGACTTCCGAGCCAAGTCTCACCGGATGGCTGGTCTTCTATTCAGACCGTGACGGCAACCCGGAAATCTATATCATGAATGCTGACGGCAGTGGGGTGGCGCGCCTGACAAACGATCCCGCCTTCGATGACAGCCCGGCCATTTCGCCCGATGGTACGCAGATCGTCTTCCTCACCGCGCGTCACGACCCCAACCCGCAGTTCCCCAATCTCAAATACGAAATCTACCTGATGGATATTGATGGCAGCAACCTGCGCCGCCTGACCACCACCGAGGCCGCCGAGGATCATCCCGCCTGGTCGCCGGATGGTAGTATGATTATCTTCGATGCCGATTACGATGGCGACGGCTACTACGAGATCTACCAGATCCAGCCTGACGGCTTCAACCTCACCCGCCTGACCTCTGGCGCATACAACGATCAGTTCGCCGATTGGTCGCCGGATGGCTCGCAAATCGCCTTTACCTCCGACCGCAACGGCAACTGGGATCTTTTCGTGATGGATGCCGACGGCTCCAACCAACAAGCGATCACCAGCAGCCCTAACTGGGAGGTATTCCCCACCTGGTCACCGGATGGCAGCCGGATCGCTTTCACCGGCCTGGTTCCCCGCTCCCGCAATACGGACATTTTCCTGGTGAATGCCGATGGCTCCGGCCTGCTGCAACTCACTGCCTCCCCCGGCTTCGACGAGAGCCCGGCATGGTCGCCGGACGGCAGCCAGATTGCTTTCCAGACCCATCGGGACGGGCATTTCGAGTTGTATATCATGAATCCGGATGGCAGCGGGCAGCGCCCACTGGCCGCGCATCCCGCGGATGAACTCTGGCCATCCTGGGGGCTAGCGCCCTGAGCGTACCGGCGTTTTGAAGCAAAAGCAGGGAAAGGCTCACGGCCCGGTTGCGAGATAAGGATTCGAACCTGGCCGTGAGCCTGAACGCCGCCCCTTGTCCGGTTTCGGGCAGCAAGCACAGCAGGCAGGATGCGCCGGGGTCATTGCCACCGGGGTGGAAAACGATTTTATGGGCTCCTTCGCCTAGCATAAAGCATCCCAATCCCTGCCCAAAGGGGAAACCCAGGTCGGAACGGTCCTCTACCCATACTTGCTGCCCAAACATCTGCTGCGCCAGCACAGAGATGATCTGTCCCAGCCAGATGATACGAAACCCTGCCAGGCCGCTGATCCGTATCGAATCGTTCATCGGAACGTTCTCTCTGTTCAAACGCTTAATTTCTTTTCCATGTGAAGATCAGTGATCTCGTATCCTACCTTTTGGTACAAAGCGATAGCCGCTTTATTATGACCAAATACATGAAGCGCTATTTTATCTAAGCCCAATTCTTTGGCTTTTTCTTCCAATTGGATAAAGGCTTGCTCGCCATAGCCGCGCCTTCGAAATTCCTGATAGATCATGAAATCATAGATAAAACCCAAGGGGCGCAAAGCTTCGATTCTCACGGCAAGCCAGATCATGCCCACATTCTCGCCGGTTTGGTCATCTTGGATCGAAAAGAAGTGATGGTTCTTAGATGCTAAACCATCCGGAAGAAGTTGCTGGAACTCTTTTTCGGCTCGCTGAAGAGCATCTGAAGAGTGCCAGTCTCCTGCCCTGACATGTTCTTGAGCGTAATTTTCAACGGAGCTTTTACTGTACATCTGGAATTCGCTTTCCATCATAGGAACTAATTGCACCATGTTCCATTCTCCTTTTCCACGATTGGTTCAGGCTCGAATTGCAGAACTCCGTTAGGAACACTGCAATAGCCTGTTTTCACATTGCATCCGCAAGCCGATTGACTACACTGATCATATATCCAAAAAAGGGGAAGCGCATCATCCAAATTGGGTGATTCGGCCTACCCTCTCCCATCCTGATCGCGCAATGCATATTTTTACCTCTGCCGGGCTGGCAGGGATGATCTATATTTCCCCTAATCTGGGTGATGACAAAAAAACAATACGGAATAACCTTGAATGGTAAGATTGGTCAATCAGGATGTATTTATCTCAGTGATGATCAAGAACCGAAACTGGATCATCCTGGGTTTTCTTTCACACAAAGGAGAACATGAAAATCCTTCAAGCGGCTCCAGTCCATTATGCGGGTTATGCTGCGGTCATTAATTCTCTTTACCCAGACAATCAAGTTTCTGTTTCCGAAATCGTTGAAGATGACAAGAAACGCGACCCGAAATTCAAAGCTCAGCGCTGGGTGACCATTGAGAAGGAAAAGATCGTTGGAGCCGGCAGTTACACCCAGTCTATGTGGTTCGCCCACCCGCGAAAGTTCAGGCTATGGATTGGAGTGCAGCCCGAATTTCAGATGCGGGGCATTGGTGCAATGATGTACGAAACCATAATGCAAGGCTTGCTCCCTCTTGATCCAATTGCATTGCGAGCTGTCACAACTGAAGACCGCCCCCAGAGCATACGCTTCCTGGAAAAACGTGGCTTTCAAGAGGTCATTCGCGACATTCTTTCAGAACTTAATGTACGAGACTTCGATCTTGCCCGCTTTGCCAGGTTGGAGGATCAATTTCAGCGAGAGGGCATTGAGATCAAGACCCTCCCGGAATTAGAAAATGACCCCGGGCGGAATCAAAAACTATACGACCTGGATTGGGAACTCAGCCTGTCTGTGCCGGGCGATTTAGCAGCCGGCATAGGAAGGAGAGGGCTTGACCGGTATGTCGAGTATGCCATCACTGGACCTGATGCTCTTCCTGATGGCTTCTTTGTTGCAGTAAAGGGAGGCGAATACATCGGCCTGAGTCATGTTCTATCCGTCGAAAAAGGCATTTCTCTTTACCAGGGTCTGAGTGGGGTCAAGCCTCCATATCGGCGCCAGGGAATTGGTTTGGCAATGAAAGTGCGCTGTATTGCCTACGCCCAGGCCACCGGGCATTCCGTGATTCGGGCAGAGAATGACGCCAAGAATGCACCCATGCTGGCGATGAATGAAAAATTGGGGTTCGTACGGAAGCAAGATGTGATCACATTCGAGAAGAAATTGCAATCCGTGCAGAACTGAATCATCTTACAGCGCATGAAGCGGCACGGATCGCATAGCAAGAAAGCGCTTACCTGCCCCCTCCCTGCCCTGCCTGACCTCCGGTATACTCCCCCGTAACAACCCGGTCACAGCCAGGCAGTCCCCGCGGCACCGCAGTCACGCCTTTTAGCCCAAAACACGAGCCTATGGGCAAAACTTCACGAGAACAGCCTTCACGCTCATAACCCTCCGAGATTTGGGCAACCGAATCATTACGGCGATCGACAGCCAGCGGAATCCCGAAATCATCGAGTGCGTCGATGGTGTGGTGGTTGAGACCCAACCCGGCACATCGGCTGAAGGTGCTCTACCAGCAGCAGAAACAGCGCTGGCGATGACAACTCTGGCCACCAGCCGAGGCGGATTCCCCATCAGCAAGGATGACCACATGTTTGAGGATGTGCTGGGGCCGTTCATCGAGCCGCGTCACAACGCGTTCCAATGCGTATCATACGCCCTCGGGGAGAGGCTCGGGGGTAAATTTGCGCACAGCGCGCTTGATTTGGTTCTAATCACATATCACCTGAAACGGCGCGATAATAGGGTGGTAGCTGATCTCGTACGGTAGAGGAACCCGGTATGAAGGCAATCTCTGCTCTACTATTGGCGATTCTTTCTGTTCTGCTGATCTGCCTGGGGAACTCAGTAGATGCTGTTCAAACAATGAGCGCGCCAGATTTAGTGCAAGGCGGGGTGTATTACGTTGCCCCAGACGGGGATGATGCGAACCCCGGAACACAAGCCTCCCCCTGGCAGACGATCCAGCACGCGGCTGATATCCTGGTCGCGGGAGACACCCTCTATATCCGGGCCGGGATTTATTTCGAGCAGGTGATCCCGCAAAACTCCGGCAGCAGCGGCCAATTCATCACCTATGCCGCGTTCCCAGGTGAAAGCGTGACGATTGACGGGAGCGGGGTAGATGTGCCGGAATACACCGGGTTGTTCTACATTGTGGATCGCAACTACGTTCGGGTTTCGGGTTTACGCGTGATCCATTCGAGCTATTACGGCATCGTCGCCGAAGATTCCAGTTACATCACCTTTGACCACAACTACACTTACGATACCTATTCCTCCGGCATTTCTTCTTGGGGCAACAGTCATGTGCTGGTGGATAGCAACGAGGTAGTTGGGGCGTGCACCGGCATCTGGCAAGAGCACATCTCCATCAGCAATACGGATACCTTCGAAGTGCGCTACAACCACGTTCACGATGTCATGTCAGGCACAAATGGCAAAGAGGGCATATCGATCAAAGATGCTTCGATCCACGGGAAGGTATACGGCAACCAGGTGAACGATCTTAACGAAGTAGGCATCTATATTGACGCCGAAGCAGAGCACCTGTACGATGTTGAAGTGTACGGGAACATTGTCCACGACATCCCGGCCATGGGTTTCGCCCTGGCCTGCGAGGCAGGCGGGACGCTGGAGAATATTCGCCTGTATAACAACATCGCCTATAACAACCTGGTGGGCCTGTGGTTTTCTGCCTGCTGCAACGATACGCACCCCTTTATTGATATTACCATCCAAAACAATACCTTTGCCTATAATGGCCGGGAGGGTTGGGGTGGGGGCATTGGCATTGAGAATGTGCAACTGCAAAACGTGGTCATCCGCAACAACATCAGCAGCCAGAATACCTACGGACAGATGACCGCAGACCCGGTGATCCTGTCCCAAATTCACGCAGATCACAACCTGACGGACGGCGATCGCGACCCGGATTACGAATTTTACGGCACCAGCGACCTTGTTGACGTCTCTCCTGCCTTTGTGGACCCTGCCGCATGGAATTTCCATTTGTTGGCTTCCTCTCCCGCGGTAGATGCCGGCTCAGCGGTTGGCGCGCCTGCGACTGATTATGATGGCGACTTCCGCCCGCAGGATGGGGATGGCATTGACGGTGCGGGTTTCGATATCGGCGCGGATGAAGTAGCGACGGATACCATGCAGGTGTATTTGCCTATAGTGCTCAAATAAATGGCAGTTCACATACCCCACAGCAAGAAGTAGAAGGGGTCATCCAATAATGCACATGAAGAATCGATTAGGTTTAGATACAGCTCACACACGGCGATGGATGGAGGTGGCTTCCATCATCTTGTCTGTGGTTGTTGGCTTGGGCATCTTGCTCACCAGCCTGCTATCAACCGGTAGAGGAACAACAACTGGGGTGGAAAGCACAGCCATAACTGCACAAGCCAGCGCCATGCCGAATCAGGGTTGGGCTCCGTTGATGGTCTACTTTAGCGCCTATGGCAGCCGCGCTACCGACGCACAGATAACCCGTTACGAGTGGGACTTGGATGGCAATGGGCTGTTTGACTTTGACGCCACAGCCCAAGGGGGGTATACCAACTATCTTTATTCCAAGCCAGGCGACTACACCATTACCCTGCGAGTGACCGATGCCCAGGGCCGTTTTGCCACCGACCGCATCACGGTAAGCATACGCCACCCGGCCGCCAGCAGCGTGGACTACTGGACGGTCTTCGACGATACCCAGGTGCGGAGGATTGACATTTTACTCCCGCATGCCGATTGGGAGCAGATGTGGGCCAACCCTGAAGCCAAGTACCAGGCCCGGGTCGATGCGATCATCTTTGGTGAGCGGTTGGAAGATGTGGGATTCCGCATGCGCGGCCAGTTCTCGCTACGCGAGTCTGGCGACAAGAAGCCCTGGAAAATTGATACCGACGCTTATATAGACGGGCAGGAATATCACAATCTGCGCCAGCTCATGCTGCTCAACAGCATCGGCGACCCCAGCCTGCTGCGCGAGAAGCTGGCCTATGAGATGATGCGCTTTGCCGGGCTGCCCGCCAGCCACGTGGCCTATGTAGAATTGTGGATCGATATCACCGATGACGATAGCCCGGCTACTTTTTGGGGCGTCTATACCCTGGTGGAGCGCGTGGACAACAAATACCTGGATAACCGCTTTGGACGCGATAGCCAGGGCGGCAACCTTTATAAGGCCAGCCACGCCCAACGCGGACCGATGGACCTGATCTACTATGGCGAAAGCATCGCCGACTACCCCGTCCAGAACGGCCAGTATGCCTATGGCAAGATGAATAATGAGTCCGAGGCGGATTACAGCGATATCGTGGCCCTGTGCCGGGTGGTAGACGGCACGCAGTATGCTACTGAAGCCGAATTGGCGCAGGCACTGGAGGAGGCCATTAACGTAGATGCCTTTCTGCGTTACATGGCGGTGATCACAATCCTGGATAACTGGGATTCTTACCCCTATACCGGCAATAACTACTACCTGTTCAACAACCCGGCCAGCGGGCGCTTCGAGTGGATTCCCTGGGACCTGGCCTGGGGGGAAAACGTCCGGGCAGATCTATTCCCATCCTCCGGTGCGGGTCTGGTGCAGCGCGCCCCTCTGGTAGACCAGGTCTTCAGCATTGCCGGCTACCGCAGCCAGTATTTGGCGTACGTTGATTTGTTGCTGCGCTACTGGTTCAACGAAGAAAATATATCCGACCAGGTAGAGAGCTATCACCGCTTGATCGCCCCTTACGTGGTTCAAGAGACGGGCGACAAGGCCTTCTACGGCAGCCAGCCCATGTTCCAACCAGAGGCCTTTACAAATTCGTGGCAAGACCTGGTGCGTTTTACCAGCGAACGTAGCCAGTTCCTACAAGATGCGTTAGCCAACGAGACTCAGCCATAAGATAGAAATTTCCTGGTTCAGCAAGGAGGAACACGATGAGGCAGAAGAATGGTTTGTGGATCACCACCCTGTTCATTGGATTGACAGTGGCCGCGATTGTGGTTGCACCGGTGGCTGCCCAGGGAGACCAGGGTTTTACGGAAACGTTTGATGATGCCCAGCTTCCAGGCTGGGAGCATGCTCCCGAGGTGGTAGTGTCAGACGGAGCCTTGCGGATTGGGCCGGCCCAGTTTGCCGCCCGGCTGGGCGCCTGGCAAGATTTTACCCTGGCGTTCAAACTGCGTTATTCGGGCGAGGGCGAGACCCACGTCAACTACCGGGCAACCGACCAGGGCAGTTACCTGCTGCTGCTGAGGCCCGGCGAGGTAATATTGCTCAAAACAGCTCGGCAGAATGAACCTCAGGAGCTGGGCCGCGCCGAGGCGGATACGCTCAATACCAGCGATTGGGTCACAGTGCAGATCGCACTGTCAGGCGGCGCGCACACCATTTCAGTCAATGGCGTGGCCCTGATCAGCGCCACCGATCCCAACCCGCTTGGGCGCGGAGGGCTGGTGTTCAACTCAATCGGCCAGCGCACCACCGAATTAGACGATATGAGCCTGCAAGCCCAGCCCGCGGAGGCAAGAGCAGGGCCGGCCGAACCGGTCGGATCATTGGCGACCCCATCCGCCGCCCCAACAGCCCAAGCGCCTGCGGCTGGCTCCTGGCAAGATATTTTCCGCAACCTGTCTGCCAGCCAGGGCAGCACCTTTGAGGCCGATGTTTTCGTCATCAACCTGCTCCTGGCTGCGCTCACCTCTTTCATCCTGAGCCGGGTGTATGTCTACTGGGGCGGCTCGCTTTCGAACCGGCGCAAGTTTGCGGCCAACTTTATGCTGGTGACGGTCACAACCACCTTCATCATCCTGGTAGTGCGTTCATCGGTGGCCCTGTCGCTGGGCCTGGTGGGCGCCCTGTCTATTATTCGCTTCCGGGCTGCCATCAAAGAACCCGAAGAACTGGCCTACCTGTTCTTCGCCATTAGCCTGGGGATTGGCTTGGGCGATAACCAGCGTGTCGTCACGCTGGTCACACTGGCTGTGGTGGTCATTATCATCGGTCTGGCGCGCCTCTTGCGCCAGACCCAGGCCGACGTGAACCTGCACCTGACCATCACCAGCCTCGGCGCCGAGAAAGTCAACTTGCAGCAGGTGATGGATGTGTTGGCCCGCCATACCGACAAACTGCGCCTGCTGCGTTACGACGAGGCCCCTGAGGCGCTCGAGATTTCCTTTGTGGTTGAGTTCCGTCATATCTCAAACCTCACCCAGGCGCGTTTGGCGCTGCAAGAATTGTCACCGGCGCTGCAAGTCTCGTTCCTCGATAATAAAGGCATTTGGTGATGGACGTTTCGGCCCAATCTACGCCGGTAGAGCAGGGCTATACCGCGCTGCGCTCCTACCGCTACGAACGCAAGTTCCTGGTGGATGAATTGCTGCCTTCCCAGGCAGAAGCGCTCATCAAGCTGCACCCGCGCCTGTTCTATGCGCCCTATCCGCCGCGCTTTGTGAACAACCTGTATTTCGATACACCGGATATGGAGAATTACTACGATAACGTCAATGGGGCAGCCCACCGGCGCAAGGTGCGCGTGCGCTGGTATGGCGCGCCATTTGGTGAGTTAAACAGCCCGGTGTTAGAGATCAAGGTCAAAGATGGGCCGGTAGGAACCAAACACTCCTATCCTCTGCCGCCGTTCTGTATAGGCCAACGCTTCTGCAGTGGTTATTTCAGAAATCTAGTGATGAATTCGGGCCTGCCCGAAAATGTGCGCCGCGAGCTAGGCAGCCTGGATGTGGTGTTGTTCAACCGGTATCACCGGCATTACTATGCCTCACGAGATGGGCTTTTTCGGCTTACGCTCGACGCGGAGATGGCGTTTTGCAAGGCGAACGGCGCTTTTGGCAATACCTTCATCCACCAGCAGGTAAATTACCATGACCTGGTCGTAGAGTTGAAGTATGAGATTGCCCAAGAGCCGCACGCCAACCGGGTGGCAAGTTTCTTTCCCTTCCGGGTGACGCGCAATTCGAAGTATGTGCAGGGAATCGAGCGGGTGTATTTTTAGAACGGCTCTTCACCAAGCACGAGGGTATCCTGCTGGAGACCCTCGGTGAAAACAACACTGGCTGACCGTGCCTGGTGTGCTGCGGCTCGGTTGCGCTGGGTCAGTATTCATGCTGAGTTACAGCATGTAGTCGTATTCCTTCTGCGTCAAGTCACTCCTGCGGCAGGTCAAACACCAACCGCAAATAATCCAGGATGGCCTCTTCAATGGGCGGTTGCAGGTTGTTTTCCAAGCGGAACAACTGCATGGCGTGCCCGCCGCTGGGGTGTACCACGGCGTAATAGTGCTCCCCAGTGGCAGCCCGGCAAGTTTGGAAGCCCCTTTCATCATCTTCAGCAGCCACGCACCAGGCTGGCTTACCCAGCTCATCCGTCGCTGTGACCGCTTCAGGGTAAGGCATCTCCAACCAACTGCCTGGCCCCAGGGAAAGCGCACCAATGCAGGCTTCGTTGCAGCCATCTACCACACCGTCAGAGCCAATGCTGGCGCCAATGCCCGCAACACGCTCCGGGTCTACGCCTGGCAAGGTGGCGGCAGTGGTATAGGCAGCGCGGGCATCCATCACCAGGTCGCTCTGCGGGCCGTTGTGCGGACCACTTTCGCCATAGCCACGGAAATCAAACGTAAACACGCCAAACGAGAGGTCTTCCGGCAGCGGTGCAAAAGGATATGGGGTGTCGAAATATCTGAGCTCCGGCGGGGCGGGGATTTCTGCGCCGCGATTTTGCAGCCAGGCGACCATGCCCACATAAAGCCAATCGGTATGGTCGCCGGCAGCCCAGTGCATTAGCACGACCACAGGGGCCGGGTTGATTGCTGCCGGGTAGTAATAACCAACCAGCGGCGTGCCGTCTTCGGCTTGAAATTCAATGCGCTGCGGCTCTGGCGGCAGGGGCGGCAGGCCGGGTTCGGCAGTTGGCGTGGGCGGCTGCGCCGTCTCGGTTGGTGGAGTGTTGCTGGAGGTAGGCTCCGGGCCGGTTGGGGTGGGCGCAGCCGGGGGTAGATCTACCGTGTCAGTCACTGTCACGGCAGGGGTTGCTGTCTGACTGCACCCAGCCAGTAGCAGGACGATGATCAACAAGATAAACAGGTAATATTTGTGTTTCATGGTCAGGTCTCCTCTTTGGAAATGAAAGAACGGCTTATGATAGATTAGAAATAGGAGACGCCTTGCATTTGGCGTCAGCCAGGCAAGCGGGCCTATCACAAGGTGTAGTTCTCTAACGTATCATCTCAACAACCTGGCGGATAGCATCTATCACCAAATCTGGATAGTAAATATGGATCCCATGGGGACTGTTCTCAGCAATCGTGTGGGTGCTGTTGGTGGAAAGCGCGGCCAACTCATCCTGAAGTTCCAGCCAGGTCCGCTGCAATTGCGAAACATCGAAATCTGCTGCCAAGCCGATTGATTCCAACGCGGCCGCGTCGATGCTATTTCCAGCCGTCAGCACGTACAGGGGCAAATCGCCCAAATCCCCAAGTAAGCCCACTTGCACATTACTCTCTGGCAAGGCGTTGAGCTCTGCCAGGGTGGCATCGAAGTACGCCGGGTGCGACATCATGGTCAGGTAGAGGCCCTGTACGTTGGATGGCAGCAGGCGGGTCATGGCCGGCGCCAGATCCTGCCCGCCAGATGAATCGCCCATAACGCGCAGGATACCAAAACGCGACATGAAGCCCATCACGCTCAGGGTAGATACCTGCTGCTGGCTGATGCGTTCATATTCCGGTGGCAGACGGCTGAACTGCTCTTCGTGACCGGCATCCACCAACACCATTCCTACCACATCGTTGGGGAATAGATGAGCATACATACGCACATCGTAACCGCCCATCGAATGGCCAACCAACACATAAGGGCCTTCGATTCCTGCGTTGGATAGCAGCGTATGCAGCTCGTTAGCAATTTGTTCGGCGCTGCGCGGCTGAGGACCTGAGTCGCTCCAGCCGTACCCGGCGCGGTCATAAGTGCAGATGCGCGTAAAGCCGGCTACCTCCGGCTGCACCAGGCTCCAGCCAAGGGAGAAGTCGCCATTCCCAGCGTCCACCACCACCGTGGGACTGCCTTCGCCGGTGCAGTAGATGTGCAGGTTGTAACCGCCCACATCCACGAGTTCCCCCGGCGCTGGGAACTGCCGAAAATCGTCGTTGGTTGTCTTAGCCTGGTAAGCATACCCCGCCAGCAGCAGCACAACCAGCAGAAGCGCCCCCCCCCCGATGATCCGCAATATCCAAACAACACAGCCGCTACGTTTAGCCTTCGTTACAGTTTTTTCAGTCATCTCCGCTCTCCCAAACATTCCCGAAAAATCTGGCTCACTTATAAAGATATTAACACACTCCTTATTAAAAGGATTCGTTTTTGGTTGCACAGCTTGCACCGTCTAGCGCCGCATCAACAACCAGTGCATGGAGGCAAGCATAACGTGAACGGCTTTTTTAGCCGGTTTCCGGCTTGCATTAGGCAACTATTTAGTTGTAAAATGTTTACAAATCCGTTCGCAAAAAAAAAGCCCCGTTGGAAGATTCGATGAGCCAATGACAGACCACCCTCTGACTGCCCACCTGCCCTGCTGGCTTGCAAGCCAATTGGCGAGCAGCGCCATGTTGCCCGGCGAATATCACACCCAGCACACAGCAGTACTGTATGCCGACATGGTAGGCTTTACCCCACTGACCGAAGCACTGGCGCAACGCGGCGCACAAGGCATCGAATCTTTAAGCCAGATACTCAACGCGGTGTTTGGCGCGCTGGTAGAGACGGTGTATGCTTACGGCGGCGATATCGTCAAATTCTCCGGCGACGCGCTGCTGGCCTGGTGGCCCCTGACAGAAACCGCATCCAGCCTCCAGGCCATCACCGCCGCCCAGGCCATGCAAACCGTAATGCGCCGCTTTGATCAGGTAGCCACGCCCGCCGGGCCAATGCCCCTGGCACTGCGGATCGGAGTGGGATGTGGCCCCCTCACCGTCATGGTGGTAGGCAATGCCACTCAGCAGCATTTTGTATGCAGCGGCCCGGCGCTAGAAGCCGCAACCGCCGCCGAGAAATGCGCGCCGCATGGGCAGGTGATTTTACATGCCTCTGTGCGCAAGGATGTGGAAGCAGCTATCCGATACGATGCCGCCGGGCAGTTGCTCGAGTTGCTCGCCCCGGCGTCAGTCGCCACCCCTGCCCCTCTCCCCACTGTACCCTTGACGCGCCTCGCCCCCTTTGTTCACCCTGTTCTCATGGAGCGGCTGCAAACCGGGCAGGAAAAATTCTTGGCTGACTTCCGCTACGATGCAGTGCCAATGTTTGTTGCCTTTGCGGCCGCAGATTCTACCGCACTCCAGGTATTTGTCCTGCGAGCCATGTCCATCATTGAGCTGCATGGCGGCTATCTCCTGGAAGTAGATGTGGGCGATAAAGGCAATGTGCTGGTAATCGTATTTGGCGCGCCGCTCTCCAGCGGCGACAATCCTCGGCGCGCCGCGGCTTGTGCGCTGGACCTGGCCGCCCTGCCCGGCGCGTCAGGGATCGGAGCGACTACCGGCGCTGTGGTTACCGGCATCCTGGGTAATGCACAGCGCTGCCAGTACACGATTGCGGGCGATGAGATGAACCTGGCGGCGCGCTTGATGCAAACTGCGGTCACGATCCCGGCCACAGCAGAACGCGCCCCCATCCTTTTAAGCACACGCCTGGTTCACGCGTTGCACAAGGAAGATCGGTTTCTCTACGGCGCCCGCCAGTGGCTGGCGCTTAAAGGCAAGGCCGCGCCAGTGGCTGTTGTATCCTTGTTGGGGTTTGTGCAATACGGGAGCGATTGGCTGCAATCTTGGGTTGGCACCAGCCCAGTGATTGGGCGGCGCACCGAACTGGCGCAGATCGAAACACAAATCACAGCCGCCGCAGCCGGCGCAGGTTGCATCCTTACCCTGGTCGGCGAAGCCGGGGTAGGCAAAAGCTGCCTGGCAGGCGACCTGCTGCGGCGCTGGTTTGCGTACGGTGGCGAAGTGTATGTAGGAGCGGCTTCGGCGGCTACGCAGCACAGCCCCTACTCAGCCTGGAGCGAATTGCTGCGTGCTTTTTTTGACCTGCGCGGCGATGCGCAAGACATTGCCCGCATTAAAAACGTTCTGGCTTTTGAACCCACATTGGAATTGCGTTTGCCGCTGCTTTCAGATGTGCTGGGCCTGGGCTTGCCAGATAATGATCTTACCCGCCACTTTGATGCCCGGCTGCGCCAGCAGTCCACGTATGCCTTGCTGGTGGAACTGGTGCGCGCTCGCAGCAGGCAGCGGCCCCTGCTCCTGATGCTCGAAGATGTACATTGGTTAGATCAGCTCTCGTGGGAGATGGCACTTTCGATTGCCCGCGCCATTGCAGACCTGCCTGTGATGCTGTGTCTGGTGCATCGTCCCTTGTCCGAGCCGTTGCCAGCCGTGTATCGCGCCCTGACCAGCCTGGCGCACCATACCTCGCTGACATTAAGTGAATTGGATCCCGAGGAGGCGGTGGTCTTGGCCTGTGCTCATCTGGGTGTGTCCGCACTGCCCGGCGAACTGATAGCATTGATCCAGAGCAAGGCACAAGGGCATCCGTTCTTTATCGAGGAAATCATCAATGCATTGCGAGATAGTGGAGCGCTGCGGGTTGAGGAAGATAAAGTGGTCGTCCGGCGGGCTCTGGCCGAGGTCGAGTTGCCAGATACAGTACAGGGCGTGGTGCAGGCGCGCCTGGACCAATTGAATGAACCGACTCGGCTAACCATCAAAGTGGCATCGGTTATCGGGCGTGTATTTCCCTATGGCATCTTGAACGCCATTCACCCGGCCAGGCCATCGGCGGTTGATTTGCACGCCCAACTCGAGTTATCCAGTCACATGGATATTACGCCATTGGAGCACCCAGAGCCAGAGTTGAGTTACATCTTCAAACACGCGATCACGCAGGATGTGGCCTACCAAAGCATGACCTTTGCCCAGCGCCGCGAGTTGCACCGGGCAGCGGCCGAGTGGTACGCAGAGCAAATAGAGAAAACTGGGGAAGACAAAGAAGGAGTTTATAGTTTACCCCCGCTTTCCCTTTTAGTTCACCATTACCATCACGCGGAAGAGGCCGAGCGCGAAAAATACTATGCGCGCCTGGCTGGTGAGAGCGCCGCTACGCAGTTTGCCAACGTAGAAGCCGTGACCTATCTTAGCCGCGCCCTCGAGCTGACTTCTCAGGATGACCTTGCCACACGCCATGCGATCTTGCTCAGCCGCGAAAAGGTATATGATGTGCAAGGCCAGCGCCAGGCGCAGGCAGACGATATTGCCATGCTGGCCCAGCTATCCAAGATGCTGGACGCCGACTGCCTGCGGGCCGAGACGGCCTTGCGTCAGGCCAGGTATTCAGAGATGACCGGTGACTATCCGGCTTCCATCGCCGCGGCTCAATCTGCCGTCAACCTGGCACAGGCCATCGGCGATAAGCGATTCGAAGCTCTTGGCTATCAGCAATGGGGACAGGCTCTCTGGCGCTCTGGAGACTATGATGGCGCGCGTGCTCGCCTTGAGCACGCTCTGGGGGCAGCCCGCAGTGCTGCGCTGCACACTGTCGAATCTGAGAGTCTGCGCACGCTGGGCAATATTGCCGCTCAGCAAAGCGACTATGCAGCAGCGCGGGGATATTACGATCAGTCCATGCGCATTTGCCAGGCCACTGGCGATCGACGGGGCGAGGCTGGCGTCCTCAACAATTTGGGCATTGTCGCCCAATATCAGGGTGACCTTGTTGAGTCCCAGGTGTATAAGGCCCAGGCCCTGCAACTATACCGCGCCATCGGTGACCGCCAGGGCGAGAGCCTGGCGCTGTTAAATCTTGCCAATCTTTTGGCTGCGCGAAACGAACGCGACCAGGCCCAGACCTACCTGGAGCAGACTTTGCGCCTCAGCCGCGACTTGGGCTTTCGAGAGAACGAGGCCCGTGCGCTGAATAGTTTTGGGGAGCTATGCTTGGATCGAGGCGATTATGCTCAGGCCCGGATCTATCTTGAGCAAAGTTTGGCTATCCAGCGTGAGATTGGCAATCAATCCGGTGAAGGCTTCACGCTCAACCGGCTCAGCAGCGTACTGATCAACCAGGGTCACTATACCCAGGCCAGGGCTTGCCTGGACTTGGCGCTGCCCATCAGCCGCCAAAAAAATATCCGGCGGCTCGAGCGGGGCGTGCTTCACAATCTCGGCCGTATCGCCAGGCATCAGGGTGATTATACCGGGGCCCAGGAATATGCTGAGCAGGCGCTGCAGCTTTGCAAGGCGCTGGGCGAACGGCTCAGCGAAAGCTGGCAATTGATTGAACTGGGCCTGATCGCCCATCAACAAGCGAATGACCAGGCTGCCCAGGCGTACAGCCAAGAAGCCCTGGATATCGCCTATGAGGCAGGGAACGCCGGATGCGATGCCCAGGCCATGTCTTGGACCGTTCTCGGCCACGCTCTGCTTGGGCTGGGGTGCCCTGCCGAGGCTGCCAACGCCTACCGGAGCGCCCTGGACCTCTGGTGCAAGCCAGATCGAGTAGTACCTGCTTTGGAAGTCCGGGCTGGCCTGGCCCGTGCCGCGCTGGCGCAAGGGAACCTGTCCCAGGCCCAAGCCGAGATCCAAGAGGTAATGGCCTATCTGAACCAGGCGGGCAACACCTTACATGGCGCCAATGAGCCTTTCCAGGTCTATCTGACCTGCTATCAGGTTCTCAGCGCGCTTGGGGACTCGCGCGCAACAGACCTCTTGACTTCAGCCTACCACTTGCTGCAAGAGCACGCGAACAATATTACCGAAGAGACGCTGAAGTACTCATTCCTGGAAAATGTGGCAGTTCATCGAGAACTGGCGGTTATATGGATGGCGCTAAACAGTGCGAATGGGAAGCAAAGTGATTTCCACACATGATGAAACATTGTACGCAGGCACAATCACCCGCGATGTCAGTGTAGCGCCAGTCGACCTTGCAGGCTACTTTAACATACTAACATAATCCCAAGGGAACACAATATATAACGTGAGTACGGGATAAGGGTTTTTGGGGGTGTAGAGACCCTTTCCCGGCTAACCTGAACTCACGTTATATAGCATCCGCAAGGCTAAAACTGGCACATATCACCTACGGGGGTGCATGGATGGTCAGCACGGCGGCGGAGGGGTGAAGGGGGCGCTGGTGAGTGCGGCGTCAGTGCGCAATGGATTCGCACATCAGCATATCGAAGAAATCCCAGCAACTCATGGTATTATATCTATGTCGGGCTGCTTTCACACAAATCGCAGACTATGGCAAATACCCAAAGACTCCAGCGCCAGATCTACGCTCTGACCGAGGTAGCGAAAACACTCACGCTACCACTTGAACTGGCAGATTTACTAGAGGCTGTGATTCAGAAAATCATCGGGGTGATCGAGCCAGCAGAGGTGGGGGTGGTAATGCTGTGGAATCAGCCATCGGGGCTATTTCGCCCTGCGGCGGCTTTTGGGTACGACCGCGCTGCGCTCAGCAAATTGGGATTAAGAGCCGGTGAGGCCATTACAGGCAAGGTGTTTGACGAGGGGGCAGGTCGCTTGCTCGACTCACCAGAACGTGTAGCCGAAGCCATGGCCGACATGCGCCCTTCCAACCGGGCGGTGATGGCCCAGGCGCTGGGAGCAGATGTGCTGCCGCGCTGCACCCTGGCCGCGCCGATCCAGGCGGGTGCCAATAAATATGGCGTATTGGTTTTGGAAACCATCCGTGGGCCGATGGTTTTCTCAGACAGCGATTTGCCCTTCTTGCAGACCATCAGCGATCTGATCGCCCTGGCAATCGACCGTGATCGCCTGGCTACTCAGGCCGATGCCATCCGCGAGGAGCGCCGGGCAGAGCGCATGCGCTCTGAGGTGCTGGCAACACTCTCGCATGAACTGCGCATGCCATTGACGGCCATCCAGGGATACTCTTCAGCCCTGTTGATGGACGAGATCGACTGGAGCGAGGAAAAACGCAGAAAATTCTTGCGCATGATCGAGGAAGAAAGCGAAAACATGCAATCCATGCTCGAGGATATCCTCGATTCCTCCCTGATCGACGTGGATCAGTTCCTCATCGAGCAGCAGCCGGTACGTTTGCCTCAACTGGCCCGTGATATAGCCGAGGAAATCCAATGCCGCACCGACCCTCACCGCATCATGGTGGATTTCCCGGAAAAATTCCCCATCCTGCAAGCTGACCCTCGCTGGATCAAACAGATCTTCCGAAATATCCTCGATAACGCCATCAAGTACTCGCCCCAGGGCGGCCTGATCGTCATTCGCGGTGAAGAGCGCTCCTCAGATGTTGTCATCATGACTGCTGACCAGGGCATGGGCATCTCACCAGAGAACCTCATCCCCCTGTTCGAGCGTTACTTCCGCGTGCACTCGGCTGCCAACCTGCATATTCCTGGCACAGGGCTGGGATTACCCGTGGCGCGCGCCATTGTCGAGGCACATGGCGGCAGGATTTGGGCCGAAAGCAAGCTGGGCGAAGGCACAACCATTTATTTTTCTCTACCCAAGGTACAAGGGACTAAAGGATAAGCATATGCCGGTAAAAGAGCAGCCGCGTATCCTGATTGTGGATGATGAACCCAGAGTAATCAACCTGGTGCGTGAGGTGCTCGGCGCCACCGGCTTCGAGGTGATCACCGCCGTCAGCGGCGAGAGGGCGATCGAGCTGGCCGCCCTGGAGCAGCCTGACCTGATCCTGCTGGATATCATCTTGCCGGGCGCACTGGATGGCTACCAGGTCGCCAAACGCCTGCGCGAGTTTTCCGAGGTACCCATCATCATGCTAACCGCCAAAGTGCGCGAAGTGGATCTGCTGCGCGGCTTCAACGCCGGCGCAGACGACTACATCACCAAGCCATTCAGTTCCAAAGAGCTGCTCGCCCGCATTCACGCCGTACTCAAACGATCACAAACCGGCAGCGCGCAGCACAACAAGGGACAGATCGTGTGCGGCGACCTGCGCATCGACCTGGCCCGCCGCCTGGTGTATATCGGCGAACGCGAAATTTACCTGACCCCCACCGAGTATAAATTACTGCACGAACTGGCCACCCATCCCAACCAGGTGCTGTTTCACGAACATCTGCTGACAAGCGTGTGGGGCGCTGAATATCGGGACGATGTGGATTACCTGCGCTCTTACATCCACTACTTGCGCAAGAAGATCGAAATCGATTCGGCCAGGCCCAAGATCATTATCAGCAGCCCTGGTGTAGGCTACATGTTACAGATCACAGAAGAAGACTCCTTAACCAGCAAATAGGAAAAGATTCACATGAACCCAAATGCATACAACCCTTTTGAAATTGCCCAAGAGCAGTTTGATCACATTGCCAGCGTGCTCGAATTGAACCATGCCGCCCGCGATCTGCTGCGCACGCCCATCCGGGAATACCATTTCAGCATCCCTGTGCGCATGGACGATGGCAGCACCAACATTTACCGCGCCTTCCGCATTCAACACAATGATGCTCGCGGGCCATGTAAGGGCGGCATGCGCTTCCATCCCCTCGGCACAGTGGACACGATGCGCGCCCTGGCCATGTGGAACACCTGGCGCTGCGCCGTGGTAGATTTGCCGCTGGGAGGCAGCATGGGCGGGGCAGTCTGCGACCTGCATAACCTGAGCCTCGGCGAGCAAGAGCGTCTGTGCCGCGGCTGGGTCAGGCAGATCGCCCGCAACGTCGGCCCAGAGTGGGACATCCCTTCGCCAGAATTGATGACCTCACCTCAGCACATGCTCTGGATGCTGGATGAATACGAGACCATCCACGGGGCGAAAAGCCCCGGCTTCATCACAGGCAAACCAGAAGATATCGGCGGATCTTCCGGCAGGAAAGAATCAACCGGCTACGGTCTGATGATCGCCGGGCGCGAAGCGCTCAAGGAACTGGATATCAAGCCAGGCAATACCAAAGCAAGCTTCCAGGGGTTCGGCAACACAGCCCAACACGCCGTTATACTGTACAAGCGCATGGGCGGCGTGGTCACCTGCATCTCCAGTTGGAACCAGGCAGACCAAACATCCTACGCATTTTGCAAGAAGCCAGGCATTGATCCAGATGAGTTATTGGCCATCACCAACCCCTTCGGCGAGATCAACAAGGTAAAAGCGATCGAGCTGGGCTACGAGTGCCTGCCTGGCGAAGCCTGGGTCGAGCAGGATGTGGACATCCTGGTGCCGACCATGCTGGAAAACGAGATCACGCCTGAGAAGGTGGAGAAGGTCAGCCGCCGGGTCAGCATTATCATCGAGGGCGCAGATGGCGCCATCAACCCGGCCGCCGAAGGCCTGCTGACCCAACGCGGCGTCAAAGTGATCCCAGATATCCTGGCCAATGCCGGCGCAGTGACCAGCAGTTATTTTGAGCAGGTGCAGAGCAACATGAATTACTACTGGAAGCAAGACGAGGTGCTGGGAAAACTGGATGTGCACCTGACATCTATCTATATTGACATCAGCGATTTTGCCCGCAACCGCAAAATCTCCCTGCGAGATGCGGTGTACCTGATCGCCGTTGACCGGGTGGCGCGGGCATGCCAGGAACGCGGTTGGGTCTAAAAGGCGAGGAAGTGGATCATGCAGGCAAAGTCTAAAAGCGCATTCCGTTCGCGGCTGATCGATTTCAACCGCAACTTCCTCGATCCAGATACCCCGCTGAGCTGCATTGGCGAGGGAAGCATCGGCGGCAAAGCTGAGGGCCTGGCACTCATCAGCAACATCCTGCATGATCAGCTAGACCCGGTAAAATTTCCCGGCATCACCGTCGAGATTCCTCCCATGACGGTGCTGTGTACCGACGCCTTTGACGCCTTTATGGCGCAAAACCAGCTCTACGACCTTGCCTTTTCTGATCTGCCCGACGCGCGCATCGCACACGCCTTCCAAAAAGCCGAACTGCCCTTTGAAGTGCTCGGCGACCTACGCTCCATCGTCGAGCAAGTTCACTCCCCGCTGGCGATTCGCTCCTCCAGCCTCTTAGAGGACACCATCAACGAGCCTTTTGCCGGCATCTACCACACCAAGATGATTCCCAACAGCGAATATGACCCCGATGTTCGCTTCCGGCAACTCGTGGAGGCCATCAAGTTTGTTTATGCCTCCACGTACTTCAGGGGGGCAAAGGGATACCGCAAAACGATTGGGCGCCAGGACAGCGACGAAAAAATGGCCGTCATTATCCAAAAGTTGGTTGGTAAGCGCTACCGCAACCGATTTTACCCCGAGATGGCAGGGGTTGCCCGCTCTTACAACTACTATCCAATGAAGCCCGCCAGGCCCGAGGATGGCGTGGTAAACCTGGCTTTGGGCCTGGGAAAAACGGTAGTAGATGGGGGCATCTCATGGGCTTACTCGCCAGCCTTTCCCAAAGCAGAGCCGCCCTTTGGGTCGGTGGAAAACATGCTCAAAGGTACCCAGACATCCTTCTGGATCGTCAACATGGGAGAGCCGCCCGCATACGATCCCATCAACGAGGGCGAGTACATCTCCGAGGAAAACATTTGGGATGCCGAGCAGGATGGCTCACTGACCTTCATTGCATCGACCTACAACGCCATGGCGGGCAGGCTCTCGATTGGAACAGGCTTCAAAGGCCCACGTGTGCTCACATTTGCCCCTCTGCTGGTGCTCAAACAGGTACCTTTCAACGATCTGATCCAATCGCTGCTCTCGATCTGTGAACAAACGCTCAATGCGCCAGTGGAAATCGAATTTGCCATGACATTCGATCCACCTTGCTTTGGTTTTGTGCAGGTGCGGGCCATGGCCGTCCCTGCAGACGTAATCCAGGTTTCAGAAGAAGAGTTGGAGGGCAAGAATGTGTTGATCTCCTCTGAGGGTGTGTTAGGGAATGGCGTGGAGGAGAGAATCAAAGATGTGGTTTACATCATCCCGGAAAATTTCGAATTAAAGCACTCCAAGGTGATCGTTCCGGAGCTAGAGCAAATCAACGAGGAACTGCTGGGCGCCGACCTCCCTTACATGTTGATCGTATTTGGCAGGTTAGGAACAACCGACCCCTGGCTGGGCATCCCCGTACAATGGGGACAGGTCTGTGGGGCCAAAGTGATTGTGGAGGCCACCCTGGAAAATGTGAGGGTAGAACTGAGCCAGGGATCCCACTACTTTCACAATATGATCAACCTGGGGATCAAGTACTTCTCCCTGCCTTTCAACCGCCAATATAAAATTGATTGGGAGTGGTTGAAAAGCCAGAAAGTAATCCATGAAACCCGTTTTGTCCGCCATGTCCGGCTCGAATCGCCGCTGAGGGTTCGGGTGGATGGGCGGAGAAGCCGCGGAGTTATCTACAAAGCCTGAGAGACCGCCATGACCGAGATTGCAAAACCCCTTGACAACTTGATCCACCAACTGCGAGAGCGAGCGAAGGAGCTCAACTGCCTGTACGAGGTGCAGGAACTGTTGAGCGCCCCGAACATACCGATCGATGAGATTTGTGAGGGGACCATCCTGGCGCTGCCGCCCGGATGGCAGTACCCAGATGTATGTGGGGCGCAAATTGCCCTCCTGGGAGGCAAGACCTATCAAACCCCAATCTTTGCAGAAACCCCCTGGACCCAAAGCGCGGATATCGTTGCCCAAGAGCAGATCATGGGAAAGGTCAGCGTGTGTTACACCGAGGAGCGCCCTCTTGCAGATGAGGGCCCGTTCCTCAAGGAAGAGCGTAAACTGATCGACACTATTGCAGAGCAATTTGGCTTTTATCTTTTACATCAGCAGCTTCGCCAGGTTTTTCAGGAACAGATGCAGGAAGAAGAGCGCAAAAGCGAATGGGAGGTAATTCTCGATCTGCTCAAACGAACCGATCCGGGACTGCTGACGCGCATCACCAGCAAGATGGTGAATTACCTTTTCTGGAATAAAGTTAAAGAAGCCGAGCGGTTGATCCGGCTTGTCAATCCTGTGCTGCATGAAAACCATGATACGCTGGGTGAAAACCGCCCTTACCAACAAGGGCCAGAAACGGGCATCCTGTCCATCAGCGACCAGGTTTTCACGCTTGCCAGCCAGCATCTTTCCAGCAGTGCGATCGTGGAAAACATCCAACGCTGGATCAAGGAAGATCGCTCGGCATTCCTGGTGGATGTATTGGCAAACCCGGGCTCCTCGCTGGCAGAGATCAGCGCCGCGATCGAGCGCTTCCACCTGCTCTCGCCGCAGGGCATCGAACTCACCCCGCCGCGCGAGCGTTGGTTCCGCACCTCGCTAATCCGGCGCGTTTTGAGCGACCAGCCCTGGTTCATTGGGGTGGCAAAGGATTATATTGGGATCGATGATTTTGGTGGGTTTATGCGGCGGGTGGTTTTTCCCGCGGGAAGCCACGGTAAATTAGGCGGCAAGAGTTCGGGGCTTTTCCTGGCCGAGCTAATCCTGCGCGAGTCGCCGCAACGGCAAGAGTACCTGCAAGGCATCAAAACACCCAAAACTTGGTACCTTACTTCGGATAGCATTTTTTATTTTATCGGCTACAACAACCTTGAAGATATCATTGTGCAAAAATATAAAGATCTGGCCCAGGTCAGGCAAGAATATCCCTTCCTTATAAACCTATTCAAAAACTCCACACAGCCTCCGGAGATCATCAAGGGGCTTTCCCTGGCGCTGGATGATTTCGGTGATGTGCCGCTAATCGTGCGCAGTTCCAGCCTGCTTGAAGACCGGGCCGGTGCAGCCTTTGCCGGCAAGTACAAAAGTCTGTTCATCGCCAACAGAGGATCAAAGGAAGAACGGCTAGAGGCGCTAATGGATGCGATCGCGGAGGTATTCGCCTCCATGTTTGGCCCAGACCCCATTGAATACCGCTACGAGAATGGACTGATTGACAATCACGAAGAGATGGGAATCATGATCCAAGAGGTGGTTGGCACCCAGGTGGGCCATTATTACCTTCCTGCCTATGCGGGGGTGGCGTTCAGCAACAACGATTTTCGCTGGTCCAGCCGCATTCGCCGCGAAGACGGCTTAGTGCGCATCGTGCCTGGTTTGGGCACGCGCGCGGTTGACCGCCTGAGCGATGATTATCCAGCCCTGGTTGCCCCCGGCAACCCCAATTTGCGAGTCAATATCTCGCTGGATGAAATCGTCCGCTATTCTCCCAATAAGGTTGATTTGATCAACCTGGATGCCAGAAGTTTTGAAACACTGGAGATACGCGATCTCCTGAAAGCGCACGGCCAGGAATACCCACTGGTTAATCAACTGGTCTCCATCCTCCATCCCGACCGTGTACAGGTGCCTGGCACCCGCGGGGTTGATTTCGAGCACCAAGAGTGCATTGTGACATTTGAGGGACTGATCTCTCGCACCCCGTTCTTGAAGCAGGTGGAAGCGATTTTGAAGACACTGCAGGAGGCATTGGGTTACCCAGTCGATATCGAGTTTGCTCACGACGGCGCCAACTTCTACCTGCTGCAGTGCCGCGCCCAAAGCTATGGCGAGGACAGCGCTGCAGCAGAAATCCCCTCCGATATTCCCAACGACGAGGTCATCTTCACCGCGAAACGGTATATCACCAACGGACTTGTGTCCGATATTACGCACATCGTTTATGTGGATCCGATCCTATACAACCAACTGGCAACCCAACAAGACATGATCGCCGTTGGACAAGTAGTAGGCAGGTTGAATAAAATCTTACCCAGGCGCCAATTCATCCTGATGGGCCCTGGGCGCTGGGGCAGCCGGGGCGATATCAAGCTGGGGGTCAGCATCACCTACTCAGAGATCAACAACACCGCCATGCTGATCGAGATCGCCCGCAAGCAGCGCGATTACACCCCCGACCCTTCCTTTGGCACACATTTCTTCCAAGACCTGGTGGAAGCCTCCATCCGTTATCTGCCTCTGTACCCCGACGACCCGAGTATCGTCTTCGATGAGGCCTTCCTGACCACAACCAAAAGCATCCTGCTGGATATCCTCCCGGATTTTGCCCACCTGTCCGAGGTGATCCGGGTGATCGATGTGCCAGCGGTGACGGGTGGGCGGGTCTTACAGGTGTTGATGAACGCCGACCGCGAACTGGCCCTGGCCAGGCTGACCCGCCCAAGCCAGGTGCTTGAATTAGAAGCCCGCAAAGACAGGGGGCGCATCTACCGCGAGGCAACCAACCTCCACTGGCAGTGGCGGCTACAGGCTGCCGAAAACATCGGCGCTAGCATAGACCCAGAAAGATTTGGCGTGGCGAGTTTTTATGTTTTTGGCAGCGCCAACAACGCAACTGCCGGGCCCGAAAGCGATATTGACCTGCTCATCCATGTTCGCGGCGACAAGAGCCAGCAGGAGGCCCTGTTAACCTGGCTAGAGGGGTGGAATAACTGCCTCTCTGAGATGAACTATCAGCGCACTGGCTACAAGGTCAGTGGGCTGTTGGATGTGCACTTGATCACCGATGAGGATATCCGCAACCGCACCAGTTTTGCAACCAAGATCGGCGCGGTGAGCGATGCTGCCCGCCCGATCGCCATCGGTACGGCAAAGAAGAAAAACGGCAACTAGAGCAGCTCGCGGGCTGCGCCTGCCGGGTGCGCCGGGTCAAAACGAACCAGCGCCAGCTCGGGGCCATCGTGTGCGGCGGAAAAAGCCCACGTTTGCCCGAGCTGTTCCCGCCACGAGCCCGTCAGCCGGGCGGACTCGTGGATATGCCCGTGCAGCGTGACCCTGGGCTGCCGTTCCAGGATGAAGCGGCGGATGGCAATACTGCCGACGTGCACATCCAGGGGAACGCCGTCGATTGTTCTGCCGTCTAAAGCCGCCCGGTCCAGGGCTGTTTGATAAGGGGGAGCATGGAATAAGAAGATCGCCTGAGAAAGATCGGCGCCCTGGGCCAGATTCTCCAGATCGGCCTGGATGGTGGCATGGCGGATCATATGGGCAGGCACAGGCACGGAACGCCAGCCTTCTTCTGGCGAGATGCAGCCCGGGTCAACAAAGCGCGAGACATCATAACGCTCCCAATCTTTCAACAAAAAGGGGGTAGGGGGCACGCAGGCATACCCATACACGGTAAATTCGCTGCATGCTGCCGCACGAGCGTGGAGGTATTGCCACAACCCCAGCGCTTCTGTTTGCACCAGCCCAGTTTCCTCAGCGCGAGGATCATCATTTCCCGGAATCAAGAAAACCTGTGGGTAATCCTGGGAGAGCTGCGCCTTCAAGCGTTCAAAACCGTCGGCCAGAACTGCATGGATAAAATCCCGCCCGGTTTCGTCGCCGTGATCAGACATTCCGTGAGGCAGCAGGTCCCCACCCAGCAAGACAACCGCCGGTTTTTCAGCCAGGATGGCTTGAAACAACTTCTGATATCGGGCGGAATGTCCATGTAAATCTGAAACAAAGAACCACAGGCTCATGGGCCTAATTATAGCGATGGAAACCCACTTCGACCAGAGCGCTCTGAGCACTCACCCCATTTTTATATCTTTTTTATACATTGGTGGGTAAATTTTATGGCTTCTCCATATGCTTTCGATATATTACAAATATCAGCATCAGACTAAATTCAAACGAGGAGATAAAACATGTCAGTAATCCAAGATGTCATTGCCATGGTGGAGGAAAAGGATGCCGGGCAGCCCGAGTTTCACCAGGCAGTCAGAGAGGTTTTTGCCACGCTGGCGCCCACGGTGGATAAGCATCCCGAGTTTGTGAAAGCCAAAATCTACGAGCGGATCGTTATCCCCGACCGGGCCATCCTGTTCCGGGTGCCCTGGGTCGACGATAACGGCGATGTGCAGGTCAATCGCGGCTTCCGCGTTCAGTTCAACAATGCCATTGGCCCGTATAAGGGCGGTTTGCGCTTACATCCATCCGTTAACCTGGGGATCATTAAATTCCTGGGGTTTGAGCAAATCTTCAAGAACTCGCTGACCACGCTGCCTATGGGCGGCGCCAAGGGCGGATCCGACTTTGACCCCAAGGGCAAATCGGATATGGAAGTGATGCGCTTCTGCCAGGCATTCATGCGAGAGTTGTACCGCCACATTGGGCCAGATGTGGATGTGCCCGCCGGGGATATCGGGGTTGGCGGTCGTGAGATCGGCTACCTGTATGGGTATTACAAGAAGATCGTCAATCGTCACGATTGTGTGCTGACCGGCAAAGGGCTGGAATATGGCGGCAGCCTGATCCGCCCGGAGGCTACCGGCTATGGGGCTGTGTACTTCGCAGCAGAAATGCTGGCCACGCGAGGCTTGAGCATCCAGGGAACCGTCTCTGCCGTGAGCGCCTCGGGCAACGTCGCCCAGTACACGGTTGAGAAGCTGCTCCAGTTGGGCGGCAAGGTGATCACGCTGTCTGACTCCAATGGCACCATCGTGGATGAACAAGGGATCGATGCCGAAAAGCTGGCCTATGTGCTAGAGCTGAAGAACCTGCGGCGCGGCAGAATCAGCGAGTATGCACAGCGCTACAAAGTACCGTATTACCCCAACAAGAGCGTGTGGGATGTTATCCGCGAGCAGAGCCTGAAGATTGACCTGGCCTTCCCATCTGCACACGAAAACGAGATCGATGGCGGCAATGCCGCAGCCCTGGTCAAGAATGGCTGCTACTGCGTCTCAGAGGGCGCCAACATGCCCTCCACCATGGATGCCATCCACATCTACCAGGAAAACAACGTTCTGTATGGGCCGGCCAAGGCCGCCAATGCGGGTGGAGTGGCAACTTCGGGCCTGGAGATGTCGCAGAACAGTATGCGCCTTTCCTGGTCTCGCGAGGAGGTGGATCAGCGCCTGCACGGCATCATGAAGAGCATCCACAAATCCTGCCTGGACGCAGCCGCAACCTACGGCAAGCCGGGCGATTACCTGATGGGCGCCAATATCGCCGGCTTCATCAAGGTCGCCAATGCCATGCTGGCTTACGGCGTTGTTTGATCTCTGGTTTCCAAAACCACATGCCTGTGTTTCCCATCTTCCGCGTTCTTGCTCGTACAAAGGGGAAACAGGGCCAGGTTAATTTCTTAAGGTGTCAATGATATGCACAGGCGTGTCATTGACACCTTGTTTTACGGGGTCGCGAGATGCCAGGAATACAGGTTGACCAAGCACTGACGGATATGCTCATCGAAAAGGCCATCATGGAATGCGCCGGCACGATCTTCGCGGGCGATACGCTGCGGATGCGCCAATCGCTGCTCCAATCGCACTGCGAACATTGTCAATTGGTGGCCCAGAACCTGGCCCGCCGGCTTGGCGAGTACTTGGGACAGGTGGACCGCATGGTCAAGGCCGTGTACCACTATGAGCCGATGGAAGAAACCGAGAAGCCTCCCGCCGAGAACGGTGATCCTTACATAGGGATCAACCTGGTGGTATGGGTTGAGCGCAAGAGCGCCGCACTCAGCGCCTTGATCGAGACACTGGAGGTGGCGCTCAAGAACAGCCAGGTTCAGATCACCTGCGCGGCGGCCAGCGCCAAATGCTTTGCCCTGGATGTTCGCTTTGTTTCAGATCGCGAAGTGGAGGAGGCGCGCGGCCTGGGCTTGCTGGTGCGCAATGCCAACATCCGTTCGATGCCCGTCTGGCAGCGCAACGACCAGCCAGCACCCACCCCAGCCGAAAAGGAGCCTGAGCCACTGCGGGTAATCATACCAGAGGCCTTTGCCCCGGAATTGATCCCTGAGGGCAGGCTGCTGGAGCATGCCCTCTCGATCGAAAATATCCCCCCTCAAGAACGGGGGACGCTGGAACACCACCTCACCGAGCTGAAAGTGATCCTGATCCGGCGGATCATCAGCGACCAGCTGGCCTATATCAGCATTGCCAAAAGATGGTTCCAGGTGCATCACCTGGCAGAAATTCATCGGCGCAAGATTGGTCCCGGCAGGATCGGCGGCAAAGCCGCCGGGATGATGCTGGCAGCCAATATCCTGAATGAGATGGGGGACGACGCGCTGCGCGCCAGTTTTTGTATACCCGAGTCGTTCTTCCTTGGCTCAGATGTGATGTATATCTTTATGGCCATGAATGGGCTGTTGTATTGGAGCGATCAAAAGTACAAGCCCGAAGCACAGATTTGGGATGAGTACCCTCGGCTCAAACAAGACTTTGAGGCCGGCAAGTTTCCGCCCGAAATTCTGGTCGAGCTGCAGGATCTGCTGCAGAACGTTGGCAACAAGCCGCTGATCGTGCGCTCATCCAGCCAGCTGGAAGATAACTTTGGCACCGCCTTTGCTGGCAAGTACGATAGCCATTTCTGCCCGAACCAGGGCACGCTCGAAGAGAATCTGAACGCACTGTCGCTTGCCATCGCGCGCACATTTGCCAGCACCCTCAAACCCGAAGCACTATTGTACCGCCGCAGCAAGGGCTTGCAGGATTACGATGAGCGCATGGCGATTTTGATCCAGGTGGTGCAGGGAGAACCCTTTGGGCGGTACTTCCTGCCTCACGGCGCGGGGGTAGCCTTCAGTCGCAACCTGTATCGGTGGAATCCACAAATGCGCCGCGAGGATGGCTTTGCCCGGCTGGTATGGGGTTTGGGTACCCGGGCCGTTGAGCGGGTCGGCAACGATTATCCACGCCCGGTAGCGCTCAGCCACCCCACGCTGCTGCCAGACGATAGCCCGGAGGCAATCCGATATTACTCGCAGCAATACGTGGATTTGATTGACCTTGAGGAAAACAGCCTCAAATCTTTGCCCATTAAGGAAGTCTTGCGCCCAAACTACCCCGTACTGCGCTTCATTGCCCAGATTGATCGAGATGGCTATTTGGCCACCCCGCGCAGCCGTGTGATGGAGGATGAAATTGGCAGCCTGGTGATCACCTTTGATGAGCTCCTGCGCCACACACCCTTTGCAGTAACCCTCTCGAAGATGCTACGCTTGCTAGAAGAGCACTATCACAGCGCGGTCGATGTGGAATTCACCGTGCATGTGCCTGACCCATTCGCACTGTCTCCGCCAATGCAGATCACATTACTGCAGTGCCGCCCGCAAAGTTTGCTCAAAGATACAGCCCCAGGTAAAATACCGGCGCATTTGGAAAACGAAGATATCGTACTATCAACGCGCTTCATGGTGCCAAGAGGATTGATCGCCAACATCCGGTATGTGCTATTTGTTCCGCCAGAGGCATATTATGCGCTTCCAACAGAACGGGCCCGCAAAGAATTGGGCAGTGTGATCAGCCAAATCAATGCAGCCTTGCCAGGCAAATCCTTCATCTGTGTTGGCCCGGGGCGCTGGGGATCTCTGAATACAGACCTGGGCGTGTACGTCTGCTACTCAGACATCTGTAATACGGGGGCGCTGGTCGAAATCTCTGGCAAAGGGGTAGGGGTAGCCCCAGAACCTTCGTTGGGCACCCACTTCTTCCAGGATTTGATGGAGGCGCAGATATTCCCCCTGGCAGTCAACCTGGATGAGGCCGATGCAGCCTTCCAGCGCGACTTTTTCTACAATACGCCCAACCGCCTGGCCGATTGGATCCGTTGCAGCGAGACCACCTGCCAGGCAGTGCGCCTGATCGCGGTTGCTGATTACCGCCCAGGGTACCACCTCGACCTGGCTATGGACGATGACGCCGGCCTGGCGGTGGGTTACCTGTCTCGCGATCAACAGGCCGATGGAGTGGCATGATGGATCGATTGGTGGATCGAACTGGCAGGAGACAGAACCGAGACATGAGAGAAATTCGTCACGCCAGAGCGCCACGCCACAAGGAGATCAAGCATGTACAAAATCCTGGATAAGCAGGTTTTGAGCAAGAACGCTAAAATGATGGTGGTCGAAGCGCAATTGGTAGCGCAAAAGGCGCGCGCCGGGCAGTTTCTCATTGTGCGCGTCGATGAGTATGGCGAGCGCATTCCGCTGACCATCGCAGACAGCGACGCCGCCGCTGGATCCGTCACCCTGATCTTTCAAGAGGTGGGTAAATCCACCAAGCATATGGGCAGGCTTGAGATTGGCGAGGCATTGACCAACGTGGTTGGGCCGCTTGGCGTGCCGACCGAAATCGCGCCTTATGGCAAGGTGGTTGTGGTTGCAGGGGGTATCGGCATTGCACCCATCTATCCCATTGTGCATTCTCTGAAGGAAGCTGGTAACACAATCATCGCCATCATCGGCGCTCGAACGAAGGAACTGCTTTTTTGGGAGGATCGTATCCAATCCTGTTCGGATCAACTGATCATCTGCACAGACGATGGCTCGTATGGCCGTAAAGGCTTCGTTACGCAAGCGCTTAAGGAGTTACTTGAGTCTGACAAGGGTATTGCCCGCGCCTGGGCAATTGGCCCAGCCATCATGATGAAAATGGTTGCCGAAACCACCCGGCCTTATCAACTTCCCACCGTCGTCAGCCTGAACACGATCATGATCGATGGCACCGGCATGTGCGGCGGCTGCCGGGTTGAGTTAGATCAGGGATGGAAGTTTGCCTGCGTGGATGGGCCGGAATTCGATGGACACCAGGTTCATTGGGAATCTGTTCTGGAACGCCTGAAGTACTACCAGGCAGAAGAGCATCTGTCAACCCAATACTGGGAGAGTCACAGTTGCCAACTTGAGCCGTTACTTGAGGAAACCCAAAAACATGAGCCCCAAAACGATCATTCCCGCCAAAATCCCCATGGCTGTGCAGCCACCACAGGTGCGCATCCTCAACTTCAATGAAGTCGCCCTGGGGTATTCTCCCGAAGAGGCCATCGCGGAGGCCAAACGCTGCCTCAATTGCCCAAAGGCGCCTTGTATCAAGGGTTGCCCGGTCAATGTGGACATCCCCGGCTTCATCACGCACATCGCAAATGGAGATTTCCAGGCAGCCGCGGATCTGATCAAGCAGACCAATGCACTGCCAGCCATCACCGGCAGAGTCTGCCCGCAAGAAACCCAGTGTGAGGCGGAATGCACACTCTGTAAGCGCTGCGAGCCGGTTGCCATCGGCCGGCTGGAGCGCTTTGCAGCAGATTGGGAAGCTGCTACTGGCACATTGAGCGTGCCTGCACCGCCACCCCCCACACAAAAGAGGGTTGCGGTGGTTGGCTCCGGTCCAGCCGGCTTGACTGTCGCTGCCGACCTTGCTCGTATGGGGCACCAGGCAATCATCCTGGAGGCCTTGCACGAACCCGGCGGTGTGCTGAGTTACGGTATTCCTGAGTTCCGCCTGCCCAAGACGATCGTCCGGCGCGAAGCAGATTACGTCCGGAACCTGGGCGTGGAACTGCGCTACGATTTTATCGTCGGCAGCGTTGCCACTGTCGATGAGCTGCTTAACCAGTATGATGCCATTTTCCTGGGGACCGGGGCCGGTTTACCGTGGTTTCTGAATATCCCCGGAGAGAACCTGGGAGGTGTCTATTCGGCGAACGAATACCTGACGCGCGCAAACCTGATGAGAGCATATCGTTTTCCCGAATATGATACCCCCATCGCCCGCGGCAAGCGGGTAATCACCATTGGCGGAGGAAATACCGCCATGGATTCGGCCCGTGTGGCCTTGCGCCTGGGCGCCAAAGAGTCAATCATTGTCTACCGGCGCACCAAGGCCGAGATGCCTGCCCGCATCGAAGAGATCGAGCATGCAGAGCAAGAGGGCGTCCAGTTTCAGGAGCTGACCACACCGGTGGCCTTTCACGGAACCAACGGGCGTGTAGAGGAAATCGAATGCTTGCGCAATGAGCTTGGCGAGCCTGACGCATCCGGAAGGCGCAGGCCCGTTTTCGTGGAAGGTTCTAATTTTCGCATCCAGGCTGATGTAATGATCATTGCCATCGGGCAAAGCCCCAGCCCGCTGATATCCAGGTCCACGCCAGATCTAAAGGTGACCAAGAACGGCGTGGTGGTGGCAGAGCCAGGGTCGATGAAAACATCCAAAAAAGGCGTGTTTGCTGGCGGCGATATCGTCACGGGAGGGGCAACCGTGATCCTGGCCATGGGGCAGGCCAAAATCGCCGCGCTGGCTATCGACGAGTATCTGCAAACGGGAAGCTGGTAGAAACGCGACCAGCCCCACATGGTGCACCACCCCCATGCGCACCGCCGCGGCTCAATCGTTCACCAACATCGCGCTGATCAAATACTGGGGTGACCAGGATCCCCACCAAAGGCTCCATCTCAATGAACCTGGAGGGGCGGTTGGAGCGCATTACATCTAACCCCAGTCCCTTCTACCCCCTCCCCACCCGGCCTGACTTCAGTTATACTCCCCACTAATAACCCAGTCGCAGCCAGGCAGTCTCCGCGGCAACGCGGTCACGCCTTGTAGCCCAAAACACGAGCATTCAGACATAACTTCACGGGAAGGGGATTCGCGCTCATAACCCGGCAGACTTCGGTTACGGCTGCAATCAGGGGGGAGTGACCAACCATTTGCCGGCCACGATTTTCTGGCCATAAAGACCCATTTCATAAATAGATCGCAGAACGGCGCTCACCTCTGCATCAGCAGCTGTGCCGCTTCCTTGCAGGTTTTGCAGCAACTGCCACAAGGGCCGCATCGTTTGCGCCTGTTCCAACGTGACAGCGTTGGCGCTCACATCCAGGAGGATGATGCCCAAGGACAACTGGTTGCGCTCAGATAAGGCGGGCAGGTCGAAGCGAAATACTTCGCCGCGCACCGACGCCGAAGTGCTGTCCCAACGAGGCAATGGGCACCAGGCTCATCGGTACATCCTCGAAGATATAGCGGTGGGCCAGTGTGCTGAGGGCTTTGATCCTGTAATAGCCCGGCTGGTTTTGAATGGCTCGTGTAGGTGTGTGCTGCTGGTGTTGTAAGCCATCTCCAGCCATTCCATCGCTGTGCGGGCGCGCAGGCCTAAATCTACCGGTGAGTTTTTTGACTGGGGTGCGCTGTACGCAGCCAGGCTTTGAGCGTTGCCCGATATAATGCTTGCTCAAAATAATCTCCATCGAACGAAAGATCATCATAGCCTTTTGTAATCAAAACTTTTATCAATGGTTTCATTTGCAGGGCATAGTGCCTCATGCAAGCCTCTGGGTGGATTCCGGGCCACGAGTAGCAGGTAGTCACAGTGCGCCGATTTTTCGAAGGAATTTCTTTTGGAACGGTCTCGTCCCATTTAGGATCATCTGGCATGAAGATATACTGATCAAGACTGCCTTGAGGAATGCCCTCGATGCCACGCACTATCGGAGGTGTCGCATCTGGCGTATATGGGTCTACCGCTAAATCAACGATCACACTATGTTCTGGAAGCCAGCTCAGCCATTCATTGGGCACAAGTGATTTGGTTGGGTCGCGGCGTTGACTGGCATCTACCAAAATATCACTCTGGCGGAAAAGCTTTTCTAGCATGGATGCGTTGTTGGTAACACTTCGCCCAACCGCTGTAGCCAGCACCCCTGGACCACCATTCTGGATATGCTGATTATTCCGCTCAATATTTCCCAATTTGGTGGCTGCATCTACGGCGTGTTTCCCAACCATACCAGTTCCCAATATCAGCACCTGGATCGGCTCTTTATCAGGCCGCACCAAACCCGGCCAGCGTTTTTCAAGTACATCAAAAGCCGATTCTAAGCCATTCCAGGCTACTGCTTTCATGTTCTCGACCAGGCGGATATTTTGCTCATTGACAATGCTGTCTAGCGAGATCGCATTAATCCCCAGGTCCTTCAGAATGTTTACTCTCACCGGGCGAGTGTGATAATGCAGCATTGAAGCCAGGCAAGCGTCTCGTTTTAGCATAGAAAATTCTTCTCGTAATGGGCTGCGCAGTACGATCACAACATCCTTTTGGAATGCTTCAGCCCGGCTGCACATTTGTACAGCGTCATTGCCTTGAGCATAATCATCAAAAGTGTAGCCAGAGCGTGACCCATAGCCTTCTTCTATGCTCACTCCTACGCCCAGCGTGGACAGGTATTGAATGAACTCTGGCAGAAAAACCCGTTTTTCTCCAGCTTCTATATTCATCCGAGGGAATCCGACTGTTTTAGGAATTGTCATGTTGTTATCCTTTCTTGTATGAATATCGAGTTCGTCAAAATAGCTGTGAAACGCCAGTACTCAGGCCAAGAGTCGAGCTCGAGGAGACGATCTCGTAGGAATTTTCTCCTTCGTTATATTTGATCCAGCGCACTTTGAGCTTCGTCTGGAGCGGCAGGCTCAAGAGAATGATGGTATCATCAGATTGCCAGGATTGTTCTGCGTGCACAATTTCAGCGCTGCCGTTGCGAATGCGAAGGATGGGGATGAAATCAGCGTTCCATATCAATTCACGGGAGACCCTTTGGTCCTTCCCATCCAATTCAGTTCTTCAAACTCACCAAAGTGTTCGCGAAAAATGCGGTAATACAGCAGTTCTTCCTTGGTGTTCAGCCGCCAGCCATTGGGTAGGCGGCGTTCGCCAGCGAAATCTGCGTCACTGATGATTTGCTCGGCTTGCTGTGCCAGGATATCCTCCACCCCGGCTCCCTCCCAGAATTTTGCTTTGGGGCGGTTTACGATGGGGGCAGGCAGCACATCTGCCACGGCTTCGCGCAGGATCCATTTCTCCACACCATCTCTCAACTTATATTGAATCGGGATTCTGAAGGAAAAATCCAAAATATCAGGGTCTAGAAATGCCACATGCGCTACCGTGCCATGCGCCGATGCGCAGCGGTCCACGCGCTGCAAGGCGGTATTGTGCAGGCGGCCCGTGATGTCAATCAACTCATCTGGCAGGTCAACTGGGTCCAGCGTTTTGAGGTATTCATAGCCGGCAAACAATTCGTCGCCGCCCTCGCCTGAAAACACGGCCGGAACATAATCTGCTGCCATCTGGGCTACCAGGTAGTTCATGATACTGGAACGCACCAGCCAGGCATCAAATGATTCCAGGTGATAGATCACTTCTGGCAAGACGGTAAGCATCTCTTCGATGGTGACCTGGCGCACATGGTGTTGAGATTGGATGTGGTCAGCGACCATCTGAGCATAGGTTACATCGGGTGCGCCGGGCAGCCCAGCCGTGAACGTGTGCAACGGGTGAAAGTACTGCCCGGCCAGAGCGGCCAAAACGCTGGAATCCAGCCCACCTGAAAGCCACGAGCCCAGCATGCCGCGATCGGCGTACTTTTGCATCACCTTCTCAAGCCTGCACCGTAACTCAGCGGCAATGTTTTCGGGGGTATCTCGAGATTCCAGCCGCCTTGTCAGCCGTTTATAGGCGACCACGCGCTGGCCGTCAAAACTGTGGCCGGGAGGTAGTTCGTGAGGGTGGCGGGTAAATTCCAGCAATCCTTTGACCTCTGAGGCAAAGCAGAGCAGCCCGTCCTTGGTCCAGCCGTAATACAAAGGTGTTACTCCAACGGCATCGCGTTTCAGGGTGAATTCATCGCCCTGGCCCTGAGCGGTGGCAAAGTGCCCAAAGCCAGATTCATCTTGGGCAACATGGTCGCGCCGTAGCTGTTTAATGGCGCCAGATTGATATTTTGAAGATGTGACCCCCAGCGTGGTTGCGCCAGCCTCAATGATTTGGGTGGTTCCCCCGCGATGGGCAATTGTATTCAGAATGCGTTTGACATCGGTTTGTTTGTTGGTATCGGCTATACCTGCAATTCCAGACATTACACGATCCTTTCGTTTCTTGATTTGAGTTGACTTGCTGAGCGCCCGGGCCAATATTGCCATTTGCCAGAGCAACCCTGCAGTTGGCTGTAGCGAGCAATGCACAGGCAAATTGCCATGCAGCCGTTTGGGCGAGGATAGCAGCATCCTTAACGCAAAAACGGTTACTGTTGGCTATTTGATTGTGAAGGCTTGCTGATCTGCTGCTCTCATCCAGTGGTGTGAGCAGTTATCCACCGCGCCGCGGCTGTGATCTATATCCCCCCGGTTCTGTGATGTGGCCGTCGCGGTGGCCTGATTGGCGGTTGCGCCGTAAGTTAGATGTTATAGACATTGTAACATAAATTGGCCTCGATCTATCGCACGGGCACCCCTTTGGAATCGAAAGTTGGCCTCAGACAGGATCATTCCCGTACAAAATCACACCACGCTGACCGCCTGCACCGTGGCGGTATGCATAAAGGTCGTGTACGATAAGAGGGGGATGGCGGTGTTAATTAAAAGAGCCTGCCAGGTGGCAGGCCCTTTTGCGATCCCGTTGCATTCTTACGCCGCCGTGCCCGCCAAAGCGGGTCTAAACTTATTCCCGCACTTTTAATACGATCCGCGCGTACAGCGTGTGGGTGGAGGGGTAGGGGCGGGCAGGTAGCCTGCCCGCCCGATCCTGTTGGGGAAATGTGCTGTGCTAATGCCTGACAATCAGCGGCAGGTGCGTGATCAGGTAGGGCTGGGCTTGCATGGTAATGGTCAGCGTGTCGCTGCTTTGCCCGCCGTCATCATCGGTCACGGTGATGGTGACGGTGTAGTCTCCTGCCTCGGCGTAGGTATGGCTGGCGGTGATCTGGCCTCCGGGTTGGTCGACCACGCCCGGTCCCACCTGTCCATCGCCCCAGTCGATGCTGGCGGTGTGGGTGTCGGCTGCGCCTGGATCTGTGAATGTGGCCGTGAGCGAGATCGGCGTGCCATAAGCCACGATCTGATCGGCTCCGGCGTCTACCATGGGGGCCAGGTTTGCCACGGTCACGGTCAGAGTGCCGGATGCAGCTGCACCGTCGCTGTCGGTCACGGTCAGGGTGACGGTGTAGACGCCGTTATCTGCATACGTGTGGGTGAGCGTGAGCACATCACTGGCGTTTTGCCCATCGCCGAAATCCCATGCAATGGTATGCGTGTCGTCCTGGCCGGGGTCGCTGAAGCCGCCGTCGAAGTTCAACGACTGGCCCTCGTTGGCGCTCTGGTCGGTTCCGGCGTCTACCGTAGGCGCAATGTTGATCTCGATCACGTTCTGGCTGCTGTTGTTGCTCAGGTTGATCTCGGTCTGGCTGATGGCAATGTCGGCCTGGATGGTGAAGGTGTATTCGCTGGTGATGGCGGGATCGAGGCTGGCGGTGATGGTAATGATGCCTTGCGCGCCGGGCCCCAGGTTCGCTACCTGCCAGGCATACGGCGGCGTTGCGCCGGTATCGGTGATGGGCAGGCTGCTGGCAATGGAGATATCCGTCAGCTCGCTGGGCAGGGTGCAGGTGACCACCACGCTGCTGGCTTCTCCCATCCCACTGTTGCCCAGGTTCACCAGCAGTGTGAGCGGCTGCCCTGGCATCACCACCTCAGGGGCGCTGGCCTGCGAGATAGCTGCGTCAGCGGTCAGTGAGAAAGCCCACAACTCGCGGTTGGTAGTGTTGCTGTTATCGTCTGCAGAGAAGAAAAGCAAGTCGTCGCTCCAGGCGAGGGATTCGGGGCTTGAAGAGAGCCCATCGGGGGCAATATCGCCGACCCGGCTTGCTCCGCCAGCGGCGCTCAGCACCCACAATTCCAAGCCGTGGACGCCATCGGAGGCGGCAAAGAACAGGTATTTGCCTAACATGGGGTCTGCGAAAATGTTGTTGTCGGCGATCACGAGGTTCAGTTCGGTGGGGTTGGAGCCGCAGGCGCCGGCGCAGATATCTTCTACCTGTGCGGTTGTGTATGCGTCGCCCAGGCTGCGCCACAGTTCGTATCCGTGCACGCCATCGTGGGCAGTGAAGAACAGTAAATTGTTGGCTGCGGTCAAGTCGACCGGTGCAGAACTGTAAACACCAGGCAGGATATCCTTTACCAACACGGTGCCGGCATCGCTGCCGTTCGTCCTCCACAACTCACGCCCATAGGTGGGGTGGAGGGCGCTGAAATAGACGTTGCCGTTCATGTAGGCGAGGTATCCAGGGCCTGAGCCAATGCTGCCGGGGTAGATATCTTTGATCATCACCGTGCCGGCCTCGCTGCCATCGCTTCTCCACAACTCAGCGCCGTTGATGCCGTCGTTGGCTGCAAACAAGAGCCAGCCGTTGGCATCGATCAGATTGCTTGCGTAACTGCTGTACGATCCGGGGTAGATATCTTTGACCAGCACGGTGCCGGCATCGGTGCCATCGCTCTTCCACAACTCGTCGCCATGGGTTCCATCATTTGCCCTGAAGAAGAGCGTGCCATTGACGTTGGTCAGGTAGTTCGGGTTTGAATAAGAATAGCCAGGGCGGATATCTTTGACCAATACGGTTCCCGCGTCTGTGCCGTCGCTTTTCCAAAGCTCGCTGCCGGTGCCACTGTCGGCGGCCACAAAAAAGAGCACACCATTCACGTCGGTAAACTTGGATGGAGAGGATGGGAATGTCCCTGGGTAGATATCTTTGACCAGCACGGTGCCAGCCTCCGTGCCGTCGCTCTTCCACAGCTCGTAGCCATGCACGCTATCCCAGGCAGAGAAGAAAAGTGTGCCATTGATGTTGATGATGTCATGGATGTTTGAGCCCTCGGGGCCGGGGGAGATATCCTTAACCATCACCGTGCCGGCCTCTGTGCCGTCGCTGCGCCATAACTCACTGCCGTGAATCCCGTCGTCTGCACGAAAGTAGAAGATGTCGTCCAACGCCACCAAATTGCTTGGCGACGCTCCCCCGGCTGCCGGGTCGATATCTTTGACCAGCAGGGTACCGGCTTCGCTGCCATCGCTGACCCATAATTCTTTGCCGGCAGCAGCATCCGCTGCGGAGAAGAACAGCAGGCTGCCCACCACAGTCAGATCTTGCGGGTAGGATTCTTCGGCTCCGGGATAGATATCTTTGACCATTACCGTGCCGGCCTCTGTGCCGTCGCTTTTCCATAACTCCGTGCCCAGATCGTAATCGCAGGCGGCGAAGAAGAGCAGGTTGTTAAAGCTCACCAGCTCAAAAGGAGAGGATCCCCCACCAGGGGAGATATCTCGCACCAGCAGGGTGCCAGCCTGGGTGCCGTCGCTTTTCCATAACTCATTGCCATGCACGCCGTCATCCGCGTTGAAGAAGAGCATGCCGTTGACCTCGGTCAGGTAATATGGATCAGCATCATCACTTCCGGTGAAGATATCTTTGACCAGCAGGGTGCCGGCCTCTGTACCGTCGCTTTTCCAGAGTTCGTCGCCGGTGGCGCCATCGCTGGCGCTTAAGAAGAGAGTGCTGCCGACAGCGGTCAGATTCTGCGGGCTTGCAGAGTCTGACCCTGGATGGATGTCTTTGACCAGCAGGGTGCCAGCTTCGCTGCCGTCGCTTCTCCATAATTCCTCGCCGCTCGTTCCGTCATCGGCGTCGAAATACAATATCCCATCCATAGGCACGAGGGTGTCGATATCGCTGTCGCAGCCACCCAGGCAGATATCCTTGACCAGCACGGTGCCGGCCTCTGTGCCGTCGCTTTGCCATAGTTCTGAGCCATGCACGCCATCATCTGCTTTAAAGAAGAGTGTGCCGTTAACGCCGGTCAGGAGCACCGGGCTCGAATTGTATCCTCCCGGGCAAATATCTTTGACCATCACCGTGCCCGCTTCTGTGCCATCGCTCTTCCACAACTCTACGCCAGTGTTGATCTCCCTGGCAGAGAAGAAGAGCGTATCGCCAACCACCGCCAGGTTGGCGACCCAACCGCTATCGGGGCCGGGGTAGATATCCTTGACCAGCACCGTGCCGGCCTCGGTGCCATCGCTCTTCCATAGCTCGGTGCCATCGCTGCCATTGTGAGCGGTGAAGAAGAGGGTATCGTTCATCACCAGCATATTGTCAGGTGATGAACCGAGGTTGCCGGGGTAGATATCCTTCACCAGGTACGTGCCGGCCTCGCTGCCATCCGAGCGCCACAACTCGTAGCCGGTAGCATCATTGCTGGCGACAAAATAGAGCATGCCGCCCATCTCGATGAGATGTCCGGGGTCCGCATCGTAATTACCGCCAACCAGGCTGCGGATCTCTGCGACGAGATAGGGGGCCAGGCCCGAGGCGGCAGCCGTTGTTTGCACCTGCTCTGGCGCTGCAGGCGGGGCCTCGGCAGCCCTGGCTGGGGTCAGGCCATGCGCCCCTGGAATGAGAAACAGGTTGGTCATTAGAAGCACTGCAATGATGATGGTGATCGAACGTTGTAAGAAAGTGGTTTGTTGAGACATGGTTTCCTCCTCAGGTTGCAAGATTCGCGTGAGCCGCATCTGGCTCTTGGATGATAGTTTTATGGAAAATCAATGAACTGGCTGATATCCTTGTTCTCGATACCTTCTCGAGGCAGGCGGCCCGCAAAAAGAATGTTACCATCATCTACAATATGAAGGATCAGGTTATCTGGGTCAAGGCACTCGATCTCATCAAGGATCATCAGGGTATACGTTTCCAGGTATTCAGGAGAAGAGATGATATTATCGTTATCCAGGTACGCCCAGACGTTGCTCCCATTATCGTCGCGCACGAAATAGAAGCCCGTGTTCCCGTTGGAGATGGGCCAAAACTGCATCTCCAGGCTATCCAGAACGGTGAACCATTCACAGAACTGGGATGGCGGGGCGCCGACCGAGGCAGGAGCCGCCCTGCGAACATAGCCCAGCGTCACGTGCTTGTCCATGATATCTTTGAAGGCAGGGTCAGTCAGATCGACCGTTTCGGGAAGCACCCCCGGTGTGATGTTGAGGGAAATCCAACCATGATAGTTTTGATCCACCACGATTGGATTAATGCTGATAAACAGCTCATCCACACAGGGGTCGGCGTACTCAATGAAGCTGACTGCCTTAAAAGCCGTTTCTAAGGCCGTGCCGGCGTTGTTCAGGGTTGTATTGGCATCGTCTCCAGGTTGGGGATTGAGGCTATAGTCGATGAACCAAAAAGACAGTGTCAATACGGGGCCTACCTCAGGCGCCACTACGCCGCCGTAGACGAATACAAAGTCATAACCCATGACCTCGGATAAGTTTTGGATCACCTGGTCGATATTGCAGGCAGAGGCGGGCAGGGGGGCAGCAGTGGGGGAGAGGGAGGCGTTGCCGGGCGGAGTGGGGATAGAGATATTTTGATCTGCAAGCGACCCCCAAGCGGGGAAACGGTCATCCACGTTATTGTTGGTCAGGCGGGTTGTTTGGCCAGATTCGTCCAGCAGGTAGATCTCCGTTGTGCTGCTGTCTTGGTTGCTGGTAAAGAGAATGTAATTGCCGTCTCGTGACCAGTTGGGTTGGATGTCGTTGGCTGGCTCGGTGGTCAGCTGCTGCAGATCCGTGCCGTCGGGGCGGATCATGTAGATATCTGCCTGCGTATCGTCTGGAGCAGCCGAAAAGACAATGAAACGGCCATTGGGTGACCAGGCTGGGTCGGCATCGTAGAAGGTATTTTGGGTCACCTGGCGGATGGAACCATTGGTGTTAAAGATATAGAGCTCAGCGTCGCCATCGCTTTCAGAAACGAAAGCTATCTCGGTGCTATCTGGGCCCCAGGTGGGATACCAATCGTGGGCGGTGCTGGTGGTCACCTGCACGATGCTGCTGCCATTGGCGCTCATGGCATAGATATCGGCGTTGCCGTTGCGGTCGGTAACAAAGGCGATCATGCTGCCATCGGGCGACCAGACAGGAGAATAGTCAGGCGCGGGGTCATTGGTCAGGCGGGTGACCTGGCTGCCATCCAGATTCATCAGGTAAATCTCGGGATTGCCATCTCGCGCAGAGACAAAAACGATGCGGCTGCCATCGGGCGACAGGTCGGCATCCCAGTTCATCGATGTGGACGGGCTGATCTGTGTGATGGCGCCGGTTTCCTGGTCAACGGCATAGATCACCCGGCTGGCATCGGTGACCGATGTGAACAGGATCCACTGGCCATCACTAAGGTCTGATACCTCTGGGGTGCTGGGCGAGGTTGCCACTTCGGTTGGCGGGGCTGATGTCTCCGTGGGCTGGGCTGCCGTTGTGGCTGTGGCTATAGTGGGTATATCGGTTGAGGGCGGGGCAGTCTCGGGATCCTTCCCGGTGCAGGCGCTCAGGCTGAAGGCCAAAATCACAATGATGAGCAAGGCATTGAAGAGCATTCGGGTGGGGTGTTGGTTGTTTTTCCACGTATTCATTTTTATTCTCCTTTGGGAAGTTTGGGTGGTTGGCGAGGTGGTAAGGCTGTCTCGATAGATGGCTGTTCTGCCTCCTGTGGGTTAGGATGGGCTTGGTCAGATAATTCCTTGCTGAGAAAACTCACCAGCCCATCAAGGTCCACAAATCCTTGGCGATCGCCAGTCTGGGGGTTGATCAAGATGATCCGGGGTGAGGATAAATTCCCGGCATCTTCCAGCCAAAGGCGAAGCAGGTAAGAGCGGTATCGGAGGTGGTGAGGGTGGTCATTTGGGTTGAGCATGATTATATTGTCGCAGGTGAGCGTGAAAGGAATGTGAAAAAAACCGATTGTTTTGCGAAGAGGTTATAATCACCTTGTGCAGCAACTTGGGCTCTATCTGCTGGGGCCGTTTCAGGCGACCTTTGATGGTACTCCCATACAGGGATTCACCTATGATAAAGTGCGCGCCTTGTTGGCTTACCTGGCAGTGGAGGCGCGTTCTCCTCACAACCGAGAAGCATTGGCAACGCTGCTCTGGCCCGAGGACCCGCCAGAAGCTGCTCGAGCAAGCCTGCGTAAGGCGCTCTCCGTCCTACATCAGGCCATCCAGAATAAAGTAGCTGCCCCTCCGTATTTGATCTCCCAACAAGACCAGGTGCAATTCAGCATTGCCAGTCATCACTGGCTGGATGTGGCTGTTTTCCAATCGAAATTAGATGCTGTGGATCAGCACGCTCATCTGCAGATTGATTCTTGCGCAGACTGTATTCAAGCCCTGGAAGAGGCCGTGAGCCTGTATCGGGGAGAATTCTTGCAGGGCTTGATCGTCGAAGATAGCATTGAGTTTGAAGATTGGGTATTGGTGCGCAGAGAGCAGTTCCGCGCGCGTCTCTTGACTGCGCTGCATGAACTGACCCTTCATTTCTTATACCGCGGCAAATACAGCCGCGCTCAGCAATATGCATTACGGCAGGTAGAGATCGAGCCCTACCGTGAAGAAGCCCATCGCGTTTTGATGCGCATCCTGGCACAGAGCAATCAGCGCAGCGCTGCCCTGGCTCAATATGAAACTTGTCGGCGTCTCCTCAATGACGAACTAGGGGTAGAGCCCGACCATGAGACCCAAGCCCTCTATGAGCGCATTCGCTCGGCCGGTCGAGCGCAGCCTCATCATCTGCCGGTTCTGCATCAGCCGATCATAGGACGGGGAGCAGAACTTCAGTCGATTGACGAGCACCTGGCTAACCCAGATTGCCGTTTATTGACTCTAGTGGGTGTGGGGGGGGCAGGGAAAACCAGCCTGGCTCTTCAGGCAGCCCAGGCGCATTGCGGCGATTTTTTACATGGGGTCTATTGGATCCCTCTGACCACCTTGTCGTACCCAGAGCAGATGCTGATGGCTCTGATGGAGGCTTTGGCGATCACCATCAGCAATCCGAGCAATCCGCAGGCACAACTGTTGGATTATCTGCGTGAGAAGTCTATTTTGCTGGTGCTGGACAACTTTGAGCATCTGCTTCCCCAAACACAAACTTCCTGCAGCGCAGGCCTAAACCTGCTGAATGAAATTTTGCAAACGGCCCCAGATGTTAAAGTGCTGGTGACCTCACGAGAACGGTTAAGATTGCGGGCTGAGTGGGTCGTTCGTGTCGATGGGTTGGCTTACCCTCTGAAGTGGACTGATGTAGCACCACATGCCCTGTTGGATTATGCTGCTATTCAACTTTTTATCCATCGCGCCCGGCAGGTGATGCCTGGGTTTACGCCTTCTGATGAAGATTACCTGGCGATTGCTCGAATCTGCCAGCGGCTGCAGGGACTTCCCCTGGCGATTGAGCTTGCAGCGGGCTGGGCAGATCAGCTGAAATGCCAAACGATGGCAGATCAGATCGATGCCGATCTGGACTTCTTGGTCACATCCCTACGAGACACACCAGATCGACATCAGAGTTTGCGGGTAGTGTTTCAGCATTCTTGGAATCTGCTTCAGGCTGAGGAGCAAATGGCTCTGCGTAAGCTTTCTGTCATTCGGGCTGGGTTCAACCG
>DIXA01000075.1 GCA_002428565.1 Anaerolineales bacterium UBA6092 | reverse complement strand
CTCCCCAGTATTGTACAGGTGGCGAGATGCTGGTTGATCGCCAATAATTGGAGAGAAGATATCATTCTCCTTGATAATCCTCCAGGCAGTAGGTATAGCCCCCATCAACCGGTTCGGCAGCGGTGATGTGACGCTTGATATACTGCCCACAGTTACTGCCGATCAGGTTTTCCTCCAGGTGCCCAATACTCAAAATCACCTGGTACCCAGCCTGGCGTAGAGCCCGGATCACCGGATAATCCACCTCGGTTTCTGAAGAGCGGACATAGGAAGATAATCCACTCTCCCGGGCTTTGTAGGTCGGATTAAGCGGAGTGATCTTGATCAGGTAGATTTCCGGGCTAAAATGCGCCAGCATCGTCGCAGGATCTACCGGCATACCCTCTGCCAGAGCAAAATTCAAGGTGATCTTGCGTTCACCCACAACGTAGAAACGCTTGCCAAAAGCCGCCATCTCGGCAAAACCCCATTTTTTCACCGGCATCATCTGATCACGCAACGCCGCGTCGGTTGTGTGAATTGAGAACTGGAATTGGAAGTGCCCACCCATGTAATGGGTGCGTTGGATTTCCAGCAGACGATCAAAAAATGCCTGTCGCCCGGCAGGGGCAATGGTCGAGATAGAAGGTATCAGACCTGGGGCGTGGTACAGCCCAGGCAGTTCCTCCAGCACATCCAGAACACTGTCGTTCAGCGCAGGCTCACCCATGCGAGCAAACTGGATCTTGAACTGCTCGCAGGGGATTCTCCCTTCCGGAAAACGTCGGCGTACCATAAAATCAATCTGTTCGAGGATCTGCTCCTTAGACGGCTTTCCCTTGTAATATCCGCCTGCATCACACATCATGCAACCCACCGGGCAGCCAAACAGCGTGGATACCAGCAACACCCACTTTTTCTGACGCGGGATGGGTGGCTGCACCGACTCGACAAACTCGAGCAGGTTACCGCCATCTACTTCACCAATATATACCTTTGCCACATCTTCTATTCCTGCCGAAGAGATTATTTTCATCGCCTTGCCTCCCGCAAACGAGTATAGATTTTCATGGCAGCCCGCAGACCATCTCCCACCGCAATCGCCGTCTGGCGCTCCATACCATTCTTTACATCACCAATCCAATGCAACAACCCGCAATCCTCCAAGTTACCCGCTGCTGCCACAAACTCGACAGGCAAGAAACTTACCTGCGGATCGCGTCCTAACGCACCGATCAGGTAATCCACCTCCACTCGGTGCTCCCCCGTAGGACTGGCAAAAACCAGCCCCAATCGGCCCATTGAGGTTTCCTCCAGCTTCTTGATCTGCGACTGATCCAGATACGCAATGCGCGGCTGACAGCTTACCCGCTGCCAGAGCAGTGGCAGACAGCGAGTACGCTGACCGCGGTTGATGATGGTCACCTGATTGCGAGGTGTCAGGTTCAAGGCATAATCGAAAGCTGCATCCCCCGCCCCCACAATTACAATTTGCTGGTTTGCAACATTTGCCAGAGGGTAAACATCATAAAGCACCCGAACGCTCAGGGCTGCCGGTATATCAATATTCGTGAACTTTCTTGGGCAGGTTCCCGATGCGATCACAAGGTATCGAGAGCGCGCCTCGGCTGCATCAGTAACGAGGTAGAACAGCCCATCTTGGTAAGTTATCGATTCTACACTCTCGTTGATTGGTTGAATATCCAGGGAGCGCAGGTGCTCTCGCATCAGGCGCACCAGAGATGGGCCCGAGATACCTTGTGGAAAACCCGGGTAATTCTCCACCAGGTTGGCATTGCGCAGTAACCCGCCAACCTCGCCCCGCTCTAAGCAAATAAAATCCACACCAAACCGGCGTAACTGAAGGCTCGCGGCAATCCCCGCTGGCCCTGCCCCAACGATCGTCACATCATGTGTTTGCATTTGTTTCCTCCCGGCAGGCCACAACAACCTCCGAAACCAGCGCCAGCGCGGCAAACCCATGCGACAGGTTCAGCAGCGTAGCGCGATGATGCGCTTCAGTATATGTGGCAGTCCCATCGAGCGTGAAGAATACTTCAAAACCGCGCACAAATGCTGATCGCGCTGTGGTCTCACAGCATAAATGTGTCATCACCCCACAGATTACCAATTGCTCTACCCGCATCGAGTGCAGCAACACCTCCAAACGGGTGCCGTGAAAGGCATCGTACTGGGTTTTGAACAGTACATCACCCGCTGCAGGTTCCAGTTCTGGAGCCAGCATGCTCAGATGATTCTCTTCCGTTAGTATATCGCTCCACCATGAAGCCATGCAGGCTGCGTTTTGCGGGGTGTTCAAGTGGCGTGTGAATATCACCGGCAGCCTACCAGCAGCATAAGCATCAACCAGTTGGCGCAGGCCCGGTAAAATGACCGGAGCGCTCGGAATGTAAGCATGAGATTCCGGTTGAAGAAAGTACGCCTGCATATCCAGCACAAGCAGAACAGAGCGCTGCGCATCGAAGCGTTCCAAACGGCGGTTTCGCCCCGCGGCATACTCTCTGCAAAATTGCTGCGCCTTCCCGGCGATTGTTTGAGGAGTGAAATAACTTTCCTTCATCATTGTCGCTCACCTGCTCTACGGGTTATTGTAACTGCTCAGGCTTCTGTTTCAATTTTGAACCTACGCAGGTTGTGTTCGGCCAAGTTGTTATCGAACGGCACTTAAATCGCGCCAGGAGATGGTAGTACTAATTGAAGTACACCGCCTAGGTATGCTCACCCTGCACATAAGTTGCATGGATTTCCTCTGAAGAAGGCGTGTGCAGCAGTTGCATCACCTATATTTTGACTGGCTTTGACGATTTTGACAATAGTGATGTTCATCAGGCTTTATGCCCAAGTAGTTATAGACAAGATATATGTTTCAGCTGCCGCGCCCGCTGTATCTGCACCGCGAGGTGTGGGCGGTGGGAGGAGATCCCAAAATCAAGCACGGTCTCGCTTGACTCAGGAGGTAAATTTGTGTATACAAGTAATAGTGTCATTCTTTTGGACGAGTCGTTCATCAAGAAAGCATACGAGGAGGGCTGAGACATGGCGAAGATCTTTGACATGTGGGTAACTTATGCAGGGATTCCGTTTGGGAAAGTGTATGCCGAAATTGAAGATCGCACCTTTAAGTATGGGTTTGCGCCTGCCGGATTAGAAATGAATTGGACTGAATTTCCAGTTACAACCATACACGACGATCAAGAAATCTGGCTTACAGGAAATGAGACTTTAGGATGCCGTATTGCATTTCGGGGAGTTACCGATGAGGGCGCATTGGTAAAACTTCAGGTTTTTGTGCCCAAACCAGGGGAGAATCGAAAAACGATCAAACAAAAGTGGGTTTCTTTCGATTAAAGCCAGTAGATTGATTTAGCGGTTCGCTTCCCTCAGCGGCTGCGCCGCGAGGTGCTGGCGGTGGAAGGCGGGACGTAAGCTACTCTGGATGCCGTTCGTTTTTCGTGGTGCGTGAGACAGTTTGCTCTTCAGCTGCTCAATGTGGGATGTGCTGGTGTGCTAAAATAAGACAATCCCATTGGAGGGTAATATGCCCCAACCGCCTCAACAACCTATTCGCACCGCCTATGATAACGAAAGCCAGTACCGCCGCATTGCTGCATACCTTATCCCTGGCGAGACTCTGCACGCCGTCTACGATTGCAAAGGCGCCGGTACCGGCTTTGTCGGTATCACTGATCAACGTATTATCTTGTATGACCAAGGACTCTTTCTCAAGAAGAAATCCATGGTCTCCATTCCCTATCATCAGATCATTGCCGTTGCCTCGGCCGATGAGGGCGTTATCTTTCAAACCAGTGAGTTGGTTCTCATCACTGCCGCGGGACGCTTTACCTTCGAATTTCGGGGCGCCGAAAAAGCCCACTGGGCCTATCGTTTTATCATGCACCAGATTATGAACCAGCCCCATCCTCAATTGCCTCAGTAGTTGCACCTGCCCGCCCAGCCAGATGATGATCACCGGCTCGCTCTTCCCCCGCCGCACCCGCAGCAGTTGGTACCCGGGCAGCATCTGTGTTTCCGCCTCCAGTTGACCATCCCAAATATCAGAGCGAAGCATGGGCATTAATGATCGGAAATCACCAACCAGATTATCCCCGTCTTTTGTGGGCGCAATCCTTGCCCTTACAATCTGCTGCGCTGCTGCCGCATGGGGATCAGTGTGGTTGGGGCAGAAAATCGGATGGCTTTGGGTTGTACTGCTATTTATTGTGGTCGCTGGAATTGGCTATCTGATTTTCCGAGCAATATTTCAAAACTCAAAGCAGAACCAAGAAGGAGATGGTGATTTATTCATACCAGGGGAGTTACTGGATGATCTGAACAAAGCGTACGCAGAGGAAGATATCTACCTACAAACCAGTCAGTCTGCGTCCCTGGATGCAGCCATTGCTATTTGGGAGCGTATCTTCGAACACCCATCCTTCACCCAGGCTCCAATTAGAACGCGGAGTGCCCTCATCAACGATGCGGGGAGTGTGTTCATACGTTGCTATTGGCACAATGGGCGGCTACCTGACCTTGAGCGGGCTATTCAACTATGGCAGCAGGCAGTGCAGCTCACTCCACCCGACTCTCCCGACCGGCCCATGTATCTCAGCAATCTAGGCAATGGGCTAAACGACCGCTACATCCACACGGGATCGATGGCAGACCTTGATGAAGCCATTCGCATTACACAAGAAGCCGTGCAGCTCACTTCCGAGGACTCGCCCGAGCGGCCTGGTTATCTCACCAGCTTAGGCAATGGACTGAAAGATCGCTATAGCTGTACAGGGGCGGTCGAAGATCTTGCAGAAGCCATACGCGTTACGCATGAAGCTGTGCAACTTACTCCATCCGACTCCCCTGATCGGCCTGCCCGACTTGCCAATCTGGGTGTCAAGCTTCACGATCGCTACAAGCTCTTTGGGGCAAGTGAGGATCTAGAAGAAGCCATTCGATTGTGGGTAGAGGCAGTGCAGCTCACGCCACCTGATTCTCCCAATCAACCTGCATTGCTTAATAATCTAAGCAATGGCCTTAGCGATCGCTACAAACGCACCGGAGCGATGGAAGATCTTGAAGAAACCATCCGCGTCACAGAACAAGCCGTGCATCTTACTCCACCCGACTCTCCCGACCGGCCTGCCAGGCTCAATAATTTAGGGGACGGGCTTGCCGAACGGTATAACCGTACAGGAGCGCTTTCAGATTTGGAAGAATCCATCCGCTTATCCAGAGAAGCGGTGCAGCTCGTTCACCCTCACTCCCTCGACTGGTCTGCCGCAGCCACAAATCTTGGAACCATGCTTTATGCTCGCTATATCCGCACAGGAGCACCAGCAGATTTGGAAGAAGCCACTTCGGTTTCGCAAGAAGCAGCTGCGCTCATCCCGCCCGATTCGCCCAGGAGAGCAACACACCTCAACAACTTAAGCAACTTGCTTAGCGAACGCTACATCCAAACAGGAGCGCTATCAGACCTAGAAGAGACTATCCGCTATGTGCAAGAAGCCGTGGATCTCACGCCTATCGCATCCCCCAATCGCCCCGCTTACCTCAACAATCTCGGTAGCAGCCTGAGTGAACGTTACAACGCTACAGCGGCAATTCCCGACCTGGAAGAAGCCATCCGTGTTTTACGAGAAGCCGTTGCGCTCACCACTCCCGGCTCCTCTGATCGACCAAATTACCTCAACTCTCTTGGCACTGCTCTTCGCGATCGTTATAGGCACACCAAATCGCTCACCGACCTGGAAGAAGCCATTGGCATCTACCAGGAAGCAGCTCAGAGCGGCATGCTGGTTGCACCCAATCATGGATTAATTGCGGCTCGCAACTGGGGGAATTGGGCACTTGAACGCCAGTCCTGGTCAGAGGCCAGTCAAGCCTATGCCCTTGGCCTACAAGCAGTCGAATTGTTATTCACCACCCAATTCGACCGCCCTAGCAAAGAGGCCTGGCTGAAAGAGTTTCACGGCATGCCAGCAAATACCGCTTATGCTCTGGCCCGCCTGGGTCAGCTTGACCAGGCGCTTGCTGCCATCGAATCCGGACGAGCGCGCCTGCTGAGTGAGGCACTGAAGCGATCCCGCCGCAATCTAGAAAGACTGGTCGATGTCGGCCACGCTGACCTTCTGAAGCGCTACCGGGATACCAGTGCTCGTTTCGATGCTCTGACCCGCCCCACATCGCCTATCGACACACCTGACGAGACACTTACAGCCCGTCCGGCTGACCTGCTTCAGCAAATCCAAACTGCCCGAGTTGAAATGGATGCCACCATCGCTGAGATCCGCGGCGTACCGGGCTACGAGGATTTCTTGCTCTCCCTACCAGCCGGGCGTATCCAGGCACTGGCTGCCGAGGCGTCCCTGGTTTACCTGGCCGCCACTCCTTCCGGAGGCCTTGCGCTGGTGGTCGGGCAGCATAAGGTGCAAGCTGTTTGGCTTGATTTCAACGAGGTCGATCTAGAGGCTCTGTTGGTACACCGCCAGGATGGAGCAGTCACCGGCGGCTACCTGCTCGGCCAGATCGGGGATCCCGACTGGCTCATTGCCAGCCTGAAAGAAAGCCTGCCCATCCTGGGCGAGCGCGTGGTCGGACCGGTCGCGGCATGTCTACGATCGTTGGGCACTCGCTCCGTCACGCTCATCCCTACCGGCAGACTGGCAACCCTGCCACTTCATGCTGCCTCCTATGTGGTCAATGGCCGCAGTACACATTTCTTGGATGAGTTCGATGTAGCCTATGCCCAATCGGCCCAGGCGCTGGCCGCAGCCCAGGCGCAAGCAAAGGAGCGCCAGGTGCACACGGCAACCCTGGCCGGGGTTGGCAACCCCTTGCCCACCCCCCAACCCCTACCTTTTGCGCAGGCTGAACTCGAAGAAATCGCCACCTTCTTCGGCGCTCATGCACGCCCCCTATATAATGAGCAGGCCAGCAAAGCCGCATTCCTGCAAGCCCTCTCGGGCGCAACGCACGTTCACCTGTCCTGCCATGGGAGCTTCAACCCCCAAGAACCGCTATCCTCGGCACTGTACTTCGCCGGTCAAGAGCCGCTCACCCTGAGCGAAGTGTTGGATGGCCAGGTCTTCTCTCAGGCGCGCCTGGTGGTGCTCTCTGCTTGCCAGACCGCTATCACCGACTTCTCCAAGATCCCTGACGAGGCCATTGGCCTGCCCGGCGGCTTCCTGCAGGCAGGCATTCCCGGCGTGGTTGGCACGCTGTGGAGCGTCAACGACAAAACGACCGCCCTGATCATGGTCAAGTTCTACGAGTTCGCCCTGCGCGACGGACTGCCCTACCCCCAGGCTTTGTGTGCCGCTCAGCGCTGGCTGCGCGACGCGACTGCTGGTGAACTGCTAGCCTACTTCAAGCAGCACAAATCCTTGCGCTACGGGCAATTCCGGCAAGGCAAACAATTTGATAACTACCCTGACGATTCCCCTGACGAGGATGATATGTTGCGCTTCGAGCTGCAAGATCCCCAGGCGCAGCCTTTCCACGACAAGCCATACCACTGGGCGCCGTTCGTTTTTTACGGCGCGTGAGAATTGTGTATAGAGGCCACTAAGATGAAAACGAATGACTCCCAACTGCGTCCAAGACCGGTTGGCATTGTGATAGCTAATATAATATTCAACTTGTCGTGCTGCATTGCAACTGTGGGGGGGATGATGTGGGTTGGGCAGGAATTCGGCTGGGTATGGGCGGGTTTGGGCCTCGTATTTCTATTGGTGGCAGGTTATTTGATACTGCGCGTTCTAAGACAGGCTATACAGCAAAGCCAGGGCAAAAAAGGTTCTAAGGTATTTGTTCCACCCGAATTCGAGAATGATCTCCGCCAAGCGTTAGAAGAGGATCAACGCTACCAGCAAACCGGCCAGGTGTCCGCGTTGGATGCGGCTGTTGCAGCTTGGGAGCGCATTTTTGCCCATCCGTCCCTGCCGCAAGCTCCAGAGAGGACGCGCCTGACATTCATGAATGATGCAGGAGGCGTATTTTTGCGCGTCTATTTACGCAGCGGGCAGTTGAAAGATCTCGAGCATGCCCTACATCTCTTGCGGCAAGCGGTGCAACTCACTCCATCAGACTCGCCCGATCGCGCCACCCGGCTTAACAACCTGAGCATCAGCCTTGTCACCCAATACTTCCGCACGGGGATGTTGGCAGACTTAGAAGAAGCCGTCCGCGTCTCAAACGAAGCGGTGCAGCTTGCCCCCTCTGACTCATCTGAATTGTTTCGCTACCTCGGCAACCTAGGCACTTTCCTTGGTAATCGATATCTCCGCACCGGAGCTTTGGCTGACCTCGACGAAGCCATCCGTTCATGGCAGCAGGCGCAGGTGCTCACCCCCTTCGGCTCCCCTGGGCAGCCCCTTATACTTATCAATCTAGGCAATGGGCTTCGCCTACGTTATCTCCGTACGAGAGACCTGGCGGACATGGAAGAAGCTATCCGCGTCTCGCGCAAAGCAGTGCAACTCACCCCGCCCGGCTCCCCTGAATCGTTTCGCAACCTCAATAACCTGGCCAACGCTCTTCGCGAAAGCTATCTCCACACGAAAGCGCCAGCAGACCTAGAAGAGGCTATTCGCGTCAATCAGCAGTCAGTGCAGCTCACTCCACCCGACTCCCCCGAGTTATCTTCCGGCCTCAGCAACCTGAGTAATGTTCTTTGCGACCGTTACAACCACGCGGGAATGCTGGCGGATTTAGAGGAAGCTATCCGCGTCTCGCGTGAAGCAGTGCGGCTTACCCCACACGGCGCGCCTGGCCGGTGTTCCCTACTCAATAATCTGGGTAATGGGCTTTACCATCGCTATGGCCACACAGGGATGCAGGCTGACCTGGAAGAAGCTATCCAGTTGTATGAACAAGCATGCCAGTGCGGCAGCCTGCATTCTCAGGATGTAGCACTTACCAGTAGTCGAACATGGGGCCATTGGGCGCTGGAACGCCAGTCCTGGCAAGAAGCCTACCGCGCCTACGCTTACGGTTTGCAGGCCAGCGAGCTACTGTTTCAACTCCAACTTGACCGCCAAAGCAAAGAAGCCTGGTTGAAAGACTTTCAGGGAATACCTGCTAACGCTGCCTATGCCCAGGCTCGTCTTGGCCAGTATGAGCAGGCCCTGACAAACATTGAATCCGGCCGTACCAGATTGTTGCGCGAGGTGCTTGAACGCAGCCGCCGCGACCTGGAACATTTGGCAGAGCTTGGTCACGGCGATCTCCTACAACGCTACCGTGTTGCCACCACCCGCGTCGATGCACTGACTCATCTGGCGTCACCATTCAAGACGAGCAATGATGTACCTGCCAGTCACCCAGCGGACCTGCTTCAGCAGATTGAAGCGGCCCGGTTGAAAGTCGATGGCGCCATTGCCGAGATTCGCCACATGCCTGGTTACGAAGGTTTTCTACTGCCACTCCCAGTGGAACGCATCCAGGCGCTAGCAGTTGAAGCCCCGCTGGTTTACATCGCCACCACACCTGCCGGTAGCCTGGCGCTGGTAGTCTCACCACAAAATATTCAACCGCTTTGGCTGGATTTTAAAGAAGCTGCGCTAGAGGGGCTACTTGTGCAGTGGGATGGGGATACTGCCATCGGCGGCTATCTACCCGGACAGATAGGCGAGACCGATTGGCTGATTGCTAGCTTGAAGGAAATCCTGCCCGGGCTGGGTGAGCGCGTGATGGGGCCGCTGGCAGAACACCTGCGCAAGTCAGGCATTCGTTCTGTCACGCTCATTCCCACAGGCAAGCTGTCACTGCTTCCCCTACATGCAGCATCCTACACTATAGACGGATGCAGCGTGTGCTTCCTGGACGAGTTTGACGTGGCCTACGCTCAGTCTGCTCAAGCGCTGGCTGCTGCCCAGGCGCAATCAAAGGAGCGCCAGGTGCATACGGCAATCCTGGCTGGGGTTGGCAACCCCCTACCCAATCCCCAACCGCTGCCCTTCGCACAGGCTGAACTCGAAGAGATCGCCACCTTCTTCGGAGAGCATGTGCGCCCCCTATACGGCAAGCAGGCCAGAAAAGCCGCCTTCCTGCAATCCCTGCCCGGTGCAACGCATATCCATTTGTCCTGTCATGGAAGCTTTGATCCAGAAGAACCGCTGGCCTCAGGGCTGTACTTTGCCAATCAAGAGCTACTCACCCTGAGCGAAGTACTGGATAGCGAGGCATTCTCTCAGGCGCGCCTGGTGGTGCTCTCTGCCTGCCAAACCGCCATCACGGATTTCAACAAAGTGCCCGACGAGGCCATCGGCCTGCCCGGTGGCTTCCTGCAGGCAGGCATCCCGGGCGTGGTCGGCACCTTGTGGAGTGTCAACGATATGACGACGGCCCTCATCATGATCAAGTTCTACGAGTTTGCCCTACGTGACGGGATGCCCTATCCACAGGCTTTGTGTGCTGCTCAGCGCTGGCTGCGCGACGCGACTGCTGGTGAACTGCTAGCCTACTTCAAGCAGCACAAATCCTTGCACTATGGGCAGCTCAGGCTGGGCAAGCAGCTCTCATCCACTCCCGATGAACCAACAGAAGATATGTTGCGTTTCGAGCTGCAAGATCCCAGTGCTCAGCCATTCCGCGATCAACCCTATCACTGGGCACCGTTTGTGTATTACGGAGTGTGAGATAAGCCCATCATGGGCAGCATCTGCGCCCGGGAGGTGCTGGCGGTGGGAGGCGGAACGTAAGCTGCTGGACACCGTTTGTATTCCTTGGCACGCGAAACAGTTTACTCTTCAACTGCTCAACGTGGGACTTGCTGGTGTGCTAAAATAAGACAATCCCATTGGAGGGTAATATGCCCCAACCACCTCAACAACCCATTAAAACCGCCTACGATAACGAAAGCCAGTACCGCCGCATTGCTGCATACCTTATCCCTGGCGAAACTCTGCACGCCGTCTACGATTGCAAAGGCGCCGGTACCGGCTTTGTCGGTATCACTGATCAACGTATTATCTTGTATGACCAGGGACTCTTTCTCAAGAAGAAATCCATGGTCTCCATTCCCTATCATCAGATCATTGCCGTTGCCTCGGCCGATGAGGGCGTTATCTTTCAAACCAGTGAGTTGGTTCTCATCACTGCCGCGGGACGCTTTACCTTCGAATTTCGGGGCGCCGAAAAAGCCCACTGGGCCTATCGTTTTATCATGCACCAGATTATGAACCAGCCCCATCCTCAATTGCCTCAGTAGCGGCTACCGGATTCCAGCAAACAGTTGGTTGGCTAACTGCAATGTTACTTTCCATTTCACCCATGCACATCCCCGACGGATTTCTTTCCATCCCCGTCTCGATTGTTTTGTGGATCGCCATTATTATCGTCATCGGCTACGCCCTAAAGCGTGTGGGCGCCGACCTGGGCGAGCGCCAGATCCCGCTGATGGGCGTGCTGGCGGCGGCCATCTTTGCCGGGCAGATGCTCAACTTTGCCGTCGCCGGGGGCACCTCCGGGCACCTGATGGGAGCCGCCCTGGCAACCATCCTGCTCGGCCCCTGGGCGGGTATCCTGGTGATCACCTGCGTGGTGGCGGTACAGGCGCTCATCTTCCAGGATGGCGGCCTGCTGGTGTTGGGCGCCAACATCTTCAACATGGGCGTGATCGGCGTGGCGGTCTCGTACATGGTCTACCGCACGGTGCAGAAATTCTCCGGAGGGCGCAAGTGGGGCCTGTTCGTGGGCGGGTTTGCCGCCGCCTGGCTGTCCATCGAAGTGGCCGCGCTGGCGGTTGGGCTGCAACTGGCGCTCTCGGGCACCTCCCCGGCCAACCTGGCCATCCCCGCCATGGCGGGCATCCATGCCCTGATCGGCATCGGCGAGGGGCTGATCACCGTGGGAGCACTGGCTTTTCTCTACTCCGCCCGGCGTGACCTGGTGCAGGCGGGCGCAAGCCAGGCCCCAGCCGGACGCCTGGTATGGGTGGCCGGACTGCTGATCGCCCTGGCACTGGCGGTGGCCTCGCCACTGGCCTCCTCCCGTCCCGACGGGCTGGAGTGGGTGGCCGAGCAAAATGGCTTCCTGAATGCCGCCCAAGACCCGACCTACAACATCATCCCCGACTATGTGCTTCCGGGCATCTCCAACGAAGCCCTGGCGACCATCCTGGCGGGCATCGTTGGCGCGCTGATCGTCTTTGGCGTGGCGCTGGGCATGGCCTACGCCCGCCGCCGCCGCCCGCAAACAGGCTGATCTTCCGTGCACATTCACTTTCTTGACCCCTACCGGCCGCGTCCCAGCCTGGTGCACGCCCTGGACGCACGCGTCAAGTTCGTTCTGGCGCTGGCCTTCATCCTCACCTGCGCGCTGACGCCCAACGGAGCCTGGGCCGCCTTCATCCTGCTGTTTGCCATCATTCTCTCTGTGGAAATCCTCTCCGAACTAGGCGTCGGCTACGTGCTCAAGCGCTCGGCGCTGGCGCTGCCCTTTATGCTGGCGGCGCTGCCGCTGCTCTTCACCGTGCCCGGAGAGACGCTGGTACGCCTCCCGGCAGGGCTGGCCATCTCTGCCGCAGGGCTGGAGCGCTTTCTCAGCCTGGCGGTCAAATCCTGGCTCTCGGTGCAGGCAGGCATCCTGCTGGCTGCATCCACGCCCTTCCCCGATCTGCTGCTGGCGATGCGCGCCGTGCGCATCCCGCGCCTGCTGGTGGCGGTCTTTGGGCTGATGTGGCGCTACCTGTTCGTGCTGGCCGACGAGGCCTTGCGTCTGATGCGCGCCCGCGCTGCCCGCAGCGGGCAGCGCGAGCAGCCCGGGGCCAAACGTGGGGGTGGCCTGGCCTGGCGCGCCCGGGTGACCGGCAGCATGGCCGGGAACCTGTTTCTGCGCGCCTTCGAGCGCTCGGACCGCATTTACATGGCCATGGTCTCGCGCGGTTACGATGGCGAGGCGCGCAGCCTGCCCCCGCCTGCCCTGCGCCACGCCCACTGGCTGACTCTGGCGCTCAGCCTGCTCGTATTCATCCTCCTGCTGCTCATTGCCTACCTGTTGGAATAAGCCCATGCACCATTCTATCCACGTTGAAAACCTGTCTTTTACCTACCCTGACGGCCACGCCGCTCTACAGGATGTCTCTCTGCACATCGAACCGTGCGAAAAAGTGGCCCTGGTGGGCCCCAACGGGGCGGGCAAATCCACGCTGCTGCTGCACCTGAACGGCATCCTGAGCGGGAGTTCCGGTTCGGTGCGGGTATGCAGCCTGGAGGTAAACAAGGCCAACCTGGGGCGGGTGCGCGCCATGGTGGGGCTGGTGTTCCAATCGCCGGACGACCAATTATTCTCGCCCACCGTGTTCGACGATGTGGCCTTTGGACCGCTGTACCAGGGCCTGCCCGCTGGGCAGGTGCGCCAGCGGGTGGACGAAGCGCTGGCCGCCGTGGGCATGGGCGATTACGCCGGGCGCGTCTCGCATCACCTCAGCGTGGGTGAGAAGAAGCGCATCGCCATCGCCACGGTGCTTTCGATGCAGCCGGAGGTGCTGGTACTGGATGAACCCACGTCCGGGCTGGACCCGCGCGCCCGCCGTTCCCTGATTCGCCTGCTGCGCGACCTGCCCCTCACTATGCTGGTTTCCACGCACGATCTGCGCATGGTGGGCGAGTTGTTCCCACGCATGGTGATCATGGATGAGGGCCGCGTGGTTGCTGACGGTTCCACCGAGCAATTGATGCGCGACACCGCCCTGCTCGAGGCGCACGGATTGGAAGGGCTGTAGATATTCCCCTCGGGCAGTATCTGCGCCCGCGAGGTGCTGGCGGTGGGAGGAATCTCCAGTACCTAAACCAGGCATCGCAAAGTGCAGGTCATGCTATACTTGACCCATCGCACACGCGAAGCAGGCGCGTGGCTGCCGGGATAAAAACATCGGGCCGCTCGCAGACTTCGCGGGCGGCTCATTTGTTTGTATCGAGGTGCCTTATGCCCACACTGTTCACACAAGGCCATGCCCTTCTGATCGGCGCAGGCGCGGATCTGCCCAACACGGTCGACGATGCCTGCGGCCTGGCTGAGATCCTGAGCGATCCCGGCCGCTGTGCCTACCCATCGGAGCAGGTGCACCTGCTCACCGGCCCCGGTGCCACGCGCAAGGCTGCCCTGGACGGGCTGGAGGCCCTGCGCAAGCAGGCCGATGCCGAATCCACCGTGATCGTGTATTTCTCCGGGCACGGCTACCTCGTCGAGACATCCATTGGTGAGGCGCACTTCCTGATGCCTCACGGCTACGATCTGCACCGTCTATCCAAAACCGCCATCAGCGGACGGGAGCTGGCCGAGAAACTGGCCTCCATCCCTGCACAACGCTTGCTCCTGCTGCTCGATTGTTGCCATGCGGGCGGCGTGGGCGAAGAGAAAACCCCCGGCCTGGCATTGAGCAAATCCCCCCTGCCGCCCGAAGCCCTCGAAATGCTCAGCCAGGGCAAGGGACGCGTGATCATTGCCTCCTCCCGCGCCGACGAGAAATCCTACGCTGGCAAGCCCTACTCAGCCTTCACCCTGGCGCTGATCGAGGCGCTGTGCGGCGAGGGGGCCGCGAAAGCGGATGGCTATGTTCGTGTGGCCGACCTGGCAATGCACACCCGCCAGGTGGTGCCGGGGCGCACCAAAGACCGCCAGCATCCCATCCTGCACTTCGAGCAGGCCGACAACTTCACCATCGCCTACTACGCAGGCGGCGATGACCAGCCCAAGGCGCTGCCCTTCACCTCGCCAGAGATCGAGCCCGAGCCGGGCGCCTGGCGCGGCCCATCCCAGACCGCCAGCGTGGTGGGCGACGGGGTAATCGTGCAGGGAAACAATAACCAGGTGGTCGGCGCGGGCGGGGTAATGGTTGGCGGAAGCGTGGGCGGGGGCGTGGTGACAGGGAAGAAGAGAAAATAACTATCGGCAGCGCCAGGGAAAGGTTGTGAAGCATGCCCCAATCATCTGAGAACCAAGCCGAACTCGATAAGATCGAAAAGGCCCTCCAGGGTCTGGCAGACCTGCTCAGCGGCGACGCGTTGAAGGCCGCACGCGATCCCTTGCTGGCAAAGCGGGCCGCGCTGCTCAAAGGCTCCGGCCAGATCGTTCAGGGGGACAAGAATGTGGTTCTGGGCAAGCGCGCCGTGCGGGCGCGGAACGTGCGCGGCGATGTGGTCACCGGCCGTAAGAGCGTCAAAGCTAAAAAACAGGCCGTGGCCGTGGGCGGGGACATCAGCAACAGCACGTTGATCACCGCCCAAACGGTGGTGATAGCCGATCGTTACTGGCAGGCTGCACTGCAAGAGCGCCTTCCCCAGGCCGACCTGCGCCCGGCTATCCAGGCATACTTGAACTACCTGCTGGACCGCTATCGCTATCTCAATTTCAAGGGCATGGGCGTTGCAGACCGTGTCCCTTTGCGGCTGCCATTGATGGACCTGTTTGTGCCGCTGCGGGCGCGCCTGGATCAACCCGAGGCAGAAGCCCATCCAGACGAAGTGCACCTCTCTGGCAAGAAGATCTCCTCCGCAAAAGAGAAGGAAACCCCTCAGGCTGCTACGCGCCCCCTACTGGAACTCTTGCAGCAAAATCCAGGGCTGATCATCCTGGGCGATCCTGGCGCAGGCAAAACCACTTTCCTCAAATACCTGGCGCTGCGCCTGGCGGGTGGCGGTGAGGAGGAACTGGGCCTGGGCCCGCGCTTGCCGATCCTGGTGCCCATCTCGGCTTACGCTCAAGCACTGGCCGCAGATGATGTCCGCCTGGATGATTTCATCGCCGGTTACTTCCACGATATCGGCGCCGACCTGCCCGTCGGGCAGATGCTGACCGAGGCACTGCACAGCGGCACGGCGTTGATCCTGCTGGATGGCCTGGATGAGGTCAAGGATATGGCCCTGCGCAACACGGTCACCGAGCGCCTGGCAGATTTCTACACCTTGCACCGCCGCCCGGGTAACAAGTTTGTGCTCACCAGCCGTATCATTGGCTACCGCCAGGTGCGTCCCAGTGCGGAAGGCCTGCTGGAATGCACCCTGACCGACCTGAGCGATAGCGGGATTGCCACGTTCTTAGAGCGCTGGACCGGCGCCCTGGAGCGCCAGGCGCAAAGCGATACTGCTCTGGCGCGGGCCGACGCCCTCCAGGAACGCACCGAACTGCTGCAGGCCATCCAGCAGAACCCGGGCGTGCGCCGCCTGGCTGGCAACCCACTGCTGCTGACCATCCTCACCCTGATGAAACGCCAGGGGGTGACTCTGCCCGAGCGGCGCGTGGAACTGTATGAGCAGTATGTGCGCACCCTGCTCTCCACCTGGAACCGGGCGCGCAGCCTCAGCGGCCGCGCGCCAGGCCGCGACCTGGATGTGATCCGCACACTGCGCATTCTGGCGCCCCTGGCGCTGTGGATGCACCAGGTCAGCCCGGGGGTGGGCCTGGTGCGGCGTGACGAACTGCACCGCAAACTGATCGAATTGTTTGATGAGCGCGGTGAAGCCGAACCCGAGCAGGCTGCCACCCAATTCCTGGCCGATGTGGGCGAACATGCCGCTCTGCTGCTGGAGCGGGGCGTGAACGAATACGGCTTTATCCACCTCACTTTTGAAGAATACCTGGCCGCAGTGGCCCTGGCCTGGAGTGGGCAGGGAGATGTGAGCGTCATCCTGGAGCAGGTACAGGCCCACGTGGGCGATCAGGCCTGGCATGAGGTGATCCTGCTCAGCGTGGGCTACATTGGCCTGATCCAGCACCTGGAGCGCCCCGCGGGCGCGTTGGTAGAGGCGCTGGCAAATGAGCAGCCCGGCCCGGCGGGTGAGGCGGTCATCCTGGCTGGCGAGGCTGTGCTGGATGCATCCCCAGGCGGGGTTCCGCTGGAGAGCAAGAAGCAGGTGATCACCCGGCTGGTTCCGGTGATGCAAAGCGCAGCCCTCAATCCCTCGCTGAGACTGCGGGCTGGCCTGGCGTTGGGACGCCTGGGCTGGCTGCCCGCGGACCTGGACGATTTCATCGAGATCCCGCCCGGTGACTTTCTGTTTGGCGAAAACAAGCAAGTGGTCAACCTGCCAGAGCGTTATTGGATTGCCAAATATCCTATCACCAACGCGCAGTTTACCCGTTTCATGCAGGACGGCGGGTATCAGCGGCAGGAGTTGTGGAGCGAGGCAGGCTGGGCCTGGCGCAAAAGCATCCAATATGACGATAAGACCCCGATCCTGGAAGATGAACTGGCTGGCCAACAGCCCTTGCTGGGGCGTAACCAGCCCTATTACTGGGCCAGGAGCAGTTTGAACAACCCGATCTTCCCCGTGGTGGGCGTCTCCTGGTTTGAGGCACAGGCTTACTGCAACTGGCTGCAGGTCCAGGCGCTTTCGCTGTCTATCCCTGCCGGTTACCGGGTACGCCTGCCTTCTGAACAAGAATGGGAACGCGCCGCCCGCGGCGTGGATGGGCGCCAGTACCCCTGGGGCGAAGAGTTCAACCCCGCCTTTGCTAATACCCAGGAAAGCGGTCTACGCTCCACCACGGCAGTTTGCACTTACCTCCAGGGCATCAGCCCGGTGGGCGCCTGGGATATGGGCGGCAATACCTGGGAATGGACACTGGCGCGCTGGGAGAATATCGATGATGCACGGATCGTGCGCAGCGGGTCGCGCATGGGCAGTCACCCCTATGCCAGTTGCACCTCGCGGGATTGGTTCATCCGCTCCAATTTCTACACCAGCGTTGGCTTTCGGGTGGTGATTGCACCAAGCAATGGAGCGTAAGCCAGATAATGATTACCGGTTCACCCTTTAGCCGCCGCACGCGCGGCAGCTGCGATTCGGGCAGCATCTGCGCCCGCGAGGTGCTGGCGGTAGAGAACGCCGTGTAATCCGTTCTATAAAGTACTGCAAACCGGGTAACCATAGAGATTGCGGGTTGAGCCGCAAGGCGTCAAACCAATAAGAACAGGTACATATGCCAAACCGTGATTGTTTCTCTGAAATTCAACAAGTTGAGGATTGTGTCTTCGAGATACCAATCCAACTACCCGAATCAATCGAGTCACAACACATTTTTCTTCATGATATTCTTCTCGCCGCTCAAAGGCGGCTAAGAACCTTTGCCCAAAAACACAATTGGCGACATCTCACGCAAGAACCTTTTGCAAAACTTTTCCAGGTTTACGCTGATAAAGAATCCTTTGATCGCGGCCTTCTTGGGATTTGTGGACTCGATACAAATATAGCATTACCCGAAACCTATTGCGCCGCACTTGAGCAAGAGGTCTTGATGAGTGTTTCCCCCGAACTCTATCGCAATTTGTACCCAGAAGGCGACGAGGAGAACGCTTTTGAGAAATTGCTGGCCCATGAAATGGCTCACAGGTTGCATATCCGGATTCTAAATGGTGATGAGGATGCAATGGGAGCAGTATGGTTCTATGAAGGATTTGCCCTTTATGCGGCAGGTCAATTTGAGAAGAATGCTCCCGAATTGAGCGTTACAGAGATCTGGAGTATTGTGAATGACCCTGAACGAGGCAGTTACAAGAAATACGCATCTGTGTTTCAGTATTTTGCAAGAAAGATTTCCATTCACCAATTAGTCGAAAATGCAGCAAAAGACGAGTTTTTAGATTGGCTGAAGAAAGTCAGTCAATGATCATTACGCCCTGGCGCTTTTGCCTTCCCGCAGCATGCACAATTTGGACAGCGTCTGCTTAATTTTTTACGGAGGTTCCATGTACTCTCACACTCCAATAGGATATCTTTGCCCTTTTTGTCTTATCGCCAACAGGGTCGAGAACGAGAATGTATTGCCTCACCAATCCGACGTGATCTATCACGATAATCTTCTCACAGCATTCATTGGCTCTGGACAGTGGCCACGGAATTTAGGCCATGCAATCATTATCCCAAATCAGCACTATGAGAATATCTTTGATCTGCCGCCCGAGTTGGGCTTCCCCATCCAGCGCCTCGCTCAGGCACTTGCGGTCGCGATGAAGCGCGAGTATGGATGCGATGGTATTTCTACCCGTCAGCACAACGAACCAGCCGGGAACCAGGATGTCTGGCATTATCACCTGCACGTCTTTCCAAGGTATGTTGATGACAATCTCTACCTGAGCTTAAGGCAACCGATGGCTGCAAGTGAACGAGCAGAGTATGCGGCGCGACTAAGGAGGCAATTAGCTCACTCGCCATGAAATCAATCTATTTGGCCTCGGGGTAATCAGTTTCTCGACACATTGCATTACAATGTTTTACGTTCAAAACTCACCTTGCGCGCTCGCCTCAAATATGATTTAATACCCTCACCATAACCTACCCACCACGGCTGGATTGCAGTACCGGTTGAAAAGCGTGGTGGCGCACGGCAGCCGGATTGCACACTTGATTTGGAGGCTGTCTCCTGTTTGACGCCAGGAGAGAGCCTTTTTGTTTACCTGCACCACCCCACCTAAAACCAACCGCCGTCCCAGGGGGAACGCATGACGGCGCCCCTCCCCGCGCAGCAAGTGCGCATCGACGCCCACTGCTCAAAATGCGGCTTCACCGGTCAGGTGATGGCCTTCGAAAACCGCGCCGCCAGCGACCTGGCTACCCTGACCTGGTTCTGCCCGCAGTGCGGCGCCGGTCATACGCGCCTGCGCGAAATTCCACCCGCTCAACCCCTCACACCCAAAGGAGAAACCCACCCATGAAACGCATCCTCATCCCCATCCTGATCACCGCCCTGCTCAGCCTGGCCTTCGGCAGCGGATACGCCAGCCAGGACAACACTGCCATCGGCAGCGTCTTCACCTACCAGGGCCAGCTGCTCGACGGAGAAACGCCGGTGAACGGCGCCTGCGACTTCGTCTTCGCTCTGTGGAGCGCCGCCGCAGGCGGGTCGCAGCTCGGCAGCGGCCAGGCCGTGGACAACGTGACCATCACCAACGGCCTGTTCGCCGTCACGCTCAACGCAGGCGGGGAGTTCGGCGACTCCGCCTTCGATGGCAATCCCCGCTGGCTGGAGGTCAGCGCCCGCTGCCCCTCCGGCAGCGGCGCATACACACCCCTCTCCCCCCGCCAACCGCTGCACCCCAGCCCGTACGCCCTGTACTCCGACAGCGCCCCCTGGTCCGGCCTCTCCAGCGTCCCGGCAGGCTTCGCCGATGGCGTAGACAACGACACCCTGTTCACGGCCGGTTCCGGCCTGGCGCTGAACGGGACAGAGTTCACCGTCACTGGCGCTCCCTGGGGCGGGCTTATCGGCGTCCCGACAGGCTTCGCTGATGGCGTTGACAACGACACCCTGTTCACCGCCGGTTCCGGCCTGGCGTTGACCGGCACGCAGTTCTCTGTCACCGGCGCTCCCTGGTCCGGGCTCTCCGGCGTCCCGGCAGACTTCGCCGATGGCGTGGATAACGATACATTGTTCACCGCCGGTTCCGGCCTGGCGCTGACTGGCGTGCAGTTCTCCGTCACCGGCGCCCCCTGGTCCGGGCTCTCCGGCGTCCCAGCGGGCTTCGCCGATGGGGTCGACAACGACACCCAATACACGGCAGGTGCAGGCCTGGCCCTGAACGGCACGCAGTTCAGCGCCGTGGGCTCGGCCTACCAAAACGTGGTGATCGTTGCCAAGAGCGGCGGCGATTTCACCACCATCCAGGCCGCCCTGAACAGCATCACCGATGCCAGTGCCAGCAACCGCTACCTGGTGTGGGTCGCACCCGGAGTATACGAAGAACGGGTCACTATGAAGGAAAATGTTGACCTGGTCGGTTCAGGCCCCGGCGTGACCACCCTCCAGTACAGCGGCGCCAGCAGCGCTGCCACCAGCACCCTGGTGCTGGCTGCCAGCAGCAGCATCCGCGACCTGAGCGTCAAGGCAACCAGCGCCGGGCAGACGTATGCGATTGGTGTGTACGCCGACAGTGTATCTGATGCCAGGCTCCAGAACCTGGTCATCGATGTGGCCGCTTCCGGGGGCGGCTCCCCCGAGCTGCGCGGTATTCATGCCGTCGACAGCGCCCTGGCCCTCAACCAGGTGGAGATCAGCTCCGATTCCACCTCCAGCGTGACCACGGGCATCCACGCCAGCGGCGGTACGCTGGACATCTTCGGCGGCAGCATCCAAGTGTTCAGCCCCAACACCTGCTACGGCGTGCGCGGCATCAGCGGAGCAAAGTTCAATCTCACCAGCGTGACCATCGCCGCAGGCGGCGCCACCTTCTACGGCATCTACGCCGCAGGCACCACCAACGTGGTCAATACGCAAATCGAACTCGGCCAACCCGGTACTTCATCCGGCACCGGCTATGGCCTGTATGGCAACGGCGCCTTCTTCTTGACGATGACCGGGAGCGGGATCAGGATCGCCACCGGAACGACCGGGTCTGTGCAGGTCACCACGGCATACTTCGTCTACCTCACTGGAGGCACATTCACAGGCATTGCCAGCTCGCAGTTATATGTGGTCGACCTGTCTGGCGCATCCACCGATACCGGGATCTATCTTGGGACAGCCGGGGCAGGCGGCTATCTGTACCTGGACAACTGCGAGGTGTTCGGCATGGATACTTCCCTGCGCGGCAACACCGGCTGGAGCGTGTATGTCGGCGCCAGCCAGTTGGGGGGCACGCTGAACAAAAACGGTGCCATCACCACCTGCGCCGCCAGCTACAACGGCAGCTATGCTGCCCTCACCTCGACCTGTGTGCCGTGAGCGAACCGCTATGAGCCACAAACGCGTTCTCCTCATCCTTCTCCTTCTCCTGGCGCTGGGCCTCCCCGCTGCAGCCGCTTCGCTGCAGCTGGGTTCCACGCGCCCTGTGCCGGGCGGCGTTTCGAGCGGTGGCAGCTTGCGCCTGGCCGGGGCCATCGGGCAGGCGGAGGCCGGGACGCTCTCCGGCGGCTCACTGCGCCTGAACGGTGGCCTGCTGTGGGAGATCCTACCCACCTCCAGCGAAACGCTGACCTTCCACCTCCCCATGCTGCTGCAGGGGGCGCCGTATACGCTCAATGAGAGCGAGCCCAACGACTACTTCTTCCAAGCCAATGGTATTTCTCGCCTCCCGGTGCGTGTGGTGGGGCAGTTCGACGGCTCCGCCGGGACGGGCGATCTCTTCGCCGTGAGCCTGCTGCCCGGCCAGGTGCTGCAGGTGCGCCTGGAAACGGATAATCCCACCGGCGTGCAGCTGCTGGCATACAACCCCGATATGGAGGAGATCACGCGCGATTACGAAGCCCCCTTCGAGATCTCCTTCGCCGCCGTGTCTTCGGGTACGCACTACGTTTATGCATACACCCCAGGAGATGCAGCCAATTGGGACAGCTATTTGATGAGGCTGTGGAGGCCCTAGCATGAAGAAGTCCCGCCTGGTTCTTCCGCCGCTGCTGCTCCTGGTGCTACTGTGCTGCCTGCTGACGCTGCGCATCCCCAATCCGGAGCTGGGCACCGGCCGCTCTGAAGGCATCCCCGCCCCGGCCCGCACCGGGGCCAGGCCGCCCTCCGGCGGCTCCTGCGGCAACATCCAACAGGTCTACCCGGACAATCCCTTCAGCGGCTGGCCGGTGGACCGCTTCACCGGCGATTGGCGCTCGATCTCCTCCTGGTTCTGCGACCCGGCCTACTTCCGCGGCTACACCCACTGGGGCCTGGACTTCGGCGCCCGCCAGGCGCCTGCTTCCGACGGTGGCTGGCTAACCATCAACGAGGCCGGGGTGTACTTCACCGCTGATCGGGGCGTGGTGATCGGCGAGGCGCACGACGGCGGCGAGCATTGGGGCATGGGCAACCATGTCATCACCCTGCACGTCAACTGCACAGAGCGCTGCGGAACGGAAGGCGAGCACGAGGAGGAAGGCCAATACATCTACATGCAGGAGCACAACTACCCGGAGTGCTACGATCCCCACAATCCCATCCACCCCGACCTGGTGCTGGATTGCGTCACGGATTGGTGGCGGGGTTCGTACTTCCACTTCAAGGTGACCACGGTGGAGGCAGGCGATCTGGTCGAGCGCGGCGATCTGCTGGGATACATCGACAGCACCGGGCGCTCGACCGGCCCGCACCTGCACTACCAGATCAACAGCCCTACCGCGGGTGCAGTCGACCCGGCGATGACCATCTGCAGCGAGTATGACCCCTGGCTGCGCTCTTCCTGGCCCTGGGAGCGCACCGAGATGTGTCCGGATTATTGAGGAGGTGAGAGATGACAGCCTGGATATTGGCATTGGTTCTTTTCCTGGGCCTGGCGCAGAGCGACCAGGCAGATATCACTGTGCACCTGCTGGACGAGCAGGGTCACCCCCTGGCAGGCATGACCGTATCCGTGAGCATGGTGCTCTACGATGACAATGGGGTCAGCGAAGTACCGGGCGGTTCCTGCATCACTGACGAAAAAGGCACCTGCACGGTGACGGTGATCGACCCGCCGCGCCTGCCCAGCGGCTGGACGGAGGCTTTTGTCGAGCCGCTGGAGTTGGGCCTGGGACGTGACTTGATTGGCTGGTACGGGGATGCGGTGGAGGTGTGGGTGTATGCCAGCGACCTGCGCCTGGCGGCCACGGTGGAAGCCATGCGCCCGTTGGAATTCTACCTGGGCACCGAGACGCGTGTGCCCAGCCTGACCCCTACCGGACAGACCAGCACCCCAACGGCTACGCCAACCGGGACAAATGCCCCGTCGTTCGGGACATTTGTCCCTTCATCCGCCACCCTTGAGCCGAGCTGCACACCCACGGCCACGCTCATCCCGGTTTCTGCTCCTTCTCGCACCGCCGCCGGGCCGCTGATCATCGCCCTGGGCGTGCTGATTTTTGCCCTGGTGGGGATTGGCATCGGGGTGTCATACTGGCGCCAGCGCAGCGCCTCGAAACCGGCTGCGCCAGCCGCGGAAGATGCACAGCCGCAGGAGCCACAAAAGGCTTCTGAAAAGACTTCACAACAACCCCCGTTGACTTCACAACCCAAGGATCCGGGGTCAAGCCAACAAGAGTTGGGGGATTCTTCTGAAGCCTCCGCACCTGAGGAAAAGGCATGAAACGCCTGCACCTGCTGCTGCTCCCGCTCCTGCTGGCGCTGGTTCTGGCCAACACCGTCGGCTCCGCCCAGGCCGCTTCGCTGCCCACCGATGACGACTGCGAGCCGTTCGACGAGGATGGCTCTGCCCGTCCATCCAAGGACTGCGCCTGCAGCGAGAACCCCAACAAGGATCAATACTGCATGTCCGGCACGGACTACCTGGTCTACAACATCGTCTCACGCGTGCAGATGGCGCAGCTCTCGCTGATGGAGACCGGGGCGCGCTGGTACTGGCTGCTCGCCCGCATCCTTGAGAAAGTGGCTGCCGCCCTGATGAGCGGCGAAGCCTGGCGCCTGATCCGTGACACGCTGATGACCAGCCTGGTACAGGTGATGGGTGGCGAGGGTGGTGTGCTCTACCAGATGGTGGGCGGCTCGAACGGTCTGTTCGGCATTGCCCTGCTGCTGGCCGGGCTGCTGATGTGCATGCCCATGATGGCTGAGGCGCGCCTGGTCAAGATCGAGCGCGTGATGATCTGGGGCGCTTTCCTGCTGAGTCTGTTCGTCTTCAGCGCCAGCGGCTTCGACCTGATCGAGAGCATCGAAAAGCTGCGCATCACGCTGATGGAAACGGCTGCCGGTACCGGCGAGCAAGATGCGCTCAGCGGGCTGGTCGCCAAGCCCATGCTGGCCACCACCGAAGAAGCCCAGTCCTTCGATGAGCAGGAGCTGCTGGTGCTCCCGGCAGAATTCACCACGCAGTATTTCCCCGGCATCGATCCGTGCGACGATCCCGGCGACGAGATCGAGTGCGGCGACTACCGCCGTATCCGCGTCCTGGCGGCTTCCGCCTTCATGGACGCGCTGGAGTTCATCTTCGCCACCCAGGTGATCCGGACGGATGTGCTCGAGGAGCGTCAGGATCAAGCCGGTCAGGGGATGATCCGGGTGTGCTTTTCGGTATACATCACCTACGTTCTTCTGCTCTTCGCGGCCAACTTTGCCCTGCTGGCAGCCGTTTCGCTGCTGCTGGTGATCTTCTTCGTGGTGGCCCTGCCGCTGGGTTTCTTCGAGTTCGGCGGGGAGATCCTGACCAGCCTGATCCGCCAGTACACCGGCGTGGTGGCCTGGTCCTTGTTCGTGGCGGTCTTCTTGCGCCTGGTGCTGGCCACCTTCGACAACGTGCTGGGGCAGGATTTCACCCTGACCGGCATCCTGGCCAGCCTGGCGGTGGTGACGGTGGTGCTGCTGGTCTTGCAGATGAGCCTGCGCCAGGTCTGGAGCCTGATGGACGGCACGCTGGGCCTGGTGCAGCAGTCGGTGCGCTCGGTGGGCAGCATGGCGGTCAGCAGCGACAGCGGCCCAATCTCCGAAGCGCTGCACTCCGCTTCCGGGGCGATGAGTACCGCCGTCACTGCGGTGGCCGCGGCGGGAGCGGGCGCCGTGACCGGCGGCGTGGGCGCGGCGCTGGTGGCTGGCGCAGGCGGGATGCTGCAGGGCACGCGCACCGGCAGCACGGCGGCCACATTGGCCACCGCCGTCTCGCCGGAGAGCGAGAAGACACAGTTGTTCGCTTCCATGGTGCACGGCATGCCCGCCATGGGCGTGGTGGCGCAGTCGCGCGCCCGCCGCGAGCATGCGGAGGGCGGCTTTGAGAGCGGCATGCAGTATGGCAGCCAGCCCTTGAGCTCGACCTGGGGAGCTGTGGAACAGGGCGAGTACCTGACCACCGACCTGGGCGCATTGGCCAACGCCGAGGCAGCCTTTTTCCAACAGCGCCAGCCAGTGCAAGCGCGTCGGGAGTTGGAGCGGGCCTTTGGCAGTCCCTTCACCGCCGAGCAGGCGCTGGGGGCATATTCAGCGCGCGGTCTGGCCGGAGCGCGCCAGGTGCGCCAGGTGGTGGAAATTACCCAGGAGACCGCCGCCGAGTGGCGCAGCCAGGAACGGCCTGTATTTGACGAGAGCGGAGCGGGATTGGCGCCCGAGTTCCACACCGTGCTCAGGCAGCGCCTGCGCGGGCTGTATGGGCAGGATCCGCAGCAAGCGGCCCTGGTGGGCAGTTTGGCGGCAGCCGCCCTGCGCAGGCCGGGCAGCGTGTGGGAAGACCCACAGGCGGCTGAGAAGTTGGCCCAGGACACCCTCGACCCGGAGGGGCTGGAGGTACAGGTGGGCGACCTGGCTGCCCAACACCGCTTACGCACCCTGGCGCAACGCCAGGGCTGGGGTGAGGTGGAGTTGGCGGCGCTGTTTGAGCCGCTGCCTCACCTGGAACCCGGTGAGACCAGCCTGGAAGAGACGCTTTTTGAGCAAGCCCAGGAGCAGCCCATCTTCGCCCAGACGGGTGAGAGCACGCTGCGTGAAGCCGCCCGATTGGCGGTCTTGGTGGGTGCAGAAGCGCAAATCCAGCGTCCGGCAGGGTTTGCGGGCATGGCTGATGACTTACCCGTTCCGGCAGGTGGTATGGAGCGGGCTGCGGAAGTGGAAACCGGCCAATTGCCAGCGAGCGAGGCTGAAGCGCCTCCAGAAGCGATCTTCACACCAGCCGTATTGGTTGACTCCGGGGCTGCTTCCAGCCAGGCGGAGCCACCCAGCCTTGCACCGGCTGTGCAGGAGGCCCCCGAAGCGCCAGAACATCCCCAGCCACTGGAAATTAGCGAGGAGCCATCTTCCCCCTCTCTCCCTCTCACTCCGTCTCCTTTTGAACATCCCGAACCGGAGCCTGCTGCTGAGCCAGTGCCGCCTATGTATATTCCAGCACAACCACCAGCGCCTGCATTTACACAAGCAGAAGCATATCCCGAACGACCAGATCTGTCGGGCGTGGTGCAGTCCGCTCCTGAACCTGCACATATTGAGTACGAGCAGCCGACCACAGTGCCGGTTGAGCCAGCCCAGCCTGACCCTATTGCACCTGCTGAACCCACCCAAGAAGGCGAACAGCAGGGCGTCAAACCTGCTACAAACCTGACTACTTCCTCGCAGCCTGCCCCTGCAGAGCCCGTTTCACCCCCAGTTACCCTTCCCACACCTGTTGCTCCCCCCGCCCCACCCCGGGCAGGCAGAAAGAAGAACGACTATGCGAAACCTTAGCATCTTTGCTGTTTTACTCTTATGGGCGCTCCTTTCTGCCAGTGCGCCCGTTGTCAGTTCCGCTCCGGGCGGACCCACCTCGCCCCCACCTCCGGTCGGGCCAAGTGACACCCCCGAGCCCCCTTTGCCGCCAGAGGAACCGGGCGACGATCCCACCGATACGCCCCGGCCACCATACAGCACCTGGCCGACGCGCACACCAACCGGCACGCTCACGCCCCTGGCTTCTCTCACCCCCACCCCCACGGAGACACCCACTCCCACGGTCACGCCCATCCTCACCTATCTGCGGGTGCAGGTCTTCATCGATACGAACAAAGACAATTTCTTCAACCCCGGCGAAGGCGCCCAGGGCCTGTGGGTCACCGCTCAGTCCGGCAACTGGAGCGCCGGTGCGCTGACCCAGGATGGCGAGGTGCTCTTCACCACCCCGGGCCTGGTGACTTCCAGCGGCAAGATCATCGTGCAGATCCCCTATCTGCACCTGGCCGAGCAGGTCAGCCCGCCCCGCAACCCCGGCGAAACCGCGCTGCTTCCGGTGCGCCTGGAACCGCCCCACTACCCTGCCTTCCTTCCCTGAGGTGCTCATGGATGCTGCCCGTCGTGATGTCTTCGAGAAATGCTTCAACAACCTGGTTGCCCAGCGCATGGCGGTGACCCTGCAAGACAAGCTGGCTCTGGTGGAAGAGCTGCGCCAGGCAGCCGTCGAGCAAGGCGCTGTGCCCATCTCGCCCCACGAGTTCGCCCGGGTCAATCCCAAGAGCGCCCACGCCCTGGCCATCCAGGCCGGGGAGGAGATCTCCCTGGGCGGGGTGAGCATCCAGGGCCAGCCTGACCTGCGCTCCCGCCTGACCGGCCTGTCCAACACCAAGAAGATGCTGCTCCTGCTGTGCATCCCGGCAGCAATAGTGCTGCTCTTCCTGCTGATGAACGGGGCGATGAATCGTACGGCGGAGGTCAGCCCCACGCCAACGGCAACCGCCACGGTTACTGCCACCATCACCCTGACGCCAAGCGCCACACCGCTGCCGCTGGCAGCCGCCACCTCATACGCCATGGTGCTCTCCACTGCCCAGGTGCCCAAGGGTGTCAATGACCCGATTTCGGTCGAGTTCGGTGGGCTGGCCTTTGTGCTCTACGAGTCCGACCTGGACGGGGGTGAATGGCGCCCGCTGGTGGCCGAGTGGCTCTCGGGCACGCAGCTGCGCCGGGTGGTGGCTGTGCCATACAGCGCCGAGGTGGGCAACGCCGTGGCCCGCCTGGCCTATGGCGATCCGATCAAGCTGCGCCTGGTCAGCGGCGAGGTGGTCGAGTACCGCCTGACCGCCATCCAACGCGTCAAGCGCCACCAGATCGAGGTGCTCACCGAGCGCATACCCTCGCTAACGATCATCCTCTTCGGCGAACGCTCCACCGACCGCTATGTGCTGATCGGCGAAGCGGTGCAACCGGTGGTTTCGGCTACACCCACCCCTTCGCCGGTACCCACTGAAACTGCATCACCCACGGTTTCATCTACCACGGATCCCAACGCCACGCCTTCGGTTACGCCCAGCCCCACCGTCACTGCTTCCGTCACACCTTCGCCAACTCTGGTGCCATCCACCACGCCGGTCTTCGCCTTCACTCCGCCATCTCCAGTGACGGTGGTGATCACCAGCACCTGGAGCCTGGACAATACAGCCGCAGGCCTGCACCTCGAAATCGCCGCCTGCGATCGGGTGGCGCAGATCGGCAGCACGCGTGGGTACTACATGGTCTGCACCATGACGTTGACTGCCCTGCGCCCGGGCGTGAGCTATTCCGGCCAGGCGTTGGCGATCACCGAGTTCTCCCAGGTGGAGAACGCCACCTCGGACTGGTGGCCGCCGGTGCTGGCCATCGTGGGCGCGCTCGGCGACGGCATCCTGGCCGGGCAGGGCGAAACCGTCAGCGGCAAGGCTGCCGGGCAGGTGGCGAAGCCTGGTCTCAACGCGGAGCCGGTCTTGCTCTGGGAGCAGGACGGCATCCGATACATCATCTACCTGGAGAAGTGAGCATGGCCCCCCGCATCCGTCGTTCCGAAGCTGACTATCACGCCGCAGCCGCTGCCCGCGGCGGGCAGTGGCTGGGCCCTTTCCCGCCCACTACGCACCACAAGTCCACCTGGCAGTGCGCCGAAGGCCATCGTTGGGAAGCGCAGTTGAAGAACATCGAAGCGGGGCGCTGGTGTCCGATCTGCGCGGCGCAACGACAGACGGGAAACAATATCCGCAAGACCCCTCAGGATTATCAGGCTGCGGCGCAGCAGCGCGGCTTTGCCTGGCTGGGACCGGAGGTGCAGAGTGCCAATTCCAGGACGCAGTGGCGCTGCCCGCAGGAACACACCTGGTGGGCTTCATACAATTCGATTGCCAACGTGCGCTCCGGCTGCCCGGTCTGTGCGGGGGTGACCCCGCTGACATCGGCGCAGTTCGAAGAGATCGCCCACACTCAGGGCATCCAGTGGCTCGGGCCGCTGTGCTCGTACCGCCAGAAGACGCAGTGGCGCTGCCCCCAGGGCCACACCTGGTGGGCCAACTACGGCAATGTCCGCCACGGCAAGGGCGGGTGTCAAGAATGCAAACAACTCAACAAACAACAGTTCACACCTCAGAAAAGGAGAAAATGACATGGAATTCGATTTTCAAACCGCAGCATTAGGGGTCGCCGCGCTCAGCCTGGGCCTGATCGGCATGATCATGGCCGGTTCGGCCCTGTGGCAGGAGCAGGCCGAGAAATACAAGAAGCTCATTCCGCAGACCATCATCGGCCTGATCATCGTCATGGTGGCTTCGACGCTGTTGGGCTTCTTCGGCGGCGGCTAGGATGAACGTCAACGATCTGCAGTATGACTGGCCGCAGAACGTGCTCGGCTACGAGGCGCGCCTGCTCTTCGGCCTGACGGTCAATGAGCTGCTGGTGTTGGCAGGGATCGGCATGGCGGCCATGTTCGTGCACCTGCTGCTGGGCCTGGCCGCCCTGATCCTGGGCGTGCTGATGATGCTGCGCTTCGAAGCCTTTGGCAACCGGCGCATGCCGGAATACCTGCTGGCGCGCCTGCGTCACCGCTTCGGCAGCTGCGAGGTGACCCTGCCGCGCATCCTGCCCGCCGACGATGACGAGGAACTGATCATCACCGATCTGAACGGGGCCGAACTGGCCCGCATGGGAGGGTCGATCTCTTGGCCATCGTCCAACTGAGCACTTTCGATATCGACACCGCCCAACCCTGGGCGCTGCTGGCCAGCAACGGCTTCTGGGCCTCGCTGCCGCGCCTGTCGCGCTGCAGCCCCAATGCCAAACTGCTCATGGTTGCCGATACCCTGCGCCTGGAGGCCATCCAGGAGGGCTTCCACCAGGTGGCCGTGCCCGAAGAAGGTCTGCCGCGCGGGGTGCAAATCATGAGGATGCAGTATGAGGACTTCCTGCGCCAGGCCATCGAGGAGACCAGATACATCCGCTCCTACCTGGTTACCGACACCACCCTGGGCGAGGAGGCGTTATGCAACCTGCTGGGCGCATACGGTGTTCCGGCCTCTCCCTTGGATCACCCGCTGCCGCTGCCCTTCCAGCGCGGTGTGGACGAGTGGAGCCACGTGCGCGCCACCGACGGGCGTTTGTTCGGCCTGCTGCGCTCCAAGACCAGCCAGTTTGGCGCCATCTACCCGCGTTCGCTGCACCGCCTGTTCACGCTGGACTGGCCGGTGTGGGCGTCCTTGCAGATCACCACCTTCACCGAGCGGGATGCGCTGAGGTTATTGCGCTACAAGTCCACGGTGGCGCGCTACTCCGAGCGCAAGACCTCCGAGCAGGCTGCCGAAGCGGCGGAGGTGGAGAGCACCATCGGGCGGCTGCGCGCCGAGATGCACCGCGCCGGGGCCTTGCTGCACACGGTGCGCCTGCACGTGATGGTGGCTGGGCTAACTGCTCAGGAGCTGCAGGAGCGCATGGAAGTGACGCGCGGGTCGCTGCCATTCGACATGGAACGGGTCTACCCGCCGGGGGACAGCCTGCGGCGGGTATTCTCGGCGTCTGCAGTTGCTCCGGCGGATGGGTCGCTGCTGACATCCCCCGGGGTGGCGCTGCTGGTCGGTTCGGCGCTCTCGTACCGCCGCCGCACCGAGACGCGCGGCGTGCTGCTGGGGGTGGACCGCAACCAGGCACCGGTGATCTTCAACGTCTTCGATCCGCGCAACCCGAGCTACAACATGGTCATCCTGGGCCAGACCGGTTCGGGCAAGACCTTTGCGGCGCTGCTGCTGATGCTGCGCCACCTGCAGCTGGGGGCGCGCTTGGTGATCATCGACCCGCAGGGCAATGTGGATCTGTCCTTCCTGGGCAAGGATGTGGTGCACAAGGCGGTGCTGGGCACGGGACCCTCGGCGATCAATGTGCTCGACATCACCCAGGAGGAGATGGGTGCGCAGGTGGAGACGGTCTGCTCCATGCTCTCGCTGCTGGGGGTGCTGCGCCGCAGCGATTCGCTGGCCCGTTCGCTCCTGGACGAGATCCTTTTAGATATCTACGAGCCCTTATGGAACCTGCCACAGCGCACGCCGCCCACGCTGGCGGCGGTACAGCGGCGACTCGCTGCCGCTACCGGGCAGGCGCGCATCCCGGCTGTGCGCCAGGCGGCCGAGATGCTGGCCTACATGCTCGGGCCGTATACTGCCGGGTCGTATGCGTCTTTGTTTGGCAAGCAAACAGCGGTGGACTTCTCCCTGGATCGTCCGGTGACGATCTACGATGTCTCTGCCCTGCCGCAGCAAGAGTTGGGCGGCAATCTGCGCTCGGCGCTGCTCTCCATCCTGGTGTCCGACGTGAACCAGGCCATCCGCCGCAGGCGCTCCGCTGGGGACACCGCTCCGATCCTGTTCTTCGTGGATGAGATGGGTATGCTGATGCGCGATCCGGTGATCGCCAGCCATGTCAGCAAGGAATACAAGACGGCGCGTGCCCGGCGGGTGGGTATGATCGTGGCTGACCAGGATCTGCACTCGCTGCTGGGTCCCCAGGATGCGTCCGGGTTGCACCATGGCGAGCCCATCCTGGCCAATGCGGCCTTCAAGCTGCTCTTCTACCAGGAAGGTTCCGAGCGGGAACGGGTGCGCAATGCCTTCCCCGGCCTGCCGCAGGCTATGTTCGAGAGCATTTTCAGTTTTGGCCGCGGCGCCTGCCTGGCGCAGCTGCCCGATGATCTGCTGGTGGTGGATGTGCGCCCTTCGCACTTCGAGCGCGTGGTGCTCTCCTCGCAACTGCACGATCGGGAGCGAGCACAGAAGGTGATCCGGCGCATCATGGAGGAGGTGTCTTGATGAGTGGCAATACCTTATTCCGACCTGAAGACCGTCTGGCCTGGTATGCCGACTGGCTCAAGTTCCTGCAGGAGCGAGAAGCAGAGCTGCGCACCCAGCTGGCCCGGCAGGAGAAGTCTGCCCGCAAGGTGGAGGCGCCGCCCGAGGCGGGGATCGCTTTTGTGAGCGACCAGGCGCAAGGCGCCTCCTTTCTGGCAATCGCCTTCGGCGAGCAGGTTGCGGCTGATGAAGCCCTGCCCGCGCAGCCCCCGGTGGATGAAGCCGGATCAGGTGGCAGTATGGTGGGGACTGTTTGTGATGGTGATGACGGAGAAGCCCCCGACGATGCGGAAGTTGTTGTGGCTGCCGTTGCTTCTGCCAAAGCTGCCAGCGATGATGAACCGCCTGCAGTGGAAGAAGAGCTTGTTCCGCCATCGGAAGGAAACGCCCAGCTCGCTGACGCTCCTGTCCCCCTCTCACCATCTCTCCCCGTCTCCGGTTCTCCCACTCCCCCACTCTCCCCATCACCCACCGCCACAGAGCCCCCTCCGAAGGAGGATCTAGCGTGAGCGAGAACAAGAAGATCGCCCTGCTGGCACTCCTGGCCTTCCTGGTAGTCGGTGGCAGCTTGCTCATCGGCCTCTCGCCGCGTCAGCTGCGCGATCTGCGCCCGTATCTGTTTGCAGGTGCGGGGTTCTTGACCTTCTTGTTCTTCCTGGTGGTGGTTGTGAAAGTTCTCCAGCGCCAGACCAAGACCCGCCGAGAGCAGGCCATTCAAGATGCCGTGGCCCACGGTGAGTCGTGGATGCTGCTGCGCCCCAAGGAGGCCCGTCCGGTGGAGGTCGACCAGGTCACGCTGTGGCGCCGCCTGGCCTATGCCCAGCCCACGGCCGAACACTTCTCCTTCGAAGCTCATGGCAACGCCGATCGCCAGCGCTTGCTGGTGCACGCTACCCCCACCAAGCTGCGCGGGGTGCTGCGCGAGTTCCTCCAGGAATGGGACGATGTGCAGCGCAGACCAGTGGGCGGTGAATCAAACGAGCCCGACCCGACCCTGGTTCCCGAGGGTTGGTCGACCTTCTGGCTGGAGGTGGGGCCATCCTCCACCGACCAACCGGTGACGATCTCCTCGCGGGATCCGCTCCTGGCGGTGCTCTCCGAGCTGGCCGATATTCCTGCTCCCACCCAAGCTATGCTGCAGGTGATCGCCCGCTCCGACACCCGCACCCGCCGCCGTCTGGGCACGCAGTCCGCCGAGATGCGCTCCGGGGATGTTTCCGACCCGGGTGTGCGCTACCAACGCACCCGTGAAGCCAAGCGCCTGGAGGAACGCGGATCGCGTTTGTTCCTGGAGGTGGTGGTACGGGTAGCAGCAATCAGTCCCAGCCCGGAGCGCGCCCACGGCGCCGCCGTGGCGCTGGCCAACACGCTCTGCAACCAGTTCGGGCCGGATAACCCGGTGGTGATCCTGGCGCAGTGCGACAACAAGCGCAGCGCTCGCCGGGAGGTGAGCCTGTCGGCGCGCACCTTCGCCGGGGCGGTACGCCCTTGGGCGGATGACGAGCTGGCCGCCATCGCCCACCTTCCCGGTGGAAATGCGCTCAGCGCTGCACCCATGCTGGCCACCGGCAGCGCCAAGGCATTACCTGCCAAGCCCGAATTGCGCCTGCCCGAGAAGGCTTTCACCGCTCGCTATGCCAGCAGGATTTGATCAAGGAGGAGATATGGATGCACTGGACACACGAATTTCTCAATGGCTCCGAGATACCCGCCGCGCGAAAGGCTGGGATCTGCGCAGGCTGTATGCCAATAGCTGGACCCCCATCTCTGTCCTGAGCCAGATCGAGAGAGAGGACAAGGCTGCGACCATGCAAACCGTGGTCCGCCTGTGCCATGGTTTCGAGATTGCCCCGGCAACTTTTGTGGCTGAGATCGGCCTGGGTGAGATCGCCTTTGAGAATCTCCCGAAAAAGGTTTCCCTGCTGGATGCCGGAAGGCTTCTTCGCTCTGTGCGTAAGCGGCATCGTGTACCGCAGACCGCTTTTGAGCTTACAGCCAATTTGCAGCGCAACGTCTTGGGACGGATCGAGGCAGGAAAACTCGATCGCCTGAGTTTT
>DIXA01000039.1 GCA_002428565.1 Anaerolineales bacterium UBA6092 | reverse complement strand
AGATGAATGAGATGGAATCCGTGTTTTTGCGGGCTCATTCCAAAATAGTGCGGATTGTATAGATCGGTCGGCCATTGGCCTCATAATACACCCGCATAATCATTTCTCCCAACAAACCCATCATCAAGAATTGAATACCCACTGTTATTAACAAAATAGCCAATAGAAGCAGAGGCCGGTTGCCGATTTCGTACGCATGAAAGGCCTCCCACCCACCCGCAATGCCCTGGTAGATTTTTGCCAATGCCAGCCAAGCACCAGAAATTATCCCAATGGCCAGGCTGATTAGGCCTGCAGAACCGAAAAATCGCATTGGGCTGGCAAAGAAGCTCAGCAAGAAGAATACGGTGAACAAATCGAGAATCACCCTAGGTGTTCGTGTAAGCGAGCCATACTTCGACTTCCCAGAGCGGCGCTTGCGGTCTTGCACAGGCGCCTCGCCGACCTTGGCCCCGATCGCACTTGCCATCTCGGGCAGGAAGCGGTGTAATTGCCCATAAAGACGGAGTTGTTTGATCAACTCGCAGTCAAATACTTTTAGAGAGCATCCTCGGTCTCGAACTGTGATCTTGGTGCTGCGGCTGATGATCCAATTTGCCACGGAAGAGACAAAACGCCTCGTAAAGGATTCCTTACGATTCATTCTCCATCCCGTGACAAGATCATAATTACCTTGTTGCATTTTCTCGATGAGTCCTGGAATATCTGCCGGATTATTCTGCCCATCCGCATCAATCGTGACAATCAGCTGACCACGAGTGTGATCGAAGCCGGCTGCAAATGCTGCCGTTTGCCCAAAATTACGTCGAAACCGGATCACCCTGACCCGTGGATCCGATTGGTGCAGAGCATGTAACTCAGTAAAACTCTGGTCGGTGCTGCCATCATCAACAAAGATGAGTTCAAAAGGCCAGTTGCGCTGCTGAAAGGTTTGGGTCAGTTCATCGTACAATGGCTGTAGATTTTCCGCCTCGTTATAAACAGGGACAACAACAGAAATTAGTTTACTGTTGGCATTGAACACTTGACTCATTGGTTGAGATTGCATAACAATCCTTCCTTAATGGTTTACCAACTCATTTTACACCAGTTCTTACATGATATAATAATTTAACATCTTGGAAGTCGTTCGTCATAACCCGATTGCCTATCGAGAACTTTTGAAAGGCCAGGCATGGAAGTTACCACCACTCAGTACAACTATTGTGATTTGATACAAATTAAGGGGAGAGTGGACAGTTATACTGCCCCAAGATTGTCGGATGCCTTTAATGAGATCATGGCGCTGGGCAGGCACAAGATTATTTTGGATTTAACAGAGGTCAGCTATGTTTCCAGCGCCGGCTTGCGGGTGTTGATCGATGTCCAAAAGGCCTGTCGCCGCCATGCTCAAAGCCAGCTTGTGCTGGCCAATGTTCCTCCCAGGGTATATGAAACTCTGGAATTGGCCGGCTTTGTTCCTTTGTTTAAAGTCTTCGATCAACTCGAAAGTGCAATTGATCATTTCCGCCAGATTGGCTCACCAGAGCAGTGAGTAAACCAACTTCTTCAAATGGTCGCCTCCAATGGCGTGAACTGCTGAGTTTGGGCGAGAGGCTCCTGAACCTCACCTCGATCGATGCCCAAAAAAAGGTTATTGTTCAAAGCATTGAACGCTTACTAGGTTGCCAGGCTGATCTTTATATCCAGGATCAGCCAATCTGGCGCAATGCCACCCCCAGAACCCGACAAAACACTCCCTTGAGTCTCCAGATGGCTATGGTGCTTGAGCGGGGAAAACCGGTCTTAAATAATAAAGCACCGGGGTCGGTTGTTTCTCCAGCGGTTGTTGCTGTTCCTGTAAAAACAAGGCGAGATATGATGGGGGTTTTACAGGTTCAGCGTACTTCTGGGCTGTGCTTTAGCAAAGAAGAGATCGATTTTATTAAGGGACTTGCGGGGCAGTCAGCTATAGCGCTCCAGCATACGCGTCAGGCAGAGATGGATCGCTGGAAGGCCGATTTGATTAACCTCGTCAGAGAGGTTGGCTCGCAGATTGTAGAACTACTTGATCTGGACGAGCTGGCTCACCGTGTAACGCGGCTGATTCTAGATACCTTTAGATACTATTATGTGGCAGTATTTACGCTGGAGGGAGACCAGCATTCTCTTTGTTACCGCGCCAGTGCCGGACCATTAACCAATCAGGCCAGTGCCCACTCCCCCGCGCTAACAGTTGAATATGGGCTGGGTATCATTGGCCATGTTGCCCAGTCCGGGCAGGAAGTTTTGGCCAATAATGTTAGCGAATATCCTTTTTACCGACGTGCAGATGCTTTGCCCGAAACCAGGGCTGAGTTTGCTTTGCCTCTCAGGGTAGGCGACCGTATATTAGGTGTGCTGGATGTACAGAGCGATTATTGTGACGCCTTTACTGAAATGGACATCCTGGTCCTGCGCTCACTGGCTGACAATATCGCCTCTGCGCTTGAGAACACGCGGCTGTACAGCAGCCTGCGAAAGCAAACCAATCAATTATTATCTGTAGCCGAGGTGGGGAATGCGCTCACCTCGATTCTGGATCTGGACAACCTACTAAATAATGTTGTCAACTTGGTTCACAAGCGCTTTGGATATCCTTATGTTTACATATTCACTGTTCATCACGGGGTTGGCAAGATCGTTTTTCGCGCTGGCAGCAATGTGCAGCAAATCAATGGCGAAGATATTTCTTTCGATCTGCAAGCCCCCAAAGGCTTGGTGCCCTGGGCCGCGCGCCATGCTGAAACGGCCATTACAAATGTTGCGCTCGCTGATGAGCGATACGCCCCGTCACCTCTCCCCCCTGATGATACGAAATCCGAATTGGTTGTGCCCCTGACTTTTGGAGGCCACGTACTGGGTGTTCTCGATATACAGAGCAGTCAGCAGAATGCCTTCGGCCCGGAAGACATATTGTTGTTTGAGTCTCTTGCCGACAGTATCGCTGTTGGCATGCGCAATGCTAATTTGTATCGGTCAGAGCAGTGGCGCCGGCAAGTTGCAGAAAGCATGCGAGAAGTAGCCGGGCTTCTATCTACTGATGCCGCCCTCGATGTTGTACTGGATCGAATCCTTGAGGAATTGGAAAGCACTCTCCCCTGTGATGCTGCCGCAATATGGCTCGTTGACGATGCTTCCTCTGGTACGGGCATTGATCAGCTTATATCTACATTGCATCTGTCAGCAGTTCGAGAAAATATTAATGGTGATCCGCCCGATAGAACACCATTATCTGCATTGATGGAACAGTACCAGTTACCAGCATCTGACAGCCCCTGGCTTTCGAATGCTCTGGGAGCCGCATCTCCTTCTGTTCGGACCACCGCAGATCCTTATGAACCTATTGGTGCAATATTAGAGTTTCCAGCTGATTATTCCGCTATTGCGGCTCCCCTGCGAATTGGCGAGCAGATCCTGGGCATTTTAACAATGGTGCATCATACACCTGGTCGATATGGAAGCGAATCCCGGGCTATGACGGCGGCTTTTGCCAGTTACGCTGCTGTGGCCATTGAAAATACCCGCTTGTATGAGGCGGCACATGACCAAGCATGGGTATCCACGGTTCTGCTGCAAGTTGCCGAAGCCACACAATCCCTAACCTCTCGCCAGGAATTGCTAAACACGGTTGTACACACTATCCCGGAGCTGGTAGGGGTAAGATCCTGCGCAATCCTCTTATGGGACAAAGCGTCAGAGACCTTTATCCCAACAGTGGCCTATGGCCTTAGTCCCGAACAGCAAGAAAGTTTTGCCTCGTGGAACATTACTACTAATGGTCAATTCAATGTCTTTGATGCCTTGGTAAAAGGGAAAAAATCCATCCTGCTAAACAGCCAGGCGCTACCACCAAACCAAGCGCAATTTTCGGGTTTTAACCTTGACCACGATCTTCTGGCAATGATCCCCATGATTGCACAAGGCGATGTATCGGGAATCGTCTTTGTTGATTTTACCGATGCGGGATCCTGTTACGATGATGCAACCTGTGATCTGTGGGAAGAAAAACTAACCATTATTCAAGGCATAGCGCATCAGACTGCAATTGCGGCCGAGAATATCCGCTTGCTGGAAGCACAAGAGGAAGAAGCATATATCTCCGTAGCCCTTTTACAGGTGGCTCAGGCAGTAGTCAGTTCGCAAGACCTGAGTGAGATTCTCACAGCTATTGTGCGCATTACCCCCATCCTGGTCGGCGTGAAGCGATGCGCTATATTTTTATGGGATACCGACAAACAGGTATTCCATCTATCTGCCACTTACGGAATTTCTAAAAACGATCTCGACATCTTGGAATCTGCTCACCACCCGCAGGATTTTCTCCTATTAGGAACGATAAAATCGGAGAATTCACTTACATATCACGTTATCACAGATGATGTGGAAACTTCGCCTTTAGATTGGCAGAATCTGGACCAGGAGAGCATTTGCGTTGTGCCTAACCTAAGCACCCCAGATGTAGCTGACCAAAGCAGAGAGTTTTTGAGGAACAAGGATCGCCTCTTGCTAGGTTTTCCACTCTCGGTTAAAGGTAATATTCTCGGCGTGATGCTTATTGAGGAAGAAAATGCATATGGTGGCGCTCCATCAGCCTATATCCGCTTAAAAAGATTAGAGATTGTCACCGGTATTACGCAACAAGCCGCACTAGCAGTGCAAAACGACCTTCTTCAACGAGAGGTTGTAGAACGTGGGCGGTTAGAAAGAGAAATGCAACTCGCACGAGAGATACAGCAAACCTTTTTGCCAGATCACCTCCCAGAACTACCAGGCTGGGAACTTGCTATCCGCTGGCAGCCAGCAAGACAGGTGGGTGGAGATTTCTATGATATCATCGACCTCCCCGATGAACGACTGGGATTAGTGATAGCAGACGTTGCTGATAAAGGCATGCCAGCAGCTCTGTTTATGACACTGATCCGAACGCTGATTCGGGCTGCCGTGCAAAATGAGCAGTCCCCTGCACGTGTTCTGCAACAAGTAAATGATCTGCTTGTGCCCGATGCCAAGCATGGTATGTTCGTCACCGTGGTGTATGCTGTTTTGAATCCTCAGACTAGATGCCTGATTTATGCAAATGCTGGACATAACCCTCCCCTACTCTATCGGCACAACAGCCAGATATTGGAAGAGCTAAAAAGAACTGGTATGGCCTTGGGAGTATTCGAAGGCGTGGATATAAGTGAAAGAGAGATTGTTTTGGAGAGCGAGGATTCAATCATCTTTTACACAGACGGGGTAACTGAAGCATGCTCTTCTGAAGAGGAATTCTACGGCACTGAACGACTGCAACACACGATCTTGTCACTGAAACATATTACCGCTGATGGTCTGGCCAGAGCTATCGATAATTCGATCAAAGAATTCATCGAAGACGCTGTTCCCTTTGATGATCTGACAATTGTTGCGTTGCTGAAGCAGCCATGATCTAAAATAAAATAAGAGGGCGCTCTGGTCAAGGCGCCCTCTTATTTTTGAACATACTTGTTTTATTGCATGTTACCGGGTTGAGTTATTATAGAACCAGTTATAAGCGAAGTAACCTGTAGCATTACTCTGCAGCCGTATTGCAATCTGATATGATCCTGCCAGTCGTGCAGGGATGCTATAGGTTGCAGTGAAATCTCCGCCATCGCCAGTCGATACAGTACCGAGAACAATCCCACCAATCCCAAGCGTGCCATAAGGTCCCATCATCAGGGTAAAGGTCTCGTTCGGCGGGAAATTGTAGGCGTCGATAGTTACTGATTGATCTCGTACAACAGAATCGATAACGAAATAAGGATAACCGCTGTAGGTAGGCGGAGATACCGGGGGATTAGGTGGAGCAGGCGGATCAACCGGTACTGTTGCGGTGTTATTGTAGAACCAATTGTAGGCATAGTAGCCAGATGTTGAGCTCTCAAATCGTATGGCGATGCGATAGGAGCCAGCCAGCAGAGCCGGGATATCATACGTTGCAGTGAAAGAGCCTCCATTTCCAGACGATAAGGTAGCCACTTGCGTCCCGCCAATGCCAAGGGTACCATAGTCCCCCATCCGGACCGCGAATTGATCATTTGCCGGGAAATTATGGGCCTGTATGGTGACACTCTGGTCCTTTACCACAGAGGTGATAAAAAAGTATGGGTACCCGCTGTACCCTGGCTGAACAGGTGTGCTGGGCGCCGAATTATTGTAAAACCAATTATATGCGTGATAGCCCGAAGTTGCGCTCTGCAGCCGGATAGCAATTTGATAAGAACCAGCCAACTGGGCTGGAATGGTGTAAGAAGCTACAAAAGCCCCCTCGTTTCCAGAATTTGTGGTTCCTACGATCACCCCGCCAATTCCCAGGCTGCCATAACGGCCCATGGTAACTGCAAAAGTGTCATTTGCCGGAAAATTGTACGCCTGGATCGTTACGGTTTGATCCTTGACCACAGATAGTATATAAAAATAGGGGAAGCTTCCACGGGATGTAGCATCAGAAGCAGATGTTGGAACTGCAAGTGCGAGTAGAGCAATGGAAACAATCACGAAAATCATAAAGTAACGTTTCATGGCTTTTCTCCCTTTTTTACGAACGGTGGCTATTAGTGTTAAGATAAGTATACCATTAATTGAGTTGGTTATCTATACGCACTTATGTGGTAGACTATTGACAAGTATGAAACAGACCCGCTCCTGGATTAGCATACCGCTCATAATAATATTCGCAATTGCTGTGGGCCACTTGTTTTCTACAGCGAGTGTGCCTACCTCGCATAATTTGGATTGGAATGTTTCAGATGTACGTATGCTCGATTCTCTCGACGCAATTGAGCCCTCTCTGGATCTTATTGCTGCCTACTCCCGCAGTCATGAGGACCTGTTCCAATTGCGTTTAGATTACTTAGATATTGGCCCAGATGAATCACAAACCATTCTGGTCGCAATTGACAACAAGCCGGGGGGGAATATTTTTGTCCCGCTATCCGGTAGTCTAAGTATATCCTCAGATATTGCCTGGGATCTGCTCATCTCCGTTGATGGCAATAACAGGATCACTGTTTTAAACGCGGGCTTTTCTGCGGTTGCGGGTGCCCAGGCCCGCCTTGAGTGTGAGCCATCCATGGATATGATCACCATTAACTTGCGTCGCGATCTTATTATGGGGGACAGCAGCTTTGTTAATATTCAGGTTTTCTCTTTGTTCCCAGATGCAACTATGGGGGTTGCAGATTACACAAGTGTGTTCTCTTCTGATCAAGTCGCCGCGGAACACGCAAATGTTACCTTATGCTTTTGGAATACTTTTCAGTCGAACACGCCAGCGCAAGCTCTGCGCTCATGGGACGGAGCTCATGCGGGCCCCCGCAGCAGCCGGCATGGTCTACGTTACCTGGTTGAGGCTGCAAAGTTAACTCAAACTCCAATTGTACTTTGGGGCCTGAGCACCCCATCGCACCACGCTACCTTAGATTATTTAGGAGTTCTCGATACGATAAATGAGATGGAGAGCGAGAAACTCTTGGCTTTGCCATCAAGTTTGTCTGATGTTAGTGTGTTTTGTGGCAATAATGCAATAGAGTTGTTTGGGGGTAATGGCTATGCGCAATTCGAGACATTGTCAAACAACGCCCCGAAATTTTCTCTCGATTTGCGCCGATCTCTACTTGGTGCCGCCTTTCTCCCCGAGACAACAATGGCGCTGGGGGGCGACCTATCGGTTAGCGAGTGGGGCGTCCCCGGTGTGGCACTCATTGCGTTCGAGTATATCAACAACCATCCTTGGGTACGGGTTGCCTCGCAAGGCGGCGCAAATAACAATTATGATACTCCGCAAATGATAACGTACGCCGATAACGCTATCCTATATGAGCTGCGCACATCCCCCCCCAACCCTCTCACAGATACCGCCTGGGGAATGATGCTCGACCAGCTTGCCGCAAGAGAACCGGGCGAAGGCACGCTACCCCCCAATTCTGTTTCTTACGGGCTAATTGGACATATGCTTGCCGGGGCACAGTGGGCTGAAAGCCCCTACGAGAAAACCGATTGCACAGTGGATCTGGATTGGGATGGTGAATACGAATGCGTCCTATCTAATCGCCAATACTTTATCTCTATCGAGCTTATTGGCGGAATGTCGACATTTGCTTTTTTCCTGGATGCTTCATCAGGGGTTCATCAGATCATTGGCCCCACCTTCCAATTTACCACAATCGCCAATTTAGATGACTCTTCCCCAATCCCCGGGGCGTTATACGATATAGAAACCATGGAAGTCAGGTATCAGGTTGATGCTCTTTACCCAGGGACAATTGTCTTGATTTCACAAGACGGCATGGCTATACGCAAGTCCTTTTCACTGACTCCAGATGGCATTCGTCTGATGGCCAATAACGTTCAGTCCAGCATATCGATCCCGTTAACACTCGATCCGTGGCAGCGCTTCGAGGCGGGTTGGGGGCAGGGCTATTACGCAGAACTTTCCCCCTCGAAAATCTGGACGTGGAGCATACGCTCGGGCATCAGTGTCGCATTAAATTCGCCTAACCCAAACACGCTCAGATACTTTAATGTTTCGCAAGGCACAATCAGCCGGCCAGAGGATCCCAATCGCGATTATACGGCCGGGCACTATTTGCCATTCCCTATGGCCGTGCTTGATGTACAGCCATCTGGCGGGAAAGCATCTGTGGATATCAGCATCATCCCGTAATCACTTGAGTTTTAAGCCAGCCACCTGATCGATAATCGAAAGCATTACTTCCAGATTGGGTATCACTGACGCCATTGCGGTTGCTCCGCTAAACCACCCCCCACCCTTTTTGGCAACCCGCACAACCCCCTGATGAATTGAAACTTGTTCAACCTGGTTCCAAGGATACTCCTTTTTCCCAATTTGAATACCGCCCGACTTGCTAATCGCTACTGGGCCAAAAACAAGCCTCTGCCCAGCATTGTATGCCTCCGCATAACTTTGGTACAAAAGAGGAAAAACATTAGCTCGGATCATACCCGAAATATCTTCAACCTTTGGGAACGAATCCGTCAGCACAATTTTTTCTCCACCGTTTTTGGTTAAAGTATAAATATGGGTTGTGCCTGTATAGATCCCATTGGTATAGTGTCGGGTCACAGCAGATGTTAGCGAGGCAAACTCGTCCCACCGCCAAGACTTAACTCCATGGCGATCCGCATGCGCCAAACCTCCCTGGTAGATTACAACCGCTTTATTCCAATTCGAATATGCCCCCCAGGCTGTAGCCGCCGTAATTAATAGGCAGATAATTAATGCGATTAAAAACGGCAGGATTGATTTTATCAGTACGGCTGGACCATAACTCTGTAACTGTCCATATGTATACCATAGCCCATACAATAAGGAAGCCGCGGCCAATATCAGGAAGATCATTGCCGCAAGCACGTTCCCCGTTCGATGAGATTTCCGAACCGGACAAATTTGCTGAACGGACCCCAGTCCAAAAACGTGAGAGAACATTGTCGGGACGCTTTGATTATTCATGCTTGGCCTCATCAAGTGATTGTGAATTAAATGGCTGAAGACACGATCAGTATATAATAAAACCTGCCCTACCGCAACCGCATGTGGCAAAAATCATCACAAAATCACCGAAAACTGCCTATTCAAGGCAATTTCCTTTCTCGAAATTTCTGGTCGATCCTTGACGTGGCTATGAATGTATAGTAAACTACTGCGCGCAAGGAAAGGTCCCGTGGTGTAGCGGCCAAACATGCGGCCCTGTCAAGGCCGAGATCGTGGGTTCGAATCCCATCGGGACCGCTCTCAAAGCCTGGAGCATTCACTCCAGGCTTATTATTTTCCACCACCTAGAGCGCTACTCTTTTTCGCATCCTCTGCTGATCACATTATCACCATACTTGTCTTGCAGCTCGTCCAGCAAAGACTGCACTTTTCGTTGTTTTTCGCGGCTTGCTCCCCACAACTCCATTTGATGCACTGGCTCACCCAGGTTGCTGACACCTACCCCGATCAAACGAACAGCCCTGCCTGGTAACCGGATTTGCCGTAAGAGGCGCAGGGCGGTTTCGTAAATCTCACTTTCCTGGTCAGTATGAGATGGCAAGGTAACCTGGCGCGTCAACGTTGTGAAATCGGGCCAGCGCAGCTTGAGCTTGACAGTCTTCCCGGCCAATTTTTCGCTGCGCAATGTACGTCCTACCTGAGCAGACAAAGACTTTAGAGTTGCATGGATAACTACATCATCGCTCTCGTCGCGACCGAAAGTGGTTTCCTGGGAAATGGATTTCGCTTCATGCTCCGGAACCAAGGGGCGGTCATCAACCCCACGGGCATGGAGCGATAGATCGTGTCCATTCTGTCCAAAACGCCGCACCAAATCTGCTTCAGGCCAGCGAGCGATATCGCCAATGGTGTGCATGCCCAATTCTGCCAGAGCAACCCCTGTTTTTTTGCCTACTCCCCAGAGCATATCGGCTGGCAGAGGAGCCAAAAATTCAGCTTCTCGGCCATAATCCACCACACAGATCGCGCGCGGATATTCTGGCCCATGGGCAGCCTTTTTACCGGTTTCGGTTGCGATTTTTGCCACCAGCTTGTTCGAGGCAATACCGATCGAACAAGGCAGATGCAGTTCATCATCGACCTCGCGTTGCAGTTGCAGAGCAATGTCTTCAGCCGGTTTATGAAGGTCGCTGATGTCCGCAAAAGCTTCGTCGATGGAAACTTGCTCGACGAGTGGCGAAAGTTGAGCCAACCTCCCCATCACTTGGCGCGACATATCGCCGTACCTGGCGTGATGAGGCTCAACAACCACCAGGCTTGGACACAGACGCATTGCCCGCGCCATCGGCATGGCAGAGTGTACGCCGAAAGCACGGGCAGCATATGAGCACGATGCCACAACTCCTCGTTCACCTGGTTGGCCACCCACAGCAAAAGGCTTGCCCCTGAGCGACGGACCCTCAAGTTCTTCCACAGCACAAAAAAAGGCATCCAGATCGAGGTGCAAAATGGTGCGCATCAAGTAAATTCCGCGTTAATTATTTGGAGCCCGCTCGAAAGAAACAGCCGGGCTTCCCACCTACCGACTTATTCCTATCTGCCTCGGCGGCGCTCTTTACTTTTCGGGCGGCTGCCTCGGATGCCAGCTCCCCTGCCTGGAACTCTTCTAACAGCAGGTTGCACGTTTTCATCTGCTGGCGCTACGGGGGCGTGAAAGGTGTTCTGATAATAATCATCCAATAGCATGGCGAGCAGGTTGGCACCCTCTGGCAATTCGCCCAGATTGCCTGCCAGAGCAACAAATCGCTGCATCCGTTCGGTTTGCAAGCGATCGCGCCCACGCAAACGCGCCTCCAGAAGGGCAATAATGCGTTCAGATACCACCCGCTCCACATCTTCATCGCTTGGCAATGGGCGTTCCTGCAAATCGATTGTATATCTTTTGCCTATGCGCAAAATGGCGGACCGCTCAACCGGATGAACCAGCGAGATAGCTGTGCCGCTGCCACCAGCGCGCCCGGTGCGCCCAGATCGGTGGATATAAGCTTCGGGGTCCTCCGGCGGCTCATATTGGATCACATGCGATAGCTCCGGCAGATCAATACCGCGAGCCGCCACATCCGTAGCCACCAGAAAGCGCAACTGGCCTCGGCGCACCCGTTCCAGCACATTCTCGCGCACCCCCTGAGAAAGGTCAGAGGTTAACTGATCTGCATCGTAGCCAAAACGCTGTAATACCACAGTCACATATTCTACGCGCACCTTGGTATTACAAAAGATCAAGGCTGAAGGCGGGTTTTCCACCTCGATAATACGTACCAGGCCGCGATCCTTATCAATGCCAGGCACAGTGTAATAAACATGCTCGATCTCAGTTACATGAATATGGTCACTGCTGAGGTTCAAGAATCCAGGCTGATGCAAGAACTGATCTGCCAGCCGTACTACCTGTGGCGGAAAAGTGGCCGAAAACATAAATGTACTGACGTGTGTTTCTGGCAAATAGGACTGCACTCGGCGCATATCCGGATAAAAGCCCATCGAAAGCATGCGGTCGGCCTCATCGAAAACAAGGAATTTCAGCTTATCCAGCGACATAGATCGTCGCAGCAAATGATCCAAAACGCGTCCCGGCGTACCCACAACCAAATGCGCCCCGGACTGAAAAGCCGCCAATTGCTCTGCATACCCCACACCGCCGTAGATAGCCACGCTGTGCACATTGGTTGCGCGGCCAAGAGTTTCCGCCTCAGCAGCCACCTGATGCGCCAGTTCACGCGTAGGCACCATGATCAAAGCCTGAGTGACCGGCTCGCGCGGGTTGATCAATTCCAATATCGGCAGCAGGTATGCACCTGTTTTTCCGCTGCCCGTGCGCGATTGGATCATCATATCGCGCTGGGCAAACAGGTACGGGATAGCCTTTGCCTGTACCGGCATTAACTCAGACCAACCTGCATCAGCCACACCCTGGCGCAATTTTTCCGGCAGGTCAGCCAGGGTTGCCTCAGCAAGCTCTTCCAGTGGGGCACTCCCCACAGGCTTGAGTTCATTTTGCGCAAACTTACCTAATTCGGATTCGTTCTCTTCTGGTGTAAGCATTTACTCTTCTACCTTGGTCTTACTGCCAATCTCCACCAGTTGCACCTGCACCTGGTAGCGCTTCCCATCAATTTCCGTTTTTCCATTGGCATAGAAGCCCTTGGACCCGGTCTTAAACTCCTTAGGGGGCAAAGTAAGCACGGTGATCAACTGCCCTTGATCATTCTTTAATTCAGCCAGGATAATCATATCCATTCTCCTATTACTCACTGTTGATGATGTCTATAACATTTATTGTACCCCATCCTGGCCGAAAGGATAAATCCAGAAAAACATCCTTGCCAACACATCGCCAAGGGGTTATAATGTCAACCTGTTATTCGGGGCGTGGCTCAGCCCGGCTAGAGCGCACGGTTCGGGTCCGTGAGGTCGGAGGTTCAAATCCTCTCGCCCCGACTTTCGACAAAGTAGACCATCTTGGGCTTATTCGCAGATTGCCCGCCACAGCACCCTCTGGGATAAGTCCAGAGGGTGCTGTGTTTTTTGGGAAACGATCTATGGACCTTGGCTCACTCATCCCCCTCCCTACCGCCGCAAAACGCCTTGGCGTCAGCGAAACCGATTTGCGCGACATGATCGAAAAAGGTACAATCTCCCTCGGAATTTCCCCGGAGGGCGAGATCATGGTCACGCAGGATAATCGTTATGTTGACGTGAACGAGTCGCTTATTGCCATCAAAAAGGACGATTTTGTTCACCTTTACAAACAACCGATCACAATGACCGAAGCCGCTGATAAATATGGATTAAACCGACAACTTGTCTTCGAATGGAAGCAAAAAGGATATGTTCATATTATCCAGAAAAGCACCGGGCGCGGAAGAGCAAGCCGCATGCTTCTTGATGAAGCCGATATTGCCTACTGTGCGAAAATCCACACAATTAGGCGACGCGCGGGCGTGCACTCTGGTGCTCCCCTGCTTGATCAGACAGGGCAGCCATATCTACTAAAGCACCCAGCTTTATCGCGCTATCGTCGCGAGCAAAAGTCAAACCCTTAATCCTTTATTCCAAACACTTTCAGAGCTAGAGACAGGGCTTGCATACAACAAGCCCTGTTTTTTTTATCGTAAATCGTAAGTATATTGACAGTTTCTTACATTAATGCTATACTCTCCCCATCGCACCTTTAAATAACAACACCCTGGTGGATAGACCACCAGGGTGTGGCAAGCAGAAGCAGGCTGCTCGCGCTCCCATTGTAGCATATTTCCATTTCGCCCCAAAGCCCCAGCAGCCTCTTCGCTCTGGGGCTTTTGTTTCCCCCAAGTAATCGTAAACCAGGTCATGAAGAGGTAGCTCATGGAAAATATAAGCATTATGTTTCTTTGGGATGTGGTCACTGATCCCGAACACACTTTTAAGGGATATTTCCGCTGGCTCGACGTTCGTCAGACCGCCGAAGACGGCCACTGGCCAGATGGCATTGAGTTTCGCAATCAATTGACTGGGAGGATCGTTGCTTATCGAGGCGGCAAATTACTTAGCTCTGATGGCACTTGCATTACCTGTTGCCGAAAACCCGCCCACATCCAGGCGTGAGCCCACTGCACCCAATTGCACCCGAAGAAATCGAGGAAGCCAATGTTCGCCCTGTTTGAAGAAGCATACCGCGCCAACGCCGAGCGGTACACCGCCAACCCGCTGGCTGGGATGAGCGACGAAGAGCTGGCTGCGCTCATCCAACAGCATAATCTAGGCATCACAGTGGCGCAGCTGCGCCAGCAGATCACCACCCCCTCCGTGACACTTACCTGCTCCCTGTGCGGCCAGCCACAGTCTCACCTGGTCAACTGCAAAGGCTGTGGCGGCGATGCCTGGGGCTGGGACCTCGAGATGGCTCACGGCCCCGATTCCATCACCATCGTTCGCCAGCGCATGCAGGCTGCCCTTGCAGGCGGCCCGTTCTCCGAAGACCAGGTCGCCGTGGGCGCAGCCAAGGCATACCAGCTCGGCGGCTGCATGGTCTGCGGCGACTGCTGGCAGCACACCGTCTCGGTCAACGCATACCTCACCTGCCCGCTAAACCTGCTCTGCGAGCGCACCCTCGAGCCCGCCCAACTTCCCACCTTCCTGCTCATCCGCATGCACAGTACCACCGGCAGCCAGGCGCAGCGCCAGGCAGAACTGATGGCCGAGGTGCGGCATGTGTTCGCCCACTGGACAGAGAACTGGAACACCGCCCCCGATGATGTCCGCCCCCTGGTGACGGAATGGCGCGGCAGGCTGCTCAAAGCTGCTTTCGACCCCCGCCAGGAGTAAGCGCCCGCTCCGGGGAGACTGCCTTCGCCCCCGGAGCAGGCTTATTCAAGGAGCACCGCATGGCCAATCGCAAAGCCAGCCAGTACAAAACCTACCAGCACCTTGCCGCTGAATGCGCCAATGCCCTCGCTCAGGGCTTGCTCGACCTGGGTTACCCGACCGAGACCCTGTTCTCCAATCGAGAGGGGCTATGCAGCCTGGCAGAGGCAGCCCTGTTCCTTGATGCCGAGATGCGCAACCGGTTGCTGTCTCCCCTGCTCACTCACCCCTTGCGCCAGGCAGAGCAGATCCCGCCGCACCTGCTGCGCTTCCACGAAGAAGACAGCCTGTTCGCCGACGGCTTCCTGCCTGACCTGGTCATTGCACTGCGGCAGCAGATCGAACGCCTGCACCAACAGCGGCAGCAAGAGATCGATGAGGTGCGAACCGTCCAGTGGCTGGCGGAGAACGGTCTGGTCTCTGCTGAGACGCTCATGGGCCTGCTTGGGCTGAGCGACCGGGAGCTGCGCGCCGCCGAGGAGCACAACCTGATCCCCGGCGCCACGCGCCGCCCCTGGGATCATGCTTCCTGGCACACACCGCAATACTACCCCGCCAATACACAGCTCAGCCAGGCGCAGCGAGCAGAGATCGCCCAATGCACGCTGTATTCACGCATCCAGGCCGCCGAGCGGCTGGGGATCACGCCGGGGCAATTTGACCGGCTGAAGAAGAAAGCAGGCCTGGAGAGGGCAGGCTCATACTACAGCCGCTCCAGCGGCCAGGTCGGCTACCTGTACCGGCAATGCGACATCGACAGCCTGCGTTCATTCTCGAAGGAGAACCAGAGATGACACAAGTCAGTCAATTTGTTTGGGAAGTAATCAATGATCCAGAACAGGTCTTCACCGGCCTCTTTCGCTGGACCGACCTCCATCAATCGGCGCTGGATCACTTCTGGCCAGAGGGGATTATCTTCCGCAATAAAATCACCGGCAAGGTACTCGCCTACCAGGCAGGCAAGCTGGTAGCGCCTACCAACATCAATCTCAGCCTGGAGGTCTGCCAGTGAACAACAGCGCCGACCCCCACACCTGGTTGTGGATGATGTGGCTGGAGCTCAACCCGGCCAACCCGCCCGAGAAGACGCTGGCCGAGGCCACGGCATACTACACCCGCAAGTACGGCTGCCCGCCCTCGCATGCCCGCGTCCCGGCGAGCTGGCCTGATCTGAACGGTGCTGCTCCACCCGGCATGAAGATCGAGCACACCCGCCAGGTGCTCAAGCGCCACGTGCACCTGGCCGCCGATCCCCAGGCCATTGCAGCCGCCGCTCCGCCCGAGGATCTCCAGGACGAAGAACTCGAAGCACTGATGGGGGAAGAACCCGATGCCCTTTAACCGCCGCCTGTACCCACCCGATTGGGAGCAGATCAGCCGCCGGGTCAAAGATGCGGCTGGCTGGTGCTGCCAGGGCAGCCCAGCGTATCCCGACTGCCAGGCTGAGCATGGCAAGCCTCACCCGGTCACCGGCTCGGTGGTAGTGCTGACCGTAGCGCACCTGGATCACAACCCACAGAACAACCACCCAGCTAACCTGCGCGCCTGGTGCCAGCGCTGCCACAACACCTATGACCATCCCCACCGGCGCCAGAACGCCGTGCGCACAATTTCCGCCAAAAAACGCCTGGTTGCTGCACGCGCCGGGCAGATCTCATTCCCGCTACCTGGAGAAGAAACCCTATGACCGTGATCGCCATTGCCAATCAGAAAGGCGGGGTAGCCAAGACCACCACCGCCGTTTTTCTGGCGCACCACTTCGCCCTGCAGGGCTGCCGCACGCTGGTCGTTGACTTCGACGTGCAGGGCCAGGTCGCCACCTTCCTTGGCCTGGAGAAGGCCAATGGCCTGTACCGCCTGCTGGTGGATGAAGAAACGCCCGAGGTCGTGGCGGTCGGCGCCCGGGATGGCCTGGACGTGATCCGCAACGACAAGACCAACGAGCGCCTCGTCGCCCACATGATGCAGACCGACTTCCGCGAGTTCGCAGTGGCCCAGGCCCTGGAGCGAGCGCATAAATACGACCTGATCTTCCTGGATATGCCCCCCTCCACCAACGTGCTGCACGTGGCGTCGTTGGTAGCAGCCGACTTCGTCATCATCCCCACCAAGATGGACTATGCTTCCCTCGAAGGCGCGGCCGAGATCCTGGGCACCATCCGCTCGCTCAACCGCATCCCTGGCGTGCAGCCGCCACAGCTGATCGGTGTGCTGCCGACCGTGTACGAGCGCGTGACCAACGCCACCGAGGACAGCCTGCGCCAGCTGCAGGGCGCCGTCGGCATGGAGCAGGTGCTGCCGCCCATCCCCTCGGATACGCGTGTGCGCGAAGCCAATGCGCGTGGCCTGACCATCTGGGAGTATGCTCCCAACTCGCCCGCGGCCATCGGTTACCCGAACGGGCAGACCGTGCGCAACAGCCGCGGCGGTGTGGGCGGCTACCTGCACCTGGCCGAGATCACCGCGCGCATGATCTCCGGGAAAGGATAGCGCCAAGATGCCCAGCTACATATTGGATGTGAACGGCATGATCATCGATATCGCCCGCAGGCGAGGCCAGGTGGAAGCCACGATCTTCGATCCTTCCACTTCGACCCGTCGACCCATCGGCCAGGCGCAGGATCCCGACCCGTACCGCGCCCTGGGACTGGCGCTGGATCAGGCCCTCCAGGCCCGCCGTGGTAAGCCGACGGCCATCCACTTGTTTGTTCATGAGGAGTTGCGTTGATGGCCATCGACAAGAGCAAGCTCCCTCCGCCGCGCAAGATGCCGCTCGACCCGGCTGTGGAAGCGGCCATGACCGGCGACCCCGACGACCCGATCTACGGCAGCCTGGAGCGCCGCCGCCGGGCGCGCAACATGACCGAGACGCAGCGCAGGCAGGCCGAGCGCGACGCCCAACGCACCAAGGCAACATACGATCTGCCGCCCAGCATCAAAGCCGCTGTGGATGCACTGGCCCAGCAGTACGAGGCTCCGCCCAGCCATGTGGTTGCCCTTCTCTTGCACCATGCTTTGCTGGCAGCCAACGATGGGCAGATCCATTTCGAAGATCACCTGGTATTTTCCAACGTTCCGCGCTACCGCCACTTCCTGCGCCTGGAGATCGATGAATGACGCCCTCAATGCTGGCATCAATGCCAGCATTATAGCCAGCATAAATGCTGGCGTTTATGCTGGCTTCTATGCCAGCGTCAATGCCAGCTTACCCCACCCCTAGAACGTCCCAGGATGGATTTTGCTGCCCTTCCTGGCGCAAAACAGAAAGGCATTTCCATGGATCAAACCTGCCCTACCGAGACGATCACTTCCACCGATTACCTGCGCCTGATCGCGCACCTGCAGCGCGGCGGCGCCTGGGGATACTGGTGGCTCAACGCCGCAGGCCGCAAGCGCTCCACCTGGTGGCCGGTGAAAGAACCTGCTCCCTTGCCGCAGGAAGGCGGCAACCTGTATTTCGGCGTGCACCCCAGCGCCTTCATCCCCGAGCGCAACGACCGCGGCGAGGCTGTCCCCCCCGCCGCCGTTCGCAGCCAGCTGGCCTCCATCGCCGCCATCAATGCGCTGTTCTCGGAGTTCGACGCCAAGGATTTTGGCGGTGACCTGGACAAGACGCTGGCCCACATCGAAGGCCTGCCCAAGCCGCCCTCGGTGCTGGTATGTTCGGGCGGGGGCTACCACGCATACTGGCTGCTGGCCGAGCCGGAACACATCCTGGACGATGCGCAGCGCCTGCGCCTGCGATCGCTGCAGGCCGCCTGGGTGCGCTTCACCGGCGGCGATCCCGGCGCCAAAGACCTGGCACGCGTGCTGCGTCTGCCGGGCACCTGCAATTACAAGTATGACCCGCCCCGCCCGGTGAGCTTTGCCTGGGAGGAGTACAGGCGGCTGTACCGCCTGGCGGAGTTGGAAGCGCTGCTCCCCGCGCCGGTGCCCCTGCCCACCCCGCGCCCCAACGGGCATAAGCCCCCGGCGCGCCTGACCGATCAGCTGGTCGAGGCGGCTGCGCTGCTGAAGCGCCTTTCCCCAGAGCGCTGCGACAACTACGACCGCTGGGTCGAGGTGGGACTGGCGCTCTCCGAGCTGGGCCCCGCCGGGCTGGCCTTGTGGGAAGACTGGTCCAAAGGCAGCCCCAAGTACCAGGAGGGCGAGTGCGCCGAGAAGTGGCCCACCTTCAAGCAAGACGGTGATGGAAAACCCCTCCGCCTGGGCAGTCTGCGCCACTGGGCTGAGAAAGACGATCCCGGCGGAGGCCGGGCGCAGCATACCCGGCGCTCTCATTCCTCTGCCATTCCCGGCAGGGCGTTGCCTGAAAGCAACGATGCGACGCCGCAAGACGACGCCCCGCAGCCTTTCTGGGCGCTGTGCGACAACGACCCCGGCCTGATCCTCACCGAGAGCCAGGCGGAGGCCAAGAGGCTGCACGGCCTGGGCTTCTCCACCCTGGCGCTGTGCGGCTGCACCAGTCTCGGAAATGATGATCTAACTCAGGTCGGTCAGCGCATCGGGGTGTACCTGGCGCCGGGCTTCCCCCGCGCGGTCGCCAACCAGCTTGGCCCGCTGGCGCTGTGCCTGCCGCCCCTGCCGGAGGAGATTTCCGCCGAAGACCTGCGCGAGCAGCTCAACCGCGCCGAGACCTGGCTGGAGCGCTGCATCAACGAAGCCAAGGCCTGCCCGCCCAACCAGGTGGAGGAGCGCATGATCGAGCTCGGCGGCCTGCTCGGCGCACTGCCCAAGGGTGCCCGCCCGCGCTACTACCGCCTGGCCATGAACCGCCTGGGCCTGACCCGCCGCGAGCTCTCCGAGCTGCTCAAGCTGGCCCGCCAGGCCAGCAGCGAGAGCGGTGAGCGCTTCAACCTCTCCAGCGTGCGGGATGGGCAGCTCTGCTTCCTGGGTGAGCCGCTGGGCAACTTCGCCGCCTGGATCAGCGATGAGCTGACGCGTGAGAACGGCATGGACACCCCTACGGTCGAGTACACCCTCCACGGCCAGCTGGCCGACGGCCCCACCCTGCAAGCCATCACCATCCCCGCCGAGCAGTTCGCCAGCATGGACTGGATCGCCCGCTATTGGGGCGCCCGCCCGGTGCTGTATATCCCCCGCGGCAAGGCCTACGTGGCTGCGCGCGCCATCCAGGAGAACTCCCTGCCCACCCTGCAGCAGGAGCGCGTCTTCACCTACACCGGCTGGCGCGAGATCGACGGCCTGCGCGGCTACCTGACCGGCTCCGGTTTTCTCACCGCCGGGGGCCTCAACGAGCAGGTGCGCGTCGACCTGGGCGGCTCGGAGCTGCGCCACTACGCCCTGCCTGCCCCGCCGCAGGGCCGCAAGGAGATGCAGGAGGCCATCCGCGCCAGCCTGGACTTCCTCGACCTCGGCCCGCGCAGCGTCACCGCCCCACTGTGGGCGGCCATGTTCGCCTCCGTCTTCACCGAGATCAAGGCGCTGTATACCGTGCTGTGGGTGTATGGCACCACGCAGAGCGGCAAGTCCACCATCAGCCACCTGGCGCTGACCCACTTCGGCACCGGCTTCATCAACGGGCGGCAGTACCTGCCCCCGGAGAACTGGGAATCCTCCCTGGCAGCGCTGGAGTACAGCATGTTCACCACCAAGGATGCCCCGCTGATCATCGATGACTATGCCCCACAGTTCGCCTCCGCCTTCGACGCCCGCGAGATGCAGCGCACCGCCCAGAAGGTCATCCGCCGGGCGGGTAACCGCACCGCCCGCAACCGCTCGCGCGCCAACCTGACCCAGCAGGTATACCGCCCGCCGCGCGGCCTGGTGCTGGTGACCGCTGAGCTGCCCCTCTCCGGCGAGAGCACTGCTGGGCGCATGCTGTATATCCCCGTGGCGCCGGGGGACGTGCTGCCCGAGCCGGGTGATAACACCCCCCGCCCGGCCATGGACCAGGCGCAGAAACAGGCCGAGGCTGGGCTGTATGGCCAGGCTATGGGAGCCTTCCTGCAGTGGATGGCGGCCAATTGGGAACGCGCCACCGCCCGATTCCTGGAGATCATCGAAGAATCCAGCGCCGCCGCCCGCTGTCAGAAGGTGCAGAACCGCCTGCCCGACTACTACGCCATCCTGGATGCCGCCCAGCAGGTCGCCCTGACCGCTTTCTACGAGCTGGGCGTGCTCTCCGCCAACCAGGCTGCCGACATTGCCTATCAGAACGGCCAGGCCATCCTGGACGTGGTCGTCAACCAGGCCGAGCGCATCGCTTCCGAATCGCCGGTGCGCAAGTTCTTTGAATCCCTCGACAGCCTGCTGGAGCGCCAGAAGGTCTACCTGGCGCCCAAGACCCGGGCGGTCAGTTACGTCCCGCCCATCAACGCCGACCTGATCGGCTACTTCGACCCCGGCGACGAAGGTGTGGTGTATCTGAGCGATGATGCCTGCCTGGAGCACGTGCGCGAGTATTGGGCCAAGCTGGGCGAGAACTTCGACACCACCAAGGATGCCCTGCGGCGGCAGATCTCGCAGATCCCGGGCTTGCTGGCCAGGCGTGGTGGGCGCGAGATCCTGGTCAAGACCTGGATCGCCGCCAAGAACTGCAGCTCCTGGACGCTGGCCATCGACCGCCAGCGCCTGGAGGCGCTCTACCAGGTGGAGCTGAAGAACCGTGAGACGCTCAGCCTGAACCTGGAGCAAGCTGCCGAAAGGGCCGATGATGACGTGTAACGGGGCATCCTCTTTATTTTTACATGCGCGAGGCCTTTCAGAGTCGGGAGGTCGGGAGGTTTTCGCCATGGGCCCAAAACACCCCCCATATATGGTGATGATTCTTCCTAAAATGATGATTCTATCTCTATCTGGGGGTGCTTTTTCCTCCCGACTCACCTCCCGACTCCCTCCCGACTCGGCAAAAAAGTCGGGAGGAAACCCCTTCCACCTCCCGACTCTGGCAGTGAGTCGGGAGGGAGTCGGGAGGCGTTTTCGACCCCCATATCTGGCAAAATGGTCTTGTTTTCGACCATCGACCCCCACCTATGACCGCCAAAGTGGCGACCTCCCGACCTCCCGACTCAAAAAGAGGGAGAGGCGTTTAATAAAAAAAATATGGCCTTCGATCGCCATATTTCGACCTTGAAATGACGAAAAACGGGTATTTTGGATGAGCATGACCGCCACGAACACGCATTCCGGCATCAACATCGTCTCGATCAGCGGGCGTATCACTAGCCTGCGCTACTACGACGACAGCCGCAAGTGGGTCTTCACGCTCAACACGGCGGGCGGCAACTTCTACGTGGAGTGCAGCAGCTCCGAGGCGGCTCCGGCGCTGGCCCTGGGCAGCCAGGTGATGATCACCGGTTCGCTTTTCAGCCGCCGCACGCGCGGGGGCTGCGATTCGGGCAGCATCTGCGCCCGGGAGGTGCTGGTGGTGGGCAATGGAGGGGGGTGATGAACACCCCCTATTTCCACATTTTGCGCGTTTAACTGGGGGAAAGAGCACCCAGGGCGGAGACCCCTTTAGGGGCCAGAGATCAGCGACTCCAGAGCCCCAGAGGTCAGATCCGCCAGAGGCCAGAGTTTAGAATAGGGAGGCCGCAATGACCCGAAAACCGAGGTCATAGTAGCTTAAGCGGTCGACAGGGCCACTGTAGTCGCGGCAAGCGCAGCGGGCGAGCCTAGCATCACAGTGGTAGGAACCACCCCGCAGCACGCGGGAACCGCCGCTTTGGGCATCTTCCCGCCCATCCTTCGGTTCATAGGGATACTCCTTGGGCAGGCTGCTCGTCCACTCCCACACGTTGCCGCTCATATCCAGGCAGCCGTAGGGGCTGGCACCCGTGGGGTACATGCCCACCGGTGTGGTTATGCCAACACCTGCCGATAATGTATTGCAGTGCGCCGGGTCAAACTCGTTGCCCCACGGGTAGATGTGCCCATCCGTGCCGCGGGCAGCCTTCTCCCACTCAGCCTCACTAGGCAGTGTTACCGCTTTGCCAGTCTTCTCGCTCAACCAGCGACAGTAGGCCAGCGCCTCGTGCCAGAGGACTCTCATCAACGGGTGGCTTTCCAGGCCTTTCTCTGGCAGGTCGCCGTTCCAGTGTTCCGGAGGCCTGGCGCCGGTTGCCAGCACATACAGCGCATACTGGGCATTGGTCACCGGGGTGATGGCCATGCGGTACCCAGGCAGGTGCAGGCGGTGCCGCGGTTTCTCGCGGGAGTTAGCCTGCTGATCTTCCTCAGTGCTGCCCATCCAGAACTCACCTTCTGGGATGGCAACCCATTTAGGTTCGCCGTAGGGCATACTCCAATACTGCCCGCCTGTGCCGTACGCCCCGCTCTCGATGCGCCCCAGGGCGCTGGCAGCCGCGGTGCGGCGGGCAAAGATGATCTGCCTACGCTCGTGGGCCTTTGTTACCCCGGCCAGCATCTTTTCCAGGCCCTTGGGGCGCGCGGGCAGCGGCTTTTCCAGCTCGCTCTGCAGACGCTGGCGCAGCTCGCCCACCAGGTCGCCTTCGATGCGCCCCGGGCCGATGTCGCGCAAGCACTCGGCTGCCAGGACAAAATTATGAAACGGCTCCGGCTCTTCGGGGTGGTTAGCGATCGCCCGCACCAAGCGGGTGGCCTTGGCCACTTTCTTGATGCTGAGATAGCCCGCGATCAGCAGAATCGTCTCGCGCCAGAAGGGCTCGGCCAGGTGCTGCAGGGTGTAATCCATGTAATCGTCCCGCTCGGCGGCTTCCACCGCCGCCAGGTACTCCTGGAAGGTGAGGTGCGAGAAGCGGTAGGCCTCCGGCCCCGCCTCCACCAGTAGGCCGGTGCGCTCCTGGATCACGCTGATAAAGCGCTCCACTGCCCGGCGCACGCCCTGGCGATCGGGCAGCAGCTCGGCAAAGCGCTCGGCCAGCCAGCGGCGCAGATCCTCGGCAGCGATCTCTTTCTGCTGCGCTTCGTGCATGTGCAGGGCCAGGCGCTGCAGCAGTTGGCGCTTGTCAGCCAGTTCAAAGGGCCGGTCCGGCAGTACGGCAATCTCCTGCACCCCCTTGGCCTCGTCCCACTTGCCCAGTAGCACATCAGCGGCCTCGGCATATAACTCCGCCCGGCGGTCAGGCAGTTTCACCCGCTCGCGGTGCACCAGGGCAATCACTGTCAGCATCAGCGGGTTGATGGCCAGTTCGCGCAGGCGCAGATTCTTGCGAATGGCATCCATCAACTGGCTGGTCTGCTCGACGGCGTAATTCTCGCTGCTCTCGCCCGGGCCGGACATGCCCAGCGTGGTCAGGCGGTGCCACTGCTGCAAGAAGCGCTCCACATCCTGCAAGGTGAAATCCCGCACGGTGGTAGTAGTGAAATCCTCGCCCAGGCGCGCCGGACCGCTGTAACCCACAATGCGGCTGGTGACCACCACGCGGCAGCCTGGGTAAGTGCAGGCAAAGGTTTCGATCATGCGCGCCACGCGGCGGCGCAGTTCAGCGTCGCCCGCCTCATCCATGCCGTCAAGCAAGATGACCACCTTACCCTCTTGTAGATCCTGGTCAAAGAAGCCCGCCTCCAGGCCGATCCGTTCCGCCCGCAGGTGCTCGAGCAAGAAGCGCAGCATCACCGCGTGCCCATCCGTGCCATCGTCCTGGGGAAAATTCTTCTTCAAGTAGGCTCCCAGGGAGCGCAGCGGCAGCAGCACCGGCAGGTATCCGGGTTCATCCAGGCCCAGGCGCTGCTTCACCAAGTCGGTGCTTTCAGCCCGGTCGCGGGCATAGTTCAGCACCAGGTAGCGCATCAGTGTGGTCTTGCCGCAGCCGGGGTCGCCCAGGATCACCAGGCGGCGGTGAGTTGCCAGTGCTTCCTGGATATTGACTACCACGCTCTCCGTGTGCGCGCCGGAGGGCAGGCGCTGGGCCTCGCCGGGGGCCAGCCTGCCCTCCGCCTCCAACCACTCGGCCTCAGCTTTGCGGGTCTGCGTGGTGCGCAGGGTGATGTAGATCTGCTCCAGTTCGATGTTGACCAGCCGCCCACCCGCACGGATGCCCTGCAGCTGCAGGTAGCGGTTGCGGCTGATCAGGTGCGTCAGGTAACGCCCCGGCGCGGATTGCGGGTCGAAATTGGTCACCCGCACCGGTTCTTCGCCCAAAATAACCGTACCGTTCTCTTTGACCACGATCACCGTTTCGCCGGAAATCTCGCTTTTTTCGCCTGTGATGATATCCCCACCGACATTTCCACCCACATTCACGCCGCGCTTGCCGATGGTGATATTGTTGTCGCCCTGAATGATCTGCCCGTTGCCGAGGAGGACAGCCCGGCGCGCCAGTAGCGGCGCCTGGGCGGCATCAAGCGCCTCGCCGGAAAACACTTGCTCTAAGGCTTTCAGCGCGGCGTGGATCTTCTCAAGTTCGACATTTACGTCGGGTTGGTCGGTCATGGCTGGCTCTCCCTGCCTATGATTATAGCCTGAATGCGGCTCATCAAGGGCCATTTTTGGCATCGCTCTTCAGCCGCCGCACGCGCGGCGGCTGCGACTCGGGCAGCATCTGCGCCCGGGAGGCGCTGGCGGTGGGCGGCAGTGGTTAAAACCCCCTATTTCCAAATTTTGCGCGTTTGATTTTGGGGAAAGAGCACACAGGGCGGAAACCCCTTTAGGGGCCAGAGTACAAAGCCCCAGAGCCCCAGAGGTCAGAGTCAGAATAGGGAGGCCGTAATGACCCGGAAACCGATGTAGCTGAGCCTGCTGTCAGGGTGGTTGAAGTAGCGGCAGACGCAGCGGGCGTACCTGGCAAGATCGTAGAAGGAACCACCCCGCAGCACGCGGCCTTCATCGCCCTGTGGCTCTTCCCGTCCGTCATCCGGCTGGTAAGGATAACCCGCAAATTTTGTATTGCACCACTCCCACACATTGCCGCTCATATCCAGGCAGCCGTACGGGCTGGCGCCGTTCAGGAACAGCCCCACCGGCGAGGTGTCGCCCAGCCCTAACTCATCCGAGTTGCAGTGCAGTTCGGCCCAGGCATCGCGCCACGGATAGGCGCGCCCGTCCTGGCTGCCCCGGGCCGCCTTCTCCCACTCCGCTTCCGTCGGCAGGCGCACCGCCTTGCCAATCTTCTCGGTCAGCCATTGGCAGTAAGCCATGGCATCAAGCCAGGAAACATACACCACCGGGTGATTCTCCAGGCCGCGCGGCGCCTGCCCACCGGGCCAGTGCTGCGGCGGCTGCGCCCCGGCATCCGCCACGTAAAGTGCATACTGGGCGTTGGTCACTGGCGTGATGGCTATGTGAAATTCGTCCACGAATACCCGCTGCTGCGACATCTCAGCAGCATCGGCACCCTTTTCACCTTCGCGGCTGCCCATGCTAAACTCGCCTGCCGGGACGGTGACCCACTCCGACTCACCCCAGGGCGGCTTCCAGAAACTGGCTACAAACTGTCCACTCTGCACACGCGCCAGGGCATTCATTGCTGCCGCCTTGCGCAGCACCGCCTCCCGGCGCTTCTCCCCACTGCCCCGTTCTGGCAGGGGCTGGTCGGCCTCCGCTTGCAGACGGCGCTGCACCTCTTCCAGCAGGCCGCTCTCCACCCGTGCCGAGCCCACATCCGATAAGCACTCCGCTGCCAGCAGCAGGTGATGGCAGGGCTCCGGTTCGGGGCAATCTTTGGCATCCACGATGGCGCGGATCAACTCGCTGGCCCGCCGCCGCCCCTGCGTGCCCAGGTAGCCCGCCTGCAGTAAGATCACCTCGCGCCACCAGGGGTTGCCCAGGCGCTCCAGTGTATAGGGGATAGCGTCTTCCCGATCGGCCAGGGCGCGTGCCGCCAAGTACTCCTGGAAGGTCAGGTGCGCAAAGCCATACACCCCCGCCCCGCGCTCGACCAGCAGCCCGCTACGCTCGTTGACCAGGCGCACAAAGGCATTCACGCTCTTGGCTGCCGCGGCCCGGTCGCCGCCTGCCATGCCCGTAAACGCCGGGCGCAGCAGTTCGATCAACTCGTCGGCTTCCAGTTCGCGGCGTTTCTGTTCATGCATCCAGAAGGCCACCGGCTCCAGCAGGCTGCGCCGGTCGCCGCTGTCCAACTCACGCCCGCCCAGGCTGATCTTCGTATCCAACCCCTTGGCGGTGTCCCACTGCCCCAGCAGCACCTCCACCGCCTCCTCGTACAATTCCGAGCGGCGTTCTGGAAGCTGTGCCCGATACCGGTGAACCAATGCAATGACTGTCAATAACAGAGGATTGACTGCTAACTCCGCCACCCGCGGGTTGCCCCGGATGGCTTTCACTAGGTGCTCGGCCTGCTGGTCGGCCTGGCGCAAGATCGTCTCCGACTCGCGCCCCGCCAGCGTCACCTCCACCGCCCGCGTCCAATCGTATACAAACTGGCGCACTTCTTCAGCGTTGAAATCGCGCACCTGCGCTAGCCCAAAGTTGGCCCCCAGCCGGGAGGCGCCCTCGTAGCCCACAATGCGGCTGGTGACCAAGTAGCGGTTGCCGGGGTAGCGCACAACGAACTTCTCGATAATGCGCGCCACGCGCTGGCGCAGCGTTGGGTCGGCCACCTCGTCCATGCCGTCCAGTAAAAGCACGCTGCGCTTTTCTTCCAGCGGCACAGCAAAGAAATCTTCCGGCAGGCGAATGGATTGGGCATTGTAATACTCGCGCAGGTAGTTGAACAGCAGTTCGGGGCCGTCCAGGCTGGTATCCGGGTGGCTGGTCTTGAGATGCGCCCCGAAATCGCGCAGCGGCAGCAGAACGGGCAGGTGATGCGGCTCATCCAACCCCAGGCGCTGCTGCACCAGGTTGGCCCCGTCGCGCAGCGTGCGGGCGTAGGTCAGCGCCAGGTAAGCCAGCAGCGTGGTCTTGCCGCAGCCGGGGTCGCCAATGATCACCAGGCGCTCGTAGCGCTGCAGCGCCTGCCCGATGGTCAGCATACCTGAGCCGCGTTCCAAGTCGACTGCCGCGCCCTTGCCGGGCTGCTCCGCCGGGCGGGCGCCCGCGGTGTGCTTCTCCACCGCCGTCAGCGAGACATACACCTTCTCCAGGTCGATGCTCAAAGGCTGGCTCCCTGCTCGGATGCCCTGCAAGCGCAGGTGCTGGTGCATGTCGATCAGGTTGTCCAGGTAGCGCCGCAGTGCCTGCGGCAGCGGCAGAGCTTGGGGGCCGCTTGCTTGTGGGTAGATGTTCACATCACGCGCCTGGCCGATTTGTAAGGCATGATCGCCTGCCGTCTGGGAGATCTTCTTCCCCGTCACCACATCCCCGCCCACATTCCCCTTCACCATCACCCCGCCCGCACCGACCACCGTGTTATTGTTCCCCTGCACGATCACGCCATCGCCCACCACGGTTGCAACCTGGGCACGCCAGGCACCCGGCTCCGGCTCGATCTGCGGCGCGGCAAAGGGCAGCGCCTTGGGCTGGGCCTCGCCACCGGCGTAATAGGCGATGGTGAAGTTGTCGGCCTGTTCGAAGTGCAGGATGGGATGCTGGCGCTCTTTGGTGCGTCCCGGCACCACCTGGCGCGTGTGCAACGCCAGATCGGCTACACGCACAACACCATCCGCCTTGGAGGCGCCTTCGCCGCACAGCGCCTCGATCAGCGCCAGCGTGAAGGCCGAGTAGGGCCTGCCGCCGTAGGATTTCTCGTCTTCGCGGCTGGATGCTATCAACACGCGCCCCTTACCCCGGCTGAAGGCTTCCAGCGCTTCGGGCGGCAAAGGCGCTTTGCTCAATTCCAGGCCGGGGGCCTTCTCCTCGCCCACCCCGCCCGCATGGCAGCAGTCCAGCAGCAGAAGCAGCCGTTTGGCGGGAATGGCCGCCAGTTTCTCGGCCAGTTCCCTGCCGCTGATGGCGGTCTTGGATAGATGGTGCAGGTCGTAGCCGTTGGGCATCAGGAAATGTGCCTCGCCAATGGAGGTCTCGACGCGGTAGCCGTGCCCGGAGAAATACACGATCACGGTCGCTTCGGCCTCCGCCTGCTTGCGCAGGGCATCCAGGCCGTCCAGGGCGGCCTTGCGCGTGGCCCGCGCGCCGGTGAGCAGGTGCACCTGCTTGGGCGGGTAGGCGCAGCGGCCGGGATCCTGCAGGATCTCGGCCAGGCCGATAGCATCGTCGACCGTATTGGGCAGGTCCGCGCCTGCGCCGATGAGAAGGGCATGGCCTTGCGTGAACAGCGTGGGCATAAGGCACCTCGATGCAAACAAATCAGCCGCCCGCGAAGTCTGCGAGCGGCCCCTGTCTTGCCTGGCTGCCACGCGCCTGCTTCGCGTGTGCGATGCGATGAGTATAACATGGGCGCCATTCAGGCACAACAGCCCGAGTGGCGAAAATCGCCCTCAATAAGCCGCATTGGCGCGTTTAATGGGGGAAAAACCACCCAGGGCGGAGACCCTTGAACGGGCCAGAGTACAAAGCCCCAGAGCCCCAGAGTGCAGAGCCCCCAGAGGGCAGAGTTTTTAGAATAGGGAGGCCGCAATTACCCGAAAACCGACGACGTCGTAGTTCCTGAAGTCAGGGAGGTCGCGGTAGCGGCAGGCGCCGCGGGCGAACCTGGCATTACCGCTGAAGGAACCACCCCGCAGCACGCGGTTATTCGTGCTGTTCAGATCTTCGCGAGCCGCGCGTTGTTTTGCATCGTCCGGGCAAGGATACTTGTCCAACAAACTGAGCGTCCACTCCCACACATTGCCCGCCATATCGGCGCAGCCATAGGGGCTGTCGCCCTGTGGGGAATATTGCCCCACCGGCGTCGTACCACCGACACCGCCATCACTCGTGTTACACTTCTGGGCATCCCAATTGTTTCCCCAGGGGTAAATCCACCCGTCCGTCCCGCGCGCAGCCTTTTCCCACTCGGCCTCGCTGGGCAGTCGGTAAGGCTTACCCGTAGCCTGGCTGAGCCACTCGCAGTAGGCCACAGCGTCATGCCAGGTGACATTGACCACCGGGTGGTCACCTATGCCTTCGGGGTAATTGGGGCCGTCCCAGCCGCGCGGCGGCGCGTGGTTGACCGCCTGCACAAAAGCCTGGTATTCGGCGTTGGTCACCGGGTATTTCGCCATCCAGTATTCTGGCAGCACCAGGGAATGCTGCGGTAACTCTCGTTTTGCATATTCTTCTTGCAAGCCCTGTGCGATCACATCCTTCACCTGCGCCTCAGTCGAGCCCATCAAAAACTCGCCCGCGGGCACGTGCACCAGTTCCGGCTCGATGGCGCTGCGCGGTTGCGATTGCGGGACAGGCATCACCTGGGGCGCCTCAGCGCGCCGGGCCAGCGTGAAGTATACGCGCAGGTCATCTGGCTGCAGCGCGCCAAAGTTGAATTCGGGCTTGTCGGGGTGCAGCGCCAGCACGCGCCGCACCGCCGCAACCCCCTGGGCGCGCAGGTAGGGTTCCAGCGCGGCGGGCAGTTCCGGGCGGCTCTCTTCTTTTTCTATCTCGCCTTCCGCCAGGCGGCCTTCCCCTGGGCGCGCTTCGGTCAAGAAGGATTTCTCCAGATCGCGCAGGTAGCGATGGCGGTCTTCCTTGAGAAAATCATACAGCGTCTGGTAAGCGCTTTGGATGGTCACGATTTTTGCCAGCCGCACCGGGTGAATGCGTTCGCCCAGCTCTTCCTTGCGCGCCTGCGCCAGGCCCGAGAGCAGCAAGAACAGGTTGATCGTGCGCTTCACCTGGCGTGGGTTGCCGCCCAGCCCCTCGGCAAAAACGTGCGGGCATTCCGGGTGCGGCCAATCGGCCACCAATCCGCACACGAAAGTCTCCAGTTGAGCGCGTTCGATGGGTGGCAGTTGGAAGGGCAGTTGAATGATCTTTTCCAGGTAGCGCGTGCCATCCACAATCAGCCGCTTTGCATCTGTTCCGCCGTCTCCGTCCACCAGCCCCAACTGGCGGTACTTGATCTCCACGCCGCGGGCGATTACTTTATCATCCAAACCCAATACAAATACGCAGCCCGGCACGTCCAGGAAAAGTTTGGTCGCCTCCAGCACCTCCACCGCTTTCTCCGGCAGGCAGCGATCCAGGTCGTCCACAAAAACCACCAGGCGGTGCTTTTTCTGCACCACGTAGCGATCTACCAGTTCGCGGAATTTATCCTGGAACTGCTCCAGGAACTGCACCTGGTCAATGTGCAGGAGCGAGCGTTCGCGGTGGATGGCTTCGATGATCTTTCCGGTGGCGGTAGCCCCACCCTTTTCCAACTCTTCAGCCATTTTGGTCAACGTACCAACCACCGGCAGCAGCGAGAGCCCAATCTTCAGGCTGCCCTCCGCCACCCCCGTGGCCAATTTTCCCCAATCCACCTCTAGCCCACCCAATTCCTCGCGCTCTACTGCGCGGTACAGGCTGTTGCGCAGGTCTTCCAACTGCTGCAAAGCCTCTTTATCCACCTGATTCTTCGCATTTTTCGGCAGCGCCTCCTGCAGGGCATTCAACACTTGCAAGAGCATCGCCCGCCACAGGTCGGCCTCTTTCTCGTACTTCCAGGCATCAAACCAGGCGCTGCGGTAACTCCCCGGCAGGGCTTTCATCACCTGTCGCATCAGCGAGGTCTTGCCCGCTCCCCAGGTGCCAAACACCCCAATCGTCAGCGGGGTGCTGGTGTTGGGCGATTGGATCAACCCGGCCAGCGTATTGATGTACGGCGCAAAATCCAGCGCGTCCGTCTCGGCAGGTAGATCATCCAGAATGTAAGTTGGTGTATGTTGATCAGCGCTCATATGTATCACCCTCCAACGGTCGCTCCATTGCGCAAACCCTGACCGTATGCGTTTGCAATGTTCAAAGTATACTCGATTCAGGCTTCTCGGGGATATTTTGTCGGGGAAAAGTTTCCCCCTCTCCCCAATGGATCGCGATGGTGCAAATTTACTTGTGTACTCCCCTTTTTCGTGGTATTAATTCTCTAACTTAGCCCACCACGGCTGGATTGTTCGCCCGGTTACAAAGCGTGGTGGTTTCCGGCAGCCGGATTGTACACTTGATTTGGAGGCTGTCTCCTGTTTGACGCCAGGAGAGAGCCTTTTTGTTTTACCAGGAGGAGCCATGTTACTTTCCATTTCACCCATGCATATTCCCGATGGATTTCTTTCCATCCCCGTCTCGATCATTTTATGGATCGCCATCGTGGCCGTGGTCGGCTACGCCCTGAAGCGCGTGAGCGCCGACCTGGGCGAGCGCCAGATCCCGCTGATGGGCGTGCTGGCGGCAGCCATCTTTGCCGGGCAGATGCTCAACTTTGCTGTGGCCGGGGGTACATCCGGACACCTGATGGGCGCCGCCCTGGCCACCATCCTGCTCGGCCCCTGGGCGGGTATCCTGGTGATCACCTGCGTGGTGGCGGTGCAGGCGCTCATCTTCCAGGATGGCGGACTGCTGGTTTTGGGCGCCAACATCTTCAATATGGGCGTGATCGGCGTGGCGGTCTCGTACACGGTCTACCGCACAGTGCAGAAATTCTCCGGCGGGCGCAAATGGGGCCTGTTCGTGGGCGGGTTTGCCGCCGCCTGGCTGTCTATCGAAGTGGCCGCGCTGGCGGTTGGACTGCAACTGGCGCTTTCGGGCACCTCCCCCGCTAACCTGGCTATCCCCGCCATGGCGGGCATCCACGCGCTGATCGGCATCGGCGAGGGGCTGATCACTGTGGGTGCGCTGGCTTTTCTCTACTCCGCCCGGCGTGACCTGGTGCAGGCGGGCGCAAGCCAGGCCCCAGCCGGACGCCTGGTATGGGTGGCGGGACTGCTGATCGCCCTGGCGCTGGCGGTGGCATCGCCGCTGGCCTCCTCCCGCCCCGACGGGCTGGAGTGGGTTGCCGAGCAAAAGGGCTTCCTGAATACCGCCCAAGACCCGGCCTACAACATCATCCCCGACTACGTGCTTCCGGGCATCTCCAACGAGGCCCTGGCGACCATCCTGGCGGGCATCGTGGGCGCGCTGATCGTCTTTGGCGTGGCGCTGGGCATGGCCTATGCCCGCCGCCGCCCGCAAGCAGGCTGATCTTCCGTGTACGTTCACTTTCTCGACCCCTACCGGCCGCGCCCCAGCCTGGTGCACGCGCTGGATGCCCGCGTCAAGTTCGTCCTGACGCTGGCCTTCATTCTCACCTGCGCGCTGACGCCCCACGGAGCCTGGGCCGCCTTCATCCTGCTGTTTGCCATCCTTCTCTCTGTGGAAATGCTCTCCGAACTGGGCCTCGGCTATGTGCTCAAGCGCTCGGCGCTGGCGCTGCCCTTTATGCTGGCGGCGCTGCCGCTGCTCTTCACTGTGCCCGGAGAGACGCTGGCGCGCCTCCCAGCAGGGCTGGCCATCTCTGCCGCGGGGCTGGAGCGCTTCCTCAGCCTGGCGCTCAAATCGTGGCTCTCGGTGCAGGCGGGGATCGTGCTGGCGGCATCCACGCCCTTCCCCGACCTGCTGCTGGCGATGCGCGCACTGCGCATCCCGCGCCTGTTGGTGGCGGTCTTTGGGCTGATGTGGCGCTACCTGTTCGTGCTGGCCGACGAAGCCCTGCGCCTGCTGCGCGCCCGCGCCGCCCGCAGCGGGCAGGGCGGCCTGCCGGGGGCCAAAATTGGGGGTGGTCTGGCCTGGCGCGCCCGGGTGACCGGCAGCATGGCGGGCAGCCTGTTCCTGCGCGCTTTCGAGCGCTCGGACCGCATTTACATGGCCATGGTTGCCCGCGGTTACGATGGCGAGGTGCGCAGCCTGCCCCCGCCTGCTCTACGCCCGCCCCACTGGCTGACCCTGGCGCTCAGCCTGCTCGTATTCATCCTCCTGCTGCTCATTGCCTACCTGTTGGGATAAGCCCATGCACCATTCCATCCACGTTGAAAACCTGTCTTTTGCCTACCCCGACGGCCACGCCGCACTGGAGAACGTCTCTCTGCACATCGAACCATGCGAAAAAGTGGCCCTGGTGGGTCCCAACGGGGCGGGCAAATCCACGCTGCTGCTGCACCTGAACGGCATCCTGAGCGGGAGTTCCGGCTCGGTGCGGGTATGCAGCCTGGCGGTGAACAAGGCCAACCTGGGGCGGGTGCGCGCCATGGTGGGGCTGGTGTTCCAATCGCCAGACGATCAGTTGTTCTCGCCCACCGTGTTCGATGATGTGGCCTTTGGACCGCTGTACCAGGGCCTGCCCGCCGAACAGGTGCGCCAGCGGGTAGCGGAGGCGCTGGAGGCGGTGGGCATGGGCGAATATGCCGGGCGCGTCTCGCATCACCTCAGCGTGGGTGAGAAGAAGCGCATTGCCATCGCCACGGTGCTTTCGATGCAGCCAGAGGTGCTGGTGCTGGATGAGCCCACCGCCGGGCTGGACCCGCGCGCTCGCCGCTCGCTGATCGGCCTGCTGGACGAACTGCCCCTCACCATGCTCGTCTCCACGCACGATCTGCGCATGGTGGGCGAAATCTTCCCGCGCATGCTGATCATGGATGAGGGACGTGTAGTTGCCGACGGGCCTACCGCACAGTTGATGCGCGACACCGCCCTGCTCGAGGCGCACGGGTTGGAAGGGCTGTGAGGCACGCCCCCCTTTTTCAAAATTTGCGCGTTTAATGGGGGAAAAACCACCCAGGGCGGAGACCCTTTTACGGGCCAGAGTACAGCGACCCCAGAGCCCCAGAGTACAGAGACCCCAGAGGCCAGAGTTAGAATAGGGAAGCCGCAATTACCCGAAAACCGAGGTCGAAGTAGCGGTTGACTGGGTAGTAGTTGAAGCGGACAGCGCAGCGGGCGTACCTGGCATTATAGCCGAAGGAACTACCCCGCAGCACGCAGCTACCGGACGTGTCTTCTAGATTCTCGCGGGCGGCACGCTTTTTCGGGTCGTCCGGATAGGGGTACTTGTCATACAAGCTGCGCGTCCACTGCCAGACGTTGCCGCTCATGTCCAGGCAGCCATACGGGCTGGCTCCGCCGGGGAAACAGCCCACCGCGCTGGTTGTGCCAATGCCTGTCTCATAGTAGTTTGCCTTATCGGGGTACGCCTCATTGCCCCAAGGATACATGCATTCCTCCGTACCGCGGGCCGCTTTCTCCCACTCGGCCTCGTTGGGCAGGCTCACTTCTTTGCCAATCTTTTCGCTCAGCCAGCGGCAGTAGGCCAGCGCCTCGTGCCAGGAAACGTAAACCACCGGGTGGTTGGGCAGGCTGCGCAAGCAGTTTCGATTACCCGGCTCAAAGCCGCTGTCTTCCACAAAGGCGCGGAACTGCGCCACCGTGACCGGGTAGCGGGCGATGAAGTAGGCGGGCAGGGTCACCTCGTGCTGCGGCTGCTCGCGATCTTGTGCATCTTTATCTTCTTTGGTGCTGCCCATCCGAAACGGCCCAGCGGGGATCTCCACAAAGCCAAACTTCTCCTCGCGGGGCAGGTACCAGTGATCCGGGTCGAAGCGCGGGTCGCCCAGGGAGGCCAGGGTGTTTCCGGCGCGGGCACGCTCGCGCGGCGCCAGTGCACCCTGCTGCAGCAGCCCAACCAGGCGCTGCTGAACGCGGCCGAGCAGGTCGCAACCCAGCACCGTGTCGCGCAGGCGGTGTAGACCGATCTCCAGCAGCACATCCCCGGCCAGCCAGGCTTTGCGCCAGGCTTCGGGGACGTCTGCGGCGGCCTGCGGGCACAGTTCGCCCACCAGCGCCAGCGGCTTATCCAGGTCGCCGGAGATATACACCAGTCGCCCGGTTGCCAGCAGGATCACCTCGCGCCACAGCGCATCCGCACCCGCCAGCCCGGCTGCCGTCGTAGAAAAATTACCCTGGGTGGAGAGGTAGGCCCCCGCCAGGTACTCTTGAAACGTGCGGTGCGGAAAGGTGAAAATTTCGGGGGCGCGCTCCAGCAAAAGCCCGGCGCGCAGTTTCATGGCCTCGATCACCTGTTTAGCCCAGTTGCGGTCATCCCCCTTGAGCGCTGCCAGGGCCTTCTCCAGGCGCAGTTCATTGATGTCCGCCAGTTGGTCGCGCTCTGAGTCCTGCGCCTGGCTGTGCGCCTCGTAGGCCAGCCGCCACAGTGTGCGTTTGAGATCCATCTCGCTGCTGTTGGCCTCCAGCAGCAGCTGCCGCAGGGGTATCTCGCTGCTGCCGCCTGCTTTGATCTGCTCCCAACGCCACAGCAGGATGTCGATGGTGTCCTCGTAGAGCTGGGCGCGCGCATCGGGCAGGCGCCCTTTGTGGGCGTGCACCAGTGCTATCACGGTCAGCAGCAGGGGGTTGGGCGCCATACGCCACAGGTCAGGGCGTTGCACGGCTTCCCACAGGCGCTGCGCCAGCAGCGGGGCATCTTCGCCGGGCACAGTACCCAGGCGGGCCAGCTCGGCGTACCAGCCCTTCAGGAAACGCTGTATCTTGTCCTCGTCGAAATCAGCCAGCGCAAAATCGGTCCAGCCGGGCAGGCGCAGATCAGGATCATCCTTACTGCGTGGCGGCTGGTAGGAAAGCACTCGGCAGGTCACCAGGCAGCGGATTTGCGGGCAGCGTGCCAGGAAGGCCTGCACCGCCTGGCGCACAAAGCGGCGTTGTTCAGCGGTAGGCACCTCGTCCAGTCCATCCAGCAGCAGCAGGACGCGGCCTTCCTCCAATGCCTGGGCCAACGGGCGGGCGGCAAAGTCCAGTTTCTGGGCTTTCAGGCGGGCGTTGATGAAGTTCCACAGGTGCTGCGGGTCGGCCTGCTCAGGCAGTTTCTTGGGCAGGCTGCGGGCGAAGTCGCGCAACAGCACAATGATCGGGAGCATATCCTGCTCGGCCTCCGGCCAGCCGGGCAGGTGCTGCAGCCAGTTCTGCTGCGGCTCCAGCGCATGTGCGGCCAGGCAGTGTGCCACGAAGTTGACGAAGGTGCTCTTGCCGCTGCCGGGGTCGCCCAGCAACACCAGGCAGCGGTTGGCGATCACCGCTTCCAGGGCGCTCAGCGGGTGCGTCTTGCGCTCGCCGAACGGCTCTTCTGCCTTTGCTTTCTGGCCTTTTTGGGGCTTGATCTCCACCTGGGCGGTGGTGTCGAGGTCTACATACACGTTGGCCAGTCCGACCGGCTTCTGCGCGGCGGTGGGGTCCGATGCACCCAGGTCCACGCCGCGCAGGGGCAGGCTGGCGGTAACCTGGCGCAGCACGCGGCAGTAGATGGCCAGCGCTTCCTGCGGGTCGCGGGCGCGCGGGCCGATGTACACATTGCCTTCGATCAGGATCGCTCCGGGGCCTGCTACCGTGTTGTTGTTCCCCTGCACGATCACGCCGCTGCCGCTAAGAATAGCGGCACGGCGCGCCTGTAATTGCGCTTGGGCTGCTGTAAGCGTATCGCCAGTGAGCACGTCTGCAAGATCCCGAAGGGCTTTTTCAATCTTCTCAAGTTCAGCGTTGGCATCCGTCGGTTCGGTCATGACTGGCTCTCCCTGCCGATAATTATAGCCTGATTGCGGCTTATTGAGGCCGATTTTTGGCCCTGGGCTGTTGTGTCTGCATGGCCGCCATGCTATACTTGACGCATATCGCGAATCCGGGACGTAGAAGTACCCCATTGAAAAACGGGGAAAGGCGGAGAGTATGCCCGACGCATCCGACAACCAGGCCGAACTTGAGAAAATTGAAAAAGCCCTGCAATACCTGGCAGGCTTACTGACCGGCGAGGAGTTGGAAACCGCCCAACAACCACTGCTGGCACGCCGCGCCGCCCTGATCGGCAATGGCGTGATCGTGCAGGGCAATGAGAACAAGGTGGTCGGCCCGGGCGGCATGCTGGTAGAAGGCAACCTGATCATCACCCCTGCATCCTCCGACCCCGCCGACCTGCGCACCGCCTACCTGAGCCACATCTACGCCCAGGCGGGGGTGCTCTCCCTGACCGGCATCGACCCCAAGACCGCCAGCGAGAGCGAGACGCGCCTTAGCCTGGCCTCCGTGTACACCGCCCTGCTTACCCTCACCCCCGAGGCCCACGAGCGCCTGGAGCGCGGCGAGATGCCCGAGGTGCGCGGCGAATCCCGCCGCACCTCCGCCCTGGAGCAGTTGAATCAGCATCCCCGCCTGGTGCTGCTGGGCGACCCCGGCAGCGGCAAAAGCACCTTCGTCAACTTCGTGGCCCTGTGCCTGGCAGGAGAAGCCCTGGGCAAGCCTGAGACCGGCCTGGCCCTGTTGCAATCGCCCCTGCCACCGGACGACTCTGAAGCAAGAAGGCTGCGCCTTTCCAGTGACGACGAAAAAGAGAAGAACAAGCCCCAGCCCTGGAATCACGGTCCGTTGCTGCCGGTGCGCGTCATCCTGCGCGACTTCGCCGCCCGCGGCCTGCCCCCCTCCGGTGAGAAGGCCGCCGCCAAGCACCTGTGGAATTTTATAGTCAGCGATCTGCAGGAGGCTGCCCTGGGTGCGTTCGAGCGCCCGTTGGCCGACGAACTGCTCAAGCGCGGCGGCCTGTTGCTGCTGGACGGCCTGGATGAGGTGCCCGAGGCCGAGCAGCGCCGGGCGCAGATCAAGGCCGCCATCGAGGATTTCGCCGCCGCCTTTGGCAAATGCCGCATCCTGGTTACCTCGCGCACCTACGCCTACCAGAAGCAGGATTGGCGCCTGGGCGGCTTCCAGGAGACTGTGCTGGCGCCCTTCAGCCCGGGGCAGATCAGCCAGTTCATTGACCGCTGGTATGCCCACATTGCCGTCCTGCGCAGTATGAACCCCACCGACGCCCAGGGCCGCGCCGAGACGCTCAAACGCGCCGTCTCGGCCTCTGACCGGCTGCGCGGCCTGGCCGAGCGCCCCCTGCTGCTGACCCTGATGGCCTCCCTGCACGCCTGGCGCGGCGGCAGCCTGCCCGAGAAGCGCGAAGAACTCTACGCCGACACCGTCGACCTGCTGCTGGACTGGTGGGAGCGCCCCAAGGTGGTGCGCGACGCCAACGGCAAGGTGGTGGTCAGCCAATCCAGCCTGGCCGAGTTCCTCAAGGTGGACCGTCAGAAGGTGCGCAGCCTGCTCGAGGCGCTGGCTTTCCAGGCGCATGCATCCCAGAGCGGCCTGACCGGCACCGCCGACGTGCCCGAAGCCGACCTGGTCAGCGGGCTGATCCACCTGAGCGGCGACCCGGATATCAGGTATGGGCAGTTGGTGGACTACCTCAGCTACCGCGCCGGGCTGCTCATCCCGCGCGGCGTGGGCGTCTACACCTTCCCGCACCGCACCTTCCAGGAGTACCTGGCAGCCTGCTACCTCACCGACCACGATTACCCGGAGCAGGTGGCCGACCTGGCCTGCCGGGATTTCAACCGCTGGCGCGAGGCCGCCCTGCTGGCCGGGGCCAAGGCTGCCCGCGGTACAGCTTCGGCCATCTGGGCCTTGGTGGATGCGCTCTGCCCGGAGGGTGAGCCCGAGCCAACCTGCCCGGAGGGCCGCCTGTGGGGCGCCCACCTGGCCGGGCAGGCGCTGGCCGAGAGCGTGGACCCCGCCGCGGCCAGCCCGCGCAACCAGCCCAAGGTGGGGCGCGTGCGCCGCTGGCTGGTGGACGTGCTGGAAAATGGCCGCCTGCCCGCCCTGGAGCGCGCCAGCGCCGGGGATACCCTGGCATCCCTGGGCGACCCGCGCTTCGACCCCGATCACTGGTACCTGCCCAAGGACGAGAAGTTCGGCTTTGTCGAGATCCTCGCCGGGCCGTTCCTGATGGGAGAAGGTAAAGAGCAGCATACCGTAACGCTGCCCACCTTCTCCATCGCTCGCTACCCGGTCACCGTGGCGCAGTTCCGCGCCTTTGTGGAAGACAGCGGCTTTGAGCCGGGTAACCAAAACTGCTTGCGCGGCCTGCCCAACCACCCGGTGGTTTACGTTTCCTGGCACGAGGCGCTGGCTTACTGCCGCTGGCTGAGCGGAAAACTCGGCACAGAGGTCAGCCTGCCCAGCGAAGCCGAGTGGGAGAAGGCCGCCCGCGGCACAGATGGGCGCATCTATCCCTGGGGCAAAGAGGCGGACCCCGACAAGGCAAACTATTATGAGACAGGCATTGGCACAACCAGCGCGGTAGGATGTTTCCCCGGCGGGGCCAGCCCGTATGGCTGCCTGGATATGGCAGGCAATGTCTGGCAGTGGACGCGCAGCCTGTGGGGAAAAGATTGGCAAAAACCGGAATACAAATACCCCTACACCGATCGCCTGAAGGAGCGCGAAAACCTGAAGGCGCCGAATGATATTTACCGCGTGCTGCGGGGTGGCTCCTTCGGCGCTGATGCCGGGTACGCCCGCTGCGCTTACCGCGACTACTACCCGGACTACCGCGACTACCTCTACGGTTTTCGGGTAAGTGCGGCCTCCCTATTCTAAACTCTGGCCTCTGGGGCTCTGTACTCTGGGGCTCTGAAACGCTGTACTCTGGCCGCTAGAGGGGTTTCCACCCTGGGTGTTCTTTCCCCCAAAAACGCCGCCTGAAGCGCCGAAAAGGGATATACTAACCAAAAGCATCCATATCTACACGAGAAGGGAAATCAGCCATGAGCATAGGGGTACTTCTCTCCGCTGCCATTGAAACCGGCCTGGGCCTGCTTGCTGAAGCCGGTCTGGGGGATAAGGTGCGCGACCTGCGCCGCAGCCTGCTGCGCGAGGATGAAAAGAAGCGCCAGTCCGCCTTCGACCAGGCCTTCCAGAAGGCTGCGCAGATCGCTGGCGAGAAATCCATCCAGCCATTGATCGAGCACCGGCCTTTCCAGGAGGAAGTGGTCACCTCTCTGCTCGACCCGCTGAATGCGTTCGATATCCAATCCGCTGCACAGGTCTGGGGTGAGCGCCTGCCAGAGCACGCCCTGCCCCTGCGCCGCTTTTTCAACGCCCTGCAAAACACGCTCCTCGAAGATGAAACCTGGGGGCCGGTTCTGCACCGCTACCAGTCCCTGCGCGCCCTGAAAGAAACCCAGCAGGCCTTAGCCACTCATCATTTGCCCACCTCCGAGCGGCAGGTTGTCCAGCAGATCAGTGCCGAACTGCACGGTTCCGGGATCATTGTGCAGGGCTCCGGCAACACGGTCGTCGGTGCAGGAGCCACCATGGTCGCGGGTGATCTGGTGCAGAGGATCGTCCAGATCACGGTTGATAAGTTCATTGTGCAGATGCCACCCAACCCCAAGCAGATCGCCACTGAGCAGGCCGACCAGGTGCGTCAGAAATACCTGCGTAGCCTGTGGCGGCGCTGCCAGGATCTGCCGCTGATCGCCCTGGGCGACGATCCCCAGGCGCAGGAAGATGTAACCCTGGACGATGTCTATATCGCCCTGCACACCACCGAGTCAATCGAGATCAGTCCCGAAGAAGCCAAAAAGAGCCGCAGCCCCCTGGATCCCGAAGGCAAAAAACGTCCTCTGCCTGCCCTGGATGCCTTCCTGCAAAACCCGCGCATCGTTCTGCTGGGCCATCCCGGCTCGGGCAAGAGCACCTTTGTGCGCAACCTCTTTGCCCGGCAGGCGCAGGCGCTGCTGGGCAAAGAGCCCCTGCCCGGCCTGGACGCAGAGCTGCTGCCCGTGCTGGTGACCCTGCGCGACCTGGTGCCGCGCCTGGAAACCCTGGATCTGCGCAGTATGTCGGCAGAGCGCCGCCAGGCAGCCCTGGCAGATGTTCTCCTCCAGCAGACGCTCTCCGACCTGACCACACTGTATCGCACGCCAGAGTTTGCCCCTGGCCTGCGTGAAGCGATGGAGGGCGGTACCGTGCTGCTGGGCCTGGACGGCCTGGACGAGGTGCCCGAGAAACTGCGCGAAACCGTGCGCATGGTCTTTCAGGCTGCCCAAAAGGAATTCAAGCCGCCGCGCACCATCCTGACCTGCCGGGTGCGCTCTTACAGCGGCACTGCCGAGCAGGCCAATTTTGCCCGCTTCACCCTGGCGCCCTTCACCCAGGAGCAGGTGCAATCTTTCTGCCGCGCCTGGTACAACGCCCAACAGCGCCTGGAGCGCCTGACCGAAAAAAAGGCGCAGGAGCAGGCTCAGGACCTGGCCCGCGTGGCCTGGGGGAATGATCTGCGGCGCCTGGCGGAAAACCCCATGCTGCTCACCACCATGGCCATCGTTCACCAGAAAGAAACCCGCCTGCCCAACGAGCGCGTCAAGCTTTATAACCTGGCCGTGCAGGTGCTGCTGGAGCGCTGGCAGAAGCAGAAGACCGGCGACCAGGTAGCCGCCAGCGCCGAACTGTTGGCCCTGCTCCAGGATACCAAGAAAGTGCGCCGCATCATCGAAAGGCTGGCTTATGAGACCCACTGCGCCTGCCGGGAGAAGGATGAGGCAGCAGACCTGCCCCGCCCGCGGGCGCTGGAGATCCTGGAAGAGCCTGCCTACGCGGGCAGCCTGGGGCTGGCGCAGGCATTTTTAGATTATGTGGATCAGCGTGCAGGCCTGCTGGTGGGGCGCGGCGGCGATCCGGAACGCCCGCTCTCCTACACTTTTCCCCACCGCACCTTTCAGGAATACCTGGCGGGCTGTTTCCTGGTCAACCAGCGTGATGCCGCCCGCCGCCTGAGCGAGCATGCCGACCAGGCCGAATACTGGACCCTGGCGATCGAGCTGGGCGCAGAAGAGTTGTATTACAACGGGCGCACCGAAGGTGAGAACGATGTGCTCGACCTGGCTTATCGTCTTCTCCCAGGCGAGCCCGGCACCGTGCGGGACTGCCGCAAGGCTGTCTGGGCGGGGAAGATGGTTGCCATGGTGGGCCGGGCAGCCGCGGAGCGCGACGAGATCGGCGGCGGGGCCGCCTTTGTGCAGCGGCTGATGCCTGCGCTGATCGCCCAAACCCAGGGGAAACTCACCCCGGTGGAGCGCGCCGAGGCCGGGCGCGCCCTGGCGCACCTGGGCGACCCGCGCCCCGAGATCATGACTGCCGAGGCTATGCCCTTCTGCTTTGTGCCTGCTGGGCCCTTCCTCATCGGCAGTCAGAAAGATGAACCAGGAGCAATCGGCGAGGAAAAACCGCAGCACGAGCTGATTCTGCCCGACTTCTGGATCAGCCAGCACCTAGTCACTAACGCCCAGTATGCCGAGTTCGTGCAGGCGGGTGGGTACAAGAACACTCAGTATTGGCAAGAAGCCCATAAAAACGAAACCTGGAAAGATGGCTACGCTATAAGAAGGTATTTTACCTTTGATCAAGGCACCATAAAAGAAGTTGTCGAGCAGGAGGATCACCCGTACGATTTCGGCGAGCCCTTCAATCTGCCCAATCACCCCGTCGTCGGCGTTACCTGGTACGAGGCCCTGGCCTTTGCCCGCTGGCTGGGGGAGAAGTTGTCGGCGATCAGTGCTCAGTTTTCAGAGCGGCCTGATCTCAAAGAAGATGAGATCGCCTTCTGGCGGCTGCTGGCGGCGGGCAAGTTACACTTCACCCTGCCCAGCGAGGCCGAATGGGAGAAAGCCGCCCGCGGCGGCGATGGCCGCGCCTACCCCTGGTACGGCGGCTTCGACCCCGACCGCGCCAACACCGCCGAGACCGGCATCGGCAGCACTTCAGCCGTAGGCTGCTTCCCTAACGGCGACAGCCCCTACGGCTGCCTGGACATGGCGGGCAATGTCTGGCAGTGGACGCGCAGTTTGTATGACAAGTACCCCTACCCGGACGACCCCAAAAAGCGCGCCGTCCGCGAAGATCTCAAAAACAAATCCAGTGGCCGCGTGCTGCGGGGTGGTTCCTTCGACGATAGTGCCAGGTACGCTCGCTGCGCCTATCGCCACCTCAGCCTTCCTGACATCCGCCTCAACCTCTTCGGTTTTCGGGTGATTGCGGCCTCCCTATTCTAACTCTGGTCTCTGGCGTCTCTGTACTCTGGGGCTCTGACTCGCTGTACTCTGGCCCGTTTAGGGGTCTCCGCCCTGGGTGGTTTTCCCAAATTTAAACGCGCCAAATTTGGAGTTTGGGCAGGTGTCCACTCACCAACCCCTCCCCCATTTTCGCAGTTTGAAAATGGGGGAGGCTGGGAGGGGGTCGGAGCAAGGCAGTATTCCCCCACAAACATTACGCACAGCACCGCGCGAACTTGCGCGCTTGCCTCATCTGTGGTATTAATTCACTCAACATAACCTACCCACCACGGCTGGATTGCTCGCTTGATCGAAAAGCGTGGTGGTTTCCGGCAGCCGGATTGCACACTTGATTTGGAGGCTGTCTCCTGTTTGACGCCAGGAGAGAGCCTTTTTGTTTATCTACCCACTTCCACTCAAAAATAATCGCCGTCCCAGGGGGAGCGCATGACGGCGCCGCTCCCATCGCAGCAGGTGCTGATTCACGCCGCCTGTGACCGCTGCGGCTTCGCAGGCCAGGTCACGGCCTTCCAAAACCGCGCTGCCAGTGACCTGGCCACCCTGACCTGGTTCTGCCCGCAGTGCGGCGCTGGTCACACGCGCCTGCGCGAAATTCCACCCGCTCAGCCCCTCACCCCCAAAGGAGAAACCCACCCATGAAACGCATCCTCACCCCCATCCTGATCACCGCCCTGCTCAGCCTGGCCTTCGGCGGCGCATACCATGCCCAGGCCAATGTTAGTTCGGAGGCTGCCGCCCTGGGCAGCGCCTTCACCTACCAGGGCCAACTGCTCGACGGCCAAACGCCGGTCAATGGCGCCTGCGACTTCGTCTTCGGCCTGTGGAGCGCCGCCGCAGGCGGCCTGCAGATCGGCAGCGGCCAGGCCGTGGACAATACACCCGTCACCAACGGCCTGTTCGTCGTCACACTCAACACAGGCGGCGAGTTCACCGCATCTGCCTTCGACGGCAGCCCGCGCTGGCTGGAGGTCAGCGCCCGCTGCCCCTCCGGCAGCGGTGCATACACGACCCTGGCTCCCCGCCAGCCCCTCCACCCCAGCCCGTATGCGCTGTATTCCGCCACATCGCCCTGGGCGGGCCTCTCCAACATCCCGACAGGCTTCGCCGATGGCGTGGACGACGACACCCTCTTCACCGCCGGTTCCGGCCTGGCGCTGAATGGCACCGAGTTCACCGTCACCGGCGCCCCCTGGTCCGGCCTAACCGGCGTTCCCGAAGGCTTCGCCGATGGCATCGACAACGACACCACATACAGCGCCGGTTCCGGCCTGGTGCTCAACGGCACCGAGTTCTCCGCCCTGGGCACGGCATACCAGCAGGTGCTGGTCGTGGCGCAGTCCGGCGGCGACTTTGAGAGCATCCAATCCGCCCTGGACAGCATCACGGATGCCAGCGCCGATCATGCCTACCTGGTCTGGATCGCTCCCGGGGTATACACCGAGACGATCACGCTCAAGCCGTACGTGGACATCCAAGGCGCAGGCCAGAACCTGGTGCGCATCACCTTCCACGGCAGCCTCAACGACGATACCGGCACGCTGATCGGCGCCGATCACGCCGCCATCCGCCATGTGACCATCGAGAACATCGGCGGCATCCCGTATGGCTATGCCATCGCCGCATACAACCTCTCCGCCGATCCCCAGGTGGAGCACGTCAGGCTGATCTCCTCCGGCGGTGGCTCCTTCAACTACGGCCTGTACAACGCCTCCGCCAGCCCGGTTGTGCGCGATGCCGAGGTAATCGTCAGCGGTCCGGGCGCATACGGCATCTCCAACTACAACGGCTCCCCCATTCTCGAAAACGTGCGGGTCACGGTCAGCAGCAGCGCCAGCGTCTCGTACGGCATCCACAACAACCTGGCCTCCCCCACGCTCACGGATGTGAGCATCACCCTGGACGGCCCGGACGGGCGCGGGCTGTATAACCAGCTCTCCTCGCCTGTGATCACCAACCTGAGCCTGGTCCAGACCGGCAGCGGCAATTCGTATGGCATATACAGCCTGCAGTCCACATATACCCTCCAGGGCTGCCAGGTGAACATCTCCGGTGAGTTCGTCAACGGGGCCTTCACCACCTCTGCTTCCACCATCACGCTGGTGGATTGCAGCATCCAGGCCAGCGGCAGCGGGCTGGGATACGCCGTCAGCAACCAGGGCAGCCCTTGCGGCACGACCCACGTGCACAACTCGCGCCTGCAGGGCAGCACCCTATCGGTGGTCACCAGCGGATCCTGCTATGTGTATCTGGCGCTGACCCAGGCCATCGGGGCGGTCAACCCCACCGGGGTGGTGTGTTTCGACGTGTATAACGCCGTATACGCCCCGGTGACCTGTTCGGTGAGCAAATAAAGCCATGTTCCGCAAACGCGCTGTGCTCATCCTTCTTGTGCTGCTCCTGGCGCTGGGTCTCCCGGCGATGGCCGGGTCGCTGCAGGTGGGCTCCACGCGCCCGGTCCCGGGCGGCATCTCCAGCGGCGGTTCGCTCCGTCTGGCAGGGGCCATCGGGCAGGCGGAGGCCGGGACGCTCTCCGGCGGCTCGCTGCGCCTGAACGGCGGCCTGCTGTGGGAGATCCTGCCAGATGATTCGGGTGATGTGATGACTTTTCATCTCCCCATGCTGCTGCAGGGTGCGCCCTTCACCCTGGGCGAAAGCGAACCCAACGACTACTTCTACCAAGCCAATGGTATTTCCCGCATCCCGGTGCGCGTCCTGGGGCAGTTCGACGGCTCTGCCGGAACAGGCGATCTCTTCACCTTTGATCTCGTCGCCGGTCAGGCGGTCAGCGTGCGTCTGGAGACATCGAACCCCAGCGGCGTGCAGCTGCTGGCATACGATCCCAACCAGGACGAGATCACGCGTGACTACGAAGCCCCCTTCGAAATCTCCTTCGCGGCTGTGGCTTCGGGTGCGCACTACGTCTACGCATACACCCCCAGCGAGGCGGGCAATACCGCTGCCTATCTCCTGCGCCTGTGGAGGCCCTGACGTGAAGAAGTCCCGCCTGGTCCCGCTCCTGCTGCTCCTGGCACTGCTGTGCTGCCTGCTGACCCTGCGCATCCCCAATCCCGAGCTGGGCACTGGCCGCTCTGAGGATATCCCCGCCCCAGCCCGCACGGGTGCCCGCCCGCCGTCCGGCGGCACCTGCCGCAACATCCACCAGATCTACCCGGACAACCCCTTCAGCGGCTGGCCGGTCGATCTCTTCACCGGCGATTGGCGCTCGATCTCCACCTGGTTCTGTGACCCGACCTACTTCCGCGGTTACACCCACTGGGGCCTGGACTTCGGTGCCCGCCAGGCGCCTGCCTCGGCGGGCGGCTGGCGCACCATCGATGGGGCGGGCGTGTACTTCACCGCCGACCGGGGCGTGGTGATCGGCGAGGCGCACGACGGCGGCGAGCACTGGGGCATGGGCAACCACGTCATCACCCTGCACGTCAACTGTGAGGAACGCTGCGGGACGGAAGGCGAACCCGAGGATGAGGGCCAATACATCTACGTGCAGGAGCACAATTACCCGGAGTGCTACGACCCCCACAATCCCACCGCCCACCCCGACCTGGTGCTGGACTGCGTCACCGACTGGTGGCGGGGCTCGTATTTCCACTTCCGGTCGACCACAGTCCAGGTGGGCGATCTGCTGGAGCGCGGCGACCTGCTCGGGTACATCGACAGCACCGGGCGCTCGACCGGCCCGCACCTGCACTACCAGATCAACAGCCCCACCGCAGGCGCCATCGACCCGGCGCCGACGATCTGCAGCGAATACGACCCCTGGCTGCGCTCCTCCTGGCCCTGGGAGCGCACCGAGATGTGTCCGGATTATTGAGGAGGCAGAGAAATGACCGGCTGGATTTTGGCATTGGTTCTTTTCCTGGGCCTGGCGCAGAGCGACCAGGTCACTATCACCGTACACCTGCTGGACGAACAGAACCACCCGCTGGCGGGCATCACCGTGGCGGTGAGCATGGTGCTCTATGGCGACGATGGCATCAGCGAGGTGCCCGGCGGCACCTGCGTAACGGACGAGAAAGGCACCTGCTCGGTGACGGTGATCGATCCGCCGCGCCTCAGCAGCGGCTGGACGGAAGCTTTCATCGAGCCGCTGGAGCTGGGCCTGGGGCGCGATCTGATCGGCTGGTATGGGGATGCCGTGGATGTGTGGCTGTATGCCAGCGACCTGCGCCTGGCAGCCACGGTGGAGGCCATGCGGCCATTGGAATACTACCTGGGCACCGAGACGCGCGTTCCTTCCCAAACGCCTACCGGGCTGGCATCCACACCCACCCCCACAGCCACCGGGACAAATGTCCCTTCCCCAACCGCTCAAAAAGGGACAAATGTCCCGAACGACGGGACATTTGTCCCTTCGACTGCCACCCCGGAGTCGAGCCACACGCCCACCGCCACGCTCATCCCGGTATCCACACCATCGTCGCGCGCCGCTGCTGGGCCGCTGATCATCGCCCTGGGGCTGCTGGTCTTCGCCCTGGCGGGGGTGGCGATCGGCGTGGCATACTGGCGCCAGCGCGGCGTCTCCAAACCGGCTGCGCCTGTCGCAGAAGCGGAGGCTGCCCCGAAAGCACCTGAGCAGACTCCGGAACAACCGCCATTGACTTCACAACAAAATGATCCGGGGCCAGAACAACCAGACAACCCCGAGGAACAGGCATGAAACGCCGTTGGTTGCTCTTGCTCGGCATCGTTGTGCTGCTGGCTGCCGTTGGCCTGGCTGTTCACTCTGCATCCGCCGCGCCGCTGCCAGACGATGACTGCGAGCCGTTCGACGAGCACGGCAACGCCGAGCCCAGCAAGGACTGCGCCTGCAGCGAGAACCCCAACGACGACCAGTACTGCATGTCGGGCACCGACTACCTGATCTACAACATCGTCTCGCGCGTGCAGATGGCGCAGCTCTCGCTGATGGAGACCGGGGCGCAATGGTACTGGCTGCTGGCCCGCGTCCTCGAGAAGGTGGCTGCCGCCTTGATGAGCGGCGAGGCCTGGCGCGTCATTCGCGACACGCTGATGACCAGCCTGGTGGAGGTGATGGGCGGCGAGGGCGGTGTGCTCTATCAGATGGTCGGCGGCTCGAACGGCCTGTTTAGCATCGCTCTGCTGCTGGCCGGGCTGATCCTGTGCATGCCGGTGATGGCCGAGGCGCGCCTGGTCAAGATCGAGCGTGTGATGATCTGGGGCGCCTTCCTGCTCGGGCTGTTCGTCTTCAGTGCCAGCGGCTTTGACCTGATCGAGAGCATCGAGAGCCTGCGCATCTCGCTGATGGAAACGGCCGCCGGTACCAGTGAGCAGGATGCCCTGAGCGGGCTGATCGCCAAGCCCATGCTGGCCACCACCGAAGAGGCGCAGTCTTTCTTCGAGGAGGAGCTGCTGGTGCTCCCGGCCGAGTTCCGCACGCAGTATTTCCCCGGCATCCAGCCCTGCGAGGATCCCAGTGACGAGATCGAGTGCGGCGACTACCGCCGCATCCGCGTCCTGGCGGCTTCCGCCTTCATGGATGCGCTGGAGTTCATCTTTGCCACCCAGGTGATCCAGAGCGATGTGCTGGAAGAGCGCCAGGAGCAGGCCGGGCAGGGCTTGATCCGGGTGTGCTTTGCCGTATACATCACCTATGTGCTTCTCCTCTTTGCGGTCAATTTCGCCCTGCTGGCAGCCGTCTCGCTGCTACTGGTGATCTTCTTCGTGGTGGCCCTGCCGCTGGGTTTCTTCGAGTTCGGCGGCGAGATCCTGACCAGCCTGATCCGCCAGTACACTGGCGTGGTGGCCTGGTCTCTCTTCGTTTCCGTGTTCCTGCGCCTGGTGCTGGCCACCTTCGACAATGTGCTGGGGCAGGATTTCACTCTCACCGGCATCCTGGCCAGCCTGGCCGTGGTGACGGTGGTGCTGCTGGTCTTGCAGATGAGCCTGCGCCAGGTCTGGGGCCTGATGGACGGCACGTTGGGCCTGGTGCAGCAATCCGTGCGCTCGGTGGGCGGCATGGCGGTCAGCAGTGACAGCGGCCCGATCTCGGAGGCGCTGCATTCCGCCTCCGGGGCGATGAGCACGGCCGTCACGGCCGTGGCAGCGGCCGGGGCAGGCGCCGTGACCGGCGGCGTGGGTGCGGCGTTGGTCGCTGGTGCAGGCGGGATGCTGCAGGGCACGCGCACCGGCTCTACCGCCGCCACCGTGGCCACGGCGGTCTCGCCGGAGAGCGAGAAGACGCAGTTATTCGCTTCCATGGTGCACGGCATGCCCGCCATGGGCGTGGTGGCGCAGTCACGTGCCCGCCGCGAGCATGCGGAAGGCGGCTATGAGAGCGGCATGCAGTATGGCAGCCAGCCCTTGAGCTCGACCTGGGGAGCCGTGGAGCAGGGTGGGTACCTGACCACCGACCTGGGTGCATTGGCCAACGCCGAGGCAGCCTTTTTCCAACAGCGCCAACCGGTGCAAGCACGGCGTGAGCTGGAGCGGGCCTTTGGCAGCCCCTTCACCGCCGAGCAGGCTTTGGGAGCATATTCTGCCAGGGGTGTGATCGGGGCGCGCCAGGTGCGCCAGGCGGTGGAGATCACCCAGGAGACGGCCAGCGAGTGGCGCAGCCAGGAACGGCCCGTATTTGATGAGAGCGGGGTGGGATTGGCGCCTGAATTTCACGGCGTGCTGCGCCAAAGATTGCGCGGCCTCTACGGGCAGGATGCGCAACAGGCAGCCTTGGTGGGCAGTCTGGCGGCGGCGGCGCTGCGCAGGCCGGGCAGCGTCTGGGAAGACCCGCAAGCAGCCGAGAAGCTTGCCCACGACACGCTCGATCCGGAGGGTCTGGAGGTGCAGGTGGATGACCTGGCTGCGCAGCACCGCCTGCGTTCCTTGGCGCTGCGCCAGGGTTGGGGCGAAGCCGAGCTGGCGGCGTTGTTTGCGCCGCTGCCCAGGCTGGAGCCGGGTGAGAGCAGCCTGGAAGAAGCGCTCTTCCTGCAAGCCCAGGAGCAACCCATCTTCGCACATACCGGCGAGAGCACGCTGCGCGAGGCCGCCCGATTAGCGGTCTTGGTGGGCGCAGAAGCGCAGATCCAGCGCCCGGCAGGGTTCACGGGCATGGGCGATGATTTATCCGTTCGGGCAGGCGGTACGGCGCGGGTTGCGGAAGTGGAAACCGGCCAACTGCCAGCGAGCGAGGTTGAAGCACCTCCAGAAGCGTTCTTCACGCCAGCTGTATTGGTTGACTCCGGGGCAGCTTCCAGCCAGGCGGAGCCATCCAGCCCTGCACTGGCTGTACAGGCAGCCCCAGAGGCGTTCGAGCAAGTCGAGGTTGAAGTTCCACCACAAGTTGCTCGAGCAACCGCACCCGAATTCAGCAGCGCCCCCCAGGTCGAACATGCCGAACCGGAGTTTGCAGCAGCGGAACCAGTACCGCCCATGTATATTCCAGCACAACCACCAGCACCCGCATTTACACAAGCCGAGGCTTCCTCCGCTGCAGAAGCATATCCCGAGCGACCGGATCTGTCAGGCATGGTGCAGTCCGCTCCCGAACCGGTCCCGTTCATCCAGGAGCAGCAGCCACCTGCCGCGCCAGAACCCGCTTCCGCAAAGCCCACTTCTCCCCCACTCCCTATCTCCCACTCTCCCTCCCCCGCAGCCCCAGCTGCTTCCCCGCAGGTTGCTCCCGAAGAGCCTGCTTCACCTCCTCTTCCTCTCACCCTCTCTCCCACTCCCCGGGCAGGCCGAAAGAAGAAAAACGATGCGAACCCTTAGCCTTGTTGTTGTGCTCACCCTCTGGACGCTGCTCACCGCTGGCGCCCCGATGCTCCCATCCGCCCCGAGCGGGCCCACCGCGCCCCCGCCACCCGTGGGCCCCTCCGACACCCCCGAGCCCCCTTCGCCACCGGACGACCCGGGCGATGATCCTACCACCACGCCGCGCCCCACATACAGCGCTTGGCCCACACGTACCCCCACCGTCACGCCCACGCCGCTGGCCTCGCTCACCCCTACGCCCACCGAGACGCCCACTCCCACGGTCACGCCCATCCTGACCTTCCTGCGCGTGCAGGTCTTCGTGGACAGCAACAAGGATGGGTATTTCAACCCCGGGGAAGGTGCCCAGGGTCTGTGGGTGACTGCCCAATCGGGCTCCTGGTCCGCCGGTGCGCTGACCCAGGACGGCGAAGTCTTCTTCACCACCCCTGGCCTGCTCACTGTCAGCGGCAAGATCACGGTGCAGATCCCCTACCTGCACCTGGCCGAGCAGGTCAGCCCGCCGCGCAATCCCGGCGAAACGGCCGTGCTTGCCGTGCGCCTGGAGCCGCCCAAATACCCCGCTTTCCTGCCCTGAGGTGCCCATGGACGCTGCCCGTCGTGATGTTTTCGAGAAATGCTTCAACAACCTGGTCGCCCAGCGCATGGCCGTGACGCTGCAGGACAAGCTGGCTCTGTTGGAAGAGCTGCGCCAGGCAGCCCTCGAGCAGGGCGCCGTGCCCATCTCCTCCAACGAGTTCGCCCGCGTCAATCCCAAGAGCGCCCACGCCCTGGCCATCCAGGCCGGGGAGGAAATCTCGCTGGGCGGGGTGAGCATCCAGGGCCAACCCGACCTGCGCTCCCGCCTGACCGGCCTGTCCAACGCCAAGAAGATGCTGCTCCTGCTGTGCATCCCGGTGGCAATGGTGCTGCTCTTCCTGCTGATGAACGGGGTGATAAATCGCACCGCGGAGGTCAGCCCTACGCCGACAGCCACCGCCACAGTGACTGCCACCATCACCCTGACGCCCAGCGCCACACCGCTGCCGCTGGCAGCCGCCACCTCATACGCCATGGTACTGGCCACCGCCCAGGTACCCAAGGGCGTCAACGACCCGATCTCGGTCGAGTTCGGTGGGCTGGCCTTTGTGCTCTACGAATCCGATCTGGACGGGGGCGAATGGCGTCCGCTGGTGGCGGAGTGGCTATCGGGCACGCAGCTGCGCCGGGTGGTGGCGGTGCCATACAGCGCCGAGGTGGGCAATGCCGTGGCCCGCCTGGCCTATGGCGACACGATCAAGCTGCGCCTGGTCAGCGGCGAGGTGGTTGAGTACCACCTGACCGCCATCCAACGCGTCAAGCGCCACCAGATCGAGATCCTGACCGAACGCACACCTTCCCTGACGATCATTCTCTTCGGTGAGCGTTCCACCGACCGCTATGTGCTGGTCGGCGAAGCCGTGCAGCCAGTGCTCCCGGCCACGCCGACCCCGTCGGTTGTTCCCACTGAAACCGCTTCTCCCACGCTTTCATCCACCACGGATCCGAATGCCACGCCTTCCGCCACGCCCAGCCCCACCGTTACGGTGAGCGTCACACCTTCGCCAACGTTGACCCCCAGCGTCACCCCCATCTTCGCCTTCACCCCGCCTGCCCCAATTACGGTGGTGATCACCAGCACCTGGAGCCTGGATAACGAAGCCGCAGGCCTGCACCTGGAGATCGCTGCCTGTGACCGGGTGGCGCAGATCGGCAGTACACGTGGGTACTACATGGTCTGCACGCTGACACTCACCGCTCTGCGCCCGGGCGTGAGCTATTCCGGCCAGGCCCTGGCGATCACGGAGTTCTCCCAGGTGGAGAACGCCACTTCGGATTGGTGGCCGCCGGTGCTGGCCATCGTGGGCTCGCTGGGCGACGGCATCCTGGCCGGTCAGGGCGAAACCGTTAGCGGCAAGGCTGCCGGGCAGGTGGCCAAACCTGGGCTCAACGCGGAGCCGGTCTTGCTCTGGGAGCAGGACGGCATCCGCTACATCATCTATCTGGAGAAGTGAACATGGCGCCGCGCGTTCGTCGTTCCGAAGCTGATTACCATGCCGCAGCCGCTGCCCGCGGCGGGCAGTGGATTGGCCCCTTTCCCCCTACCACGCACCACAAGTCCACCTGGCAGTGCGCCGAAGGTCACCGTTGGGAAGCACAGTTGAAGAACATCGAAGCCGGGCGCTGGTGCCCGATCTGCGCCGTGAAGCACCGGGCCGGGGTCAATATCCCCAAGGCCCCGGCGGACTACCACACCGCCGCAGAACGACGCGGCTTTGCCTGGCTGGGACCGGAAGTGCAGAGTGCCAATTCCAGAACACAGTGGCAATGCCCGCAGGAACACACCTGGTGGGCTTCATACAATTCGATCGCCAACGTGCGCTCCGGCTGCCCGGTCTGTGCCGGTGTGACCCCGCTGACATCAGCGCAGTTCGAAGAGATCGCCCGCTCCCAGGGCATCCAGTGGCTCGGGCCGCTGTGCTCGTACCGCCAGAAGACGCAGTGGCGCTGCCCCCAGGGCCACACCTGGTGGGCCAACTACGGCAATGTCCGCCACGGCAAGGGCGGGTGTCAAGAATGCAAACGACTCAACAAACAGCAGTTCACACCTCAGAAAAGGAGAAAATGACATGGAATTCGATTTTCAAACCGCAGCATTGGGAGTGGCCCTGCTCAGCCTGGGCCTGATCGGCTTGATCATGGCAGGTTCTGCCCTGTGGCAGGAGCAGGCCGAGAAATACAAGAAGCTCATCCCGCAGACGATCATCGGCCTGGTGATCGTCACGGTGGCTTCAACGCTGCTGGGCTTCTTCGGCGGCGGCTAGGATGAACGTCAACGATCTGCAGTATGACTGGCCGCAGAACGTGCTCGGCTACGAGGCGCGCCTGCTCTTCGGCCTGACAGTCAACGAACTGCTGGTGGTGGCCGGGATCGGCATGGCAGCCATGTTCGTGCACATTCTGCTCGGCATGGTTACCCTGATCCTGGGCGTGCTGATGATGCTGCGCTTCGAGGCTTTCGGCAACCGGCGCATGCCGGAATACCTGCTGGCCCGCCTGCGTCACCGTTTCGGCAGCTGCGAGGTGACCCTGCCGCGCATCCTGCCCGCCGACGATGACGAGGAGTTGATCATCACCGATCTGAACGGGGCCGAGCTGGCCCGCATGGGAGGGTCGATCTCTTGGCCATCGTCCAACTGAGCACTTTCGATATCGACACCGCCCAACCCTGGGCGCTGCTGGCCAGCAACGGCTTCTGGGCCTCACTGCCGCGTCTTTCCCGCGGCAGCCCCAACGCCAAACTGCTCATGGTTGCGGATACACTGCGTCTGGAGGCCATCCAGGAGGGCTTCCACCAGGTGGCCGTGCCCGAAGAAGGCCTGCCGCGCGGGGTGCAGATCATGCGGATGCAGTATGAGGATTTCCTGCGCCAGGCCATCGAGGAGACCAGGTACATCCGCTCGTACCTGGTGACCGACACCACCCTGGGCGAGGAGGCACTGTGCAACCTGCTGGGTGCATACGGTGTTCCGGCCTCGCCACTGGATCACCCGCTGCCGCTGCCCTTCCAACGCGGCGTGGACGAGTGGAGCCACGTGCGTGCATCCGATGGTCGCCTGTTCGGCCTGCTGCGCTCGAAGACCAGCCAGTTCGGCGCTATCTACCCGCGTTCGCTGCACCGCCTGTTCACGCTGGATTGGCCGGTGTGGGCCACCTTGCAGATCACCACCTTCACCGAGCGGGATGCGCTTAGGTTATTACGGTACAAGTCCACCGTGGCCCGCTACTCGGAGCGCAAGACCTCCGAGCAGGCCGCTGAGGCCGCCGAGGTGGAGAGCACCATCGGGCGCTTGCGCGCGGAGATGCACCGCGCCGGGGCCTTGCTGCACACGGTGCGCCTGCACGTGATGGTGTCTGGGCTGACCTCCCAGGAGCTGCAGGAGCGCATGGAGGTGACACGTGGCTCGCTGCCCTTCGACATGGAGCGGGTCTACCCGCCGGGGGACAGCCTGCGGCGGGTGTTCTCAGCTTCGGCAGTGGCCCCAGCGGATGGGTCTTTGCTCACTTCGCCTGGTGTGGCGCTGCTGGTGGGTTCGGCGCTCTCGTACCGCCGCCGCACCGAGACGCGTGGCGTGCTGTTGGGGGTGGACCGCAACCAGGCCCCGGTGATCTTCAACGTCTTCGACCCGCGCAATCCTTCCTACAACATGGTTATCCTGGGGCAGACCGGCTCGGGCAAGACCTTTGCGGCGCTGCTGCTGATGCTGCGCCACCTGCAGTTGGGCGCACGGTTGGTGATCATCGACCCGCAGGGCAATGTGGATCTGTCCTTCCTGGGCAAGGATGTGGTGCACAAGGCCGTGCTGGGCACCGGCCCCTCGGCGATCAATGTGCTCGACATCACCCAGGAGGAGATGGGGGCGCAGGTGGAGACGGTGTGTTCGATGCTCTCGCTGCTGGGGGTGCTGCGCCGCAGCGATTCATTGGCCCGTTCGCTGCTGGACGAGATCCTGCTGGATATCTATGAGCCCCTGTGGAACCTGCCACAGCGCACGCCGCCCACGTTGGCGGCGGTACAGCGGCGTCTCGCTGCCGCCACCGGGCAGGCGCGCATCCCGGCCGTGAGACAGGCTGCCGAGATGTTGGCCTACATGCTCGGGCCGTATACTGCCGGGTCGTATGCTTCCTTGTTCGGCAAACAAACGGCGGTGGACTTCTCCCTGGATCGCCCGGTGACGATCTACGATGTCTCCGCCCTGCCGCAGCAGGAGTTGGGCGGGAATCTGCGCTCGGCGCTGCTCTCCATCCTGGTGGCGGACGTGAACCAGGCCATCCGGCGCAGGCGCTCCGCCGGGGATACCGCGCCGATCCTGTTCTTCGTGGATGAGATGGGCATGCTGATGCGCGATCCGGTGATCGCCAGCCATGTCAGCAAGGAATACAAGACGGCGCGTGCCCGGCGGGTGGGTATGATCGTGGCCGACCAGGATCTGCACTCGCTGCTCGGTCCCCAGGACGCATCCGGGCTGCACCACGGCGAGCCCATCCTGGCCAATGCGGCCTTCAAGCTGCTCTTCTACCAGGAAGGCTCGGAGCGTGAGCGCGTGCGCAACGCCTTCCCGGGCCTGCCGCAGGCCATGTTCGAGAGCATTTTCAGCTTTGGCCGCGGCGCCTGCCTGGCGCAGCTGCCCGATGATCTGCTGGTGGTGGATGTGCGCCCTTCGCACTTCGAGCGCGTGGTGCTCTCCTCGCAGCTGCACGATCGGGAGCGAGCGCAGAAGGTGATCCGGCGCATCATGGAGGAGGTGTCTTGATGGCAGGAAACACGTTATTCCGTCCCGAAGACCGCCTGGCCTGGTATGCTGACTGGCTCAAGTTCCTGCAGGAACGCGAGGCCGATCTGCGCGCCCAGCTGACCCGGCAGGAGAAGTCTGCCCGCAAGGTGGAGGCGCCACCGGAGGCGGGGATTGCATTCGTGAGCGACCAGCCTGCTTCGTACCTGCAAATCGCCTTTGGCGAACAGGCAGGGGCTGATAAAGCCGTGTCCGCACAGCCCCCGGTGGATGAAGCCGGATCGGGTGGCAGTGCAGAGGCGGACAGCGCCGCAGTTCTTGCTGCACCTACTTCCGATTCTGGTGATGAAGAAGCACAAGATGATGCAGTGACCGCCGCAACCGCCCTTGATCCTGTCACTGCCACCAGCGATGATGAACCAATTGCTGTTGAAGAAGATGCTGTTCCGCTAGCGGAAGAACCGGATCTCGGCAATGGCGGCTCTCTCTCCCCTTCACCATCTCTCCCTGTCTCCGGTTCTCCCTCTCTCCCACTCTCCCCATCACCCACTGCTGTAGAGCCGCCGCCGAAGGAAGACCTGGCATGAGCGAGAACAAGAAGATCGCCCTGCTGGCCGTGCTGGCGTTCCTGGTGGTCGGTGGCAGCTTGCTCACTGGTCTCTCGCCGCGCCAGATGCGTGATCTGCGCCCGTACCTGCTTGCAGGTGCAGGGTTCTTGGCCTTCTTGTTCTTTCTGGTGGTGGTTGTAAAAGCTCTCCAACGCCAAGCCAAGGCCCGCAGGGAGCAGGCCATCCAGGAGGCTGTGGCCCACGGCGAGTCCTGGATGCTGCTGCGGCCCAAGGAAGCCCGCCCGGTGGAGGTGGACCAGGTCACGTTGTGGCGCCGCCTGGCCTATGCTCAGCCCACCGCCGAACACTTCTCCTTCGAAGCCCACGGCAACGCCGACCGCCAGCGCTTGCTGGTGCATGCTACCCCCACCAAGCTGCGCGGCGTGCTGCGCGAGTTTCTCCAGGAATGGGATGATGTGCAGCGCAGGCCAATTGGAGGAGATTCGGATGAGCCCGATCCCTGCCTGGTACCCGAGGGCTGGTCGGTCTTCTGGCTGGAGGTGGGGCCATCCTCTACCGACCAGCCGGTAACCGTCTCTTCACGCGATCCACTCCTGGCAGTGCTCTCCGAACTGGCCGACATCCCCGCTCCCACCCAGGCCATGCTGCAGGTGATCGCCCGCTCCGACACGCGCACCCGCCATCGTTTGGGCACGCAGTCGGCGCAGATGCGCTCCGGGGATGTCTCCGACCCGGGTGTGCGCTACCAACGCACCCGTGAGGCCAAACGCTTGGAAGAGCGCGGATCGCGTTTGTTCCTGGAGGTGGTGGTGCGCGTGGCAGCCATCAGTCCCAGCCCGGAGCGCGCCCACGGCGCCGCTGTGGCGCTGGCCAATACGCTCTGCAACCAGTTCGGGCCCGACAATCCGGTGGTGATCCTGGCGCAGTGCGACGACAAATGCAACGCCCATCGAGCGGTGAGCCTGTCGGCGCGCACTTTCGCCGGGGCGGTACGGCCCTGGGCAGATGACGAACTGGCCGCCATCGCCCACCTGCCCGGTGGAAACGCGCTCAGCGCTGCACCCATGCTGGCCACCGGCAGCGCCAAGGCACTGCCCGCCAAGCCTGAGCTGCGCCTGCCCGAGCAGGCTTTCACCGCCCGCTATGCCAGCAGGATTTGAGAGAGGCTGAGATGAGCAACACACAAGGTGAACCCTGGTTAGTGCTGGGCAAGCAGATCGATGCCAGCGGCAAAGAGTGGCAAATCGGCATGCCTATGGCCGACTTCCAAACGCATGCCAGCATCGCCGGAGCCACCGGCTCGGGCAAGTCCACGCTGCTGCGCAACCTGGTGCTGCAGTTCTTCGGCCTGGGCGCCACGGTGTGTGTGATCGAGCCGCACGGCGACCTGGTTGACGACGCCCTGGATGGCTGCGACAATGCCCGCCTGGGCCAGGCAGTGGTGCTCGACCTCAACAGTCTCTGCCCCCCAGCCATTCCCCTCCTAACCGTGGGCATGGTCAAGAACGTTGATACCGCCAAGCAAACCGCCATGAGCGTGCTGCGAGTGGCCGACAGCGCCAATTGGGATGCTTCCGGACAGATGCGCGAGGTGCTGCGCCACTCCCTCAACGTGCTCCTGGACGCATACCACGAGCAGGCCAGTCTGGTCTGGCTCAAGCGCTTCCTGAGCGATGCCGGGGATGCAGATGCCGCCTTCCGTGAGCGCACACTCTCCTTGTGCAGCCGAGAGATCGCCGACAGCCGCGACTACTGCCAGACCAAAATCAAGCCCGCCCTGGAAGGCGAGCGCGGCGGGGGCGAGCTGAAGATGTCGATCCGCTCCGCTCTGCGCCGGGTGGACATCTTCCTCGAAGACCGGCGCTTCCGCCGCTGCCTGGCCCTGCCGCAGCTGGGCCCGCGCATCAACATGGTCGAGTTACTGGCTGGACAGCGCATGGTGCTGGCACCGGTGCGCAAGTCCGAGCTGGGCGAGCAAGCCATGCAGATCTTCGGCACGCTGCTGATGTGGATGGTGGTGCGTTCGCTGATGGGCCGTGGGGACCGCTCGCAGCGCCGCCAGGCAGCCATCGTCATCGATGAGTTCGCCACCATCGCCGGATCGGAGGCAGGTGAGCTCACTGAGCAGGCGCTGGCCGAGGCGCGCAAGTATGGCGCTTCGCTCCTGCTGGCGATGCAGTTCCTGGCCCAACTGCCCGACAGTGTGCGGGATGCGGTAAAAACCAACACACTGACCAAGATCATTATGAACCTGCCTGACCCGGGTGAAGCCCGCGCCGCCATGACGATGCTCTCACACCCGGATCTGACCCCCGGCGATATCCAGGCCATCGAGAAGTTCCACTTCTACGGCAAGCTGACCGAGCACAAAGCCAATCACCCCGCCTGCTATCTCAAGGCGCTGCCCCCGATCTACCTGGAAGAGCCGGAGCAGGCCGAAGAGGTGGAGGTTCCATCCCGGCCACGCTATTCCGCTGAGACGATCCGGGCGCATCAGATGGCTGCCGAGCTGCACGATCCTGACGACACCACCCGCTCCCGGGCAACAATCGATTATCTGACCGAGCTGGACCAGCCCGCCTGGGAGGCAGTGATCGCCGAGACGATGGCCGCCAACCGCTACACTGCTCTGACCTACCTGGCCAAACCCGATCTCATCCCCGACAAGGTGAAGCGGGCCAAGGAGGTCAGCGGCCTGCTCTACGGCTTGCAGTGGTGGCTGCGGGACGCATACTACTGGCGGCTAAAGCAGGATGGGGACGCACCCCGAAAAGCGCCTGCCAAGAAGAAGGAGGTCAAAGATGGGAACAAGTTATTGGACTAATATGCTGTCTCACATTGTCGCTATCCGGTCGCTTTCTTGTCGCCTCCCTGTCGCCTTGTTGTCGCTTTCTTGTCGCCAAACACCGCAAAAAGCCGGACTTACCCCTCCACACGGCTTTTCCGTGTGTCGGGTTACAACCCCCACCGGCGCTCTATACCACTCCCTATTGCACCTATTCATCGCTTCCGAGTAACTCCTATGACTGACAAACTACCCGCCCGCCGCCCCGGCAGTTGGAAACAAGTCAAATTCATGCCATCAGACATTAATCGCCTGGCTGATCTCATTCTCAGCACAGATCGCTCAAATCTGCGCGCAGTGACTTTGGAGCTGCTCTTCAACTTTGTGGCGCTCACGGAGGAAACATTGCTGCGTCTGATCACGGAGCGCGTGGAAATCAGCGACCAGCGCAGATCCTTTGCCAAGCAACTGCAGCGATATACCAAAGATGGCTTGATCATACTGCTCCCTTATGATGTGCTCAAGCGAGCATCGCGGGCGGGCCTGCCCCAACCATCGGATGGCAAACTGCGCGCCTACCGCCTGGGCCCCGTGGGCGAGGAGTATGCCCGGCGCAAGGGCTGGGGAGAAGATGCCCCAATCAGCACTCCTTCCGAAGACCGCATCGCCCACGATCTGATCTGTGCGGAAGCCATGCTGCGCATGCAGACCCTCTGGCTCACCTCCGCCAACCCCGGCAAAGTCGATGTGCTGGGGCCGCGCCAGGTTTCGGTATGGGATGCGGAAAAGAAGACCTTCCTGGTGGCGCCCGATGGGCTGCTGATCAAACGCAAGATGGACGGTCAGTTTGAGCGCGCCTTTGTGGTCGAGTATCACAACCGCAACGCCCGCCTGCACGTGCAGCAGAAACTAAAAAAATATGAGGAGGTCATGCGCACCTCCCCCTGGATCTGGGAAGACTATTGGGAGATCAGCGAGATGCCCTGGATCCTGGTGCTGCACCGCCAGGAAGCCACGCTGCGACGTTACGAGGAAGAGGTCGCCCGAGCGGATCGCAACGCCCGCTACGCCGCCGCCTCGCTCGAGGATGTCTGGGCCGGGAAGCTCTCCATCACCGCCATCGAGTAGGGGAAAAGTGACCACCATGCGCACCCTGATCATCGTCGAATCCCCGCACAAAGCCCAGGCCGTGGCCGAACTGGCCCGCCCAGCGCTCAAGGGCACCATCATAGCCTGGGCCTGCCTGGGCCACCTGCGCGACCTGCCCGTCGATCGCCTGGGCATCGACATCGAACACGACTTCCAGCCGGAGTATGCCATCCCGGAGCGGCGGCAGAAGACCGCCCTGGCGCTTGGGGAAAAGATTACCCAAGCCGAGCGCATCATCCTGGCTACCGACCCCGACCGCGAAGGCGAAGCCGTCGCCTGGCATGTGCTGGAGGTATTCAAAGCCGAGCTGCAGGGCAAGCAGGTGCAGCGGGTCACTTTCAATTCTCTCACCCCCAAAGTCGTGCAGCAAGCCCTGCGCCATCCCCGCAAGATCGACCTGCGCCTGGTGCAGGCAGCCGTGGCCAGGCGCGTGCTCGACCGCCTGGTGGGATATTTCATCTCCCCGGCCCTGTGGAAGGGCCTGCGCGGCGAGAAAGGGCTCTCCGCAGGCCGGGTGCAGTCGGCAGCCCTGCGCTTGCTGGTGGAACAAGAATCATCAGCCCCAGAGTGGGCTGTTGAAATCCATATCTAAGCCAAACACACAAAAGGAGACCAAATGAACAACTCAACCACCCCCATCTTGGCCATCCATAACCGTCACGCTGACAGTTGTGGCAAACCGCCTGCTCTCGAAACGGGCGACGGGAAATACTATGGGTACTTCGCCAGCAGCACTGGCGATCAATGGATCTTCACCTATGATCCTGCAAATCAATCCGCAATCCTGGTTGGTGGAGATACAAACTGGGAGCGCGTGTATCCCGTGGTGAATGGTGAAGTATCCAACCTGGTGCTTGAACCCAGCGAGATCGCATGGCTGCAAGCCTGCTGGGCAGCTGCCACAACCTTCGTCCATTCTTAATCGGCAGCTCAGGCCACCTTCCATGCTGCATGCGCTTACAGCCACGAACACCTTTGCAGATGAAGCATCTGCCCTTGCAGCCGCCCAATCCCTGGGCCGCCTGGTGGTGGTCGCCCAGCAGGTGGAGATCGTCGAAGAAGCCCCGCCGCCACCCTTCACCACCGCCGATCTGCTCGAGGAGGCCATCCTGCGTCTGGGCTGGAACGCCGCTCAGGTGATGCAGGTCGCTCAGCGCCTCTTTGAAGGTATCGTGCTGGACAGCGCTCACACCGGCTTGATCACCTACCACCGCACGGATTCCATCCGTGTCGTCCCCGAGGCGGCTGCCCAGGTGCGAGCGGTGATCGCCGACATGTTCGGCCCCCAGGCGCTGCCTGCACAGGCTACCGTCCCATCATCCCCCTGGTGGAAAGGTTTCCCCTGGCTCTCTCGCCCGGCAGCGCCGGAAGAGCATGCCCACGAAGCCATCCGGCCCACAAACCCCGGACGCACGCCGGAGCAGCTTGCCCCCCACCTGGACGAGCAGAGCCTGGCGCTGTACCGGCTGATCTGGGAGCGCTTCCTGGCCAGCCAGATGCGCCCGGCAAAGTACCGCCAGGTGATCGTCGAACTGGAGGCCGCATGAAACCGAGGATAACCCTGCGCGGCCGCCAGCTGCTGGAGAGCGGTTTCCGCCGCCTGCACCAGCCCGCCCGGGTCGATCCGTCCGCCCCGCCGCTGATGGCCGACCTTGCGCCTCTGCTGGCCTTGAAGAAAGGCCAGGCCGTGCAACCCCGCCAGGTAACCGTGCGCCGGGCGGCTTCCCCTTTGGGCCTGAGCGAAGCGGCGCTGATCCGCCTCTTGCAGGAGCACGGCATCGGCAGGCCTTCCACATACGCCGACACGGTTCAATCCCTGCTGAATAGGGAATATGTTGTTCGTGAAGGTGGCTTGCTCCACTCCACTGAGCGCGGGCGTAAAGTCTGCGCCTTCCTGGTGGCCACTTTTCCCCAACTCTTCTCCCTGTCCTTCACCGCCCGCATGGAAGCTCGCCTGGACGAGGTCGCCGCCGGGAAGGCTTCATACACGGAGTTGGTCGCCTCCTTCTGGGGGGAGCTGACCAAATCCGTATCAACGGAGGAGCGATGAGCACTTCTGCCGAATATGACACTATTTGCCGCTGTGCTACCTGCGGCCGCGAAGAAAAGGTGCTGCTCGCCGCCGCTTTGCGCCAGGGCCTGCCGCAGTGCCACGGCCAGGAGATGGCCATCACCCAGACCTGGGCAGATATCTCCCAATCATTCGACCAGGCGCTTAACCCCATGACCCACCGCGCCGCTCAAGCCCTCAGCGCCCGCCTGAAGAGGAAAAGATGACCCAAGCCACCCTGCAAACCATTCCCCTGTCCGCCATCCAGCGCACCGCCCGAAATCCGCGCTCCGATCCAGAGGCCGACCTGGAAGGCCTGGCGGCGTCCATGGGCACTGCCGATCATCCCCGCCTGGCCCAGCCGCCCCTGGTGGAAGATCTGGGCAACGGCGCATACCGCGTCCTGGCCGGGGAGCGCCGCCTGCGCGCCGCCGAGATGGCCGGTTGGACCCACGCGGCCTGCCTGGTGCAGCCCGCCCTGGATCCACTGGAAGCGCACGCCCTGCGCCTGGCAGAGAACCTGCACCGCCGCGACCTGCACCCCCTGGACGAAGCCTGTGCGCTCAAGATCGCCTGGCTGGCTGCCAATGCCCAGGGCATGGGGTTGAGCAGGGATGCAGGGGAGATCCTGGGCCAGGAGCAATCCCCGCCGCAAGCGCTCGCCGCCCTGCAGGCGCTGCTGGAAGCAAACGGTTTCACCCCCACCCGCCCGGCGGTGCTGTGGGATGAACTCCTGGCGCAACTCGGCCTGGACATCAGCCCCGAGCAGCGCAAGAAGCTGATCCGCTTGCTGGGCCTGGACAACCAGGTGCAGGAGCAGGCCCGAGCGCTCGATCTGACCCCGGCAGCGCTGCGTTCGCTGGCCACACTCGAGCCTGCCGATCAGCAACGCCTGGCAGCCGAGTTGGCTGCCGATCCCGGCCTGACCCGCAAGGTGCGCCGCATCGCCCGCACGGTGCGCGAGGGCACGCATACCCTCGATCAGGCCCTGGCCGAGGTGCGCGGCCAGGTGTTCCTGGAAGATGATCACCATGAGATCCACCAACCTGATATTTCCGATGCGCCCCCTGCCGACGACCTGGTCGGCGACCGGGTGGTGGAACTGCTGGATGCGCTCAGCCAGGTCAGCCAGGCGCTCAACAACCTGGGCGGGAACATCGACGCCCTGCCCGCCCCCTGGGACGAATATGTCCAGGATGCGCTGCAAAGCCTACAATCTACACTCGATTCGCTATCACCAAGGAGGTAACCCATGTCCTGTGAAGGCCACCGTGACAAGTTCTTCGACCTCGTTTGCCAGGAAGACAAGGTTCAGGCTGCCCTGGGCAGCCCTGAGCAAGCCCATGCCGTGCTCGACCAGGTCTTCCAACTGGCGCGGGTGCAATCCCCGCGCAGCCCCACCCGGGACCAGGCTGCCCGGGCGGAAGCAGGCTGCCGGGCACTCTTTGCCCAGTTCCAGGCCGCCGGGATCAAACCCCCCAGCCACTCCGCCTCCGGCCTGCCGCGCCGGGATGCCCAGTTCGGCTACGACGCCGTGGATCGCACACTGCGGGCAGTGCGCCAGAACAAGCCTCTGCCTGCCCTGGCGCAGGAGGTGCTGGCCAAGAGCGGCCACCGGCGCGCCTTCTCTGCGGTGGGCCAGGACGCCCACGGCATCCTGCGCTGCGCTTCCTGCGGGCGCTTTGCATCACCAACAAAGGGACATATCTGCCCAATCACTGCCACCAAAGACAGCCTCAACCGGGCATTGGTGCGCCGCCTGGGCGTGCCCGAGAGCGCCTTCGGCGGCGGGAACACCTTGGATGCGCTCCTGGCGGATGCCCGCCAGCAAGGCTCGCTGCGCCTGCGCCACAGCCTGACCGGCGAAACCATCCAGGCCAGCCTGGATGGGCTGCCCCTGGCGCTGGCCACCGGCTTTGTCCCCGAGGCCTGGCGCGGCCAATCCCAGGCGGTCGAGCTGGCCGACGGGCGGGTGGTCTCGGTGCTCGACCCCAGCGGGCTGCAGCCGGTCACTCCACCTTCGGGTGCCACCGCCGCGGCTGCTCAGGCATACGGCTTGTCGCTGCCAGAGAACACCCCCGTGGCTTCGGCTGTCTCTCTGCCCCCGGTAGCATACCGGCGCACGCGTGAGGCCAGCTCCACTTCCGTCTCCGGCGGGGTGGCATACGACATGCCCCACTTCATCGGCACCGAATACCGCAAGGGTGGCAGCCATGGGGCGGAGGTGTCCGTGTATGGCACCACCTACGTTGTCGGGCAGCGCTCGCAGGAGCAGTCCGACTGGTCCACTGCTCGTCTGGGCGGCCTGGAGCCGCCGCCCAAGGGCGGGGTGGCCGTCGGGCGCACACTGGTGGAAGCCATGCGCATCCTGGCCGCCGGGGAGGTGGTCGAGACCGCTGACGGGCTGATCCAGGTGCAGGAGGCCGGGCGGCGTGCCCTGCTGTCCGTATATGACCCGAACACAGGCACTGCCGGGGATGTGGCCGGGACGCCCAACGCCTCGGCTGCCCAACTAGCTGCTCTGATCGCCCAACGCGCCCTGCACCCCGAGAATGCTTTCGACACCGCCCTGGCGCTGGATCTGGCGCGTATGCACGAGGGTGCAGGTACACCTCTGGCCGCAGCCGACTCAGCATACATTGCCATCAAGAACGGCATGCTCGCCGATGGGCAGACGATCACGCTGGGGGGGACGGTCTCCGCTCCACGCTGCCCGCAGTGCGGACAGTTCATGGGCCAGGCGCATGTCTGCCCGGTGGGAGGAGCGACAGAAGGTGGTCAGGATATTCCGGGAACTCATCGGGATATTCCGGGATATTCTGAAGTGATTCCGGGAAGTTCTCAAGAGGTTCCAGGCGTCGTTCTTGGCGTTCCACAGGATCTTCCGCCCCAGCGCCTGCAGGTGGACGTGAACGTGGATGCCAGCGTGGATGGATCGGCCATCGCCGAGGCGCTGCGCGCTGCCCCGCCCCAACCGGTGGAGGTACAGGCTGCCTTTGACGCTCAGGCCTTCGCCCGGGCGCTGAAAGAAGAGCTGGCCACGCTCTCCCCCGCAGCGCCTGCCGCCGTGCAGGCCCAGGGCGTGGATGAGCTGCGCCAGGCGGTCGCCCAGATGACCGAGGCGGTGCAGTCGCTGGCTCAGGTCAAGGTCGCCGAGCCATCTGCCTCAGAGCAGGAGCTACTCTCCGCCGTCGACCGCCTGGCGGCAGCCTTCGAAGAGCGCCCGGTTCCCGTGGCGGCGCCTACCCCTTCTGTCCCTGCCAAGAAACCCGCAGCAAAGCCCCCAGCGCCACGCCGGGAGCCTTCCGCCGAGGCCGAGCGCACCCCGCAGGAGAAGATCCTGCTCTCGGTGCGCCTACCCGCACCGGACCCGTTTTTGAAGAATGCCCCGCCCTCCGTCACCGGCGGCGGGCTGCTCGAGCCACTGGATGAGTTCATTCCCTCCATCGATCCCAACTTCGAGATCAACGAGCAGACCCGCTCCATCCTGCACGCCATGGCCGCTCTGCTGCAGATCGGCACAGGCAAGCCCAAGAACGCCTGGTCGCGCTCCTTCGGCATCTACGGCCCGCCCGGTACCGGCAAGAACACGCTCGCCCGCCAGCTGGCTGCCTCCATCCAGACCGTGGATACCGAGGGCAAGGTCTCGCAGGGCATGAACTACGTCGAAGCCAACATCACCCCCGAATCCTCCATGCAGGAGCTGATCGGCACCACCGTGATCGCCAAAGACCCCGAGACCGGCGCCACCATCTCGCGTGCTCAGCTGGGCAAGATCGGCCTGGCGGCTGCCATGGGCTCAGTGATCTGCATCAACGAGATCGTGCGCAGCCCCAAGCTGGCCACCGCCCTGCAATCCATGATCGAGGACGGCGAGATCCAGATCGACAGCCCCGAGCAGGGCCTGGTGCGCATTCCCGTTCACCCCTCCACCGTCTTCGTGTGCACCTGGAACCCCGGCTACGAAGGCGACGCTGAGCGCCCCGGCATGGCGCCCCTTTCTCGTATGATGACCCGCCGCCTGGAGCGCGCTTCGCCCGAGGAGCAGGCCAGACGCGTGGAGGCTTTCTTCGCCACGCTCAGCGGCACGACCGCCAGCAGCGACGCCATGCAGGCTTCCCGCCAGAGCATCCTGACCCAGGACTACGCCATTCCCGCCGAGATCACGCCCACGCCGGAGGAGGTCAATGCCTCCGTGCGCTTCTTCAACGAGATCGCCCTGCTCAGCGGCGGGGGTGTGGGCGGAAGGCAGATCGGGCTCAATTCCGAGACGCCCACCATGCCCGGGCCGCGTGAGCTCAACCGCTTCATCGCCCTGGGCAAGGCAGTCGGCTGGGAAGATGCCCTGGAGACGCTCAAGATCTGCTGTGACCAGGACGACCAGTTCGAGAGCCAGTGGGCATTGGTGCGGGAGCGCTTCGAAGCCCACTTCGGCGCCGATGGCGGGGCGTTGGGCAGACCAGCCCCCGAGCAGGCCTGAAAACGCTAACTTGAGGCGAGAAACGATGCGTTTTGCGGAGATCTGCTATGTCCTGTGAAGGCAACCGCCACAAGTTCTTCGTCCACACCGCCGCCCAGTCCGGCAGCGGGATGAGCGCGGAGGCGCTGGAAGCCCTCTACCAGGCCAACCGGCGCAAACCGGCCACGCCTGCCGAGGCGGCTGCGGCGGAGGCCAAGACCCGCCGGGTTTTCGCCATGATCCAGGCTCTCGGCCTGCACCCGCCCACCCATTCCGCCGACGGTCTGCCCAAGATGGAGTCGCGCCTGGGCTATGCCGCCGTGTATGACTGCCTGAAGGGCCGCGGGTTGCTGCCTACCTTGCAGCAGGCCACGGCAGTGGTACAGGCTCCTGCTCCAACTGCACCTGCCGTTGGCTTAGATGGCCGCGATGCGGATGGCTACGACCGCTGGGGCTATGATCGGGACGGTTTCGACCGCAGCGGGCATGACCGCTATGGCTTCGACCGCCGCGGCCTGGACCGCAACGGCTGCAACCGCTACGGTTTCGACCATCACGGCTACGATCAGAAGGGCTTCAACGCCCAGGGATATAACCGCAAGGGCTTCGACCGCAAAGGCTTCAGCCAGCTGGGATACAACAAGAACAATCTGGATGAAGACGGCTACGACCAGAATGGGTACAAGGATGGCTATGACCGGGCCGGGTACGACACCGAAGGAAAAGATCGCAGCGGCAATCTGCACCCCTTCTTCACCACGCTCGGTCCCGACGGATTGTATCTGGACGGGCGCGACGCTGAGGGTTTCGACCCGGATGGCTACGATATCTCCGGACGGGACCGCTTCGGTTTCGACCGGGAAGGATATAACTCGCACAACCTGGACCGGCGCGGTCTGGGGCGCAATGGACGGGATGCTCAGGGCTGCGATCCCGAGGGCTACGATCAACAAGGCTTCCGCCGTGAAGCCGACGGGAAGAAGCGCGACCGCTGGGGCTATGACGAGAGCGGTTTCGACCAGAATGGCTACACGGTGACGGGATACGATCGCAATGGCCTGGACCGCAACGGGCAGGAGCGCGCCCGTCGTGACAAGCGCGGCAGTCTGACCCCGTGCAAGTTCTGCAAGTCCGGCTGGGACACGGATGGCTACGACCGCTGGGGCTTCCACCGCAAGGATGGCCTGACCGCCCCCGATGCCAACGGCCTGCGCCACAATGGATGGGGCTGGGCCTATGACGAGGATACGCGTGAGTGCTACGATCCCCAGGATCCGGCACGGCGCATCTCCCACGCCTATTCCTTCTACTGGGACCGCTACGAAAAGCGCATCCTGTATGGCAGGCGCTTCGCTCCCGAGCCACCGCCCCCCGGTCCATCGCCGGTGACGCCCAAGGCAGCGATGACGCGCGAGGAGTTCGACCGCACCATCCCGCCATACTACAATGCGCACTCACGCGACCGCTTCTACGACGAGGCGCTGCACCCGGACGGGCGCATGGCTGCCCGCTGGCAGCAGTCCGGCCGCGCTCTGGGCGACCCACTGGCCTGCCGCGGCGGGGTATTGATGCGCTGCCCGCACTGCGGGCAGTTCACCGGCGCCGGGGCGCACGTCTGCCCTAACTTCAACGGGCAGATGGTGGAGGTGCACCGCTCCGGCGTGGTCTTTGAGCACAATCGCTATGGGCGCATCCTGCACCTGCCCGGCCGCGAGGGCTACGACCCCGACTATCCTAACGGGTACAACCAGGCCGGACGCGACCGGGATAACTTTGACCGCCTGGGGTACAACCCGCGCGGTTTCGACCGCCAGGGCTACTCCCCGGATGGCTTTGATGTGCTGGGCTACGATCGGGACGGTTTCGACCGGGAAGGGTACAACAACGCCGGGTACAACCGGGCGGGCGAGAAACGCGCCCGTTCCCTGGCCGGGCTGGCTAATCTACTCGAACCGGGGCAGGATCTGCTCGCCAACCAGGATCTGGCTTCTCTATATTCACAGATCGCCACCGGGCTGGTCGGGCAGCCGCGCCGGGTAGTGCTGGTGGAAGGCGGCGGCTTCGGTACGGATATGCGCGGCACGATCACCGCCGACCCCTACCCGCTGGGCAGGCAGGCCGATCCGCGCCACAACCTGGTGGTGACGCGGGCAGGCATCCACCACGAGCTGGGCCACGAGCTTTTCACCCCGCCGGAGATCTGGGCGCAGGTGGTTGAGGCCGCCCAGGGCAAGCAGACCATGGAAGGCTTGGGCGAGGCGGGGGCCAAGATGCTGCCGCGTTTCTTCAATGTTATCGAGGATGGGCGCATGGAGCGCCGGTTGGCCAACGGCTACGCCGGGGTGGCGGAGGTGCTGGCCGCTTCCTGCCGCCTGGAGCCGCGCTGGGACGAGCAGGTGGGCGAGGCGGTGCCGGTCGGGCAGCAGGTCTTCTGGGCCTTGCTCTACACCAGCCTGCCCTTCTTCCGCTTGCGCGACGAGGTGCGCACAGGCATGCCGCCCCAGGCCAGGGCGCTTTTCGATGAGCTAGAGCCTGTGGTGCGCCAGGCGGTGCAGGGCAATGCTGAGGTTGCTTTGGCCGCTGCCGTGCACCTGGCGCGGCGCTTCGAGGAAGAGGGCCTGATCGAGCTACCCCCGCAGGAGTATTCTCCGCCGGTGCAGCCCCCGCCCGGCACGAAGCCGCGCCAGGGACAGCCTGGTTCGGGTGGCCAGGGGCAGCAAAAGCCGCAGGAGCAGGCCGGAGCGGGGCAAAAGGTTTCCGGTGGGCAGGCTGCCAGTGAAAAGCAGCCGGGCTCCAGCGGTGAGCAAGGTGAAGATCAGGGCGCTGCCGGTGGCCAGGGCAAGAAGGCGGATGCAGGCCAAGACGCTGGCCAACAGGCCGCCGGTCAGGGTGCTGGCGGCGCGGGAGAAAAGCAAGGCGAAAAAGAGGCGGCTGCCGGGCAAGGAAGCGGCGCCGGTTCCGGCGGTGGCGAACAGCCAGGCCGCGGGAAGGCTGGCGGATTGGGCGACCCCGGTCAGTCCTTCGGGCAGAAGGAGCTGGACGAGGTGGTGCGCTCGGTCGAGCGCCAGGCGGCTGCTGCCATTGAGTCGGGCGTGCGCCGCCGCTCACGCAAGGACACCATCGGCAAGCCCCTGCACCGCCCGCTCTCCGAGCGTTCTTCCACCTCGCAAAGGTATTTCTCCCCCGAAGGCGCCGTCGAGGATGCCCATGTCGATCTGCCCCGCACCGACTCCGAGCAGGCGCGTGAGCTGGAGCCGCGCCGCGCCTCCCACAAGGCCGTGGCGGCTGACCTGGCGCGCCAGCTGCGCGCCATCCGTGAGCAGACCGAGCAGACCCTGCGCCGCCAGTCCGAGGGCCGCCTGGATCGCCACCAGCTCGTCGGGGCGGTCAAGGGTCTGACCGACGTGCACACGCGCACCCGGCAGATGCCACACACTTCCTTCGCCGTGAGCCTGGCGGTGGATCTCTCCGGCAGCATGGACGAGCACATCTACAGCGGCTCGCTCTACGACGCCACCATGACCCTGGGCGATACCTTCGACCAGCTCGAGATGCCCTACGAGGTGCGCGGCTTTGGCTCCACCGACGCCCAGTTCAAGGCCATGGACGATCCCGGCTTTGCCCCCGAGCGCGCTGCCTGCCTGACCAGCCTCGACCTGGGCGGAACATTGGGCGCCCGCACAGCCGGGCTGGCCGCTTCGGCCCTTCTGGCGCGTGACGAGAAGAACAAGTTGGTGGTGGTGCTCTCTGACGGCGAGATGGGCGATCATGACCGCACCGCACGCACGCTGCAGCAGGCGCGCCGGGATGGCGTCGTCACTTTCGGCCTGTTCCTGGGCGGCGGCGCCAACC
>DIXA01000019.1 GCA_002428565.1 Anaerolineales bacterium UBA6092 | reverse complement strand
GGTCGACATGCTCCGTTTTATGCACTTGGTTTGAACAATACAATTCGCAACTAACCAGAGTGGTTTATAACAGGTTTCCAGGTATGGATGGGAACTACATTGCTCTGTGGAATCTACAATCGCAAGAAACGATTACTACCATCCATAGTTATGCCAGGGTTGGGCCATACGGCACCCAACCAGTCTGGTCTCCTAGCGGGGATGAGTTCATCATGTCTTTGTTTCATGAAGGTCAGGATGACAGCAATTCCTGGTATACGGAACTCTATCGCATTTCACAGGATGGTGAACAACACCAAATTACGAACCTGCGAGCATACTACACTGAATACTTATTTGTTCAAGAATATCAATGGTCTCCGGATGAATCACAGGTCGCTTTTTGGTTATGGTATACGCAAAATGGTCAAGAAAAAGCTCAACTGGCTGTGATAGATATGGAAACCTATCAGGTCACGAACTATTGCATTGATGATCGCTGGTTCACAAGCCGCGAGCTAATCTGGTCGCCTGATGGTCATCAAATCGTCGTTGATGCGAAATATGGTGAAGAGGCAGCAGTACTGTTGTTAGATCTTGAAAACCAAAGAATATATCGCATTGCTAAAGATTTGTGGGCCAGGGGGTGGTTAATCTCATCCCCTTGAAGGACAATGACCGGGGATCCAGAGCGTGACCACCGCCCCTACCTCACAACCCCCACGAATCCACGGCGCTGGGCATTGGCCACATCCTCAGGGCAATTTTTATCATCTCGGGTTGCATTTTCGCCCAATTTGGCGTAAACTCAGGATATTGACCGGTATCTTCAACCCAGCCCACCGCACAATGACTTTGGAGCAAGCGCTATGCAAAACAAGGGGACCACACTTCTCATCGTAGAAGATAACCACGATCTTCGCAATGGCCTGAAAGATATCCTCAGTTTCGAGGGCTTCACCGTGCTGGCTGCCGCCAACGGCCGCGAGGCGCTGAACCAGATGAAGGCCGTCCACCCCGACCTGATCATCTCGGACATCACCATGCCCGAGATGGACGGCTATGCCTTCTTCGAGGCCGTGCGCACCCTGCCCGAGGGCGTCACCATCCCCTTCATCTTCCTCACCGCCCGCGGCGAGCGCGACGATGTGCTGCGCGGCAAGAACCTGGGCGCCGAAGATTACCTGATCAAGCCCGTCCCCGGCCGCGACCTGGTCACTGCGGTGCAATCCCGCCTCACCCGCTTCCGCCAGCTGCAGCTAGCCCAGATGGAAGGGGCCTACCAGGCCGCCCTCACCGCCCTGGCCAACGGCATCGAAGTGCGCGACCGCTACACCCGCGGCCACGTGGAGCGCGTCACCGCTTACACCCTGGCCATCGGCGAGGCGCTGGGCTGGCGCGGCAAGCGCCTGGACGACCTGCGCTACGGGGCCATCTTGCACGATATCGGCAAGATCTTCATCAACGAGAACATCCTCAAAAAGGCCAGCACCCTCACCGAAGAGGAGCGCGCCGAGATCATCAAGCACCCCCTGCGCGGCGCCGAGATGGTCAAAGATATCCCCTACCTGGCCCAGGCCATCCCCATCATCCGCTCGCACCACGAGCGCTGGGATGGCACCGGCTACCCCGAAGAGCTGAGCGGCGAGGAAATCCCCGTCGAGGCGCGCATCGTTGCCGTGGCAGATGTGTTCGATGCGCTGAGCAGCACCCGCCCCTATCACAGCGCCTACACCACCGAGGAAGCCTTTGATCACATCATCAATTCCAGCGGCACCCACTTCGACCCAATGGTGGTCAACGCTTTCCAGCGCGCCTGGGAAAGCGGCAAGATCCAGGAAATTGCCGCTAAATGGCATAACTATCCCATCGAAAGTGAACCGCTGCCGTGAGGGCAGCCAGCGAAAATTTTAAGATACCCGTAGGTTGGTTCTCGGCCGGTGCATGCTATAATCTTGGATTAAGTGTTCTAATAATTCCCCGCGCCTGCCGCCCGCAGGCTGCCCATTGAGTCGGTGCCTTCTGCCCATGTCCTTTGCCCACCTGCACGTCCACTCTGAATACTCCCTGCTCGACGGCTTCAGCAACGTCAAGAAGCTGGTGGTGCGCGCCAAAGAAATGGGCATGGACTCCATCGCCCTGACCGACCACGGCACCATGTTCGGCATCATGGAATTCTACAACGCCGCCAAAGCTGCCCAAGTCAAGCCCATCGTCGGCGTGGAGATCTACATGGCCCCCCGCGGCATGAAAGACCGCGACCCCCAGGCAGACAAGAAAGCCTTTCACCTGGTGCTGCTGGCAGAGAACGAGACCGGCTACAAGAACCTGCTGCGCCTGGCCAGCGCCGCCCAACTGGAAGGCTTTTACTATTCCCCACGCATCGACCATGACCTGCTGGCCCAGCACACCGAGGGCCTGATCTGCACCACCGCCTGCATGTCGGGCGAGGTGCCGCGCTACATCCAACAGGGCAACCTGGATGCCGCCCGCCGCACCCTCGACTGGTACTTCGAGCTGTTTGGCCCCGAGCATTACTACCTGGAGCTGCAAGATCACAACATCCCCGAACTGGCCCAGGTGAACAAGAGCCTGCTGGAACTGGGCAGCCGCTACGATGCGCGCTTTATCGCCACCAACGACGTGCACTACATCAATCCCGAAGATGCCCGCCTGCAGGATATCATGTTGGCTGTGCAGACCAGCTCCATACTCAGCGATCCCAACCGCATGCGCATGACCGACAACACCTATTACCTGCGCAGCCCCCAGGAGATGAGCGACCTGTTTGGGCATGTGCCCGGCGCCATCAGCAACACCCTGCTGATCGCCGAGCGCTGCAATGTGGACCTGGACTTCAAGAATTATCACCTGCCCCTCTTCGAAGTGCCCGAGGGCTGCGACACGCAAACCTACCTGCGCGAACTGTGCGAGCAGGGCCTGCAGCGCCGCTACGGCGAGCACGCCCAAGACCCCGTGGTGCGCCAGCGCCTGGATTACGAACTGGGCGTGATCCACGACATGGGCTTCGATGCCTACTTCCTCATCGTGTGGGACCTGTGCCGCCACGCCCTGGAACAGGGCATCTGGTACAACGCCCGCGGCTCGGCAGCCGGCTCCATCGTGGCCTATGTGCTGGAGATCACCCTGGTGGAGCCCATCCAGCACGGGCTGATCTTCGAGCGCTTCCTCAACCCTGGGCGCGTCTCCATGCCCGATATCGACCTGGATTTCCCCGACGACCGCCGCGCCGAGATGCTCGAATACACCGCCCAGAAGTACGGCGAAGATAAAGTGGCCCAGATCATCACCTTCGGCACGCTGGGGGCGCGCGCCGCCATCCGTGACGTGGGCCGGGTGATGGATATTCCGCTCAGCGAAGTGGACAAAGTCGCCAAGGTCATCCCCAACGTGCCCGGCAAGGCGGTCACCATCCGCCAGGCGCTGGAAGAGGTGCCCGAGCTCAAGCAGTTCTACGACTCAGAAAGCTACCTGCGCGAACTGATCGACACCGCCGCGGACGTGGAGGGCGTGGTGCGCCACGCCGGCACGCACGCCGCGGGCGTGGTGATCACCGATAAGCCTGCCATCGAATACCTGCCACTGCACCGCCCCACGGGCGCCTCTGCAGAGGAAAGCCCGATCAAGATCGTCACCCAGTTCGAGATGAACATCCTCGATTCCCTGGGCCTGCTCAAGGTGGATTTCCTGGGCCTGGCCACGCTCACCATCATGGCGCGTGCCTGCGACCTGATCGACAAACGTCACGGCGTGAGCTACAACCTGGGCAACATCCCCACCGACGATCCGGCTACATATACCCTGCTGGGCCTCGGCGAGACGGCGGGCGTGTTCCAGGTGGAAGGCTCGGGCATGCGCCGCTGGCTGACGCAGATGAAGCCGCAAACGCTGGAAAACGTCATCGCTATGGTGGCGCTCTTCCGCCCCGGGCCGATGGATTTCATCCCCGGCTATATCCGCCGCATGCACGGCGAAGAAAAGGTGGATTACCGCCACCCCCTGCTCGAGCCGATCTTCAAAGAGACTTACGGCTACCCGGTCTACCAGGAGCAGTTGATGTTCGCCGCCATCCAACTGGCCGGCTACACCGCCTCTGAGGCAGACGACCTGCGCAAGGCCATCTCCAAAAAGATGCAGGATAAACTGCTCAAGCACCGCGAGAAGTTCATTAAAGGCGCCACCGAGCGCGGCATTGCCGCCGATACCGCCGAACTGATCTTCACCGACTGGGAAGAGTTTGCCCGTTACGGGTTCAACAAGTGCCTGCCAGGTGATACCGAGGTGATCGATGCCGCCAGCGGGCGGGTGGCCACGATCGAGGCATTGTATCGCGGCCAGGCGCAGCTCAGCGAAACGGTCACCTGCGCCACCGACACACTGCGCCTGCAACCCGGGCGCGTGGCAAAGGTGATGGATAACGGCGTGAAACCCGTGTACCGCCTGAAGACTGCCCTGGGGCGCACAATCGAAGCTACCGCGAACCATCCCTTTTATACTTATGAAGGCTGGAAGATCCTTGACCACCTGCAAGTGGGCGAGATGATCGCCACACCGCGCCGCCTGCCAGTCAATGGGCGCAATCCGTGGCCCGAGCATGAGGTGATCGCCCTGGGGCATTTGCTGGCAGAAGGCAACCTGTGCCACCCACATTCGGTCTATTTTTACAGCCAATCTGCGGAGAAAATCAACGATTTCATCCAGGCAGCCGAGGCCTTCTCCAATGTGCGCTGCACCATCGGCGCAAAGGGCGCCACTCTCTCCGTCTATGCTGCCCGTCAGGAGCGCAAGCAAGCGCCGGGGATTGTGCCCTGGGCGCAGAGGCTGGGCATTTGGGGAAAGAATGCCCGCCAGAAAGAGATCCCCGCGGCGGCCTTTGAACTGCCCAACAAGCAGATCGGCCTGCTGATCAGCCGCATGTGGGAAGGCGATGGGCACATTGATCTGCCTGGGCGCAGCCTGTTCTATGCCACCGCCTCAGAGCGCATGGCGCGCCAGCTGCAGCACCTGCTGCTGCGCCTGGGCATCATCAGCCGACTGCGCCAGGTAACCTTCCCCTACAAAGAAGGGCGCACAGGCTACCAGCTTTTCATCACCCGCAACCAGAACCTGCGCGCCTTTTCCAAACAGATTGCCTGTCATTTCATCAGCCAGGAACGCAAAGCTGCTCTGCAACAGCTATTGATCGCGGAGGTGGCGAAAACCAGCACGAAAGATGTGGTTCCCATGCCGGTCAAAGAGCTGGTACGCGCCGCCAAGGAGCGCCACGGCGTCACCTGGGTGGCGATGAACGCCGCTTGCGGTGTGGCTCAACGTGAGTTTTACCCTGCCCACACCAGCAGCAAACGCGGTTTCACACGCGAAACGATTGGCCGCCTGGCAGATTATTTTGATGATACAGACCTACGCCGTTACGCGGACAACGATATCTACTGGGATGAGATCATCGCCATCGAGTATGCTGGTCAAAAGCAGACTTACGATCTGGAAGTGCCCGGCACGCACAACTTCGTCGCCAATGACATCATTGTCCATAACAGCCACGCCGCCGATTACGGCATCATTGCCGTGCAGACGGCCTTCCTTAAGCGCCACTACCCGGTGGAGTACATGACCGCGCTGCTCTCTGTCTCGCAAAACGACACGGACAAAGTGGCCCTGTACGTGGCTGACTGCCGCCGCATGGGCATCCCGGTGGCGCCGCCGGATATCAACGTCAGCGGGTGGGATTTCACCATCGAAGACCGCCCCGACGAGACCCACGCCATCCGCTTCGGCTTTGGGGCGGTCAAGAACGTGGGGCACGGCCCGGCTGACGCCATCCTGCAGGCCCGCCAGGAGCAGGCCTTCGAGGATATCAACGATTTTGCCCGCCGGGTGGACCTGCGCGCCGTGGGCAAGCGCGCCCTGGAAAGCCTGATCAAGGTTGGCGCGCTGGATTGCTTTGGCACGCGCCCCTCACTGCTGGCTGGCCTGGACCCAATGACCTCCATCAGCGCGGCGCACTTCCGCGCCGCCGATGCGGGCCAGATGAGCATGTTTGGGGCGCACACCGGCATCAACGAGGAGATCACCCTGCCCAAGGTGGTGCTGGAGGTGAGCCGCCGCGAGATCCTGAACTGGGAGCGCGAGCTGATCGGTCTGTACGTCTCCGATCACCCGCTCAGTTCGGTGATGGATATCCTCAACGGCGCAGTGACCCACTTCTCCGCACAGCTCTCGGAGGCCTCGCCCAACGAGAAGGTGCGCGTGGCAGGGATTGTGACGCGCATGCGTCCGCACCAGACCAAGAACGGCAAATCCATGGGCTTTGTGACCCTGGAAGATGTGCAGGGGTCGATCGAACTGATCGTCTTCCCGCGCACCTGGGAAAAGAGCTGGGAAATCTTCGAGATCGACAAGATCGTCATGGTGGACGGGCGCATCGATGCCGAGGGCGGAGAGCCCAAGGTGCTGGTAGAAAGCGTGACCACAGAGATCAAGCGCGTGGTAGCGGTGAACCCGGTTCAGACCCGCCCGGCTGCCGCGCCGCCGACAAAACCCAGGCCCCAGCCACAGCCACCCGCGGCGCGCCCCGCGGCCCCACCCGCCGCAGAACGCCCGGCCGCGAAAGCTGTGCCTGCCGCAGAGCGCCCAGCAGCCCAACCTGCCCCGCCAGAGAAAAATAAGGCTGCCAACGTCCCGCCGCCGCCCGACAGCTTCCCCCCGGGCTGGGGCGCGGAAGAAGTGGTGCCGGGTGGGTTTGTGGTGGAAACGGAGCGCCCCCTGGCTGCCTCCACCTATGAAGCGCCCGAGCCGGCCAATTTTGCCGGGTGGGATGCAGACGAAGACGAGGATAAAGCCCCCTCATCCACAGAAGAGTCACTGCCTACCACCCCCGACCTGGCTCAATCGGTGCAGGCCCTGCCAGGGGCCGTGCCGGTGGAGGCGCCCCCCCCAGAGACGGCGGCCTCGCTGCCCGCCGCGCCGGTGCATATCCCTTACATCCTCACCCCCAGCCCGGCCTACAGCAGCGAAGATATCCGCATGATCACCGTTTTGCTGCGCCCCGGCGAAGACAAAGTGCGCGATAACCTGCGCCTGCGCCAGGCCTATGGCATCCTCATCTCTTACCCCGGCAACGACCGTTTTGCCCTGCAGGTGTACGAACGCGGGCGCGGCTACCGCATCGAGTTCCCCAACTTCACCACCGGCATCACCCCCGAGCTGCTCTCGCGGCTGCGCGCCCTGGTCGGCGCGGATAATATCCTCATCGAACCGATCACCTTCCAATAGGGATTAATAGCATCAGCGGCGGGCTTCGCCCGCCGCTGATGCTATTAATCAAAGTTAAAATTCGCTGGTCATGATGAACAGCGGCTTCATCTCAAAGGATTCGTACTTGGGGCGCAGGCGGTCGGTGTTGTAGAACTTCGTTACATCCACCAGCTTCTTTGAGCTGGTCACCACCTCAATGGGCACGTTATCGTAGCGTCCATTCTTCAACACCACCAGGCGGCCGTGCAGGCGCTTCAAGATCAGGTCGAGGGCCAGGTTGCCAAAGGCCATCGGCATGATCGAATCGATGGCGTCGGGGTCGCCGCCGCGCACGATGTAGCCCAGCTTCTGGTTGATCACATTGATCGTGCGGCCATTATTGTACCTGGGTGAAAGCGCCTTGACGCGCGCCGAGATCAGGTCGCCAATGCCACCCAGCTTGGCGTGGCCATAGGCATCGGTGGCGCGATCCTCAAACACCATATCGCCGCCTTCGAACATCGACCCTTCCGAGACGATCACGATGGAGTATTTGCTGGGGTTGTGGTTGCGGTCCTCCACCAGCAGCTCGGTCAGGCGCTCGATCTCAAAGCGGCTCTCGGGGATCACACAGCGGTTGGCGGCTCCGGCCATGGCAGGCAGCAGGGCAGTGAAACCGGCATAGCGCCCGAACACTTCCAAAACCATGATGCGCTCATGCGAGCCGGCTGAGGTGCGCAGGCTGTTGACCATCTGGATGGTGCGCGTGACGCAGGTGCTGAAGCCAATACACAGGTCTGTGCCCGGCACATCGTTATCCATCGTCTTGGGGATAGCCACCACTTTGACCCCCTCCTGGTAAAGGCGCACGCCATAGCTCAAGGTGTCATCGCCGCCGATGGGGATCAGGTAATCCACGCCCAGCCACTCCAGGTTCTTGAGGATCTCCGGGGTCAGATCGTTCACTTCTGCATTGTATTGATCTTTCAAATGATCGGGAACATCCTCTTTCTTGACATGGCTGGGGCGGGTGCGCGAAGTGTGCAAGAAGGTGCCGCCGGTGCGCCCGGCCCGGTTGACCACATCCTCGGTCAGGAATTGGTAATTATAGGTGTTATCCACCTTCTCGTCGCGCACCAGTTCCAAAATGCCCGCCCAGCCGCGACGCAGGCCCACCACCTGGTAGCCTTCGCGCAGGGCGCGGATGGTCACGGCGCGGATCGCCGGGTTCAGGCCGGGCACGTCGCCGCCGCCGGTCAGGAGGCCAATGACCCCTTTGGTTTTTTTATTGTTTACCATCGTTTCACCTCATCTTCAAATGGAATCCAGGTCTGTGCCTGGGAGTTTTACAATCTGCAAACTGCCCCGAATTATAGCACGGCCTTCAGCCAGATCGTAAAGGTGCTGCCAACCTGGAGCGTGCTTTCTACGGTCAGGCGCCCATCTAAGAGCATGATCAGCTCACGCGAAATGGCCAATCCCAGGCCGGTGCCGGGGGCGCCCGTCTGGCGGCTGGCTGAACCGCGGAAGAAGCGATCGAAGATCAGCGGCAGCTCTTCCTGGGCAATGCCCACGCCCGTATCCACCACATGGATCGTCACCCAGTTCGCATCGCCTTCATGCTCCATACCCGAGGAAAGCGTCACCGTGCCTCCTGCCGGAGTATAGCTGATGGCATTGGTCAGCAGGTTGGAAATGGCCTGGCTGAGCAGGTTCACATCTGCCATCACAATGGGCAGGTCAGGCGTCGGCGTGTACTGCAAGGTCAGGCTGTGACGCTGGGCCATGATGCCCCGGTCGGCTGCCAGGTCGTCCAACAGGCGGTTCACATCCACTTCTTTAAGGTGCACCACCAGCCGCTTAGATTCCAGCCGAGAGATCATCAACAGATCCTCGATCAGGTGGCTCAAGCGCCGGGTCTCGCGCCGCAGTGTGCTGAGGTAAGAGGCGCTTTTGCGAGGGTCCTCCAGAGAGGTAGCCAGCAGGTCCAGGTACAGCATCAGGTTGGTGAGGGGCGTGCGCAGCTCATGCGAGACATCTGAGACAAAACGCGTCTTCATCTGGTCCAGTTCGCGGAAGCGGGTCACATCGCGGAAGGCCACCACCAGGCCCGGGCGGCCCTGATCGGCGGGGAAGGGAGAAACCAGCGCCTGGTAGGCGCGCCCCCCGGCCTCCAACACGGCATCTTCGGCTTGCAAGAGCCCGCTGGACAGCCCTCGGATGAATTTTTCGGAGAACAACTCCAGTTCCTGGGCCAGGGCTTGCAGCATGAGGGCCTCTCCGGCCTGGTTGGCATGGATGGGCTGGTTCTGTTCGTTCAACACGAAGACAGCATCGGGCACCGAGGCCAGGATGCCCTCGATGCGGTCTTTAGCGGCCTTCAGCTCGGCGGTGCGCTCGCGCACCCGGGTCTCCAGGTTGCTGGCATGGCTTTGCAATTGTGAGTAGAGGCGGGCGTTCTGGATGGCCGTGGCGGCGTGGTCGGCCAGCGCCTGCAAGCGGTACATCGTCTCTTGGGTCATGAAATTGGGCTGCTCGCTATCCACGCCCAAAAAGCCCACCACCTGGTCGCCAACCCGCAAAGGCGCCCCGGCATAAGAACGGATCCACTCCGTACCCTCCACCGGGGTCCAGCCCCGTTCCTGTTCGGTATCGGGCATCAGCACTGGCTGGCGGGTCTTGAGCATTTTCTGCAGGGAGGCAAAGGAGAGGCGAACGCCCTGCTCGCCCCCCGCGCGCACATGCTCGGGCATGCCCTCGTAGCCGCGTGTGCGCACCATGCGCACGATTTCGCCTTCGATGAGCATAATGTTGGCCGAGCGGCAGGCGGTCACACGCTGCACCTGTTCTAAGATCTGATCCAGCACATCATCCAGGTCCAGGAAACGGTTCAGGCCTGCGGCTGCCTGAGCCAGCGCCTCAGCCCACTGGCGTTGGCTGTGCTCTGATTGGTACAGGCGCGCATTCTGCACGGCAATGGCCAGGGTGTGCGAAAGGGTCAGCCCAAGCTGGATATCATCATCGGTGAAGGCATGCGGCTGGTTATAATAGATAGCCATGGCGCCAAAGGGCTGCTCTTGGAAGACCACCGGCAAGATCAGCAGCGCCCGCACACCAAAGTCGGCCATGAAGCGCAGGCGGTCGCCGTAGGCGCTGTCTTCAACCATCGTATCAGATACGTAAGCCGGGCGCATGGTTTTTGCCACCGTCTCGCCTGGCAGGCCGGTATAACTCTGCGCAATGCGTCGGGCATATTCTTCCGGCAGGTTGTGGGTGAGGTAATCCTTGACCGTGCGTTGGTCGGCATCCACCAGGAAAATCGCCGAGGCCCAGCCTTGCATCAACTCCACGCTGGCACTCAAGATGCTGCGCAGCAGTTCTTCGGGCTCGCGGATCTGCACAAATTCGGTGACCAAACGGTTGAGGGTCAGCAGTTGGTGCTCATATTGACGGCGGCGAGTCACATCGCGGGCACTGATCACTACTTGCGCCGGTTCATGGTTGAGGTTATAGATCAGGGAGGCGCGCACCGCCAGGTAAAGAGGCGCGTCATCGTGCTTGAGTTCAAACTCAGCCGAGAGGTTGCCTCGCTCCAGCAGCGCCTGCCGGTACGTACCCAAGACGATCTCCGGGTTGGTTATATCGAGGAAATCGGAAATATGTTGGTGGGGGCCGCCAGCACTACGCATGGGGAGCATACTGCGCGCCGCGGCGTTGGCATACAGGATCTTGCCGTTCAGATCCACCACCTGCAGGCCATCCAGCATCGTTTCGGCTGCGGCAAAGAGGGTGTTCTGCTGCTGGCGCAGGGCCAGGTTGGTAGCGGCGTTGGCCAGGTCATCAGCCAGCTCTTGCAGCAGGCTCACTTCTTCATCGTCAAAAGCATTGGCGCGGGCTGCCACCACGCCCAGGCTGCCCAGCAAAGTTCCATCCTGGCGTAAGGGGAAGATGCCCAGGGTGCTGCCCCCACTGGCCGCGGGGGAATTCCTCTGGTTGCTAATGACCTGAAACTCACCCGTCTCCATCACCTGCTCTGCAGCCGTGCCCGCCCGGGGCGCACCCAACGGGTCAAACAAGGTTGTGTATAGAGGGGTTTTCTGTGTAACGGTCTGCACCGGTCCGCTGACTGGGCTGTCCAGGTGGATCCACACCAGGGAGTAATTCCGCTTGGCCACCAGGAGTTGGCCGGCCTGGTCGAACAGAGACTGCACATCAACGGCGCGGCCAACCAGGTTATTGATCTCCAACAGGGTACGCAGCAGGCTGTTTTGGTAGCGGGCGCGCTCCTCCCACTGCGCGGAGGTGACAAAAATATCCAGCGCCGGGCGCGGCAGGCTGGCAGCGGAACCAGGGAAGCGATGCATGAAGCGTGTAAAGTACAGCATAGCCAAGGGCACCAGCACTGCGGCAGACAGCGTTTTTCCCAGCAGGTTGGTGAGCAGGCGGGCCCAGAAAACGGGGGTTCCAGCATAAGAGATCAGCGCAAACAGCAGCGCATCGCACCACAACGCCGCGGCCAGGGCCAGCCCTGCCGCCAGGTGGCTGGGGTGGCGGGAGAGCATATTGCTCACCCATTGGTACATGATCACCAGCACGAACAGATCGACCGTAAAGGCCACCGCCGAGGCCAGCAGGATGCGCGGTCCAGGCGCATTCTCGCTGCTGGGCGCGCCGATGGCGGGCAATCCCAGGCTGTTTTGCAGGGTGGGCAGGAAATGCAGCAGCGCAGCCAGCAGCGTCATCGCAACAATGCTCAGCAGCACGGTGCGGGCCTGCGTGGTGCCCTCCACTACGTACACCGACAGCAATCCCGACAGGATCATCGGCAGGAACACCACCGACCCAGGATGCAGGTTCAGCGTCTGAGCGCCGATCTGCAATGGGATCGGAGCCATGGATTGGAATTGCAGCGCGCCGGTTAGCCCCCCAATCACCACCAGCAAAGGCGTCAGCCCCAGGCGCGGGCGCAGGTAATGCGCCCCTAGCAAGATCAATGATAACGCCAGGAGCTCCAACACTAAGGTCAAGACTGCCAGGGGAAAGGACATGGTAATATTATATCTAGAAGTACCGAAACGTGGAGAAATGTATGCGCTACCTGATCGACGGGCACAACCTGATCCCGCATATTGACGGACTGAACCTGCGCCAGGAGGATGACGAGCAGCGCCTGATCGGCCTGCTGCAAGACTTCTGCCGTACACAGCGCGCCAGTGTGGAGGTGTACTTCGACAACGCCGCCCCTGGCCAGGCTCCCCAGCGCAGCTTTGGCAGCGTGACGGCTCATTTCGTCCGCCGGGGGCAGACCGCCGACGCGGCCATCTTGCAGCGGCTCATTTCCATTAAGCGCAGCGCCCGCCAATGGTGCGTGGTTAGTTCGGATCAGCGCGTCCGGGCAGGGGCCCGGGAAGCCCAGGCCAAACTGATGCAATCTGAGGAATTTGCCCGGCTGATGCAATCTACGCCGCGGGGCGGCGCCGCCGAGAAGCCTCTCGAGGCGCCGTTAGGGGAAGAGGATGTGGAAGCCTGGCTGCAGTTCTTCAAAGACCCGAATTCGAAGAAATCAGGTTGAAATTCTCAGGCAGCCCTAATCGAATCTTAATCCATTTGGGACAATTTTGGTGTATATTAGATGTATTGACACCTGTTCTCTCTTACTGGTATCTCAGGTGTCCACCACCGGGATTGGCATTTAGCTTGCCCCCCCCAGGCTGAGTGCCCCCGGTGGCCCTCCTTAGATTGCCGGGCGTGCACCCCACGCCCGGCATATCTTTAAGATAATACCCCAAAAAACAGTGTGTTGCGG
>DIXA01000050.1 GCA_002428565.1 Anaerolineales bacterium UBA6092 | reverse complement strand
CTATTTGCACAAAACTTACGCTAAGTATTGCCCGCACCCACCCGAAAATTCACCGAAAAAGAGAGTGAAGCGGGGCGAAGCCCGCTTCACTCTCTTTTTCGGGACTTCTCCGCTTCAAGTATACTTCATTGGCAATTAAATATAGGGTATACTCTAAATACCACCATGACTGACGAAATCTCCGGCTTTGCCGAAAACGAACATACCGCCGATTGGGAGATGGAAGCCTGGGCGCCCAACCTGTCCAGCCTGCTGGAGCAGGCCGCCCGGGGCATGTACGAGCTCTCTGGCATCACCCTGGCGGAAGGCCCGCGCCAGGCGCGCCAATTTGAGCTGGAGGCGCTGGACGCCGAGAACATGCTTGTGCGCTTCCTCTCCGAACTGCTCTACTACAGCGAGCAGGAATGCCTGGCCTTCGACACGTTTGAGCTGCACACCGACGGGGAAGAGAAGCTAAGCGCCCACCTGAGCGGCGCGCCCATCGAGAACCTGGGCAAGCAGATCAAGGCGGTCACGTACCACAACCTGGCTATCCGCCGCACCGACGAAGGCCTGGAAGTGAACATCGTCTTCGACGTCTGAAGCGGCAGAGAGGAGGCCCCCCCATGGTCACCCTGCAAGACCTGGTACGCATCAGCGATTACGAGTGGGAGATCCCCGTCTCGTTCCGCAAGGATATGCGCGTGCCGGTGCGCCTGTTTGCCACCCGCAAAATGATCGAGCAGATCATGGACGACCGCTCGCTGGAGCAGGCGGTCAACGCTGCCACGCTGCCGGGGCTGGTGGGACGCGTGCTGGTGATGCCCGATATGCACCAGGGCTACGGCTTCCCCATCGGCGGCGTGGCTGCCACCCTGCTGCCCGACGGCGTCATCTCGCCCGGCGGAATTGGCTACGACATCAACTGCGGTGTGCGCCTGCTCTCCACCCAGCTTGACTTCGACAGCGCCGCCCCACACATCGACGCCCTGGCTACTGCCCTCAACCAGCACTGCCCCTCCGGCGTGGGCGAGGGTGGCACGGTGCGCCTGAGCGACGCCGAGCTGGACCAGGTCTGCCGGGACGGCTCCAGGTGGGCGCTGAAGCGCGGCTTCGCCACCGAGAACGATGTGCGCCGCACTGAAGACCAGGGCCGCCTGGAGGGCGCCGACCCGAGCAAATTCAGCGCGCGCGCCCGCCAGCGCGGCCGCCCGCAATTAGGCTCGCTGGGTGCAGGCAATCACTTCATCGAGATCGACCTGATCGAGGAAATCTTCGATCTCCAAGCTGCCCAGGCCATGGGCCTGCAAGCCGGCTGCCTGGCCTTGCAGATCCACTGCGGCTCGCGCGGCTTTGGCCACCAGATCTGCACCGATTACGTGGAAGTGTTCCAGGCGGCGGTGCGGCGCTACAAGATCCCCCTGGCTGACCGCGAGCTGGTCTGCGCGCCGCTCTCCTCGCCGGAGGGCCAGAGTTACCTGGCAGCCATGCGCTGCGCCGCCAACTATGCCTTCGCCAACCGCCAGCTTTTGGCGCATGCCGCCCGGCAGGCCTTCGAGCAGGTGCTGGCGGGCAAGGTGAAGCACTGGCAGTTGACCCAGGTGTACGATATCGCTCACAACATCGGCAAGATCGAAACCCACCTCATTGACGGCAAGGAGATGAAGGTGTGCGTGCACCGCAAGGGCGCCACGCGCGCCTTTGGCCCCGGCGCACCCGACCTGCCCGAGGAATACCGCTCGATCGGCCAGCCGGTGCTGGTGCCCGGCAGCATGGGCACCGCCTCGTGGGTGCTGGTGGGCACACAGCGCAGCATGGAGCAGTCCTTTGGCTCCACCTGCCACGGCGCGGGACGGCTGATGAGCCGCCACGAGGCCAAGCGCAGCGTGCGCGGCGAGACGCTGCGCCAGGAATTGGAGAGCGGCGGCATCACCATCCGCGCCGGGTCGATGTCTGGCCTGGCGGAAGAGGCCCCCCAGGCCTATAAGGATGTGGACCTGGTGGTGCAGTCGGTCATCGGGGCGGGGCTGGCCAAAAAGGTGGCGCGGCTGCGGCCGTTAGCAGTGATCAAGGGATAGAGGAGAATTATGCGCTTTGAAACCGAGTTTGATTACGTTCTAAAGATCCGCGAAGCCCAGGGGCTGCCGCGGCAGCCTGAGATCGGCCAGACTTATTCTTTCCAGAAGACGATCGAAAGGATCTACCCGCTGCACCTGCCGATCCTGCTGGTGGACGATGATTACAAAGTCTACGGCAAGTGCATCATCCTGGAATATACCGCCGGCGGCGGCATGACCAAGGGGCAATACCAGATCGTGGCGCTGTTTGACGCGGAGAAGGCCAAAGTATTCACGGATGATCTGTTGGAGACGGTGGAGATCATTGAGAGGGCGAAAAAATAGATACGGGATGGGCGGGGCTGCGGCCGCTGGCGGTGATCAAGGGATAGATCGATGACTCTTGGCAGCCTGAACCGAGGAGAGGCTTCAATAGGATTTTTAATGGGGAAACAAGCAGGCAATCTGGCAATATACATCCTTTTCGGATTGACCCTGGCTGCTTGCAGTAGTCAGGATGCACAAATTGTCGAAGTGACGCGCATTGTGCCGCAAACTGTTGAAGTCACCCCAAAGGCCATGGACGCAATCCCCGAACCTGACATGACCGCCACCCCACAGCCCACCCCCCTGCTGGATAGGAAATACTATGATGGGGTGATTCTCATCACACAATACTACACGTTTCTAGGCAACAGTTTATATGAAGAAGCATACCAATTGTTAGGTTCTTCTGCGAAAGTGCATGCTCCAGATCCAGAAGATTATGTAACGGACTGTCAAAGATGGTTTCAGGAGGTTGAAATTGTCAGCATTCAGCCTTTTACCGTATGGTCACAGCAACACGGAGGCCCGCCCAGGCAAGATTCCGAGGATCAAATTTATTTTGCGGTAGAGATCAGGGCATGGGGAGAAGGCCGAATGTCTGGCTCGGCGGTGAGCGGCGAATTGCAATTGCTTTTCTTGGGTTTAGTCATCGAAGATGGCGCATGGAAAATCGATTCCTTCGCCACCGCTCTGACACCATGACATATGGAGAAAGGTTTTTATGGACATCCAACTCATCGGCATGTGCGGCGCGTATTGCGGCGCGTGCGAATGGAAAGAGAAAACCAACTGCCCCGGCTGCCAGGCAGCCCGCAGCCAGATGTTCTGGGGCAGCTGTGCGGTGGCCCGCTGCGCTCTGGAGAAGGGCTTTCAGCACTGCGGCCTCTGCCCGGACCTCACTTGCAAGATGCTCCAGCAAGCCTTCGATAACCCAGAGCATGGGGACAACGGAGAACGCCTGGATAACCTGAAAGCCTGGGCCAGTGGGCAGCTCGTCTACAAGGAACTGACCAGGAAGAAAAACTGATCTACTTCTGCAAGTGTATCGTAGTAACGATTTCAATCGTTACACATAGCGACTAAAGTCGCTACTACGAGGGGAGAAATATCCTTTCAAGGGAGAATGCCATGTTCCGAAAAAACCTCTTTCACCTCATCGCCATCATCCTCTTCCTCTGCCTCATCTTCCTGCCCAACGGCCGCGCCGCGGCAGATATCGGCCCCAAGCCCACGCTGGATTTCCAGTTCACCCTGCCGGAGGGTCTGACCATCGTGGATGGCGAGCTGCTGGTCTGCCAGGATGAGGCCTGCACGGCAACCGAGCCGCTGCTCGAAGTCGGCCCGCAGGGACTGACCTGCCAGCCGTACTCCTGCGAGGGGATGATCTACGGCACCAATCACCCCATGCGCCTGCAGGTGACCTTCTCCGATGGCGTGACGCGCCTGAGCAACCCCTTCGAGGTGCCATCCAACCAGAATGTATACACGGTGGAGGTGCGCGAAACCGATCTGGTGGTGGAGCGCCAGGCCAACGCAACACCGCTGATCCTCTTGCTGCTCGCGGTGCTTTGCATCGGTATGGTGCTGCTGGTGGGCGTGCTGCTGGTCGGCAGGCGTCTCGCCAAACGCAAAAACGCCTGACATCCATTGTCAAACGACTGTCAACCCCTTATCAAGCCAGTTCCAGGCGGCGGTGATATCCTGAAGGAAATCGCGCACGAGGGAGATAACCCATGTCAAGAAAAACACCCATCTGGATCATCGCCCTGATCCTCGTCCTCAACCTGGCCTGGCTGCCCAACGGCCGCGCCTCGGCAGATATGGGCCCCAAGCCCGAGCTGGATTTCTACTTCTCGCTGCCCGGTGACCTGAGAATCGAGGATGCCCGTATGTTGCAGTGCTGGGATAGCGCCTGCCAGGATGTGGAAACCCACTTTTGGGGAGCCGAGCCAGACTGCAAGGGAAGTCACTGCTACACCGTGGTCTTCTCCACCGGCGGAACCTATCAGTTACAGGTTTTGTTCTCCGATGGGCAGACCCGCCTGAGCGACCCGTTCCGCTGCGACCACATCCACAACGTGTACACGGTCAGCGTGCAGGAGACTGAGCTTGCCGTGCGCCTGCACACCATCCTGTCCTACGACCTCAATGCGTTTACGATCCTTTACTTCGTATTGATCGTTCCCATCGGCCTGGTGATCCTGATCATCCTGGCCATCGTGCTATCAGCAGAGAAACGCGCCAAGACGCGCCACCCCGACAAGAAACACACCGGCTTCCGCATCGCTGCCTGGGTGCTGGCGGGCCTCCTGGCCCTGGTGGGGGTGGCCATGGGCACACTGGCTACCTGGGCGCTGCCGGTGAACCTGCTCATCGAACTGTTTGTGGCAGACGTGTACTGGCGCTTTTATTGGCCGAAGAAAAAAGACTGGGTAGACAGCGCCAGCGGCACCGTCCAGACGCACACATACACCCTGGAAAACCGCCCACGCTGGCTGCCCCTGATGGGATCGGTAGTCGTCGTCAACCTGATCAGCCAGCCCCTGCTGTGGATCATTGCCGCCATGGCCTCCGCATTTTGGGGTGTGCCGCTTATTCTGATCGTCCTGCTGCTGGAAGTGGGCGTGTGGCTGCTGGAGGCCGCCATGCTGCGCCTGCTGCTCACGCAGCACCTGTGCTGGCGCGACGCCCTGCAACTGAGCCTGTTCATGAACCTGGTCTCCTTCGGCATCGGTCTGTTTCTCGCGCTGTAGATATCAGCGATATAATAAGGTGCTGCGGGAACTTTTCCCCCTCCCCTGCGTCATTAACCTAGATATACAAAGGAGAGAATATCATGTTTCGAAAAAGCCTTTACCTTACCCTGATCCTGGCCCTCATCCTGGGGGCCTGCGCCAGCGCTACCGATACGCCGGCGCCCACCGAGCCGAAAACGGTGCCAGAACCCACCGCCTACCCGGATGTCATCGGCGGCCCTGCTGTGATACCGCCCAACCCTTACCCCGAACCCGCTGGAGAGGTTCAGATGATCACTGATTTTGCCCCCCTGACTGGCGATGAGAAATGGTCGCGCGGCAACGTGTACCTTACCGAAGGTGAAAGCAGCATCGTGCTGGCCGAATCCTTCCCCGTGCAGGTCTCCGTGACCCTCATCGGCAGCCTGCCCACCCCCTGCCACCAGTTGCGCGTGATCGTCTCGAAGCCAGATGCCGAGAACAAGATCAACCTGGAAGTCTACTCGGTGACTGACCCGGAGGTGATGTGCATCACCGTGCTGGCCCCCTTCAGCAGCCGGGTGGACCTGGGCACTTACAAGAGCGGCCACTACGAGGTCTACATCAACGGTACCCTGCTGGGCGCCTTTGACCTGTAATTTACCCCCATCCCCTACCCCCTTCCCCCGAAACGGGGGAAGGGGAATCTTCCGGAAATCAATGTTCGCAGCGGGCTATGCCCGCTGCGAACATTGATTTCCGGGTAAATTCCGCAGGGGATGAGAGGGGTCAGGTCACTACATCCGCCACAACGGCGCTGGTCAGCTCCAGCAGCGCCGCCACCGGCAGGCGGATGTTCAGGCCGCGCTGCCCGCCCGAGACGTGGATCTCCTCGAACAGCAGCGCCAGCTCATCCACCACCACCTCAAAGCCGCGGTTCAGCAGCGCCAGCGGCGAGATGCCCCCCGCCTGCAAGCCGGTGATCTGCTCAGCCTGCCGCTCGGTGGGCAGGGCGCATTTCTTCTCGCCCAGGGCTTTGGCCAGCTTGCGCAGATCCAGCTCGAACGGCCCCGGGATCACCGCCAGGATGGGCTTGCCCTTGCCCTCTCGCAGCGCCACAATGGTCTTGAACACCTGCTCCGGCGGCGCGCCCAGCAGGCGGGCGGTCTCAGCCGCGCCCAACTTCTCCGCCGGCACCTCGAAAGTCGAATAGGCTATGCCGCGCGCCTCCAGCAGGCGGGTGACGTTATTGACCGTCATTTCCCATCCCCCCCTGCCCCCCCCTTCCCGCTGGGAAGGGGGGGATTCTTCGCCAAAATGGGTGGTTTGCGTGGCTTCACCACGCAAACCACCCATTTTGGCGATCTTTCCGAATGGTTCATATCTATCCATCCGCTCCCGGCAGGCGCAGGGTGAAAACCGCCCCGCCCTGCAGCGCATTAGCTGCTTCCAGCGTGCCACCGTGCAGTTCAGCCAGGCGGCGGGCAATCGCCAATCCCAGCCCGGTGCCGCCCTCGGCCCGGCTGCGCGAGCGGTCGGCGCGGTAAAAGCGCTCGAAGACGTGCGGCAGCGCATCCTCAGGAATGCCGGGGCCGCTGTCTTGCACCGCCAACTCCGCCCAAGAGTGTGACCAGGCCAGCGACACCATAACCCGCCCGCCCTGCGGCGTATGGCGCAGAGCATTGGAGAGCAGGTTAGAGAGGATCTGCTCGATGCGCATGGGGTCCAGCGAACATTGGCTCAGCGCCCCGTCCGATTCGCCGCCCAGGCGGTGCATTTCCAGCGTCACCCCGCGGGCAGCAGCCTGCGCCCCAAACTGCTCCACCACGCGCCCCGCCAGCGCCCCCAGGTCCGCGGAAACACGCTCCAGCGCCAGCTCGCCGGCATCCGCCAGCGCCAGCACGCGCAGATCGTCCACCAGGCGGGTGAGCAGTTGATTCTGCTCCAGCACCAGGGTCAGGTTTTCAGATGTGGGCGGGTAAATGCCATCTTGCAGCGCTTCCAGGTTGGCGCGCTGCACCGCCAGCGGCGTGCGCAGCTCGTGGGCGATATCGGCGGTCATCGCCTGGCGGCTGTTTTGCGCCTGGCGCAGCGACTGAGCCATCTGATTGAAGGTGCGCCCCAACTGGGCCAGTTCATCCTCGCCGCGCACCGGCACCTGCTGCGAGAGATCCCCCTGCGCCATGCGCCCGGCTGCCAGGGTCAGCTCGCGCACCGGGCGCAGCAGACGGTAGGCCAGCAGCAGCGAAAGCAGCAGCGCCACGCCCCCCGCGATCAACCCGGCGATCAGCGCCGCCCGGTTGATGCGATCTACAATGAAAGCCTCATCCAGGGTGGAGAAGATCAGGCTGTTGCCCATCAGCAGGTACCCCACCGTCTCGCCGTCCACCTCGATCGGCTGAGCTACTTCCAACTCCTCACGGCTGAGCGGTCCCTCGGTGGGCGGGGTGGACGTATCCACCACCACATTGCCCTGCGCATCGGTCAGCAGCACACGCTGGCCCATCATCCCACCACTGCCCTGCCCCATGCCCTGGCCCATCCCCTGCCCCCCTTGCGTCTCGTTGCCGTAGGCGTGCCCGCTCATCTGCAGGATCGTTTCCACCCCCTCCCACGAGCCATTTTCCTGGTAATAGGCCTGCAAGCGCGCCAGCAGGGCCGGTTGGCCGGAGCCGCCGCCAAACATGAACTGGCGCACCTCCTGCGCCGCGCCCTGCCGGGCGATCAGCGCCACACCCACCACCGCCACCAGCACAACCAATGCAAAGGAGAGGAATAAGCGTAATCGCATCAGGGCACCATGCTCAACCAGAGTATTCCCAAGAGCAGCGTGCCCAGCGTAATGGGCACCCCGGCCTTGAGGTATTCGGTGAAACTCAGATTCACGCCGCGGGCCTTGGCCGATTCAGCCACGATCAGGTTCGCCACCGAACCCAGCAGGGTCAGGTTGCCAGCCAGCGTGGTCGACATCGCCAGGGTCAGCCAGGCGCGTTGCGGGTCGGGGAAGCCCGGCACCAAGGGGCGGAAGAGCAGCACCACCGGGACATTCGAGACCAGGTTGCTCAGCACCACCGCCACCGCCGAAAGCGCCGCCACGCCCTGCTCTGCCAGCGGCAGCACCAGCGCAAACAGCCGTTCCGAAAGGCCGGTGGTCTCGATGGCGCCGGTGACGATGAACAAGCCGCCGAAGAACACCAGCAGCGACCAGTCCATCTCGCGGAAGACGCGCTGCGGTTTGAGCCGCCGGGTGAAGAGCAGCAGCGCCGCCGCCCCCAGCGCCGCCAGCGGGATGGGCAGACCCGCCACAAAGGCCACCAACATCAGCCCGGCTGCCAGCAGGCTCTTGCGCAGCAGGGGCCGGTAGGTGCGCGGCGGGATCTGGTAGACCTGCTCAAAGCGCTGTGGGGCAAATTCCCGCCGGTACACCAGTACCAGCACCAGCCAGGCCGCCAGCATCCCGGCGATGGCCACGGGCGCCAGGTAAGCGGTGAAGGTGGTGAAGGGAATGCCCGAGGCCATGCCAATGAGCATGTTCTGCGGGTTGCCGGTGATGGTGGCAGTGGAGCCAATATTGGCCGCCGAGACCAGCCCCACCAGGTACGGGATGGGATTGCGCTTGAGCGTGGTGCAGATCTCCAGCACCAGCGGGGTGAACATCAGCACAATGGTATCGTTGAGGAAGATCGCCGAGAGCACGCCCGAGGTGAGGATCAGCAGCCCCAGCAGGCGGCGCGGCGAGCTGGCCAGGCGCACCACCCGCGCCGTCACCAGGTGGAAGAAGCCTGCCAGGCGCAGATTGGCGTTGATCACCATCATGGCGAAGAGCAGCACCAGCGTATTCAGGTCCAGCGCGGCGTAGGCCCCCTCCAGCGAGATCGCCCCGATCAAGATCAGGCACACCGCCCCCACCAAAGCAATGGTGGCGCGGTTCATGCGCAGCCAGGGGAAACGCCCCACCGCCACGCCAACCAGCGTGAGCAAGATCAAAATGGAGGCTGCGATCACCGTGAGAGACATAGCAAAGGCTTATTCCGGGGGCAGGGCACGCGCAAAGCGGTAGCCCATGCCAAAGACCGTCTCCACGTAGCGCGGGTTTTTAGGGTCTGGCTCCAGCTTGGCGCGCAGGTTCTTGATGTGGGCATCCACGCTGCGCTCATAGCCCTCATAGGCCTCGCCCTGCGCCGCCTCGAGCAGCTGCATGCGCGAGAAGACCCGCCCCGGCTGGGCTGCCAGTGCCGCCAGCAGGCCAAACTCGGTGGGGGTCAGCTCCAGCGGCTGCCCGGCGCGCAGCACCTGATGCGCCTCCAGGTCGATCTCCAGGTCGGCGGCGCGCAGGATGTGCCCGGAGGCTGGCGCGCCCTCCGCCCGGCGCAGCAGGGCACGCGCACGCGCCACCACCACCCGCGGCGAGAAGGGCTTGGCGATGTAATCATCCGCGCCCAGTTCCAGCCCGATCAGCTGGTCCATCTCCTCCACCCGGGCGGTCAGCATCATGATCGGCGTATCGGCGTGGCCGAGCCTGCTGCGCCGGATGGCGCGGGCCACATCCAGCCCATCCATGCCGGGCAGATTCAGGTCCAGGATCACCAGGTCGGGGCGCTTCTGTTCCCAGGCGGTCAGCCCGGTATCGCCGCGGGATGCCGAAATCACCTCAAAGCCAGCCTGCTCCAGGTACGAGCGCAGCACTTTGACCAGTTCGGGTTCATCTTCAATGATCAGAATAGTGGACATGTATAGATTATACCCCTGGTAACTTCGATTAACCAAAAAAGAGTGTGAAGCCGGGCAAAGCCCGGCTCCACACTCTTTTTTGGAAATTCTTACGGCTGGCCGTTGCGGCCGTGCATGCCGCCGCCATTCGGGCAGTCGCCCGGGACGCCGCTGCCGCCGCCATTCTGGCCGTCATAGTTGCCCATGCCAGCGCCGGCAGGTCCGTTGAACATGCGCTCTGCCTGTTCCGCGGTGATCACGCCGTCGGCCAGGGCCTGGTCGATAGCGGTCTGGCGCGCCGTGGTCATCAGCGCCTGGAACTCTTCCGTGGTCAGCCCCTGCTCGGCGACAATATCCCAGGCAGTATCCCCGGCATCGATGCGGTCCTGCAGGTCTTCCACGCTCAAGCCGAGGGCTTCGGCCATGGCGGCGTGCAGGTAATCAGCCAGCGGGCCAGACCCGTCCATGCCGCCAGCGAAGCCGCCGTGCATGTTATTCGAGCGGTTTACCATGCCCATGTGGGCCATGTTACCGTTCATCCGTTCCGCCTGCTCCTGGGTAAGCACACCCTGCTCTACCCCAGCCAGCATGGCAGCCTGGCGCGCCTGCTCCATCACTGCCTTGGCCTCTTCGATGGTCAATCCCTGCGAGGTGGCGATTTGCATCATGCTCTCGCCTGCCAGCAAACGCGCCTGGAAGTCTTCCAGGGGCATGCCCAGCGCCTCGGCAAAAGCCGCGGCCATCAGGTCGAACATCGGGCCATCGGCCTGTGCCATGTTAACCATTCCATTGTTCATGGCGCTGTTGCCATGCGCGCCGCGCATGCCGCGCCCGCCGCCCATGGGCATGGTGCTGCCATCTTCATTTGTCCAGCCAACCGGCGGGATGCCTCCCTGGGCATAGGCAATACCTGCCGCGCCCAGCACTACGATGATCAAGGTGATCGCCCCTGCTACCATTAAGATTTTCTTCATTACACACTCTCCTTCAATTGCGATCGTAACGTTTGTTTGTTTCTAACATCATCACAGATGTTAATCTATGCTGATTTTCTCACAAACTTATGAAGATTTTGTGAAGACCGCCTGAAGGATTAGTGAATAGTTGATACAAGTGAATGCGGGCGCTTCGCGCCCGCATTCACTTGTATCAACT
>DIXA01000040.1 GCA_002428565.1 Anaerolineales bacterium UBA6092 | reverse complement strand
TCGTGATAGGGGTAGTGCAGTTTGCCACACTTCTTGCACCGGTAGGCAACGATGGCGATTTCTTTTTTCATTGCTGTACCCTCCGCAGGATCAAGGCGGTGACGTTATTGCCAAAGCCGCCGAAGTTGATGGCCAGGCCGTTCTGCGCATCCTTGACCTGGCGCTCTTTGGGCAGGGCGTGGCGCAGCTGCCAGACGAGATCGACCGCCTGGGCGACGCCGGTGGCGCCGACGGGGTGGCCGCGAGCTTTGAGGCCGCCGGAGACGTTGATGGGCATCGGCCCGCCGAGGCGGGTCTTGCCAGCCAGGGCCGCCTTGCCGCCCTCGCCCTTCTTGAAGAAGCCCACGTGTTCGCTGTTGGCGATCTCCAGGATGGTGAAGGCGTCGTGCAGCTCGGCGACGTTAATGTCGGATGGCTTGAGCTTGGCCATCTCGTAGGCCTGCTGGGAGGCCAGGGTGACGGCCTTGAGGTCGGTGGGGTCTTCGCGCTCTTGCAGGGCGTGGGTATCGGTGGCCTGGCCAAAGCCGGCGATGTGGATGGGCGGCTGGGGGAATTTCTTGGCCAATTCCAGCGGGCACAAGAGCACCGCCGCGGCGCCATCGCTGACCGGGCACATATCGTACAGGTGCAGCGGGTCGGCGCCGATGGGGTTATTGACCACGGCGTGGGGGCTGGTGTAGATGCCCTCTTTGTCGATGGCCATTTCCACGTGGGCGTAGGGGTTGAGCCCGCCCATGGCCTGGTTCTTGATGGCTACGGTGACGAGCATCTCACGCGTGACGCCGTACTTTTCCATGTACAGGCGGGTGAACATGCCCGCCATGCCAGGCAGGGTGATGCCGTAGGGGTACTCCACCTGGGGGTGAGACATGGTGGCGACGACATCCGTGGCGCGCCAGCCGGTGACCTCGCGCATTTTCTCGCCGCCAGCCACCAGCACGTAATCGTAGTAGCCGGAGGCCACAGCCAGCAGGCCGTTCTTGATGGCACTGCCGCCGGAGGCGGGGCCGTTCTCTACGGTATCGGCAGCAGCGGGCAGCAGGCTGAGGCGGTCTACCAGCGAGCTGGCAATGGAGGACTGGTGCTGGAACATGCCGGCGGCCATATTGCCCACGTAGACGGCGTCTACGCCGCGGTCGCCCATGCCGGCATCGTCCAGGGCTCTGAGGGAGGCCTTGGCCAGCATATCGAGCAGGGTATCTTCGTCGCGCCGGCCAAACTGGACCATACCGACGCCGATAATGGCTACATCTCTCATGGTTTACCTGCCTTTCAAGCCCGCGATGCGCTCGCGGATGGTGTCTTCATCGGCGAAAAGGATGTGCCGGGTGGCTACTTCCCAGAGATCGGCGGGCACGGGGCGGTCGCCCACCACCAGGCGGGGCTTGGCCTTCTCGTAGATCTCGCGGGTGAGCACCCACGAGTCGCCGCCGCCCAGTTCGTGCGGGATCTTGGACGGTTTGAGGGGGTACTCGATCATCCAGCGGCGGAAGCCGATGGGGCTTTCGGCCACCACCAGCACTTCTTCTTGCCCCAGGTATTCCAGGTGGTATTCCATCTTGGCGGCGAAGAGGTGCGAGCCAATGCGCAGGCCGCGGTCGATGGCCAGGGTGTGGTAGCTCATGCCCACCTTTTCGTTTTCCAGGCGGCCGTTGACTGCGCCGACCAGGTAGCCATCTACCTGCCCGATGAGGCAGTAGGGGCTTTTGGCGCGGTAGTAATACCAGGCCAGCAGCTCGCCGTAGAGGCGGGCGCTGACCACGTCGTAGTAGTCGCGCTCGATGAAGAGGCAGGGGTGAACAGATTTGAGGATTTCGGGCACGTCTTCACGCTCGGCCTGGCGGATGACCATTTTTTTGCCGTTGGCGAGGGTGACGACTTTGGGCGGGTAGGGCACCATGGGGTACTGGGTGGGCCGCAATACCGCCTCGAGTTCCATATCGACTGGCATGGGTTTGCTCCTTATTCCAGGTTGGCCTTGCTCAGTTTGTTGATGCTTTCGACATGCTTGGCATTGTAAGCATCGCCGAATTTGGTCTTGGGCAGTTTGGCTTTCTTGGCCATCAGATCGGTGTACTCATCGTCGTCGACCATGGCGACACAGCGCCCAATGCTGGATTCGCCATCCACGAAGCGCCAGGGGAAGAAGCCCACGGGCACGCGGCGGTTGACCAGCAGGTCCAGATCGCCGCCGAGGCATTCGGCGTGGATGATGCCGTAGGGGAACATCTCCAGGTGCATGAGCTGGTACTTGCTGTCATCGAAGTATTCGGCCAGGGGCTTGCCGAATTTCTTCTGGAACACTTTTTCGGCCTGGCGGGTCTGGCGGGGCATCCAATCGCGGATGATGGTGTTCATGGGGTGGTCGGCGCTGCCGCAGTCCACGCCAATCCAGCGCAGTTTCTTGGCCTTGGCCCATTCGGCGAACTCGCGGTCGGGGCCGGGGTGCATGACCATGTAGCGCACTTCGTTGGCGGTGGGCATATCCCAGCCGAAGTGGTGATAGCCGGTGTGGATGATGAGGATGTCGCCTTCTTTGACTTCGACGCGCTCTTCAACCATTTTGCTGGTGTAGACGTCGTAGTCGCCGCAGACGTCGCTGAGGTCGACGATGGCGGCATCGTGGACGAGGAAATCCATCTCCAGGGCGGCGATATCTTTGCCGGGGGTGTGGAAGTGGATCTCGCCATCCAGGTGGGTGCCGAGGTGGTTGGAGTGGGTGACCACCTGCCCGTTGGCCCCATTGGGCGCCAGCCGCTTGAAGTACTTGATCTGCAATGGCTCATAGGTGGGCCAGGGCGGGGTGGCGATGCCGAGGGGGATGGTGAGGTCAATGAATTTCATAGGGTGCTATTCTCCTTATGTTTGGGTCGTCATAACGACGGAAGTCGTTACTACGAGGGCTAGGGCAGTAACAACTTTAGTCGTTACTGCGAGGGACGGTGGGTGGTTATTCTACCAGACCGGCGTCGAGCATGGCCAGGTAAACCTTCTCAGCGGTGTAGGGCGGCGCGCCGACGCGGATGCCGATGGCATCGAAGATGGCGTTGGCAATGGCTGCCACGGTGGGCACCATGGAGTGCTCGCCGATGCCGCGCGCACCCCAGGGGCCGTCATCCTGGGGAACTTCGACGATGATGGACTGGATATCTTTGGGCACGTCGGTGGCGGTGGCGATGCGGTAATCCACGAAGGAGGGGTTCTGCAAGACGCCTTCCTTCAATTGCAGGCTCTCGAACAGGGCGGTGCTCATGCCCTGCACAAAGCCGCCTTCCATCTGGCCGCGCACCATGTTGGGGTTGATGGCTTTGCCCACGTCAAAGGCGCTGACGCCGCGCAGGATCTGCACTTTGCCGGTATCCATGTCCACTTCCACTTCGACCGCCTGTGCGCCGGTGGTGTAATGGACGACGGCGCGCGGGCCCTGGCCGGTCTCGGGGTCGAGGCCGGTGACGTAGGTGGGCATGAAGGAGCCGCGCCCCAGCACCGGGCCGCCGATCCAGCCCTGGTCGTTGGGCAGGGCGATGCCGTAGATGGCGATCTTGTTGAGCGAGATGGTCTCCTCAGATTTGTAGGAAATGACGTTGCCATCCACGATGTCGAGGTCTTCGATCTTCTCGTTCCAGGCCTTGGCGACCAGCTCCAAAATCTGCTGGCGGGCATCGCGGGCGGCGGCGGCGACGGCATTGCCCATGCTCCAGGTGAGGCGAGAGGCCACGGTCTGCCACTCGTAGGGGCTGTAGTTGGTGTCGAGGGGGGTGGCCACGCGCACGTTCTCAATGGGCACGCCCAGAGCGCCGGCGGCGACCTGGGCGGCGATGGTGAAGGAGCCCTGGCCGATCTCTTGCCCGCCCACGCTGACGGTGACGGTACCATCTTCGTTGAGGGCTACCTTAGCGCTGGAGCCGGGGTTGGGGGGCATGGCGGGGGCTTTCCACATCAGGGCGATGCCCTTGCCGCGGCGTTTGTTGGGGGCGGAGGGGGGATCTTTGTGGCCCCAGCCGATGGCGGCGGCGGTTTTGTCCAGGCATTCGTTCAGGCCGGTGGGGTGCATGGTCATGCCGGTGACGATGGTATCGCCGCCCTGGATGCAGTTGAGGCGGCGGAAGGCCACTTTGTCCATGTGGATCTGCTCGGCCAGCTCGTCGATGCACTGCTCGAGGCCGGTGTGCAGCTCGGGCATGCCAAAGCCGCGCATGGGCCCGCCGACGGGGTGGTTGGTGTAGACGCAGTAGGAGTCGGTGCTGACGTTGGGTACGTCATAGGGGCCGCTGCTGCTGTAGCCGCTGGCGCGGGTGATGTTGACGCCGTACTCAGTGTAGGCGCCGGCATCCCAGTACAAGCGGTTCTGCATGGCCAGCAGGCGGCCTTCTTTGTCGCAGCCCATCTTGAAGTGAGCCACCAGGCCCTGGCGCACGAAAGCGGTGTAGAACTCTTCTTCACGCGTCAGGCGCAGTTTGACCGGGCGGCCGCGCACCTGGGTGGCGATGGCCACGGCCAGGGCTTCCATGCTCACGCCGGCCTTGCAGCCGAAGCCGCCGCCCACGTAGGGGGCGATAACCTGCACATCGGAGGGGGAGACGCCCAGGGCGGTAGCGATGAGGCTGCGCTGGGCAAAGGGCGATTGCGAGCTGCCCCACAGGGTCACTTTACCATCCTGTTCGACGCGGGCGGTGGCGATGTGCGTTTCGATGGGCACGTGCTGGATGTGGGGGATGCGGTAGGTGCGCTCCACAATGGCTTCGCACTGCGCCCAGGCGGATTCGACATTGCCTTTGCGGATCTTGAAGTGGTTGGAGACGTTGGAGCCAGGCTGGGGGAAGATGAAGTTCATCACCTTGTAATCGCCCAGGTCGGGGTGCAGCAGGGGGGCTTCGGGGGTGGCGCCAAACTCGGGGTCGAAGACGCCGGGCAGGGGCTCGTATTCCACATCGATGAGGGTCACAGCCTGCTCGGCGATGGCCTCACTGGAGGCAGCCACACCGGCGACGGGGTCGCCGACATAGCGGGCGCGGCCGCGGCAAAAAATGTGCCGGTCTTGCAAGTAGAGGCCGGTGAGGCCGGGGAAATCCTCGCCGGTGACGACGGCCTTGACGCCGGGCAGGGCTTTGGCGCGGCTGACATCGATGCGCTTGATCAGGGCATGGGGGTGCGGGCTGCGCTTGATGCGGGCGTAGAGCAGGCCGGGGCCAAACTGGATATCATCGGCGAAGATGGCCGCGCCGGTGACTTTCTCTTGCGCATCGACGCGCGGGACGCTATCGCCAATGGGGTGGGGGATGTTGGGGGGGGTGTGTTTGCTCATGGGTGCCTCCGTTTATGCCTTGCCTGCCTGCCGCCGGGCCGAATCTTGCACGGCGTCGACGATGCGGTTATAGCCGGTGCAGCGGCACAGGTTGCCCACCAGGGCCTCGCGGATGTCGTCCTCGGATGGATCCGGGTTGCGGTCCAGCAGGGCACGCGAGGAGATGAGCATGCCGGGGGTGCAGAAGCCGCACTGCACGCCGCCGTGGTCGACGATGGTCTCCTGGATGGGATCGAGCACGCCATCTTTGGCCAGGCCTTCGACGGTGACGACGGAAGCGCCCTGGCATTCGACGGCGAGCACCAGGCAGGAGTTGACCGGCTCGCCGTCCAGCAAGACGGTGCAGGCGCCGCACTCGCCGGCGGAGCAGCCGTTCTTGGTGCCGGTGAGGGCCAGTTTATCGCGCAGCATTTGCAGCAGGGTCATTTGGGAGGGCACATCCAGCAGTTCGGTGCTGCCGTTAACAGTAAGGGAGATGCGATGGGTTGCCATAATTTACCTCGTCAACTTTTGCCAGGTCTGAAGCAGAGCCAATTGGGTGTGCTTGCGCACCATGGCTTTGCGATAGCGGGCACTGCCGCGCACATCATCGATGGGGCTGCAGGCCTGCGCGGCCAGGCGAGCGGCTTCTTTGAAGGCAGGCTCGCCCAGGGGGGTGGCCGCCAGGGCTTCCTGGGCAGCCACAGCCTCCAGGGGGATGGGGGCCACCGAAGCCAGCAGGATGCGGAAGCGGTAGCCGGATGCGGCGGTGGGGTCGGGGGCAGCCAGCACGGTGACGCCGACGATGGCCAGGTCGCCCCAGGTGTTGCGGCCCAGCTTGAGATATGTCCCGGCGCTGCCGGGGGGCGGCGGGGGCAGGTGCACGGCGGTGACGATATCGCCGGGCTGCAGGCGGGTTTTGCCGGGGGAGAGGCAGAAGCCCTGCAGGGGCTCATCACGGAAGCCGTTGAGGCCGTGGACTTTGAGCGTGCCGCCAAAGGCGATGCAGGCGCCGATGCTGTCACCGGCGGGGGAGGCGTTGCAGATGTTGCCGACGACGGTGGCGCGGGTGCGCAGTTGATAGGAGGCCACGCGGCGGCAGGCCTGGGCCAGCAGGGGGTAGTGCTGCTGCACCTCGGGAGAGGCAATGATGCGGTTCATGTTGACGCCCGCGCCGATGGTCAGGCCGGTGGGGGTGAAGGTCAGGTCGTTCGTACCGTCCAGGTGTTTCACATCTACCAGGTACTGATCGTGCCAGATGCCGTCGCGCATGCGCACGAAGATATCCGTGCCGCCCGAGAGGGGGCGGGCATGCCCGGCATGCTGGGCGAGAAACTGGCTTGCCTCCGCCAGGGAGGCAGGCCGGATATAGTCAAATTCGGGGAGTTCTGGATGGGGGTTGATGCTCATATCTACACCTCAATACCATTCCGATGGGGTGGGGTGCGGGGTGGTGGGCATGCCCACCACCCCGCACAGGTGCCCGATGGGTTGGGCGGTTAGTCGTTGATGTTCTGGCGGTCGAGCACGCCGAACTTGCTGGGCGGCAGGATCAGGAAGATCAGGTTGACCAAGATGCCCAGGATGGCGGAGAAGACGATGGCGGGGATGCCATCGGGGAAGGCCACCGGGATCTCGAAGGGGAACATGCCATTGGGCAGGCCCATGGCGCCGCCGATGCCGGCCACCAGGACGGTGGCGCCGACAGCCAGCTGACGGGGCTCGAACAGGTTGACTTTTTCGGACTGGATGAGGGCAATACCCTGCATGCCAATGACGCCGAAGAGGTAAATGGACAGGCCGCCGACCACGGCGGTGGGGACGGTATTGATCACCGCGCCCAGCTTGCCGATGAAGCCGAGGAAGATGGCCATGACACCGGCAACCATCAGCACGGGCACGGAGTAACAGCGCGTGATGGCCATCAGGCTGTTGTTCTCGCCGTAGTTGGTGCCGGCGCAGCCGCCCAAGAAGCCCACTACCAGGTCATCGGTGCCATCGGCGACCAGGTTGAGGCCGATGAGGCGCTTGATCTCCAACGGGGCGCGGCCCAGTTCCTTAGCCAGTTGGTCGATGTACAGACTCATCTGGTACAGGTGGGCGGTGCTCTCGGGGATGGTGGCGATGGCGATCAGGGCGATGCCGGTGACGGCAGCCCAGGCGTTGGCGTCGCCAAAGGCGGGGAAGGTGATATTGAAGCGGAACCAGGGGGCCTCAGCGATGATGCCATAGTTCATCAGATCTTGGAAGAAGATGGCCGCGACGATATAGCCGACGATGGCCCCCAGCAAGACGGGCAGCATGCCGATGAGGCCTTTGCCTTGCAGGTAGACGGAGAACAAGATGGTCACCACCAGGGTAATGAGGGCGACGGCCCAGTTCTGGGAGGCCATGCCCAGGGCGGTGCCAGCCAGGGCAATGCCGATGACGATGGCCACACTGCCGGTGATGACGGGCGGCAGCACTTTATCCAGGGCCTCTTTGCCAATGCGCATGATCAGCAGGCCGATGAGGATCTCCACGATGCCGGTGCCCATAATGCCCACCTGGGCGATTTGGACTCCCTCGGGGCAGTAGAAGGTAGCAGGGTCGCTGAAGCAGTCGTTGGCATACAGGCTCATGGTGGTGACGATGACGGTGATGTAGCTGAAGGAGGAGCCGTAATAGAGGGGGATGCGCCGGCCGGTGACAAATAGGGCAATAATGGTGCCGATGCCGCTGGCGATCAGGGTGGTGCCAACGTCAAATTTGGTGAGAATGGCCACAAGAACGGTGGCGGGGAACATGGTCAGCACTTGCTGGACCCCCAGGCTGAGCAATGCGCCGATGGGCGGGGTGTCGGGGGGAAGATATCCGACGATCTTGGTTTTTTCTGCTGTGCTCATAATGTGCCTTTATCTCCTTAGATGGGTGGATGGTTGGGTAAAGCAATGTAAGAGCAGGGGGTAGATGGGAGAATATGGGTAATAAAGAGCCTCCTTTTCTGCTGTGGGGCAGCCAGGCTGAGACGAGCGTTTCAATTGGGTTGCAAACGCGGGGTGAGTGGCCTGGCTGGGGCTGCCAGGGATGAAAACTGCGCTGGTTTAGGTGGTGCCAAAAAGCGCATGATGCCTGCCGTGAGAAAGAGGTGTTCAGGCTGGAACAAATAAAGTTTATACGTAGGTTATTTTAACATAGATTTCGAAGATCATAACACCCTAACTCCTGGCAGGGTACGGACCTAACCCCCGCCGGTGGCAAGAACAGCCACCTTTATCCCCCTTCCCGGGGCGGGAAGGGGGGACAATGTAATCACATATCTTTATTATTTTGCGGTATAGTTGGGGTCAGGAGAGAAGAGCGATATGAACATTGATACGGGAATGGCAGTTGTCATTGCGGCGGTGCTGGTGTTTTACCTGCGCCTGATCATTTTGCAGCGCGAGAAGGCCAAGCGCGCCGCTCAGGCGCTGGCGGCGCAGCCAAAAAAGAAGAAGGGCAAGGCGGTTGAGGCGGAGGCCGCGCCGCGCTACTCGATCTTGGCACGGAGCCTGCGCAACCGGGCGATTGCCGTTTTTGGGGTGGCGCTGATGGTGGTGGGGGTGCTGATGAACTCAGGCATGTTCCCCGTCCCGGCGATCCAGGCGTGGTGGTGGGTGCCGACGGCGCTGGGTATCCTGGCGTTTTCGTGGCTGTTCGCGCTGTGAGGGCAGGATGAGTGAGACGAAGATTTGCCCGGAATGTGGCCAGGCTGAGCAGGTGGAGAAGGTGAGCACGATCTACCTGCTGGGCATGGGGCTGAAGCGTGAGCAGGGGCAGGCGATGCGCCCCTGGCTGAGCGAGATGCCGCAGGTGGAACTGAAGGCGCTGGGGAAGCGGCTGTCGCCGCCTTCGGCGGGGCGAGGCTCGCCGGTGAGGCCGCTGCACCCCGACCTGGTGGTGGCGACCTTCAGCCTGGTGATCCCGATATTCCTGGCGGGGATTTGGAATACGCAGCCGGGGATGCGCCTGCCGGCGGTGCTGGTGCTGGCGGCTTTTTACGGGCTTTACCTGTGGAAGCGCAAGGCGATCCTGAAGCGCTTTGAGCGCCAAAAGGCGGAGCAGAAGGCAGCCGCGCAGCGCATCCAGAGCGGCATTGCGCGCTGGATGAAGCTGTATTACTGCGCCGAGGATGATGTGGTGTTTGCCCCTGGTGGGGAGGCCATCCCGGCGGACCAGATGCCGGGATATTTATTGGAAAATCAAACGTAAGCGGGCAGNNCTGCCCGCTTACGTTTGATTTTCCAGCGTAGGAGTGCAGATGCAGCGCGTAGATGTGTTGACCATTGGTGCGGTGGCCCGGCCGCGGCTGGGGGAGGCCAGGGGGGCCAGCCTGCTGGGTGTGACGCGGCGCGGCTGGCTGGTGCTGCTGGATGTGGGTTGGGTGATCTTCCTCTCGCGGGAGGCGCGGCGCGGGCCGCTGACGCTGAACCTGGCAGAGGCGGGGGCGGGGCTGCCGCCCGCATCCCCCGGGCTGACTGGGGAGGTAACGGGGGATGGGCTGATCTTCGCAGAGGCGGGGCTGCGGGTGGATTTTGGGCAGGCGGCGCTATGGCAGGCCCCGCCCGCACCCGCAGAGATGCTTCCCGCGGCTGAGCGCAGCTTGCGGCTGGCAGAGGTGAAAAAAACCGGAAATTTGGATGTTGTGGACAGCTTTGCTGTCCACAACATCCAAATTTCCGAAATTAACGCGCAGGGGCTGGTGCGGGCGCTGGAGCCGCTGCTGGGGCTGGGCCGAGGGCTGACGCCCTCTGGGGACGATCTGGCGGTGGGGCTGCTGCTGACGCTGAGCCGCTGGGGAAAGCGCCTGGGCTGGGAGGTGGATTTGGCTGCGCTGGGCGAGGCGCTGGCTGCGCTGGCAGCCCGGCGCACGACCACGCTGGCGGCGAACCTGATCGCCTGCGCCTGCCTGGGCCAGGCCGATGAGCGCTTGCTGCTTGCACTGGATGGCATCGTCAGCGGGGAGCCCGGCCCGGCAGAGTGCGCCGCAGCGCTGAGGGATTGGGGGGCCTCCTCGGGTGTGGATGCGCTGGTGGGCATGACGCTCGTTCTCCAGCAAACAAAATGATGCGGCGCCTTACGCCGCATCATTTTGTTTGCTGTGAAGATTTTACCCGTTAGGCCGGGGCTGGCTCGGGGATCATTTTTTCCAGGATGATCTCCAGGGCCATGGTATGGCTGCATTGGCCGCGAGTGAGGAAGAAATCACAGTCGCAGGCCCAGGCCTGGTTTTCATATCTGACGGTGTGGGGGTTGTTATCCCCTTCGAAGGTGACAGTTAGCGTTTCCACTCGGATGCGGTCGCGCTGCTCGGCGTAGCGCTTGGCTTTTTCACGCTTGCGAATCAGACCGGAATCCATACTTTTTGTGTTCTCCTTTCGAATTGGCAAGATTTGGTAAGCAAAAGGCACGCGCAAGCGCGTGCCTTTGGTATTCAGCGGTTAGGGGTGCTCGTTGGCGAAAAAACCTGCATAGAATTTTTTCTCCGGTTAAGTTCAGTATAACCGATTTGGGCAGAAAGTCAACAAACATTTCTTTAGGGTATGATGAGAGCGAGGCAAAACTCTTTCATCGCTGGCGGGCAGAAGCGTATACCGGGCGTGTGCGCCTTTGGCATCGCGCACACCTGGTCAGGAGTTTTTTTGTGCGGGGCGGTTTTCTACTATTTATTCTCAGACGGCTTCCATGAGAGGTCAAAGGATCGTATAATCAGTATCAGGGCACGTTGATCGTACGGGATAATTCTGCAGATAAAACAAAACGGCTAGGCGGTTCCTTTCGAAAGATTTTGTTTTAGAGGAAATTCTTGAATAGCGAAACACTAATTGCAGTTATTGGCCTTTTTTGCTTTTTCTTGATGATAGCATTTTTCCATTTCATCAAGCCCCAATTCTTTATCTTGCTAAATCGTTTGGCACAAATGGAACCTCGTGACGCGAGAAATCAAAAACCGAAGGTCGAAATTATTGCACCAAAAGAAACAGGGCAGTGGCCTTGGTATAAAGCCTGGGCGAGTACTTTATTTCATCCAACTGTCAGTACAGGCAAGGTATTATTGTCGGAAGGCCATATTTCTTTTAGGCAAACTCTCATTTGGCTTATGGTTGTATCAGCTCTAGCCCAGTTAACAACATCTGCTATTCCATTCATCAAAAATCCAGACATAATCACTGCAAAAAGTGTCTTCAATCTGATATTAAGCTGTCTTCTCGCCGGTGTAATTTCCCCGATAAGCGTTATTATTCTTACTGCTGGGGTTCACCTTTTTGCAAAACTATTTAGAGGTAAAGGGACTTGGAATAACTATTTTATCGTCTGGGTTGCTTTCAATGCTCCAATTCTGATTTTGTTTTTTCTTTTCGCATTTGTTTACCAAGTGTTTGCCATTAAAGACAGTCTGATATTTGGCTCCATCATATCTTTTTATTGGTTGTTTGTAGTAAATCCGATGGCCATTAAATCTACTTACAGTATTGGCTGGTTTGGGTCTTGTTTAATATATTTCTTTGTTACGGTAATGTTTTTCGTCTGTTTTATGGGTCTGTTTGTGGTCTTTGATCCAGGTTTGATCACGCGATAAATAAAAGAGCGCCCATCGATTAGCCTCACCGACTCCGCCTGATTCTAAAAGGCTCGCAGCAGGCATGCACCTGCTGCGAGCCTTTTTAAGCCGGTAATCTTATGTTTACTTGCGGCGGGGGCGCTTGCCCTTGATCTCGTCTTTGAGCAGCAAGGTGAGCGCCACGCTGATGACGCTGACGATGAGCCCGCCCAGGAAGGCATTCCAGAACCAGGGGGCTGCCAGGGTGAAGCCAACCTGGAACTGCTGGCCGACCCAGCCGGTGAGGGCAAACAGCAGGGTGTTGATCACCAGGACAAAGAGGCCCAGGGTGAAGGCGATCAGCGGGCAGGTGAGGAACTTGAGCAGGGGGCGGAAGATGGCATTGACCAGCCCAAAGATCAGCGCCAGCCAGATGAAGGAGAGCCAGTTTTCGCTCTCCGGCTGGATGCCCGGGACGATGGCGATGGCGGCGTATAAGGCGACGGCGTTGATGGCCCAACGCAAGATAAAGGATTGCATTTTTTCCTCCGTGGTTTCGAATAGGTTACCGTACAATTCTGTCTACGCAACTCTACGGATAGAGTTGCATCGCCAGAATGATAAAGTTAAAAGCGGTGCTCCATCCAGATGAGGGTTTGGCGGGGATGGAAGCCGGCGGCCCGGACGGCCGCGGCGGCGTAAGCGTAGGGCAGGTTGAGGCTGAGCGGGCGGCCCAGGGGGATGCTCTGGCGGGCGTAGCTCAGCAGGTGGAGCAAGGCGCTCTCGTCGGGCTGGGAGGGGGCAGCCAACCACAGCGGGTCGGTGCTGCCGCTGGCGCGGTACCAGGTGAGCAGGCCAGCCAGCCGGCCGCGTCTCTCCACGGCCCAATGCTGCACGGATTCGAGCAGGAAGGCGCGGTAGAACATCCCCCACAGGTCGGGACGCATGACACGCCAATCGAAGGTCAGGTGCCAATCCAGGGCGGGTGGGTACAGGGCTTGCAGCCAGGTGCGCTGCTGGGGCCAATGCTCTGTGCGGCGCGGGCCAAGGCTGAGCCCCTCGACGGCAGGCAGCTCGGGCGGCGGGGCGGTGCTGTTCCAGGTGGTGCGGCAGGCGCGCTCCTGGAAGCCGGTGGTGCGGTAAATGTGCACGGCGGGCGGGTTATCGTCGCGCACCTGCAGCCAGACCGCCGGGACGCGGCGCGAGCGGGCATGCTCGATGGCGGTGTGGGTGAGGGTGCGGGCAATGCCCTTGCCGCGGTGATCGGGGTGCACGGCCACGTTGGCGATGAGGTAACAGCGCTGCCCCTCGGCGCGGATGGGGATGAGGCTGAGGTTGCCGATGACTTTGCCCTCTTCTTCCCACACGTAGCCGGAGAGGGGCGCGGGCGAGTTCTCGGAGAGGGTGCTGGCCCAGCCCATCAGGCGGGCGTTATGAGCGGCCTCGCGCAGGTCTTGCAGGTAGTGCCGCCCATCGGGCTCGAGGGTATCGGCAAAGCACAACTCCACCAGGTCGGCCACCTGCTCCAGGTCGTGGCGGGGGTCCAGGCGGTGGATGTGAGACTGGGCGGGGTTATGGTTCACGGAGGGTCACCGAGACTTTGTCCACGCGGCGGGCATCCATATCCACCACCTCGAAGTGATACTGATCCAGGTCAAAGGCATCGCCAGAGATGGGGATGCGGCCCAGCATGGTGACGACGAAACCGCCCAGGGTTTCATACAGGTTTTCGGATTCGCCGGGTAATTCGGTAAGGCCGAGGACATCTTTGAATTCTTCGACCAGGAGCATGCCGTCTAATAGCCAGGAACCATCGGCGCGCTGCACGACGCTGGGGTCAAGGGTCTGGCTGGCGGCGGGCATTTCGCCGACGATGGCCTGGAGCAGATCGCTGGTGGTGACCATGCCCTGGATGCCGCCGTATTCGTCCAGGATGAAGGCGATGTCTACACGGTCCAGGCGCATCCGTTCGAGGAGAAGAAAAGCGGACATGCTCTCGGGTACAAGCAAGGGGGTGCGCAGCACGGCGTGGAGGTCGAAATCCTGGCCTTGTAGGGCCTGGGCAAGCAGGTCGCTGGAATGCACGTAGCCCTCGAGGTTATCCAGGCTGTCTTGGGCGACGGGGAAGTAAGAGCGCTTGGATTCGATGATTTGCTGGCGGATCTTTTCGGGGCGGGAATCGGTATCCAGCCAATCGATCTCGGTGCGGGGGGTGATCAGGGCGCTGGCGCGCAGGTCTCCCAGGCGGAAGATGCGCTCGATCATGTTTTCTTCGATGGGGTTAAAGACGCCGGCGCGGGTGCCCTGCTCGAGCAGGATCTTGAGTTCTTCTTCGGTGACGCTGGGTTCCAGGCCGGGTTTGACGTGCAGCAGGCGCAGCAAGGCATTGGTCACCAGGCTGAGCAGGTTCACCAGGGGTGCCGCCAGGCGGGAGAGGCGCTGCATCAGCGGGGCCATGCGGGCGGCGGTGCGCTCAGGGTTGCTGAGGGCGATCTGCTTGGGGGCCAGCTCGCCCAGGATGAGGGAGAGGAAGGTGAGCACAACCACGACCAGGGCCACGGCGATACCCTCGGCGTAAGGCTTGAGGACGGGGGTCTTCTCCAGGGCGGCGGCGATCTCTTCGGAGATCGTAGCGCCGCCAAATGCGCCCGCCAGGATGCCGATGAGGGTGATGCCGATCTGCACGGTGGAGAGGAAGTGGGCCGGTTTTTGGGCCAGTTCCAGGGCGGCGCGGGCCCCGGCATCGCCTGAGCGGGCGCGCTGCTCCAGGCGCACTTTGCGCGCCGAGACGATGGCGATCTCGGCCATGGCCAGGGCGCCGTTGAGCAGGATGAGCAGCAGGATGATCAGAACTTCAATGGAGGCTTTCATGGGTCAGGCGGCACAAGCCCCTCTGCCAGCCATTACAACTCCCCCGAGAGCATGCTGAGCACGTTGCGCTGCAAGGTATCGTCGAACTCCCAGGCTTCCATGGCGTGGCAGACCAACTCGGCGTCACAGCCGTAGCAGCGCAGGTATTCGAGGATGGGGCAGTAGCGGTCTTCGCGCTGGCGGCCCAGCTCGGTGACCAGGCGCAGCTCCAGGCGCACGGTGGGCACCATGTAGGGGCCGCAGGGCAGGTGCTCAAAGTGGAGCCAGGGGCCGGGGCCAAAGGTTTCGATGGCCTGGTGGGGCGTTTCTACCTCCACGGTGCTGATGCCTACCTCCACGCCGTCGACGAGGAACTCGGTGTAATACTGCTGCATCTCGGGCAGGTACGTGGGGGGCACGCGGCACTCGAAGGCTTGTAGGGCCTGGGCGAAGAGATCGACCGCTTTGCGTTCTTTGACCAGCAGATCAATATCACGGGCGGGCAGGGGCACGCCGTGGAGCAGGGCCGCGCCGGTGCCCACCAGGCGGTATTCCACCTGGGAGAGGATCGGCTGGGCATGGTCGAGGACGGTGGTGATGGCTTGCACCAGGCGCTCTTCGGTGAGCAGGGGGGCGGGTTGGGTATCCATGGGGAGGTCTCCCTTTTTAAGAAGATGTGCTGTTATTATACCGAAGAAATGAATGTACTGCGTGGTTTGACCCCCTCCCAGCCTCCCCCATCCTAAAAACGGATGGGGGAGGGGAAACCCGCACGCCCCCCAATTCTTCGGTATAATTCATCTGGGGTAACCCTGGCAGATATGTCCACAATTGACGAAATCAAATCCCGGCTGGATATCGTTGACCTCGTTTCTGAGACGGTGACTCTGCGCCACTCGGGGAAGAATTACACCGGATTCTGCCCCTTCCACGCCAACACGCGCACCCCGGCGTTTGTGGTCTTCCCCGAATCGGGTACGTGGCGCTGCTTTGGGCAGTGCAACGAGGGCGGAGATATCTTCCGCTTTGTGATGAAGAAAGAGGGCTGGGATTTCACCGAGGCGCTGCGCTACCTGGCAGAGAAAGCCGGGGTGCAGGTGCGCCCGCAAACCGCCCAGGAAGTGGAAGCCGGCGAGGAGCACGCCCGCTTGCGCGGGCTGCTGGAAGAGGCGGTGACCTTCTACCGCCACAACCTGTTCCAGACCCCTGCCGGGAAGCCGGCGCTGGATTACCTGAACCAGCGTGGGCTGAAGAATGAGACCATCGAGGCGTTTGGGCTGGGCTATGCCCCGCATGCCTGGGAAACGGCGCTGAGCTACTTCAAAGGCAAGGGCTACAGCGAGGCCGAGCTGAGCGATGCCGGGCTGGTGACATCGCGCGAATCGGGGGGCTACTACGACCGTTTCCGCCACCGCATCCTCTTCCCCATCCGCGATGAGCGCGGGCGTATGGCAGGCTTTGGGGCGCGCATCCTCAACCCGGAGGATGTGCCCAAGTTCCTGAATTCGCCGCAGACGGCGCTGTTCGATAAGGGGCACCTGCTCTACGGGCTGGACCGCGCTCGCCGGGAGATCCGCAACGCCGACCAGGTGGTGATCGTGGAGGGTTACCTGGATGTGATCGCGCTGCACCAGGCGGGCTTTGGCAATGCCGTCTCGCCGATGGGCACCGCGCTGACGGAGCATCAACTGCGCCTGCTGAAGCGCTTCACCCGGCGCATGGTGCTGGCGCTGGACCCCGATGCCGCCGGGGATAAGGCCACGCTGCGCGGCCTGCAAGTGGCGCGCCAGGCGCTGGATCACGAGACAGAAGCGGTGTTCGATGCCCGCGGCCTGCTGGGGCACGAAAGCCGCCTGCAGGCGGATATCCGCGTAACCACACTGCCGCCGGGGATGGACCCCGACGATGTGGTGCTGCGCGATCCACAAGAGTGGCAGCATATTTTGGAGAACGCCCGCCCGGTGGTGATCCATGTGATGGAGACGCTGGCAGCCGGGCGCGACCTGGATGACCCCAAGGTGAAGAGCGATTTGGCCGCCCAGGTGCTGCCGCTGATCCGCGATGTGCCGGATGCGATCGAGCGCGAGACCTACCGCCAGCGGCTGGCGCGCCTGCTCAAGGTAGATGAAAGCGTCATCCGCGAGGAAAGCGGAGAGCGGCGTCCCGCCCGCCCAGGCAGACCGACAGGGGCGCGTCCCTCCCGCACACACACGACGGGGCCTGCCCCGGCGGCCTCGGAAGGGCGCACCGCGGTGGAGATCCACTGCATGGGGGTGCTGATGCGCCGCCCAGACCTGCTCTACCGGGTGGACCGGGCGATGCAAGAGTTCAGCCTGCCGCGCCTGACGCGCAATGATTTCGAGCGCACCGAGTACCAGACCATCTTCGACCTGGTGCAGAAATCGCTGGAGCAAGATTTCTGCGAGCCGCTGGCGTATGTGCTCAACGGCCTCTCGCTGCCGCTGATGGAGATGGCAGACGATCTGCTGGTGCGCACGCAGAAGTTGGACCCGAATGACGAGCGTGTGCTGGAAGATTTGCAGCGCGCCCTGCTGGGGCTGCGCCGCCGCGAATTGCGCCGCATCATCGATCACTTGCGCTATTTAATGGAAGAAGCCCAGCAGCAGGGTGATCTGGCCGCGGCGAAAGAATATGATGACCAGATGATGCTGAACACCGAGGCGCTCAAGCGCATCGACCGTGCCCTGGGCCGTTACACCAGCCGCCTGGCGGCCGCACACTGAGGAACCCTATGTCCCCCCAAAAACCGCAAAACCCGCCCATACCGCCCGATTTCAACCGTGATGATGATGGGCTGCCGCTCGTCCCGCTGGACAGTTTGGATGACATGCTGACTGAGATGGATGAGGATGTGGTCATCGATGAGCCAGACGAGGTGCTGCTGGCTGACGCAGACGAGAACGACGACCTGAACCTGGACGATTCGCTGGAGCTGCTCACGCCGAGGCTGGTCAACGAGCTGGTAGGCGAAGACCCGGTGCGCCTGTACCTGAAAGAGATCGGCGAGATCGAACTGCTGGATTCGGACGATGAGTTTTGGTTGGCGGCGCGCATCGATGCCTTGCGGCAGATCACGGAGATTGAGCGGGGGCACCCGCTGGCGCGCAAAGGCCGCCCATACTCCACGGCGATCTACAAAGCGCTGTACGATGAACTGCTGACCGCCTGGAAACGCCTGCACGAGGATGCACAGCGCCTGCATTATGCCTGCCCAGACCTGGCTCTGATCCTGGCGGAGGCGCGCATCCTGCGGGAGACCTGGACGGGCGGCAAAATCTCGTACCTGCGCGGTTACCTGGATAACGGGCGTTGGGGAACCGACCGCCTATGGGACCAGGTGGCGCGGCATGCCTTTAAGGTGTTCATCTGCATGTACGCCCTGCCCGACGAGGCGGCGGCGTGGTTGGCAGAGTGCATCCACAAGGATTGCGACCTGCCCTCGGCGGGCCGCTTTGCACGGCACCTGCCCGACGAGGAGACGCTGCGCCGCGAGCTGGAGGGGGTGAAGAAGCGCTCGGAGGAGGCGCACCAAACGCTGATCCGCTCGAACCTGCGCCTGGTGGTGAGCGTAGCCAAGCGCTATATGGGGCGCGGCTCCTCATTTTTGGATCTGATCCAGGAGGGCAACCTGGGGCTGCTGCGGGCGGTCTCGAAGTTTGACCCCACACGCGGCTACAAGTTCAGCACGTATGCCACATGGTGGATCCGCCAGGCGATCAGCCGTTCCATTGCAGACCAATCGCGCACCATCCGCATCCCGGTGCACATTTTCGAGACGATCAACCGCCTGCTGCGGGTGCAGCGCAGCCTGACCCAACAATACGGGCGCAACCCCTCGCCGGAGGAACTGGCCCTGGAGGCGGGCTTTTTGGATGAAAAGGACCAGAAGACCATCCTGCAGTCGCGGGCCGACGGCACACCCCTGGCGGCAGAGGTGCGCCGTCGTTGGGCGCGCGCTGCCACCAAGGTGGGGCGGGTGCTGCGCGCCGCCGAAGAACCCATGTCGCTGGAAAGCCCGGTGGGCAGCGAGGATAACAGCATGTTGGGGGACTTCATCGAAGATCAGGACGCGCCAGAGCCGATGGACGCGGCGGCGCGCGAGATGCTGCACGAGCAGATCCACAACGCGTTGGCGGTGCTCTCAGACCGGGAGCGCGAGGTGCTGGAGATGCGCTTTGGCCTGCTGGACGGCAAGGATCACACCCTGGAAGAGGTGGGGCAGGCCTTCAATGTGACCCGCGAGCGCATCCGCCAGANNAGATCGAGGCCAAGGCGCTGCGCAAGCTGCGCCATCCCACGCGCAGCCGACCGCTGCGCGATTATCTGGGGTAGTTCGATTGTGAAAATTGACACCTTCAAAAGCCTGTGATACACTAGCCCATCGAGCCCTAACCTGCCTACACTGGGCAACCGGGGCATACCGTTTCAAACGAGTATCCATACCATAGCAACAAGAGATGCAGGCGGCAAGGCTGCCTTCCTGCAAGGATTGTTCGCGGTGGTTTATCCTTGTTTAGGAATGAGGCGAGACCATGCTATCGAATTACATCCCTCTGGCAATCTTGATCATCCTGGCAGTTCTGATGGCGTTTTTTGTGGTGCTGCTGGGGCATCTGTTTGGCCCGAAGCGCCCCAGCGAGCGCAAGGGCAACACCTACGAGTCGGGCATGAAGCCCATTGGACCGGGCACGCGGCGGCTACCGGTGCGCTTCTACCTGACGGCGGTGCTGTTCATCCTGTTCGACATTGAAATTGTGTTCTTTCTCCCGTGGGCGGTTGTCCTGCGGGAGTTTGTTAACCTAAATATGGGAGCATTTGCCCTGATCGAGATGGGCATCTTCATTCTGATCTTACTGGTAGGCTACGTTTACGCCTGGAAGAAGGGAGCATTGGAATGGGAGTAGAGCAGAAGCTTGGCGATATGGGTGTGGTGACGCTCAAGTTAGAGCAGGTAGTGAATTGGTCCCGCACCAACGCGATGTGGCCAATGTTGTTTGGCCTGGCCTGCTGCGCCATCGAGATGATGTCGGCGCAGGCCTCTCATTATGACATGAGCCGCTTCGGCATGGAGTTGATGCGTGCCAGCCCGCGGCAATCGGACTTGATGATCGTGGCGGGGCGGGTGACGCGCAAGATGGCGCCGGTGCTGCGCCGCCTGTACGATCAACTGCCTGACCCCAAGTGGGTGATCTCGATGGGCGACTGCGCCTCTTGCGGCGGCGTGTTCAATAACTACGCTATCGTGCAGGGGGTGGATGAGATTGTGCCGGTGGATGTGTACGTGGCAGGCTGCCCGCCGCGCCCCGAGGCGCTGATCCACGGGGTGATCACCCTGTACGAAAAGGTCAAGGGCGAGAAAATGAAGGATTGGGCGTAGGAGTGCGCGTTATGGATGGACACCTGGAAAAAACCATCACGACCCTGAAAGAGCGCTTTGCGCTGCAAGATGGCACAACCAAGTACCCGGCCTGCCTGGTTGCCACACCAGAGCAGATCGTGGATGTGGCGCGTACACTGCGCGACGAGCTGGGCTTCAACCTGCTCTCGGACATCACCGCGGTGGATTATTACCCTGAGCAGGCGCCGCGCTTCCACGTGGTCTACAATTTCTATTCGCTGGAGCACAATGTGCGCGTGTGCCTGCGTGTGCCGCTGGATGGCAGCAACCCCACGGTGCACACGCTGGAAGGCCTGTATCACAGCGCCAACTGGCAGGAGCGCGAACTGTGGGACATGTTCGGCATTCACATTGAGGCCCATTCGGACCTGCGGCGCATACTGATGCCCTACGATTGGGTGGGCCACCCGCTGCGCAAAGATTACCCGCTGGGCTACGAAGAGCCGCAGTTCACCTTCAACTTTGATGAGATCGAGCGGCGCAAGCACAAAGCCCGCTACGAAGAGGCATAGCCCCGATGTACGAGACCACTGAAGTTACCCTGGATGAATTGAAACACCTGGTTTCCAACCGGGCGCTGGAAGGCGATACGGTTCTGCTGAACATGGGCCCGCAGCATCCCAGCACGCACGGCGTGCTGCGCGTGCTGTTGGAACTGGACGGCGAGGTGGTAGTCAACTGTGTGCCCGATGTGGGCTTCCTGCATACCGGCATCGAAAAGAACATGGAAGCCAAGCTCTGGGAGCAGGCCGCGGTGATGACCGACCGCCTGGATTACCTGAACACCACCGGCAACGGGCTGGCCTACTGCCTGGCGATCGAGCGCCTGGCTGAGCTGGAAGTGCCGCCGCGCGCCCAGGCCATCCGTGTGATCCTGGTGGAATTGCAGCGCATTGCCTCGCACCTGGTGTGGCTGGGCACGCACGGCCTGGACCTGGGGGCGCTTTCGATGTTCCTGTACTGCTTCCGCGAGCGCGAGGCTATCCTGGATATTTTGGAGCTGTGCTCGGGCCAGCGCATGATGGCGACCTTCTTCCGCCCGGGCGGGCTGTGGCGGGATGTGCCGGCAGATTTCGAGCTGGCGGTGCGCCGCTTCTTGCGCGAGTTCCCCCGCCGGGTGGACCAGTACGAAGCCCTGCTGACCAAGAACCCCATCTTCATGAACCGCACCAAGAAGATTGGCGTCATCTCTGCGGAAGACGCCCTGAACTGGGGCCTGACCGGGCCGACGCTGCGCGGCTCTGGGCCGAAGTATGACCTGCGCAAGGTGCAGCCCTACTCGGGCTACGAACAGTACGATTTCGAGGTGCCCACCGGCACGCATGGCGATGTGTACGACCGCTACCAGGTGCGTATGGAAGAGATGCGCCAGTCCATGCGTATTGTGCAGCAGGCGCTGGATATGCTGCCCTACGGGCCGGTGCGCTCGGATGACCGCAAGTACGTGCCGCCGCCGCGGGCAGAACTGGGCACCAGCATGGAAGCGGTGATCCATCACTTCAAGCTGTGGACGGAGGGCTTCAACCTGCCCAAGGGCAGCGTGTACAGCCCGGTGGAGTCGCCGCGCGGCGAGCTGGGTGTGTACCTGGAATCGGACGGCGGGCCTAAGCCGCTGCGCGTCCACTGGCGCACCCCCTCCTTCATTCATCTCCAGGCGCTGCCGGTGCTCTCGCGTGGGCACCTGGTGGCAGACCTGGTGGGCATCATCGGCAGTATCGACATTGTTTTGGGAGACTCAGACCGATGACATCATTGGCTGAACAATATGCAGACGAAGTCCAGGCCATCCTGGCAAAATACCCTCCCGAGCAGAAGCGCTCGGCGGTGATGCCGCTGTTGGCGCTGGTGCAGCGCCGGGATGGGTTTGTGAGCAAGGCCGCCCTGCAAGAGGTTGCCCAGATGTGCGGCATCACCTCCACAGAGACGGCCTCCATCGTGGGCTTTTACACGCTCTACCACGATGAGAAAAAAGGCACCTACCGCATCCAGGTCTGCACCGATCTGTGCTGCGCCCTGCGCGGGGCAGATGAATTCTTGCATAAGCTGTGCGAGGCCCTGGGCATCCCGGTGGGCGGCACCACCCCCGATGGCAAGATCACGGTGGAGGCGGTGATGTGCCTGGCGGCTTGCGACAAGGCGCCCATGTTCCAGGTGCAGGCGCTGGGCAGCGTCCATCACGATGGGCTGGAGTATCACGAAAATCAGACCGTGGAAAGTGCCCTGCGGCTGATCGAAGAACTGAGGCAGAAGTAATATGACCGAGATCAAACAATACGTTCTGCTACGCCACCGGGATGTTCCCGGTTTGGACCAGTTGGATGTGTACCGCCAGGAGGGCGGCTTTGCGGCCTTCCAGCAGGCGGTGACGGCGATGCAGCCGGGGCAGGTGACCGATGTGGTCAAGGCTTCGGGGCTGCGCGGCCGCGGCGGGGCGGGTTTCCCCACCGGGATGAAGTGGTCTTTCATCGATAACAACAACTGGCCCCATTATGTGGTCGCCAACGCCGACGAATCCGAGCCGGGCACGTTCAAGGACCGCGAGATCATGGAAAAGAACCCCTTCCAATTCCTGGAAGGGCTGGCGCTCTGCTGTTACGCGGTGCAGGCCAACGCGGCCTATATTTACCTGCGGGGCGAGTTCTGGCAGCAGGCGCATTTCCTGGATGCCAAGATCGCCGAGATGGAAGCCGCCGGGCTGCTGGGTGAGCATCTGTTTGGCACGGAGTATTCGCTGCGCATCTACACCCACCTGGGCGCGGGGGCTTACATCTGCGGCGAGGAGACGGCGCTGCTGGAATCGCTGGAAGGCAAGCTGGGCCAGCCGCGGCTGCGCCCGCCCTTCCCGCCATCGTTTGGCCTGTATGGCAAGCCCACCATTGTCAATAACGTGGAGACGTTGGCCAACCTGCCGCTGATCCTGGAGAAGGGTGCGGCCTGGTACCGCACCTACGGCACCGATAAAAGCCCCGGGGTGAAGATCTTCAGCCTCTCGGGCAAGGTCAACAAACCGGGCAATTATGAGCTGCCGCTGGGGACGACCTTCCGCCAGCTGATCTTCCAACACGGCGGCGGGCTGCCTGAGGGGCGGCAGATCAAGGCGATCATGCCGGCGGGAGCTTCATCCTCGCTGATCGTGGCGACCGAGCAAGCGCTGGATACGCCGATGGACTACGAGAGCGTGCCCAGCGTGGGCGCACAGCTCGGCTCGGCCTCGGTGATCGTGATCGATGACTCGGTCAACGTTGCCTGGCTGATCAACAAGACCATGCACTTCTTCAAGCATGAGTCTTGCGGCAAATGCACCCCCTGCCGGGATGGCACGTACTGGATGATGCACCTGGCTGAGCGCATTGCCGGCGGCGAGGCCAGTTGGGCAGATGTGGAACTGCTGCGCGAGGTGGCGGGGCAGGTGAAAGGGAAATGCTTCTGCGCCCTGGGCGAATTCTCCATCGAGGCAGTGCTTTCGAGTATAGAACGCTTCCCGGCTGATTTTGAGCAGATAACCCACAAGGAAGCCTGAGATTGTGATCCACAGCCATCGGGCAGGCAAGATGGCGTTTTACGGTTGAGTGGAGTGCGCGAATGACAAAACAGATTACGCTGACGATTGATGAAAAACAGGTGACCGTACCGCAGGGTACGCTGGTGGTGGATGCGGCCAAGAAGATCGGCATTGACATCCCCGTATTTTGCTACCACCCCAAGATGGAGCCGGTGGGCATGTGCCGCATGTGCCTGGTGGAAGTGGGCCGCCCGGTGATCGACCGCACCACAGGACAGGCAGTGCTGGAAGCAGACGGCACGCCCAAGGTGCAGTTTGGGCCCAAGCTGGAAACCGCCTGCACCCTGCCGGTCTCGGAGGGTATGGTGGTGGTGGGCATGTCGGATAAGGTCAAGGCGGCGCGCAAGGATGTGGTGGAGTTCTTGCTCACCTCGCACCCGCTGGACTGCCCCGTTTGCGACAAGGGCGGCGAATGCCCCTTGCAGAACCTGACCATGGCGCACGGGGTTGGCGAGAGCCGCTTCAATTACGATGAGAAGATGCACCTGGCCAAGCATGTGCCCCTGGGCGAGCTGATCTTCCTGGACCGCGAGCGCTGCATCCAGTGCGGGCGCTGCGTGCGCTTCCAGGCTGAGGTGGTGGACGACCCGGTGATCGGCTTCTACCAGCGCGGGCGCGCCATCCAGATCGCTACCTTCTCCGAGCCGGGCTTTGACTCGTATTTTTCGGGCAACACCACGGATATCTGCCCGGTGGGTGCGCTGACCACGGCAGACTTCCGCTTTGGGGCGCGCCCCTGGGAGATGCGGGCGACCGCTTCCATCTGCGCGCAGTGCCCGGTGGGCTGCAATATTACTTTCAACATCCGCCGCGAGGCCAAATCGGACGGCGAGATCGTGATCAAGCGCACCATGCCGCGCCAGAACGAGCAGGTCAACGAGACCTGGATCTGCGACAAGGGCCGCTTTGCTTATCACTTTACGGAAGGCAAAGAGCGCCTGACCGCGCCGTTGATCCGCCGGGGCGACGATTTGACCCCGGTGAGTTGGGACGAGGCGATCGAATTTGTGGCGCAGGCGCTGCGCGATGCCGGCAGCGATCTGCTGACCCTGGCCAGTGGGCGCCTGTCGAACGAGGATCTGTTCAACCTGCGCAGCCTGTCCGATGCCTTCAACGGCAAGACGGCGCTGTACACGCACATGGCAGGCGGCGATCTGACCGCCCAGGTGGGCGTGGGGCAGGGCACCAATTTTGCCGACCTGGGCGCGGGTTCGGTCATCCTGGTGGTGGCCTCAGACCTGGAAGAGGAAGCGCCCATCTGGTGGCTGCGGGTGAAGCAGGCCGCTGAGCGCGGGGCCACGCTGATCGTGGCGAACCCCCGCCCCACCAAGACCGACCGCTATGCCAGCCAGAAGATCCGCTACGCCTACGGCAATGAGGCGGCGACGGTGTTGGCGATGATCAACGCCCTCTCGGCCAAACGGCCGGAGCTGCCCGGCAAAGTGCAGGCCACGGCGGAGATCAAGAACGCGGCCGAGACGATCAAGAACGCAGAGAACGTCATCGCGCTGTTTGGCAGCGAGGGCCTGGGGTTGGAAGGCTCGGCGGCGCTGGCGCAGGCCTGCGCCAACCTGCTGCTGGTGACCAATCACACCGGGCGGGCCAACAACGGCCTGATCGGCGTGTGGCCGCGTGCCAACGAGCAGGGCGCCTGGGATATGGGCCTGCGCCCCGCCGCAGACCTGAAGGCTGCCCTGGCGGCGGCGAAGATGGTTTATGTGGCCGCGGCAGACCCGCTGGGCGATGACCCCGCCCTGGCTGCCACGCTGGGCGAGGTGCCTTTCATGGTGGTGCAAGAGCTTTACCTGACCGAGACGGCCAAACTGGCCGATGTGGTGCTGCCGGCGCTGCCCTTCACCGAGCGCGAAGGCTCATTCACTTCGGGCGAGCGGCGCGTGCAGCGCTTCTACCCGGCGGTGCTGCCGCGCCCACAGGCGCGCCCCGATTACGCCATCACCGGCGAGATCGCCAGGAAGGCTGGCGTAGATGCTGAGACGGACTCGGCGGCGCGGGTGATGGGGCGCATCGCGGCCAGCCTGCCCGATTATGCCGGGATCCATTACCGCCGCCTGGCGCAGGTGCAGGAGCAGTGGCCCATCGTGGGCCGCGGCGACCTGTACTACGGCGGCACAGGTTACGAGAATAAGCAAGGCCTGGGTGTGCAGTTGGCCCCGGCGGCGCAGCAGGGCCAAGCCCCGGCGCTGACCTGGCCGCAGGTGGCAGAGATCGCCGTGCCCGAGGGCAGCCTGCTGGCTGTGCCGGTGACGGTGCTGTACGACCAGGGCATCACGGTGAGCACCTCGCCGCTGCTGCAAACGCGCATCCCGCAGCCTTACCTGACGGTCTGCCCGGCAGAGGCGCAGCGCCTGAACGCAGAGGCCGGCGATCTGGTACAGGTCAGCCTGGGCGAGCAGGCGGTGAAGGTGACCCTGCGCGTGGATGAGAACATCCCGGCGGGCGTGGCGCTGGCGCCGCGCAGCCTGGGTCTGCCCATTTTTGCTCCCGCGGCCATCCAGGTGCGCGTGGCGCAAAAGGCCACAGTGTGATTTTGATGGAGCACGACTCCCGTCGTTAGAGAGGTACGCATGGAACCTGCTTTGTTCTGGGAATACATCATCAAATCGGGCATCTTGCTGCTCGGCATGACCGGCGGTTTTGCCTACCTGACGTACTATGAACGTAAGGCGCTGTCTCGCCTGCAGTCGCGCATCGGCCCGAACCGCGCCGGGCCCTGGGGCCTGCTGCAGCCGATCGCCGATGCGGTCAAGCTGATCTTCAAGGAAGAGCTGATCCCCACTTCGGCGAACAAGCTGCTCTTCATCCTGGCCCCGGTGATCACGGTGATCCCCGCCCTGATCATCACCGCGGTGATCCCGTGGGGGCGGCCCATCCACCTGTTTGGGCGCGACATCAACCTGTTCATTGCCGATATCAACGTGGGTGTGCTTTACATCACCGCGGTGGCTTCGATCGCCGTCTATGGCATTGTGCTGGCGGGCTGGTCATCCAACAATAAGTACGCCATGATGGGCGGCTTGCGCGCCACCGCACAGATGGTCTCGTATGAGCTGGCGCTGGCGCTGGCCTTCGTGGCCCCGGTGATCCTGGCAGGCTCGATGAGCACGGTAGACATTGTGGAGAAGCAGGTGGCCATGGGCGAGCCGTGGGGGGCGGCCTTTGGCTTTATCCTCGGCCTGCTGCGCTGGAACCTCTCCATGCCGCTGGGCTTCCTCATCTTCTTCATTGCCTCGACCGCGGAGATCAACCGCTCGCCCTTCGATATGCCCGAGGCCGAGCAGGAATTGACCGCTGGTTACCACGTGGAGTATTCGGGGATGAAGTTTGCCCTGTTCTTCATGGCAGAGTATATCAAGATGATCGCGGTGAGCATGATCGCCGCCACGCTGTACCTGGGCGGCTACAACGGGCCGTGGATGGAGCAGCTGCCCATCCTGGGGCCGGTGTACCTCTTTGTTAAGGTATTTCTGCTGCTGTTCTTGCTGATCTGGGTGCGCGGCACACTGCCGCGCTTCCGCTACGATCAACTGATGGCCTTCGGCTGGAAGTTCCTTTTCCCGCTGGCGTTGCTGAATGTAGTGATCGTCTCGATCGTTGTTGCGTTGGGAGGCTAGGACCATGGGTGCGATCAAAGAAATTGCGCGTGGCATGTGGACCACGCTTTCGATGATGTTTGAAAAGCCGGTGACGATCCAGTACCCGGAGGTGAAACGCCCGGTGCATGCGCGCTTTAAAGGGCGCCACGAACTGCACCGCTACGAGAACGGGCTGGAGAAGTGCATTGGCTGCGCGCTGTGCGCAGCAGCCTGCCCGGCAGACGCCATTTTCGTCGAATCGGCGGAGAACACCGACGAGGTGCGCTACTCTCCGGGCGAGCGTTACGCCAGCACGTATGAGATCAACTTCTTGCGCTGCATTTTCTGCGGCTACTGCGAAGACGCCTGCCCCACGGAAGCGATCGTGCTGGGCGATAACTACGAGCTCTCGTTCACCAGCCGCCGAGAGGCCATTTATCCCAAAGAGATGCTGCTGACCCCCGTGCCGGAGGGTGGTAAGCCCACCCCGCAGACGGTGGAGCCGGGGTTTTTCACCCGCTCCATCCCGGTGATGCAGAATCCGACCGACTAGGCATAGGACAGGCCAAAATATGACCGTACAACTCATTCTCTTCATCATCCTGGCGCTTGTCGCCGTAGCCACTGCCCTGGGTATGCTGCTCAGCCGCAGCGCGGTTTACGCCGCGTTGTACCTGGTGCTGAACTTTGCCACGGTGGCGGTCTTTTACCTGCTGCTGAACGCCCCCTTCCTGGCGGTTGCCCAGGTGACGGTGTACGCCGGGGCGATCATGGTGCTGTTCCTGTTCGTGATCATGCTGCTGGGCACCGAGCAGCTGCGCCGCCGCCATACGCTGGCCTGGCAGCAGCCGGTGGCAATTGGGCTGGGCATCATCCTGCTGGCTGAGACGGCGTACATTGTGCTGGCACAGCGCGGGTTAGTATCTCCTGGAACCACTGAAATTGCTTCCATCACAGGCAGCCCCACGGAAGTGGGCTTTAACCTGTTCATGAGTTACCTGCTGCCCTTCGAGATCACCTCGCTCTTGCTGTTGGTGGCGATGGTGGGCGCGGTAGTGCTGACGAGAGAAGAGAAGAAGAAATAGGCTGGCGCAGCCCGGTGGGCAGGCGCACAGCGGAGTGTGGAGAGAGAGAATGCTACCTGTAACGTATTACCTGGCTCTTTCAGCGGTCTTGTTCATTATGGGCGCACTGGGCGTGCTGATCCGGCGCAACCTGATCATCATGTTCATGTCCATCGAGCTGATGCTCAACGCCGCCAACCTGGCCTTTGTGGCCTTTGCGCGTTTTCACCAGGCGGTGAGCGGGCAGATCTTCGTCTTTTTCGTGATGACGGTGGCCGCGGCAGAAGTGGCGGTGGGCCTGGCGTTGATCGTGACGCTGTTCCGCACGCGCCACTCGGTTGACGTGGACGATGTCACCCTTTTGAACGGATAACCTTGCGCAGTAACGACGCGGTTCGTTAGAACGGAGTTAGAGCATGAACTTAAGCGAAGTAACGAGTGTGGGAGGCTTTTTTAGCCTGGTGCCTCTGGTGGTCTTCCTGCCCGTTCTGGGCCTGCTGATCAACATGATCTTCGGCGGGCGGATGAGCGAGAAGGCCATCGGCTGGACTGCCAGCCTGGCCTCGGGTGCTACCTTTGTGGTGGCGGTGCTGCTGGCGACCTCGCTGGCGGGCCACCCCGAAGCGGTGACCATCCCCTTCCTGGATTGGATCAACATTGGCACGCTGGAGCTGCCCTGGGCGTTCCGCGTGGACACGCTCTCGGTGACGATGATGCTGGTGGTGGGCGGCGTGGGTACGCTGATCCACATTTACGCCATCGGCTACATGCACGAGGATGTGCGCCACCACAACGATCCCAGCCGCTACCGCCGCTTCTTTGTGTTCTTCAACCTGTTCATCGCCATGATGATGATCCTGGTCAGCGCGGACAACTACCTGATGTTGTTCGTGGGCTGGGAAGGCGTGGGGTTGTGCTCGTACCTGCTGATCGGCTTCTGGTACGATAAGGGCAAAGACGGCATTGGCAATGCCCTGGCGGGCAAGAAGGCTTTCATCACCAACCGCATCGGCGATTTTGGCTTTTTGATCGCGGCTTTTCTGATGTTCCAGTATTTTGGCTCGTTCAATTTCGATGTGATCAATGAGATGGCTCCGGCTGTGGCCGCGGCTGCCCCGGCGGCGGTGATGGCGATGACCATGTTCATGCTGCTGGGTGTGACCGGCAAATCGGCGCAGCTGCCGCTGTTCGTCTGGCTGCCGGATGCCATGGCAGGCCCTACGCCGGTCTCGGCGCTGATCCATGCCGCCACGATGGTGACGGCGGGCGTCTATTTGGTGGCGCGCTCGTTTGCGCTGTATTCGCTGGTGCCCGCGGCGCAAAACTGGGTCGCTATTGTGGGCGGGGTGACCGCCCTGCTGGCGGCGACCATTGCCGTGGGTCAGTTCGATATCAAGAAGGTGCTGGCTTATTCCACCGTCAGCCAATTGGGCTTCATGGTGGCGGCGGTGGGCATGGGCGCTTTCACCGCGGGTATGTTCCACCTGGTGACGCATGCCTTCTTCAAGGGCCTGCTCTTCCTTTCCTCCGGCTCGGTGATCCAGGGCATGGAGCGCGGCGAGCATCATGTGGAGCACGACCCGAACTTGAAACGCAAGATGAAGCAAGAGCATGGCGCGGGTCACTTTGACCCGCAAGACATGCGTACCATGGGCGGGCTGCGCAAGCGCATGAAGATCACCTTCTGGGTGTACCTGATCGGGTCGCTGGCGCTGGGGGGCATCTTCCCGCTGGCGGGCTTCTGGTCGAAGGATGAGATCCTGCTCGAGTCGATGCACCTGCACCCTACCGTGTACGTGCTGCTGACCATTGCGGCTTTCTTCACCGCCTTCTACATGACGCGGCAGGTGGTGATGGTGTTCTTTGGCGAGCCCAAGAGCGAGCCCGCCGCCCATGCGCAGGAAAGCCCGGCAGTGATGACCGTGCCGCTGCTGGTGCTGGCGGGACTTTCCACCCTGGGTGGACTGCTGAACCTGCCATACCTGCATACGTTCAAAGAATGGCTGGGGCACACCCTGGGCGAGGCCGAGCACGCCGTCGAAGGCGCGGTGGAAGGCCTGGCGGAAGGCGCGGCCCACGCCAGCACAGCCTGGTACGACCTGGGCGGGCTGGACCTGCGCGTGGCGCTGTTCTCCACGGTGCTGGCGCTGCTTGCCATTGCCCTGGGCTGGTGGATGTACACCCGCCGCATGGAAGAGCTGCAATCGCTGCCCCTGGCTAAACGCCCGGATGACCCCCTGCGCAAGATCCTGGGGCCGGTATTCAAGGTGTTCGAGAACAAGTATTGGCTGGATGAGATCTACAAGGCTCTGCTGCTCGACCGCTACGTGGACGTAGCCAATTTCCTGGCGCAGAAGGTGGACTGGGACTTCTGGCATGATTGGTTCCACGACAAGGTGCTGGCGGGCGGCTTCCGCGGCCTGACCTGGGTGCTGGCCAAGCCCTTTGACCTGGGCATCATCGACGGGATTGCCAACGGCCTGGCGACGGGCATGCAGGGGTTGGCGGGTCAGATGCGCCGCCTGCAAACTGGCTTTGTGCGCAACTACGCTCTGGCGGTGTTCCTGGGCGTGGTGGTGATCCTGGGCTACCTGGTGCTGCGCATGATCTAAGAGAACCGCCGCGCCCCGCCGGGGCCTTGCGGCGCTCTACCTGAGAATGAATTACTGAAGAAATTCTTTTCGACCGAGGAACAGAAATGGACATAGACTTGACAACTTTAGTTACCTTCCTGCCCCTGATCGGCGTGCTGGTGCTCCTTTTCATGAAAGGTGAGCAGAAAAATGCCATCCGCTGGGTGGCGCTGCTGACCTCTCTGGTGACCTTTGCGGTCTCGATCGTTTTGCTGGTCAACTTTATCGCGGCTGGCAACGGGGCGATCAGCGCGGACATCGAGCTGGAGACCAAGGTGCCCTGGATCAGCCTGGGCGGCTGGCAGATCTACTACCATGTGGGCGTAGACGGGCTGAGCATCTTGCTGGTGCTGCTGACCACGTTCTTGGTGCCGCTCTGCATCCTCTCCACCTGGAGTGCGGTGGAAGATCGCGTCAAAGACTTCATGATCTTCTTCCTGCTGCTGGAGACGGGCATGGTAGGCGTGTTTGTGGCGCTGGACCTGTTCCTGTTCTACGTCTTCTGGGAATTCACCCTGGTGCCGATGTACTTCCTGATCGGCATTTGGGGCGGCCCGCGGCGCATGTACGCGGCGATCAAGTTCTTCCTGTACACCATGGCAGGCTCGATCCTGATGCTGCTGGCCATTTTGTGGCTGGGCATTCAGCAGCAGACCTTCTCGGTGCCGGAACTGATCGCTAAGGGCGGCATCCCAGAGAACATCCAACTGTGGCTGTTCCTGGCGTTTGCGGCGGCCTTTGCGATCAAGGTGCCGATGTGGCCGCTGCACTCGTGGCTGCCCGATGCGCATGTGGAAGCGCCCACGGCTGGTTCTGTGATCCTGGCGGGCGTTCTGCTGAAGATGGGCACCTACGGCTTCCTGCGCTTCAACCTGTCGCTGTTCCCTGAGGCGGCGGTGCGCATGGCGCCCTGGATTGCCGGTCTGGCGGTGGTGGGCATCATCTACGGTGCGGCGGTTTCGTACGCTCAGCAAGATGTGAAGAAGCTGGTGGCTTACTCCTCGGTCAGCCACCTGGGCTTCGTGATGCTGGGCCTGTTTGCGCTCAACCCGCAGGGTGTGCAGGGCGGCATCTTGCAGATGATCAACCACGGCCTGAGCACGGGTGCATTGTTCTTGATCGTCGGCATGATCTACGAGCGGCGGCACACCCGCGATATGGACGCCTTCGGCGGGCTGTGGAAGGTGATGCCCATCTACGGGTTGATCACGTTGATCGTGACGCTGTCCTCGATGGGCCTGCCCGGCCTGAACGGCTTTGTGGGCGAGTTCTCCATCTTGCTGGGGGCGTTCGGTTCGGAGGCGATCGGCTCGCCGTGGTTTGCCGGGCTGGCGGCGCTGGGCGTGATCCTGGCGGCTGTGTATATGCTGAAAATGTTCCAGAAGATGTTCCTTGGCCCGGTGGATAAGGAAGAGAACAAGGTGCTGAAAGACATCAACTGGCGCGAGATCATTACCCTGGTACCGCTGCTGATCTTCATCTTTTGGATTGGCCTGTACCCCAAACCGTTCTTCGCCCTGATGGCCCCGGCGGTGGAAAAATTACTGGCAGGACTGCCCTAAAGCAAGGCAGGAGGCAGGCAAATGACCCTGAGTTTATTAGTGGATAACCTGGTAACCATCCTGCCGCTGGCAGTATTGGCGGTGTGGGCATGTCTGCTGCTGTTGGTAGACGCCTTCTTGCCCCGCCAACACAAGGGATGGATTGCGCTGCTGGCCGCGGTGGGCCTGGCGCTGGCAATGGGAATTGCCGTGGCGCGGTTTGGCTTCCCCACCGAGGCGCCCTTTGGCGGCATGGTGGTGGTGGATCGTTTCTCCACCTTCCTGACCGTGCTGTTCCTGGGCAGCGGCCTGGCGGGGGTTGCCGTGGCGTACGATTATCTCAAGCGCATGGAGATCGAGCGCGGCGAATACTATGCCCTGCTGCTGTTCTCTATCTGCGGGATGATGCTGATGGGCATGGCCGCGGATCTGATCGTGATCTTCCTGGCGCTGGAGCTGCTCTCGATCCCGCTGTATATCCTGGCGGCGATGGCGGCGCACCACAACGAGTCGCTGGAAGCCGGCCTGAAGTACTTCTTGCTGGGCGCGTTTTCGGGCGGGTTCCTGGTCTACGGCGTGGCGCTGGTGTTTGGCGCTACGGGCACCACGCAGCTCTTCACCATCGTGGAGATGGTGCGCTATGGGCAGGCTAACCTGAGCCTGCTGCTGATCGGCTCTGCGCTGATCATGATCGGGCTGGGCTTCAAGGTGGGGGTGGTGCCGTTCCACATGTGGACGCCGGATGTGTACCACGGGGCGCCCTCGCCGGTGACGGCCTTCATGTCGGTGGGCGCCAAAGCGGGCGGTTTTGCGGCGCTGATGCGTATTTTCGTGGCGGCTTTCCCGTCGCTCTCTGCCGATATGACCACGGTGTTTTGGGTGATCTCGGCGCTGACCATGTTCCTGGGGAATGTGGTGGCGATTGCGCAAAGCAATATCAAGCGCATGCTGGCTTACTCCAGCATCGCTCACGCCGGTTACATCCTGATGGCGTTGGTGCCGTTTGGCCAGGCAGCGGTGTCGCGGGTGTCGGTGGCTTCGGCGCTGTTCTACCTGGTGGCCTATGCCTTCACCTCCTTCGGGGCATGGGCGGTGGTGATCTCGTTGGAGAAGCGCGAGGGCGGCGGGCTGGCGTTGGATGATTACGCCGGTTTGGGGCGCAAGCACCCCGCCCTGGCCGCCGCCATGACCGTGTTCATGCTCTCGTTTACCGGTGTGCCGCCAACGCTGGGCTTCATGGGCAAGTTCTTCCTGTTCCGCTCGATCATGGAAGGCGGCTTTGTGGGCCTGGCGCTGATCGGCGTGCTGACCTCGTTGATCTCGGCCTACTTCTACCTGCGCGTGGTGGTGGTGATGTACATGCGCGAGGGCGAGCCGGAAGTGACCAGCGAACCCTGGCTGCAGCTGACGGTTTTCGTTTCGGCAATTGCGGTGGTGGTGTTGAGCCTGTTCTCTACGCCGCTGCTGGACTGGGCTTCGCGGGCGGTGCTGCAGCTGTTTTAATATTCCATTTCCCCTTTCCGCCGGGAGATGGGAATCGTTCTTGAAAATGGGTGGTAGCGAGGCTTTTGCCCCGTTGCCACCCATTTTCAAGACTTATCGATGAGTGCGATGAAAACATCTAAAGAGTTACCCATCCCAATCCGCTTGCTGTACGCGCTGGCAGCCGCGGCGATTGCCTGGAAATTGGCAATGGTCTTCCCACAGGGCATTGTCTATGACGGGATCGAGATCGGCGATGTGGGCATCCCGCTGGTGGGGATGATGCAGTGGCTGGATGGTCAATCGGCTTACGATATTTACACTGTGCGCAACGAGGTGATGGTGGGGTATCCCTTCCCCAGTATGTTCTTCGTGGTGCCATTTTTGTTTGTGCCGCTGCAGTGGGTGGTGCCGCTTTTTTGCGCCATTGTCTCCGGGGTGCTGGCTTATGCGTTGCTGCACCGAAACGAGGTGTGGCGGCTGTTGACCTTCCTGGCGTTCCCGTACATTTCAGCGATCCATTCGGCGCAGTGGTCGCCGCTGATCACGGCCATTGTGCTACTGCCGGGGCTGGCTCCGCTGGCAATGGCCAAGCCCAACCTGGGCCTGGTGGCGGCGCTGCTGGGGCGCTGGCGGTGGTGGGGTGTGGGTCTGGTGTTGGGGCTGGTGGGGCTTTCGTTCATCCTTTACCCCACCTGGCCGCAGGAATGGCTGCGCGGCGGCGGGGTGGGAGATTACGACGGCTGGATGCCGCTGCTGACCGGGCCGGGCTTTTTGCTGGCGCTGGCTTTACTGCGCTGGCCCTCGCGCAATGCCAAGCTGTTGTTCTTGATGTCGTTGGCGCCGCAGCGCCTGTGGTACGACCAACTGCCGGTTTTCCTGGTGGCTCGCTCGTGGTGGGAGCTGATCATCCTGGTGATTGGTTCGTGGGCTTCGATCTATATCAGCCGCTCGCTGGGGTGGGTGACCCAGTTGGGGCCGTATGACGGGCGCTCGACGGCGCTGGTAGTGTGCCTGGTGTACCTGCCGGCTTTGGTAATGGTGCTGCGGGCATCGGATGATGCCTTTGATTTGTGGGGTTGGCTGCGCAGTGTTGTTGCCCGGAAAAACAAAAAAAATGGTCTGACCGCTGGCGTTGGCTGCGTCAACGCATTGCCTTTTCCCGACAGTGAGCAAGTTCACCTTACGCGGAAAGGGAAAAAAGAAAATTAGAGAGTGTGCGATCTGGATTGCGGCCCGCACACTCTCTAATTTTCTATTGAAAGGTATAATAGGGGCCATGAAGGATCCGATCTACCGGTTGGCGCGGCGGCTGAACCCGGCCCTGGAGACGCTCACCGGCCAGCGGCGCATGGGCGCTACGGCCGATGTGTTCACCTGGCTGTACACGCTGCCCCTGGCGCTGGCCGCGCTGGGCTGGCTGGCCGTAGCCAGCGATTGGCAGGCGGCGGCCCAGAACTGGCTGGTGCTGGCGCTGACGGCTGTGCTGGTCTACCTGTTCAACCGGCTCAGTTTTTTCCTCATTACGGAGATCCGCTCGGGGGGCTACGCCAATACGCAGGGCGCGCTGGACGATATGGCGCTGTGGGCGGCGGTGCTGCTGGTGGGGCCGGTGGCGCTGTGGATCGAGGTGGCTGCGAACCTGCTGACCTTTATCCGGGGGATGCGGGGAGCATTCAACGCCACGGCGCGCTGGAGCCAGTTGCGCATCTTCACGGCCAACCTGGCCTCGAATGTACTTTCCTTCCTGCCGGCGCTGCTGCTGTACCGAACACTTGGCGGGACCCTGCCGATGGCCGATCTCAACCTGGGTACGGCGCTGACTGGTATGGCGGCGATCCTGATGCAGTTTATCTTCCGCTTTATCATCTACAGTGGCTACATTGGCTATGTGGTATGGGGGTTGAAATACAACCTGAGCGCAGACCCGCGCCCGGCGCTGATGTTCTTTGTCTATGCCTTTGCGCTGCCAGCCCTGGCCAACCCGTTTGGTATTTTGGCGGCGGCGCTGTATGTGGAGCAAGGCCCGGCGCTGTTCACCTTCGATATGATTGGGCTGCTGCTGGTGGCCTTCCTGGCCCGCCGCCTCAGCCAGGCGGCAGAGGTGAGCCGCCAGCAGTCGCGGCAGTTGGGCCAGTTGGAGCAGTTGAGCCGGGCTTTGCTGGGCGGCCCGCCCGACGCCTCGACCCTGCCGGAGCTGCTCAACCAGTATGTGCCGAACATGTTTGCCCGCGGCAGCATTGCCATTTGGGTGGAGCCAGAGCGGATGCTATTGATGGCGCCGGAGGAGTGGTCGGTTGCGCTGGGACCAGCCTGGAATTGGCTGCGCACGCAGACGGCGGAGAGCTTCTTCCTGGTGAACGACCCGCTGCCCTGGGAGGAGAAACTTGCCAATCACCCGGCGTTGGTGCTGGCGCCGATCCTCAATGTGGATACGGGGCGGCCTTTTGGCGTGGTGTACCTGGAATTGCAGGCGCTGGGCCTGCCCTGGGACGCGAATACGATCCGGGCGCTGCTCCCGGCGGTGCAGTCGCTCTCGGCGCAGGTGGCCTCGGCGCTGCACCAGGCGCACGTGTACCAGGAGAGCCTGTCATTGCAGAAGACACTGCAAGAGATCCACCTGGCGCGCAGCATCCAGGCCTCTTTCTTGCCCGAAAACCTGCCGCAGCTGCCGGGCTGGTCTCTGGCGGTGACGCTGGAACCGGCGCGCCAGATGGCGGGCGATTTTTACGATTTCATTCCCCTGCCGGAAGGCCGCCTGGGCATTATCATCGCCGATGTGGCGGATAAGGGCTTGGGACCAGCGCTGTACATGGCGCTGAGCCGCACGCTGATCCGCTCGTATGCCGAGCAGTTCCCCACCGAACCCGCGCGGGTGCTGGAAGCCTCGAACCGGCGCATCTTGACGGACGCGCGGGCGAACTTGTTTGTGACTGTCTTTTATGGCGTGCTAGACCCGATCTCGGGCAGCCTGGCGTACGCCAATGCCGGGCACACGCCGCCTTACCTGATCAGCCCAAATGACGGGGAACCTGAGACGCAAACGCTGCGCAACACGGGCATGCCGTTGGGCATCGACGAGGAGAGCACCTGGCGGCAGGAAATGGCGGAAATGCACCCTGGCGATGTGTTGCTGCTGTATACCGACGGGGTGACGGATGCGCAGAACAGCCGCGGCGAGTTCATTGACCGGCGCTTCATTGTCGATGTGGCTTGCCGCAACCTGGCCGGCCCGGTAGGTGAGATCCAACAGGCCATTCTGAACGAGGTGCATGGCTTTGTGGGCGATGCGCCCAGGTTTGATGATATTACCATGGTGATCTTGGGGCGAGAGCCCATTTCTCCCATCCCCCCGGCGATGGGCGCAGCCCATCGCCCCCCCCTTCCCGCTGGGAAGGGGGGGTAAATCCCCAAAATGGATGTGCGACGGGGCTTTGCCCCATCGCACATCCATTTTGGGGAAACCTCCCCTGAAGTTTGCGTTTGAAAAAGAGAGAGAGAGCAGGGCGTATGCCCTGCTCTCTCTCTTTGCTGAATATTTTTAGGCCCGGTGCTTGACCATGGTGAGGGTGTTGCCTTTGGCGGGGGAGAACTCGTAGCAGACTTCGTCCATCATTTTGCGGATGAGGAAGACGCCCAGGCCGCGCGAACGCAGCTGCTCCAGCGGCACATCCGTGATGGGTTCGGGCACCCGGTTGGGGTCAAAAGCCCGGCCGTGATCGTGAATGATCACGGTGAGGCTTTTGTCATCCACCTTGCAGGTGATGTGCAGTTCACCCTGGTCATCCCCACCATAAGCGTGCTCAATGACATTCGTGGCGGCTTCGTCCACGGCCAGTTGGACGGCATACACCCCTTGGTCGTCTAACTGGGCCTCTTGGGCGTAAGCAGTGACGAAATCACATATTTGGGCGAGGACTTGCATCCTGCCGGGAAACCTGCGGGTTTCCTTCAAGATAGTAGCCTTGCTTAGAAGCTCCCTACTGCGGAGACCACATCTTCGTATATGGTGAAGTAGGAACCCATCCCCACCAGGTTAAGCGATTCGCGGATGCCTTTTTCGATGTTTGCCAGCACCAGCTCACCGCGCGGCTTGACTTTCTTCTGGGTGTCGATGAGAACCCACCAGCCGGCGCTGGCCATGAAGTTAACTTCGCTCATGTCAAAGACAATATTCAGTTTTCCCTCTTCGGTGAGGGCTTCTAATGCTTTGCGCAGGTCGGGTGCAGTGGAGCCGTCTACGCGGCCGCTGGTTTTGACGACGACACAGCGCTTGAATTCGGTATTGATCACATCCATCATGGCCTCCTTAGGAATGAATGATTCATACTTGCCAGGGTGAAGGAATTATATCAGATAATTTTTCAAGTCATCTTTGCAGATTAATGATATACTCGAATCGATGTCTGCGCCCGAGCGTCGTACCGCCATCCCGGCCCGACCGGTGATCATGATCCTGGGGGGGATGCTGCTATCCTACGCGGCTTTCGCGATGCTTTCCCGCGGGCAGGCAGATTGGTTTGGGGGTGTGAGTGACGCCATTTTGCTGATCGCCAGCCTGGCGGCCGCGGCGGCGCTGTTCTATGCCGCGCTACGCAGTCGCAGCCAGGGGCAGCGCGCCTTTTGGGCCTGGGGGCTGCTGGCGTTGGCGCACCTGGCCTTTGCCCTCGGTGATCTGCTGTGGCTGGTGCTGCAATCTGCCCAGGGTGAGCCGCCTTTCCCATCCGTTGCCGATATCTTTTACCTGGTTTACTACCCACTCTTTGCCGCGGGCCTGTACCTGATGGCGGGCGAGCGCCCCAGCCCTGAGGAGCGCCTGCGCAACTGGATTGACCTGGCAACGGTGATGCTGGCTGGCGGCCTGCTGCTGTGGAATTTTTTGATCGCCCCGCTGGCAGCGGCCAACCCGTCTGACCCGCTGGCCCTGGCGCTCTCGGCGGCTTACCCGATCTTGGGATTGGGCCTGGGCCTGATGCTGCTGCGTATGCTCTTCCGGCAAGAGCAGCAGCGCCCGCCGCAGCCGCTGGTGCTCTTGGAGTGGGGCGTGGTGGCGGTGATTGTGGCAGACCTGCTCTTTGCGTTGCAAGATTTGCAAGGCGCATACGCCGCCGGGGGACTGCCCGATTTTGCTTACCTGGCAGGCTATGGGCTGGCGGCGCTGGCGGGAATTACCCAGGGCAGGCTCCTGCCGCCGCAGGAAACCGGCGAGCCGCCGCGGCGGCGTTTCCTCTGGGTGGCGTACCTGCCTTACCTGATGTCGATCCTGGCTTTCTTCTTGCTGGTGGCGCACGATCAGGCGAAGATCTCCTTTTTGGCGCTGGCCAGCGGGGTGGGGGTCATCCTGGCGCTGACGTTTTTGCGTCAGGTGATTTCGCTGCGTGAAAATTCCCGCCTGTACGAGAAGGAGCAACACCGCCGCCGGCTGGCGGAGGCCTTGGGGCTGGCCGGGCAGGAAGTGAGCGGCAACCTGGACTTTGAGGCGGTGCCGGGGCTGGTGCTGGACCAACTGGCAACGGTGCTGCCGTATGAGCGCTGCTCGATCATGATCGAGCGTGACCATATGCTGGTGATCGCGGCGCAGCGCGGCTTCCCCGCGGATGAACGCACCAACCACCTGCGCATCTCCATCCGCTCGGATGATGTTTTCCTGAAGATGTCCCAGACGCACGAGCCAGTGGTGTACCCCGATGTGACCCAGGTGATGGGCTGGCAGCTGGTACCCTGGCTGCCGCTGAATAAATCCTGGATGGGCGTGCCGCTGATCGTGCGCGAGAAGGCCATTGGCATGCTTTCCATCACCCGCCGCCCGGCAGACGCCTTCAGCCCAGACGATATCCTGCTGGCGGTGGCCTTTGCCGGGCAGGCAGCCATTGCCTTGCAGAATGCGCGCCTGTATAACGAGCTGGCAGAAGCCTACCATAACCTGGAGATCCTGGACCGCACCAAGTCACGCTTTATCGAGGTGGTGGCACACGAGCTGCGCACGCCGCTGACGATCATCAAGGGCTACTCGCAGGCTTTGTTCGCAGACCCCACCACGCGCTCGAACCCGCAGATCGGACCATACCTGGACGGTATTTTGCGCGGCATCGACCGCATGCACGAGACGGTCAACGATATGCTGGCGGTGACCAAGATCGACGCGCAGGAATTGAAAGTGCGCCGCAAGCCGACGCTGTTGAGTATTGTGGTGGGCGAGGCGGCTTCTAAGTTTGAGGCCGCCATGCAGGAGCGCAATATTTCTCTCGATGCGGAGGGGCTGAAGGGTCTGCCGCCCATCGAGGCGGATTCGGACCTGATCAGCAAGGCTTTCCAACACCTGGTGATGAACGCCATCAAGTACACGCCGGACGGCGGACACATTACCATCACCGGCGCGCTGGATGAGCCGGGCCATGCTATCGAGGTGGTGGTCAGCGATACGGGCATCGGCATCGACCCGGCGCAGCAGCAGGTGATCTTCGAGAAGTTCTACCAGGGCGGCGAGGTGGCACAGCACTCCTCCGGGCGCACCAAGTTCAAGGGCGGTGGGCCGGGCCTGGGGCTGGCGATTGCGCGTGGCATTGTGGTGGCGCACGGTGGGCGCATCTGGGTGGAAAGCCCCGGCTGCGATGAGCAAACCTGCCCGGGCAGCCGGTTCCATGTGCGGCTGCCCTTACCGGCGCCTACTGCAGAGGTTTCTCCATGATTCTGGCCGCCATTCTTTTACTCTGGCTGGCCTATACGGCGATCTACTCGCTCTTCCTGGTTGAGCCGCTGGGCTCTTTGCTGGGCATCCTGCCGGGGGCGCTGGGGGTGGCTATTTTGCTGCGGGCTGGCTTCAGGCGTGAGGATTGCTTCCTGCGCCTGGGCCGCCTCTCGCGGCGCGGGCTGGGTTTCCTGGTGGCGGCGACGCTGATCATGCCGATGGTGTGGGTCACGGGCCGCTGGATAGGATTCGATTGGAAGGCGGCGCTGGTGTTCGCTCCACTCAGCGCCTTCGGGCAGGAGCTGTTCTTCCGCGCTGCCCTGCTGCCGGTTTTGCTGCGCGTTTTGAAGGGGCGGCTGTGGCCTGCGCTGCTGATCCACTCGGCCTTGTTTGCCATCTGGCATATTCCCAATGTGGCCCGTGAGGCGCCGCTGGCTGGCGTGATCGGCGTGGTGGTGGTGACCTTTGTGGTGGGCTGTTTGTGGGGTCTGCAGGCCCAGCGCGATCGCACCGTGGCTTGGACGATGCTCCATCATACGCTGCTGCTGGCGATCCAATCGCTGTTCACCTGGGTGTAAGGCAGCCCCCGATTGGCCGTCCCTTTTCTCAACCCCCGCCGTTTACGTGATTACCCGCGCCTGTTCCTGGTGAGCAGTTGGCTGGTGATCTTGCTCAATGTGCTGCTCAGCCAGGGCTGGAACGGCGGGCTGACCGGCATTATGCTGTTTGGGGATTTCATTTCGTATTATGCCGGGGGGATGCTCTTCCGCACGGATGCCAGCCTGCTCTATGATCCGATGGCGCAGCAAGCCCTGCAAGAGGCCTTGATCGCCCCGACGGTCTCGGCGGGGTTTGCGCCTTTCATCAGCACGCCCTACGTGGCACTGGCATACAGCCTGTTGACCGCTCTGCCGCTGGGCGGTGCGCTGGTGCTGTGGCTGGGGCTGAGCCTGGCCTTTGCCGCGGCGGCGGTGTACCTGCTGGGGCATTCCCTGCTGCCCGGCTGGCTCAAAGCGCAGGGCCTGACCACGGTTCAGCTGGGGGTAGTGATCGTTTCGTGCTTTGCCTTTGTGATCGGCATGCAGGCCGGGCAAAACCACACGCTGACCCTGCTGCTGGTGACGGGTATTGTCATCGCTTGCCGGGGCGAGAAATGGGCGCTGGCGGGGCTGCTGGCGGGGCTGCTGGCTTATAAGCCGCAGTTTGCGCTGGGCTTTGTGGTGGTGTGGTTGGTCTGGCGGCACTGGCAGGCGCTGGCAGCCTTTGGATTGGCGGCGGGGGCCTGGGCGGGGGCGGCGCTGCTGACCGGCGGGCTGGGGCCGTACCGGGCTTACCTGGATTTCAGCCAATGGCTGATGCTCTTGCCCTACGCAGGGGATAATTTTCCCGTCTCGATCATGGCCACGCCCTACGCGTTGCTGGCTTCGTTGATCCCGCTCTCGGCGCTGGGGGTGTTCAAGGTTATCTATTACCTGGCGGCGGCAGGTTTGACGCTGGGGCTGGCGCTGTATGCCTGGCGGGCGCGGAACGCCGGGACAGCCGGGCGGGATGCGGCCCTGGCGCTGGCGATCTTTTACCCGCTGTTGAGCATGCCGCATACGCTGGTGTATGACCTGCTGATCCTGGCGCCGGCCTTTTTGCTGGCCGCGCAGGAGAAAGAGGGGGCGGGGCGGCTGCTGCTGCCGGCGGCGGGCGCTTACCTGGGCACGCTGTTCCTGCCGCTGGCGGGCTACCCGCTGCAGGCGGCGCTGAGCGCGCTGATCCCGCTGGGGGTCTTCGCTGCCCTGGCGGGTTGGCTCTGGCGGTACGGTGTGAGAAAGGCGGATGAACCCTGATGAAGAAAGTGTACGCCACTTACGATTGGAGATCGGCGGTTACGGAAGATGCCTTCCGCTACTGCCCGCTGTGCGCCGCGCCCTTGCAGGTGCGGCAGACTGCACCCTACCCGCGCAAAACCTGCCCGGCCTGCGGATATGTGCATTACCGCAACCCGGCCCCGGCGGTGGGCATCTTGCTGGTGGATGGGGGGCGGGTTTTCCTGGGTCAGCGCACGGCTGAGCCGGGGGCGGGAAAATGGGCGCTGCTCAGCGGGTATATTGAGTACGAGGATGATTTTCTCTCCGCCGCCGTCCGTGAGGTGTGCGAGGAGACTGGCCTGGAAATCGCCCTGGATGGCATCCTGGATGTGACTTCGTCATTTCTGGGCCCTCAGATGCATTATTTTTCGGTGCATTTGCTGGCGCATGTGGTGGGCGGGGTGCTTGCCCCCAACGATGAGAACGCCGCGGTGGGGTGGTTCCTGCCCTCTGAGCCGCTGCCTGAGCTGGCCTTCCAGCACGACGCCGACCTGATCGCCGCGTTTGGCCGCAGGGCGCTGACGGTGATGCCGGTAGGGTGATGAGATTCGATCTGCCCCCTACTGGTGGCCGTTTTTCGCTATCTTTTCGGGGTGTGTTAGAATTGGCGCAGACTGTTCGCCTGGTGATTGCCATGACCATTTCTCTTGTTGTTTACCCCCTCCCCGTCCACCATGATGGCTCGACGTGCTATGTGATCCCGGCGGCGCCGCGCCTGGGTGACGAGGTGACGCTGCGCCTGCGTCTGCTGCCGGGGCTGAAGGTGTCGCGCGTGATGCTCTGCACCCACCCGGATGGCGAGCGCCTGTTCACCGGCATGCTGCCCGAAGACCCCCGGCCGGGCGAGCCGTGCCGTTGGTGGCGCGGCACACTGCGCCTGCAAATGTCCAATACGGCTTACCGCTTCCTGATCTTCACCGACGAAGGGGCGTACTGGTACAACGCCGCCGGGCTGCACGAGCACACGCCCACCGACGCGGCGGATTTCCGCATCCTGGCCTCGTACCGGGCCCCGGAGTGGGTGCGCCAGGCGGTTTTCTACCAGATCATGCCGGACCGCTTTGCCGATGGCGACCCGAGCAATTCGGTGCGGGAGGGCGAATACGAGTTCCTGGGGGTCAAATCGAGCCAGCGCAAGTGGGGCGAGACGCCCACCGCGCACGGCATGGAGGCCATGCTGGAGTTCTTTGGCGGCGATCTGCCCGGCATCACCCAGCGGCTGGACTACCTGGACGATCTGGGGGTCACGGCGCTGTACCTGAACCCCATCTTCAGCGCCTATTCCAACCATCGTTACGATGTCACCGATTACGAGAATGTGGACCCGCACCTGGGCGGCAATGCGGCCCTGGCGGCGCTGCGATCGGCGCTGGCAGAGCGGGGGATGCGCTATATTCTGGATGTGGTGCCCAACCACTGCGGGGTGATGCACCCCTGGTTTCAGGCGGCGCAGGCTGACGCCAACGCCCCCACGGCGGAATACTTCACCTTTCACCAGCACCCCGAGGAGTACGAATCCTGGCTGGGGGTGAAACTGCTGCCCAAGCTGAACTATCGCAGCCAGGCGCTGCGCCAGGTGATGTATGCCGAGCCAGAGGCAATTTTCCGGCGCTGGCTGCGCCCGCCCTACGCCGCGGACGGCTGGCGCATCGATGTGGCCAATATGCTCGCCCGCCACGGCTTTGATCAACTGGGGACGGAGGTGGGCAGGGGTATCCGCCAGGCGGTGAAGGAGGAAAACCCCGCGGCTTACCTGATGGGCGAGAACTTCTTCGATGCCACGCCGCAGCTGCAAGGCGACACCTGGGACGGGGTGATGAATTATGCCGGGTTCACCCAGCCTACCTGGTACTGGCTGAACCGCCTGACGGCGCGGGCGCGCGGCGATGCGGCCCCCACCCAGGCAGCCAAATCGCTGTCTACCGCGGCGCTGTTGGCCTCCTGGCAGGCAACCCGCGCCGGTATCCCCTGGCAGATCGCCTGCCAGCAGTTCAACCTGCTGGGCTCGCACGATACGCCGCGCATCCTGACCACGGTAGGCGACGACACGGCGCTGGCGCGGCTGGCGGCGGCGCTGCTGTTCACTTACCCGGGCGTGCCGTGCGTCTATTATGGGGATGAGATCGGCCTGAGCGGCAGCGACCCGCGCGCTTGCATGCCCTGGGACGAGGCGCGCTGGGATCAGCCGATGCGGCAGTATTACCAGACGCTGATCGGCTTGCGGCGCGCTTCGCGCCCGCTGGCGCAGGGCGGCTTCCAGGTGCTGATGGCGGAGGAAAACACGTTCGCCTTCCAGCGCGATGTGGAAGGCGAATGGCTGATCGTGTTGGCGCAGCGCGGTACGCAGGCGCGCCCGGCGGGGCCGCTGCCGGTGGCGCCAGGGGGCATCCCGGATGGGATCGTCTTTACCGAGTTATTCAGCGGCAGCCGCCGAACGGTGGAAAATGGCTGTTTGGCCTTGCCAGAAGCTGCGCCGGGGGCGCAGATCTGGTGCAGTCATCCATAGAAAAAAGTGCGGGCACCTGGCGCCCGCACTTTTTTCTATGGATTTGTTATTCGTCGATCCGTCCGTTGCGGATGCGGGCCAGCATGCCGATCATGAAACCGGCAGTGGTCAGCGCAGCCAGGGCGATCTTGGTGATATCTACCACCGGCTCGACGCGCACACCCTGCGGCCCAACGACGATCACCGCGACGGGGCGAGAGAGCACACGCCCGCCGCCGCCACCACCACCGCCAGTGCCTCCGCCGCCATCGGTCGGTTCGCCTGCCTCATCTTTGCCGGCAGGGGCGTCGCCCTCGCCGTAGCCCACGCCAAAGGCCATACCGCACAGCACTTCGGCGGCGGGGATGATGAGGGTGTCACCGTATTCCACCGGCTCGCCGTACACCGCGTTCACATCGGCGGTAGCCAGGAAGCTATCCAGGGTGTATTCGACGGTGTCGATGGCGGGGGTCATCTCTACGTCTTCATATTCCACATCTTCGAATTCGGGATCTTCGTCGGTCATGGTTTTTCTCCTTATTTTGTTTTGAGTTAGCGGCGGTGTGAGGTCAGCCAGGCCAGGGTCACAGCCAGCAGGCTGGCGCCAAAAAGCGCCCAAATGGCCAGGCGGGTCACATCTTGCACGGGCAGGGTTTGCTCGCAGCCATCGGGGCCTTGAACAACCACAGCCGCGGGGCGGTTCCAGATCAGGCCGCCGTTTAGGTGGGGGATCTGGATGCGGAAGACATTGGCCAGGGGGGTGATGGTGTGATCACCAACCTGGTAGGGGGCTCCGGCTCTTATCTCTTGGGTGATCCAGGGCATGGTTCCTCCTTATTTGGATATGGGTCAGCCGTTCGCCGTGGGTGGTTCCTGAGGGGGTGTGCCCGCGGAGGGCTGTTTGCTCTGAGTGGCTTTCTTTAGTTCCTGGTTGGCAGTGCGCAGCGCTCCCAGCACTTCACTGCGCACCTTGTTCTCGATCTCGCCGGTGCGCAGGCGCTGGCCGAAATCGTCAATATCGGCTTTGAGCGTTTGCCCGGTGGGGCCATCGGCGAAATCCTTGGCCGCCTGGCTCAGGGTGCTGCCCAGTTCGGCCAGGCCGCTTTCGATCTCTTGCTGGAACTTCTTGCGTTCCTGGCTGTCCCAGGCGTTTTGCAGGGCCTGGCGCAGGTTCTCACCCAGCTGGCGCAGCTCGTCGGCGATCTCGCCAGGGTTGGTGTTCGACTCGGGGGTAGGGTTTTGATCGGTCATCAGGTTCTCCGCACGATCCGTTATGCGCGCACGCGTACAAAGCGGCGCTTGCCCGCCTGCAGCACGCCCGGGTGCGGGAAGGGCTGGGCGGGATCGGTGAGGGTTTCGCCATCCAGGCGCACGCCGTTCTGCTCCAGCAGGCGGCGCGCCTCGCTCTTGCTGGCGGCCAATCCGGCAGCCAGGAGAACATCTAAGACGCTCTGACCGGGGGTGAGGGCCATCTCGGGCATATCCTCGGGCAGGTTGCCCTGCTGGAAGACGCGCTTGAACTGCTCCTCGGCCTGCTCAGCGGCCTGAGCATCGTGGAAGATGGTGACGATCTCGCGCGCCAGGCGCATCTTGGCATCGCGGGGGTGTAAGGCGCCGCTGGCGATCTCGGCCTCGATCTCGGCCACCTGGGCGGGAGTCCAGCGCGTGATCAGGCGGAAGAACTGGGGCATGGCCTTATCGGGCACGCTCATCACCTTGCCGTACATATCTTCCGCGCCGGTGAGGATGGAGATGTGGTTGCCGAGGGATTTGCTCATCTTCACCTCGCCGTCGGTGCCGGGCAGGATGTCCAGGATGATGGCAATGTTGGGCTGCCCGCCCAGGAAGGTCATCAGCTTGCGGGCTGCGGTGACGATGTTGAAGAGCTGATCGGTGCCGCCCACCTGTACATCGGCGCGCAGCATGTGGGCGTCGTAGCCCTGCATGATGGCGTAGAAGGTCTCGTGCAGGTAGATGGGGTCGCCCTTATCCCAGCGCAGGCGGAAATTCTCGCGGTTGATGAACTGCTGCAGGGTGAAGTTGGAGGCCAGCTCGATCAGCTTGACGAAGGGCAGCTCAGAGAGCCACTCGGCGTTGTAGCGGATCTGGGTGCGGGTGCGGTCGAGGATGTGGTAAGCCTGGTCAGCGTAGGTGCGGGCATTATGCTCCACCTCTTCGTTGGTCAGGCGGGGGCGCAGTTTATCCTTGTCGGAGGGGTCGCCGATGAGGGAGGTGTAGTTGCCGACAACCATGGTGACATCGTGGCCCAACTCCTGGAACTGGCGCAGTTTGCGCAGCGGCACGGTATGGCCGAGGTGCAGGTTGCTGGTGCGCGGGTCAAAACCGCAGTAGACGCGCAGCGGGCGGTGGTTCTTCTCGGCATCCAGCAGGCGCTGGCGCAGCTCGGTGGCCATGGCCTGTTTTAGCTCTTCGTCGCCGTACTCGGTGCCCTGCATCAAGTAGGCGACCTGCTCATCGATGGTCATGTTGCTGTGGGGGGTGGTGATCGGGTCAGGGTTCATGGGGTCTTTCTCCAGAGTGGTTTTATGGGCGCGGCGAGAATGAAAACGCGCCCTCTGTGGAAGGGCGCGCCCGCTTGCCACAGAGGGGTGTTTACCTGTGGGGATAATAGGTATACTGAAAAAAGATTGTATTGCATACCATAAATCAATTATACCATTTCTCGGTATCATCTCAATAATTTGGGGTGTGGGGAATTTTGTGCGTGCTACGCACGCACAAAATTCCCCACACCCCCATTTCTTTGAGAAGATACATTTCTCGGGTATAATTTTCTCTGTTGTTTGGGAGGCAGCCATGCAGGCGCCGGTATTAGTGCTCAATGCCAATTTTGAGCCGATCCATGTGTGCAACACGCGCCGGGCGATCTCTCTGGTCATTACTGGCCGGGCAACGATGATCTTGAACGGCCGGGGGGAGATCCAGACAGTATCGCGCGCCTACCCGCGTCCCTCGATCATCCGCCTGGAGCACATGGTCAAGCGCCCTCGCGTGCGGGTCAGATTGAGCAAGCGCGAAGTGCTGCGGCGCGATAACTACACCTGCCAGTACTGCGGGCAGCGTACTCTCACCCTGACGGTGGACCACATCATCCCGCGCTCGCTGGGCGGGCAGCATACCTGGGAGAACCTGGTGGCGGCTTGCCCGGCGTGCAACCATCGCAAAGGGGGCCGCCTGCTGGAACAGGCGCAGATGCGCCTGCTGCATCCCGCGGTGGAGCCGCCCGCCTCGGCAACGTATCTGTTCGGGCGGCACCTCCAGGAGAACCTGGAGTGGCTGCCGTTTGTGGATGGCTGGTAAGATCCAAAAACAGGATGCGGCAGACAGCTTCGCTGTCTGCCGCATCCTGTTTTTGGATGATCTCCAAATCAGAATTCTAATTCCATGAAATCTTGGGCCAGGGCCACCGGGCCGTTGAAGATCTGGCGGGCCTGCTCGACCATGACATTGGTGTTGTGGCCGCTGGCAGGGTAGTGGATCAGGTACAGGGAGCTGACCTCGGCGTCGCGGGCGATGCCGCCAGCCTGGGCCGCGCCGGTATGCCCCGGCGATGCCCCGGCGGCCTCGTGGATCAGCACGTCGGCCCCGGCAGCCAGGTCCACCATGGCGGGGCAGGGCTCGGTATCGCAGGAATAAGCCAGCACTTTGCCCGTCTGCAAGAATTCGATGCGCAAGCCGATGGTGGGGATGAGATGGCGCACCGGTGAGGCAATGATGCGGAATTCCTCCGTCTCTAAGACGGGGGTCTGCTCGCGGTGGGGCAGGCGGTGGAAGGCCACAGGGAAGAAATCGGGCCAGTGCGCCCAATCGTAATAGCCCATCACCCCTTCCACCCGGTCCAGGGTGTGGTGCAGGCCGTAGATGCTCAGGTTCTTGCGGAAGCCCATCAGCCACATATCCATCATCAGCAGCGGCACGCCAGAGACGTGATCGGGGTGGAAGTGGGTCAGGATCATGTGCGAGATATCGTTGAAGGATACCCCGGCCCGCCGCAGGCGCAAGATCGGGTTGCTGACGCAGTCGATCAGCACGGTGGATTCTGATCCCACCAAGACCATGTGGGTGTTCTCGTGGTTTTCATCTGGAATGGCACTCGCGGTGCCCAGGATAACCAGTTTTGCCATCATACACCTCCCTCAGGTTGGCTCAACCCCCGCCCAACAGCAGGATCGCCACGTGCGGCGAAAAATACACTTCTAGAATAGATGCCAGTAAGAACAGCGGCGCCACCACAGCCAGGATGATGCGCACCCAATCGGCGATGGCGCGGATGAAGGCCTCGCCGATGGTCTCACCCTTGGCGGGGGTGAGCAGGGTGGCGCCCATGCGCAGGATGGCCGCACCGCTGAGGATCATGGCGGGGACTTCAAAGATGCCATGGGGCATGGTAAAGGCCAGAATGAAGGTGACGGGATCGATGCCGCCGAGCGAGGCGGCCCCCGCCAGGAAGGAGATCAGCGAGAGGGGCAGCACCAGGAAGATCACTCCCAGCACGCTGAAGGTGAAGATGCCGGCAAGGGTAGCAATGGCCACGGCGCGCAGGTTGTGCCACCAGATGGTAGCCACCCCGCCCACGGTGAAGAAGCCGAACTGGCGGAAATCATCCAGGAGGCTCTCGTTGAGTTGACTGACTTCGCTCAGGTTGAGCGCATCGGGCTGGATGCCCATAGCCTTGACCGCCGCCATGCCGATGCTCATACCGGCGATGAGCAGCAGGGTCATCCAGGCGCTGGGGAGGGCCAGGCGGCGCAGGGTGAGGGGCAGCTCGCGGGCGAACCATTCGCGCAGGGTGTGGGCCTGGCCGCGCAGGGCGCGCCAGAAGACGAGTCCCATCCAGCGGAAGTTGATCATGTCGATCTCGCGGCCGAGCAGTTCCTCGCGGTTGAAATGGGCGATGCCCATGCGGATCAGCACAGCGGCAAGCATGACCTGCCCGGCGACGAACCACCAGAGCACATCGTACTCGGCCCACAGCATGATCACGGCTTCACCTTGCAGAAGCAGGGCCATGGGAACCACAATAAATGAAGAGAGCAGGTTCGCAGCCCGCACAGAGGTGGTCTGAGTGGAGACGACCACCGCCCCGCTGACCATCACCAAGGCCTGCACGGCTGCCAGGCAGGCGATCAGCACGAGGAAGGAGAATTCGGGCGCCCAGCGCCCATCCCGCATCAGGCCCCAGAGGTAGACCGTCATGCCCAGGTAGGAGGCGCCCAGCGGCAGGATGAGCGAGGCCAACAACTTGCCCAGGTACAACTGCCAATCAGCCAGGGGGCTGCCCAGCAGCGGCTCGATGCTGCGCCGCTCGGTCTCGCCAGAGAAGGATTCCAGGGCAATGGCCAACGAGACGGTGATGGGGAAGAACGAGACGATCATCAGCAAGAAGGGGATGAAGCGCTCGGCGATCAGGCTGGCGCCGTACTGCTCCACAAAGCCGATGATGCGGTTGGCGGTGTAGTTCATCAGCCCAGGGAAGAAGAGGGTCAGGATGGCGATGGGCAGCAAGATGCGCCAGTCGCGCAGTTGATCTTTCAGTTCGCGCTTGGTGATGATCCAGGCGGGGCGCAGTTTAGCCAGCATGAGATGCCTCCATTTGTTCCGGCGCGGTCACGGCTTGCAGGTAGACACGTTCTAGACTGCGCGGCACCTGCGCCAGGCTAACCACGGGCAGGCCCTGGGCCACCAGGTGGGCGACGACAGCGGGGTTGGTTTCTTGAGGGGTGTCGCTCTGGTAGCGCAGCCAGCCAGGGCCGCGGGTGGTGAGAGTCACACCGGGGGGCAGGCTGGCCTGGGTGCCATCTGCGCCCAGCGCTACCTCGTACTCCGGCACGCCGAGGAGCTGATCTTTCAGCCCCTCCACGGTGCCGCGCACGATGATGCGCCCGGCGCGGATGATGGCGATCTGCGAGGCCAGTTCTTCGGCCTCCGCCAGGTTGTGGGTGCAGATGATGATGGTGCGGTTGGCAGTGCGCAGACCCTGGATGGAATCCCGCACCAGGCGGGCGCTCTCGGGGTCCATGGCAGAGGATGGCTCATCCAACAGCAGCACGGCGGGGTCGTGGATCAGGGCGCGGGCCAGGGCCAGCTTTTGGCGCATGCCCTTGGAATATTCGCCGATGCGGCGTTTGCTGTCTTTGGTCAGGCCAAACTGCTCCAGCAGTTCCTGCGAGCGTTGTTTGCGCCGCTGGGGGGTCATGCCGTAGATCTGGCCGAAAAAGTCGAGATATTCGTTGGCGCGCATGCGCCCGTACAGGCCGTGCTGCTCGGTGAGCACACCCACCACCTGGCGCACCTGCTCGGCCTGTTCCACCACGTCGAAGCCGCCCACGCGCGCCCAGCCGCGTGAGGGGCGCAGCACGGAGGTGAGCATGCGCACGGTGGTGGTCTTGCCGGCGCCGTTAGGGCCCAGCAGAGCCAGCACTTCTCCGGCCTCTACCTTTAAGGAAACGCCATCTACGGCCAGAAAATCGTCAAAAAGTTTGCTTAAGCCTTCGGTTTCGATCATGCGGTTTTACCAACTCCACAGGGATTGCCAGGGGTTATTGTGGATCGCTCGGTGCGGGGGTGGGCTCGGCGGGCGTGCGGTGCCGCCAGACGAGCACGCCAGTCGCCACCAGGGCGATGATCAGCATGAAGGTCTGGTTGGTGTTGAGTGCGCCGATGGTGGGCGAATCGAGGCGTAGGAATTCCAGCAAGAAGCGCCCGACCGGGTAACCGATCAGGTAGATGTTGAACAGGTCGCCTTCCTTCAGCCAACCGGCGAAGCGCCTGCCCAGCCATAACAGCAAGGCCATGTTGGCCAGGTTCCACAGCGATTCGTAGAGGAAGAGGGGGTGCATCTTCTGCCCTTCGGCGGCGATGTAGATGCCCCAGGGCAGGTCGGTGGGCGGGCCGTACAATTCCTGATTGATGAAGTTGCCCCAGCGGCCAATGGCCTGCCCCAATGCCACGCAGGGCGCGGCGATATCGGCCCACAGCAGGAAGGAGGTCTTTTTGCGCCGGGTGTACCACAGCAGGGCCAGCCCGCCGCCGATGACCGCGCCGGGAACGCCCAACCCGCCTTTGCGCGTGTCGAGCATATCGATGATTTTCACGGTGCCGCCGGCAAAATAGGGGTTTTCCAGGGCGCCGGTGGTGGTGTTGAGCACCATCATGGAGGGGGGCGGGGTGAAGATGTGCCACAGCCGCGCCCCGATCACGCCGCCGATGAGCAAGAACACCAGGGCGTCCCAAACGAACTCGCTGTTCAGCTTGCGGCGGCGGGCCTGCCATTCAGCCAGGAAGGCGGCGGCGACCGCACCCAGCATCAGGATGATGCCGTAATAGCGCACATAAAATGTACCGATGTAAAAGCCAGTTTCCATAATCCTTTACCTCGTAGGTGGTGGATTTTGCAGATCTGCCTGCATGCGGCGGTATACATCATAGATGCGCTGCAGGGCGGTGAAGTTGGCCAGGACGGCGATGAGCCAGACCGCGGCCAGGGGGATGTTGAGCAGCAGCGCCGGGATCAGCACGGCGAAACGCTCAAAACGAGACAGGATGCCCACTTTGGTGTCATAGCCCAGCGAGGCTGCCCGCGCCCGGATATAAGAGACCAGCACCGAACCACTGGCGGCGGCAAAAACCATCAGGGCGGAGGTATGCTCGCCTTTGTTGATGAAATGGTAGAGCAGGCCGGCAAAGATGACCAGTTCCGAATAGCGGTCAGTGACGGAGTCGAAAAAGGCGCCAAAGGGGGTGGGCTTGCCGCGCAGGCGGGCCATGGCGCCGTCCAGGGCATCCAGGGGAGCAGCCAGCAGCAGGATCAGCCCGCCGAGGAGCATTTTGCCCTGCGCCAGGAAGAGCGCGGCGATGGCGCTGCCGGCCAATCCCAGCAGGGTGACGGCGTTGGGCGTCAGCCCCAGCCGATTGAGGAACGCGGCGATGGGGTCGAGGATGCCTTTGAAAGCCAGGCGCAGTTGATCGCTCAGCGTGGCAGGAGGTTTTGGGTCAGCCGGTGGCTGTGCAGGGGTATGCATGAGGAACTATGCTATCGCATGGCGGGGGGAATGTCAAGGATAATCCAAAAAAGAGTGTGCTGCGGCGCTTTGCACCGCAGCACACTCTTTTTTGGGGCTCTTACTCCTCGTCGGAGAGCTCATCGGGTTCGATGAGCACATCACGCTCGCGGCCGCCGCCCTGCGAGGGGCCAACCACGCCCATCTGCTCCAGCTCGTCCATCAGGCGGGCGGCGCGCGGGTAGCCGATGTGCAGGCGGCGCTGCAAGGCAGAGGCGCTGGTGGTGCGCGCGCCTTTGACGATCTCGATGGCCTTTTCCACCAGTTTGTCGCGGTCGGCGAGGATGGCTTCTTCTTCCAGCAGGGCCTCCCAGGGGGGCAGGGCAGTCTCGTCGCGCGGGTGGGTGCGCTGCCAGAAGGTGATCACCTTTTCCACCTCCTGGTCTGAGATCATCACGCCCTGGCAGCGCAGGGGAGCGGGCGCTTCGGGCGGCTGGAAGAGCATATCGCCGTGACCCAGCAGCGCCTCGGCCCCGCCGGTATCGAGGATGACGCGCGAATCGACCGAGGAGGCCACGGCAAAGGACAGGCGGGCGGGGAAGTTGGCTTTGATCAGGCCGGTGATGATATCGGTGCTGGGGCGCTGCGTGGCAACCACCAGGTGGATGCCGGTGGCGCGCGCCATCTGCGCCAGGCGGATCAGGTTGTGCTCGGTCTGGTCGGGTGCGGTCATCATCAGGTCGGCCAATTCGTCGATCATGACCACAATGCGCGGCAGCGGCTCGAAGCCTTTGTGGCGGCGGGCCTTGCGGTTATAGGCGTCCAGGTGGCGGGCGTTCATCTGCTCCAGCAGTTTGTAGCGGCGGTCCATCTCCACCACCACCCAGCGCAGCACGCCCAAAATACGCTGGATATCGGTTTCTACCTTACCATACAGGTGGGGCAAACCGTTGAAGCGCACCAGTTCCACCATCTTGGGGTCGACCATCACCAGGCGCAGGTCTTCGGGAGAATTGTTCATCACCAGGCAGGTGGTGAGAGCGGCGATGCACACCGACTTGCCCGAGCCGGTGGTGCCGGCGATGAGCAGGTGGGGCATGCTGGTCAGGTCGGCGACGACGGCTGAGCCGGAAACGTCGCGCCCCAGGGCGATGGCCAGGGGCGAACCGACCTTGTAAAAGGCCTCCGCCTCCAGCATGGGGCGCAGGCGCACCACGGTGGTGCGGATGTTGGGCACTTCGATGCCGATATAGGGCTGGCCCGGCACGGGGGCCTCGATGCGCAGGCGCTCGGCAGACAGGGCCAGGGCCAGGTCTCGGCGCAGGCTGGCGATCTGCGAGACGCGCACTTTCTGCTTGGCCTCGTCTTCGGTGCCGTTCTTGAGGAAGCCCGGCTCGATGGCGAACTGGGTCACGGTGGGACCGACGCGGAAGCCGGTGACCTTGGCGGGGATGCCAAAATCGGCCAGGGTCTTTTCGATCGTACCGGCGGTCTGGTTGATATTGCGCTCGTCTGGGCGGGATGAGGCCTCGTTGACCAGGAAATCCAGCGGGGGCAGGTGCTCGTCGCGCGGTTGGGGTGGGGCGGTCTTCTCATCTTCCTTGGCAACCTGAAAACGCTTGCGGAACTCGGCCGGCAACAGGGCGCGGCGCTTTTTGTCGCCTATGGGGATGCTGGAGGCCGGCTCGGCGGCGGGGGCCACGCTGACCACCGGCTCGGAGAGATCGGCGGTATCCAGGCGGGGCTGGGACCACTGCGCCAGTTTGCGCTGTAAAGGTTTGGACAGTCCCAGGCCGTAGATCAATCCCAGCAGGGCCAACAACCCCAACAGGGCGGCCTGCAGGATCACACCCACAGCCCCCAGGGGGTTGAAAACCATGCCCAGCAGCCATGCCAGGCCCCAACCCACTATGCCGCCGTCCAGGCCGCTCTGGGCGCGGGTCACATCGCCGCCGCCCAGCACAGCCAGCAGGGCCAAGAGGGCGAAGGCGCTCATTTCCAGGATGATGACGCGCCCCCAGCGCAGGCGCGGCACAGGGCTAGCCTGCGGGTCTTCGCTCGGGCGGAGCATATTGGCGCGCACGCGCAGCACCACCAACCCGGCCAGGGCGGTAGCCAGCACCACCAGCAGGCTGCCCCAGCCAAACATATTCTTGATGAGGGCACCCCAGGCGCTCAAGAGCCGCCCGCTGGCGAACTGGGGCAGCGTCAGGGCGATCAGCGTCATCAGCGAGAGGGCCAGCAGCAGCACGCCGCCCACGTCCCAGGAGAAACGCTGGAAGCGCGCCAGCAGGCTCAGGCCGGTTTGCAGCGCCTGGGTAGGCGTGGAAGGGGGCGGGGTTTTCGAAGGGCTCATAAAGGTGAGAATAGCACAGATTTTCTGTTGCGTCAACCGGGGTCAGGTCTTAATGGGATTATAATAAGTTTGCCGCCTTGAGGTGCACGTTGATCTTTCCCATATTCATCACCTAAACAAAGGAGAAAACGCATGAAACCAAGATCTTTGCTCATCTGTATTGTTTTCGTTGGTATGGCGTTGGTAGCTTTGGGGATGCTCACAACCACCCCGGCTCAGGCCGGCCCGGTGCCAGACAAGAGCGGCCCGGAGGATTCCTATGTGAGGGCGCAGGCCGCGGGGGATGCCTGGCTGCCGGGGCCAGACCTCTCTGCCTGCTTTGACCTGACGCGCTTTGACGCGGAGTATTACAACGGGTACATCTATGTCCTGGGCGGGCGCTCGGGCTCGGATACGGACGGCAGCATCTACCGGGTTAACCCTTACAGCGGCAACTGCAACGACACCGGCGTGGATATGCCCACTCCTGTTTCGAACTACACCATCAACCTGGTGAACAACGGCACGGCGAACTTGCTGTGTACCTTTGGCGGGCGGGACTCGGCCGGAACAGCCACCCTGGATGTGCAGTGCTTTAACCCAGGTGCCAGCACGGCCACGGTGGTGGCAACGCTGCCGATAGCCTACATCGGCTACTTCCCGGGCGGGACGGCGGTGGTGGATAACCGGGTGTATGTGTTTGGCGGATACAACTCTGGGACCGCGCCATACGTGCTGGCAAGCACTTACCGTTTCAACCCGCTGGATCTCACCTTTACCCAATTGGGCGACCTGAGCCTGGCGCGTGCGTACATCAACACTGCGGTGGTGGATGGCAAGATCTATGCCTTTGGCGGGGACAGCTATGACAGTATCAGCCTGGTGGCCGAGACGATTGCCGAGGTGATGGCCGACCCGGGCGGGGCGGGCACCTGGGACGACGCCGCCGTGGCTGACCTGCCCACGGCGAACGGCGAGGGGCGCGCCTGGGGCTTCGACAGCGATTCGATCTATGGCCTGCCGGGCAAGGTGATCCTTGCGGGCGGCGGCATCTGGCCCAATGTCACTGCGGAGGTGCTGGCCTACGATGTAGCAACCAATACTTATGATGCCAGCTTCCCCGACCTGATCACCGCGCGCCGCAACCAGGCGGGGGTGTTTGTGCCGCTCACCACGGCCGATCCGGGCGATGGCCTGCCGGGGCTTTGGGTATTGGGTGGGCGCGTTGATTATGATACCCCGCCCTATGCGCCCGCGGAATACTATCCGCTGGTCTCACCGCCGCTGTGGCAGGCGGGGCCGGACCTCTCCACCTGCTTTGACTTGACCCGCATCGATGCCGAATATTACCCTGGTACGGAGAAAGTGTACATCCTGGGTGGGCGCACTGGCGTAGCTACGGTGGGAGATATCTTCTCCTTCGACCCGGTTACCGGCGACTGCGCCGACACCGGCGTGGATATGCCCACTCCGATCTCGAACTACACCATCAACATGGTGAACAACGGCACAGCGGACTTGCTGTGCACCTTTGGCGGGCGGGACTCGGCCGGAGCAGCCACCCTGTATGTGCAGTGCTTTAACCCAGGTGCCAACACGGCCACGGTGGTGGCAACGCTGCCGATAGCCTACATCGGCTACTTCCCGGGCGGGACGGCAGTGGTGGATAACCAGGTGGTTGTGTTTGGCGGCTACAATTCTGCCGCAGCGCCGTACACGCTGGCAAGCACTTACCGTTTCAACCCGCTGGATAATACCTTCACCCAACTGGGAAATCTGAACCTGGCACGAGGGTATATCAACACTGCGGTGGTGGATGGCAAGATCTACGCCCTGGGTGGCCATACTTACGATGGCGGCAGCCTGACCGCCCAGACGATCGTGGAAGTGATGGCCGACCCAGGCGGGGCAGGCACCTGGGATGACGCTGCCGTGGCGGACCTGCCCACCGCCAATGCCGAGGGGCGCGCCTTCGGCTTTGACAGTGACTCGGGTTATAACCTGGCGGGCAAGATCATTCTGGCTGGCGGCGGGGGCTGGCCGAATGATACGGCCGCGGCGCTGGCCTACGATGTGGCCAGCGATACGTATGACACCATTTTTCCCGATCTGATCACCTCTCGCCGCAACCATGCCGGCGCCTTCGTGCCGCTGGCAAGCGATGATCCGGATGACGGTCTGCCGGGGATGTGGGTGTTTGGCGGACGGAGCGGAAGTGATGTTCAACCCTTTGCGGGCGCGGAATACTACCCTATGTCGGTGCTGCCGGCGCAGATTGCCGCCACCCCGCTGGGGCTGGATGTGAGCGTGTACGAGGGCACGTCGAAAATCGAAACCCTCTCGGTGCAAAATGTGGGCTACCTGCCGCTGGACTGGACGATGCTCGAATTCACCGCCACGCAAACCGCGCCCGAATCGGGCTGTGTGGTGGCGCTATTGGATTCCTCCTATCTCACCGAAACGCAATACCTGGTTCAAACTTTGGAGGAACTGGGTTACTCCTGGACTTTTGTGGATGGCATTGGGGAGGCGGCTGACGTGGGCGCGGATGTGTTCGTAGACCGCTATGCGGCTGAAAACGCACCGGTTTATATGGTGGATGCATGGCTGGCCAATGGCTACGGGTATATTCATCTCGGCGATTGGCCGGATTGGTTTGCCAATAGCTGGGAAGCTGCCGCAGACAGCGCCCCGCTGGCGATCACCGTGGCGGATTCTACGCACCCGCTGGCAGCCGGCTTGCCTGCCTCCTGGGAGGGGCGCGGGTTCTGGTCCTACGAATGGGACCAGGATGCGGTTGGCTGGGCTACGAATGCCGCTTACCCGAGCATCATTGATGCGCAGTATACGGTGCTGCGCGAGCGTGTGGTGACGGGCGTGGATGTGGGCCTGGGCCGGGCGGTGTATATCGGCGTGAACGTGTACGGGCCGGCAGCCAGCGAGAATGATATGCGCCTGCTGGACAATGCCATCCGCTGGAGCGGGCGCTGCAACCTGCCGGTGGATGTGCCCTGGCTGGCGGAGAACCCCGTCACCGGCACGGTGACCCGGGGAGGCTCCACTTCAATCAATGTCACCTTTGACCCAAGCGGGCTGGCGCCGGGCATCTACTACGCCGCCCTGGGGATTGACAACAGCGATCCGGACCAGCCGCTGTTCCGCCTCCCGGTGCGGATGACGGTGCTGCCGTTGGAGAAGATCTTTATCCCGACCCTGATCAAGCGGTAGGAATCACCCCACCCCGCCGGTGGGCGACGGTGACAAGAGCGGTCACCTTACCGCCCACCTTACGCCCCCGCCCCTCAAGGGGCGGGGGTTTAACCTCAAAAACGAGTGTTGGCAGGCGCTTTGTGCCTGCCAACACTCGTTTTTGAGAACTTTGGCCTTAGGGCTTTAGCCCAGATACTTCCAGTAAGTTACCGCGGGGGCCGGGCTTGCCCACGTACCGGCGGTAGAACTCCTCCGGCGGCAGGCCCGACTGCGCCATGCGCTCGTACAGGTCGGCGCGGGTCATCTCGGGCGGGTAGGACCATTCGCCGTCTTGCAGCCACACCGCGCCGCACACCCCGTCCAGGGCATCCAGCACGCGCTGGCGGTGGCCCAGCAGCAGGGCCTCGGGCAGTTCGTCCCGGCCAAAGTAGCGCATCTCCAGCACTTCGCTGGCCTGCGGCTGGAGCGTCCCGCCGGTCACCTCGCCGGTAAAGGAGGCGATGTGCAGCGCACCGGTTAGCCAGCCGGGCCGGGAATAAAGCCCCACCAGGCGCAGCAGGCGCACCTCCAGGCCGGTCTCTTCGCGGGTCTCGCGCGCGGCGGCCTCGGCGATGGTCTCGCCATCCTCGGTGCTGCCGCCGGGCAGGCACCAGACGTGGAAATCGTTGCGCAGGGTGAGCAGCACTTTTTGATCTTGGATGATGGCCACATTGACGCCGATTGCGGACATGGGTTGATCTCCCTTGAAAATAGACTTCTGACCCTCGTAGTGACGACTTTAGTCGTCAGGGGTAACGATTGAAATCCTTACTACGAGGTATAGGGCTCCTTGGGCTTGGTGGAGGCCAGGTAGATGCCCAGCAAGATCAGCAGCGCTCCGCCAAGCTTGATTGCGGTGGGGGTTTCGCCCAGCAGGAAATAAGCCAGCACGGTTGAACCGATGGGTTCTCCCAGCAGGGTGATAGAGACGAAGGCCGCGGGCAGGTAGCCCAGCGCCCAGTTGAATGTAGAATGGCCGATCAACTGTGGCACAAGCGCCAGCAGCACCAGCCACAGGTAGATGGGGGGCGAATAGCCAAACGGGCTCAGCCCGGCGCTGAACATCATCACCACCAGCACCACAGCCGCCATGCTGTAGACAACAAAGATGTACCCCACCAGCGACATCCCCCGGCGCAGCCGCCGCCCAAGGGTCATATAACTGGCGGCGGCGATGGCCCCGGCGATGGCCATCAGGTTGCCCAGGGAGGCCCGCCCGCCCAAACTATCGCCCAGCCCGGGGCAGGAGAAGCGCCCGGCTTGCAGGGTGCAGGCATCGCTCAGGGCGACGATGGTGCCGCCAGCCAGGGCCAGCAGCATGCCGGCGATCACAGCTTTGCCCAGGCGCTCGCGCAGGGTGAATGGCGATATCAGCGCCACCCACAGCGGCGTGGTGGTCACCAGGACAACGGAGGAGGCCACGCTGGTGTATTCCAGCGAGGTGATCCAGGTGGCGAAATGGATCGCCAGGAAGAGCCCGGAGAGCAGCGCCAGGGCCCAGTCGATGCGGCTGAGGCGCGCCAGTTCGGCGCGGTGGCGGGTGAGGGCCAGGGGTGCCAGCACCAGGGAGGCGATGGTCAGCCGCCAGGCTGCCACTACCAGCGAGGGGGCTTCTTGCTGAGCATAGCGGATAAAGATGGCCGCAGTAGAAGCAGCCAAAATGCCGAAGGCAATGGCCAGGTTGGGCGGTACGGCGGGGCGGGATGGTTGGGTCATGGGGGAGGGGGTTATCTGTGAATGTGGGCGATCACCCGGCCCAAAACAGCCTGGCGCGGGATGCTGCCAAAGTGGCGGCTGTCAATGCTCTCGGGGTGGCTGCCGGTGACGAAAACCGCGCCGCTCTCTGGCTCCAGGCGCTGCACCTGCTTGATCAGCAGACCGTAGCTGGGCTGGCGGAAGGCGATCACATCGCCGGGGCGCAGGGGATGGAAAAGGAAGGGGATTTTGCTGATGAAGACAAAATCCCCTTCCTGGTATGTGGGGTTCAGACTATTGCCGGTGATGCGCAGCAGCCGGAACATTACAGGGCCGGGTAAACCAGTTCCAGCCCGGGGGCGTAGGGGGCTTTGGCGCGCTTGGTGGCTACGCCCTTGGTCTCCCAGAAGATCTGGGCGAATTCGTTGATCGCCTCGACCAGTTCCAGGGCGGCCTGGCGGTCGGTGGTCTGGCGCACCTTGGAGCCCAGGCCCATGATCTTGTGGGTCAAGGCGTGGATCTGGGGATATTTTTCGAGGTGGGCGGGCTTGAAGTAATCGCCCCAAATGATGCGGATCTCGGCTTTGGCTTTCTCGGCGTGCTCTTCCTTCACGGCAACGTAGCGGGCGAAGGTATTGCGGTAATGCATATCCTTGTCGCCGCCTTTGGCTTCCTGATCGTTCATCAGGTCGATCATGCGAACCACGGTCAGGGCGCTGATCTGAGCAACGATGGGGTCATAAATGCCGCAGGGCACATCGCAGTGGGCGCTGGCTTTTTCAAACCCAATGTGCTGGTCGAGCTGATCCAAAAGTTTGTAGAGCATGGGATTTCCTCCTGAAAGATGGTTGGGTAAGTGACCACGCCAATCATCATACTGGTAGAGCGGGGGGCTGTCAAGGGGATTTTCTTAGATAATTATTATACTATTTATCCTATTATATGCTATAATTCATATAATAAAGATATAAATTATCTAAGGAGAGAAAAACAATGACTTTTGAGCTTCCCCCTCTGAAATATGCAGTCAATTCACTTGAGCCGGCGATTGACGCCCGCACAATGGAGATTCACCACGATAAGCATCACGGAGCCTATGTCGCCAACCTGAACAAGGCTTTGGAGTCCTACCCTGAACTGCACAGCAAAACGATCGAAGATCTGCTGCGAAAAATTGAGGATGTGCCCTCAACCATCCGCACGGCAGTGCGTAACAACGGCGGCGGCCACCATAATCATAGTCTGTTCTGGGAATGGATTGCCCCCGGCGGTGCTAACCAGCCTTCTGGCAAGCTGGCCGAGGCGATCAACAACCAGTTCGGCTCTTTCGAGGCCTTTGTTGAGAAATTCAACCAGGCTGCCTTGACCCGCTTTGGCTCGGGCTGGGCCTGGCTGGTGCGCAAGCCGAATGGTAGTCTGGATGTGTATTCGACAGCCAACCAGGACAGCCCGTTAATGGAAGGCGACACTCCGCTGCTGGGTCTGGATATCTGGGAGCACGCTTATTACCTGAATTACCAGAACCGTCGCCCGGATTATGTCAAGGCTTTTTGGTCTATTGTCAACTGGGATTTTGTCACCAGCCTATACGCTGGCTAAATGAGCCGGCTGTTACCGGGTTGCAAGTGACCTCGATCCCTCGGCTTTGATATTTTTCCACCCCACCCAGCCGGGGGGGCAAAAATCGCCCGCCTTACATCCCCGTTCCCAACCCCCTCCATGCACTGCGTGGAGGGGGTTGATTCTGTCAAAAACAGGTGTTGCGGGGTGCTTTGCACCTCACAACACCTGTTTTTGACGCGTATTCCGCCATGTTACCAGGGCTTGATCATCAGAAAACCGATTGTGTTTGATCGTTGACAAAAAAGAACAAGTGTTCTATAATGGACATATTAGCCCATTTGTTCGAAATTCGGGAGTCTATATAGATTGGTATGGAGAGAACGCCTGAGAAAATGCTCAATATTGCCGCCAGCTGCCGCGGCACCCGCGCCCTTGGACCCGGAGTGCGCTCTGTGGTATGGGTGCAGGGCTGCCCGTTTCGCTGCCCTGGCTGCATTGCTCCGCAGTGGATTCCCGCCCGTCCTGCTCATTTGATCACTCCCGAAGCGCTGCTGCCCTCCTTGCTGGCTGACCCTGCTATCACGGGTCTGACCTTCAGCGGCGGTGAGCCGTTCCTGCAAAGCGCCGCCTTGGCGCATCTGGCCCGGTTGGCGCGGCAGGAACGTGACCTGGATATCATCTGCTTCACTGGGTACCTGCTGGAAGACTTGCAGCGTTTCCCCGCTCGTTCGGGGGTGCATGCCCTGCTGGCGGAGGTGGATGTGTTGATCGATGGGCCTTACCGTCAGGAAGAAAATGACAACCGCGGTTTACGGGGTTCTGCCAACCAGGTGGTGCACCATCTGACCGATCGGCTGGCGGATACTGATTTTCTGAACCAACCCCGGCGGGCAGAAATCCATGTGCAGGATGGAAGTGTATGGGTGGTGGGCATCCCCCCGGTGGGGATGGAGACCCAGCTCAATCAAACGATACGAAAGGCGGTGAAGGATGTCTGGTCACAAGCGAGCCACCATCTCCATTCCTGAAGACGAATATCGCCGCCTGCATGAGGCAGAGATGCGTAATCGATATATGCAGGCTGACATCCCCGGTCTGATCGAGCGGGCAAGTCAGCAGACTCAGGCCAATCTCAATCAATATTATGTGGAATTCGAGCGCCGCCAGGTAGACTTTGTAGATGCCCTGCAAGAGGTCGATGCCGACCTGGCCTCGTTGGAGGCGCGCACCAGCCAGGCAATGCTGCAGCACCAAAGCGTCATCCAGGATCATCTCTCGGAGATAGCAGGCAGCTTATGGGAGCAGGCAGGCAATATGATCGCTGAGGTGGAACAGCATTACCAGGAAGATATCCTGGCAGTGCAGCAATCGAACAACGACGCCTTGACTGCTTTCTCTCAACAAATGGAGCAGGGTTATGCCCGGGAGCGTGAACGCCAGCGGGCTGCCCAGCATTGGATCCGGACGGCGCAGTCGGTAGCCGTGTTCATTGCCCAACAATACGACCACGAGAATTTCATGCCGGGCAGCCTGCGCAGCTGGGACCGCCGCCTGATGCACGCCCAGCAGAACCTGTATGCAGGCATGCCCGAGGCAGCTGTGGCGTTGGCCCAGGATGCCTACGTGGGCCTTTCTGACTTGCGCGTCCAACTGGAAAAGCTCCAGACCGAACACCATGCGCTGCTCCAGGCGGCGCAGGAGTACCTGCTGCGGCTGGAGCATGAGGCGCACGCGAGTTTGGAGGTGCAGGCGATGGATTTGTTGGGGAATGCGCTGCCTTCTCGCATCGAGGTCAATTTCTGGTCGGGTGGCAGGCTGCTGCGCCTGACCCAGGAGATCGAAAAGCTACGCGCAGAGCTGGCGGGGAGAGACTCCCGCTCAACTTCCGATTACCTGGAGCACCTGATCACAACGCAGCTGCCCGAGATGCAGCAGCGCTTGATGGAGACCGTATTCCAGGCGCGGCTGGCAGTGCTCTCCTCACAGCTTCGCCTGAACATTGCTGACCGGGTGCTGAGCGCGCTGGACAGCCAGGGGTATTCTCTTCAAGATGGTTACTACGAAGGGGATGACAACCGTGAGACCTACACTGCCGTGCTGTGTGCTTTGGATGGCGGGGAAATCCTGGTGCGGGTGAATCCCATCACCGATCAGGCCCCGCAAAACGAGCTGCACCTGATCGCCCAAGATTACGAGGAGAAGACCCAGCACGAAATGCGCCAGCGCGCCCTGGAAGTGCAGCGCGCCCTGCTGCAATCGGGATTGGAAGTAGGCCGTTTGGTGCAGGTAGCTGACCGTGAACAGAACGCCAAATACGCAGGAGTTCAGCCTGTGAAATTGGCACGCAAACGTCCTCCTGTGATTGTGGATGCCTGAGGCCCTGGGGGGCACAGATCTCACGCAATCGGATAACGATCTCAAATGGAACGCACGCAATACCTTCTCCCATCCACTCTGGAGACTCGCTTCCTCGTTTTGTACGGAAAAGGGGTGGATGATACCTATATCTCTGAGCGGTTGGTGGAACGCGGTCTGCCCGAAACGATCCTGGATGCTTTGAAAGAACGCGGCTACCAACGCGTGGTCTTTTTCTCTCCACACCGTTCGATCTATTATCTCGATCGAGAATCGCAGCAGAATGCACGCCGACACCTGCCGGCGAGGGCTTCTGCCCGGGCATCTGATCGGGAGCAGGCTGCGGAGACCACCTCCATGGCGGGGCGGATGGAGCATCTGGCAGGCGGGCCGCTGGGCGATTTGATGCTGATCGACACCGATGCGCCTCGCCAGGAGGTAGGTGTCGATCAGCCCGTCAAAGAGGGCCGAGGCATGGGAGATGTGCATGCTATCCGCGCCCTGGATGCGATGATGCGCGACCAGGCTGCCCCGCCCACTGCCATTGTCTTTGTGCAAGCGGAGACCGTATTTCGCTATTTCGAGGATCCCCGCACATTGGCGGGTTTGTTAGGCGAGTGGCTTTCCCTGCCGGCTGCCAACCCGCACCTGTGTGTGCTGCTCTTTTCGGTTGAGGCTTACCCACAGCTCACGGAGCTTGCCCCGGTGCTGCCCATCCCCGAGCTGCGCAGCTTCTTGAACCGTTCCAACCACGAGAAGAACCGCGTATCTAGCCTGGTGCAGGTTGGCGGACCAGGGGCGCAGGAGATGCACCAACTGCTGGCTTATCTTCACCGCTTGCAGGGCTTGCAGGTGAATTCCGAGGAGACCGGCAAGCTCTGCCGTTGGATGGCGGCCGAAAACTGCACCGCCAACCAGTGGGTGCGGCGCTTGCGTGAGGTGGAGCGGTTATCTGTGGAGCTTGCCGTGCAGAAGGGCTGGTTCTCCGGTCGGATGGCAACGCGCGAAAGCCCGCAAAAACGCCTGGCTGCCCTGACCGGATTGCAGGAAGTCAAACAGCGGATCAAGGAGATCGCTGCGCTGGCGGCAGCCACACAAGAAGATGTCGCCGCCTCCGCCGAGGAGGCTCCGGCACACCACATGATCTTCATCGGCAATCCCGGCACCGGCAAGACCACCGTTGCCCGGTTGGTGGGGGAGATCTTGCATGAAGCGGGCGTGCTGCGCCGCGGCCACCTGGTGGAGGCGCGGGCTGCAGAGCTGTTGGCAGATCATGTAGGCGGCACTGCGCTGAAAACCAACGCCGTGATCGATCAGGCCTTGGATGGGGTATTATTCATCGATGAGGCTTACGCCCTGGCAGACAGCGGGCGGGGCAGCTTCGGGCAGGAATGCATCGAAACCTTAATGACCCGCATGGAAGATGAGCGCCAACGCCTGGTGGTGATCGCGGCGGGCTATCCCGACCGCATGGAGAAATTTCTGTCCGCCAACCCTGGTTTGCGGCGGCGTTTTGCCCGCGACCACATGGTGCAATTCCCGGATTATTCGGTGGAGGAGTTGGTGGAGATCTTCCACCGCATGCTGCGCCGTCGCAGGTTGGTCTGCCCGGTTGAGGTGGATGCAATGCTCATCCAGGTTGTGCAGGGATTGGTAGCCGGCCGGGATGAGGAATTCGGCAACGCCGGTGAAATGCGCAATCTGGCAGATGGGTTGCGCATGCGCTGTGCGGCGCGCCTGCAAGGGCAGCCTGCCCGCCGTATGACCCTGGCCGCGGAGGACCTTCCCGAACAGTACCGCGCCTACCTGCCGGTGGCAAGCCCAGATATTACCAGCCTGTTTGCCGAACTGGATCAACTGGTGGGTCTGGAGAACGTGAAGGAACACCTCCTGGGCATGGTCAAGCGCATCCAATTTGAGCAGATGCGCGCCGAAGATGAAGACCAAGCGCAAGCCCCGGTGTTATTGCAGCACCTGATCTTCCTGGGCAATCCCGGCACCGGCAAGACCACCGTCGCCCGGCTGCTGGGGAAATTCTTCTCTGGATTGGGATTGCTGCGCAAAGGTCACTGCGTGGAAGTGGGCCGGGCTGACCTGGTGGCGGGCTATGTGGGGCAGACCGCTGAGCGGACCACCGACTGTATTCGCCGCGCGTTGGATGGGGTCTTGTTCATCGACGAAGCCTATGCGCTGACCCGCGGCGGCGAACACGACTTTGGGCGAGAGGCGGTCGATACACTGGTGAAGGCGATGGAAGACTACCGCGGCCGCCTGGTAGTGATCGCCGCGGGTTACCCCCAGGAGATGGGCACGTTCATGCGCAGCAATACCGGTTTGCGCTCGCGCTTTGCCCCGCCGATCGAATTCCACGATTACAGCAATGATGCGTTGGTGCAAATCCTGGATAATATGGCGGCGGCGGAAGGGTATTGCGTGGAAGATGAAGCCTGCTCTGCCTTGACGGCAGCCTTCCAGAACCGGCGTTTATCTGAGGGGGACAGTTTTGGTAATGCCCGCGAAGCCCGGCAAGTCTACGAAGCCATGAAGGGCAGCCTGGCAAGCCGGGTCGTGCAGGCGCGCCAGGCGGGCGTGGCGATCCGCGCCGATATGCTCAACCTGCTCACCGCCCAGGATATCCCCGCACTCACCCAGCGCGAGATGGTCTCGCAGCCGAACCTCTATCCTGAGGTGATGGCATCCCAGGATCATCCTCTTTCCGACCTCGATTTCTGATGGGGCAGACCTAACCCCAAGATTCTGTCAAAAATAGGTTGTGTGCGGGCGCAAAGCGCCCGCACACAACCTATTTTTGACCATTATCCCCGCCTGGGGGTTTGTAAAGGTCGCTTTTCTTGACAAACAGGGTGGGGGGGGCTACAATCTTTAACAATCAGCCTCGGCACAATCGTGCCGTTCCACCTTAGAGAATTGGTAGAGGAGGAAATTACGATGACCCATATTATCACCAGCCTGTGCCTGCGCGACGGCGGATGTGTTGAAGTCTGCCCCGTCGAATGCATCGTCCCGGGCATACCCCAGGGAGATTGGCCCTGGTATTACATTGACCCCGAAACCTGCATTGACTGCGGAGCCTGCATCCCCGAATGCCCCTACGGAGCGATCTTCCCCGAAGATGAAGTCCCCGATGCCTATAAAGCCAAAGGCGGCGAGTTTATCAGCAAATTGGGGCAGAGCGGCCATTACGAAGGCACCAACCACCATGGGCAGCCGGTGGTGTTAGACTGCGTGCGGCAGCTCGTCAAGGACGAAATAGTAGACCTGACCCCCGATATCCCTGAAAATGGGCGCTATTTCAGTGAAGGCCCCGGCTACAACGCTAAAGACTGAGTCGTATTCACAGAAACCCCCGCAATAACAGCAGGGCNNGCCCTGCTGTTATTGCGGGGGTTTCAGGCTGTGGGGAAAATTTTTATCGAATATGGGCGAGAGGTAATCCTCATGGCGACTCCCTTGAAAATGGGTTTCTTCCCTCGTAGTAGCGACTTTAGTCGCTATATGTGACGACTGAAGTCGTTACTACGAGGCTGGGGCCTATTTTCATCTGTTACGGTGAGCTTGCGCTCATCAATAACCCCTATGGGAGGATGCCCGCCAGGTGGGCGATGGTCGCCACAGCGGCCTGTACATTGCTGGTGAAGTAGGGCAGGTTCAGGGTGGCCAGGGTATCTCTCGAGGTGTGGTTATAGGGGTTGAGTTCCAGGTATTCGTAATCTTCCAGGGCGGTCACCGAGGAAATATCTGCCACCCAGAAAGACCACGAATCGATATACTCGTCGGAGGTGTCGGCCAGGTGGGGCACCAATTCCCGTTCCAGGGTATAGGTCTCAAGCACCTGGGCGAAGGTATCGAAGACAGCCAGATCGTTGTCTGCGCCCCTCTCATTTGACTCGCGGGTGAAGATGTAGATGTGCCCATCGTTGTTGCCATCCCAGGCGATCATATCCATGTTGTAGACGGTGATGATCTCTTTGCCCTCACGTTCGAGCTGCCAGGCATAGGCGGCGCTGCCGCACAGGCAGTATTCCTCACCCGTGAAGATAACGAAGCGAATGGTGCGCTCGAAGCGGTACTGCGACAGGCGTTCTGCGGCGAGCATCACGCCCACAACGCCGCTGGCGTTGTCATCGGCCCCTGGCGCTGCGCCTCTCTCGGGCAGGTTATCGATGTGGGCGCTGATCACGACCACCTCGTCGGGGTAGACGGTGCCGGGGAGCTCGCCAATGACATTGACCCCCGAGATCTCCTCATAGTCGTTTTCCCATTCCTGATAGGTGACCGAGAGGCCCTGGGCTTGCATGAACTCGGCTACGTACTGCGTGGCGTAATCCAGACCTTCTGAATCCGTGGTGCGGGTTTCAATCCATACCGACCTGCCACCCACCGTGACAGCCTCTTCGCCGGTCAGGCCGGCGGTGTAGTTGTATACATCCTCCGGGCGGATCTGGCGGATGATTTCGGCGACCTGGGCGTTGAACCCGGCAGAGGTTTCGTCTGCCGGGGCGGTGGGGAGGCTGTTGGGCAGGGAGGAGGTCGAGGTCCATGTGGGCAGGCGCACGGGGATGGGGTCGGCGCCTGGGTTGCTGGCTGGCGGCACATCGTTGGAAGAGGTGGGCCATGGCGGGGCGGTGGGTGCTGGCGCGAGGGTGGGTTCTGCCATGGAGATGAAGGGGGCATTGATCGCCTGGCAGGCGATGAGCAGCAGGCCGAGCAGAGTAAGGAGGGGGGTCATTTTGCGCATGGGTTAAGTATACCTTTTTTGTTGCGCCGGAGGCGATTTTGCACTAGACTTATAGGAGAGCCATTGAGCAGTAAATACCGGGCCTGCCGCCGGGCGCATGTACGGAATGAGAGGTGCTTATGTTCGTCACCCATACCACCTACCTGGGGATTGATCCCACTGCCGGGCAAAAGCCGTTCTCTTATGCGGCTTTGGATAACAACCTGCGCCTGCTGGCGTTGGGACAGGGCACCATGGATGAGGTGCTGGCGTTTGCCGGCGGGCAGCGCCAGGCGATGGTTGCGGTGTGTGCGCCGCGCCGCCCCAACCAGGGCCTGATGGAGCGGGAGGAGGTAAGGGCGCGCCTCAATCCGCAGCCCCGCCCGGGGCGCTGGGGTGATTTCCGCCTGGCGGAATATCTGCTGCGCCAGCATCGCATCAGCTGCCCGCAAACGCCCGCTGTGGAAAAGGACTGCCCGAACTGGATGCAGATGGGCTTTGCGCTGCACCGCCGCCTGGAAGGCATGGGCTACCAGGCTTTCCCGGCGGAGGGGCAGGCGCTGCAGGTGTTGGAGGTGTACCCGCATGCCAGTTTCTGCGTGATGCTGGGGCATGCCCCCTTTGCCAAGCAGACACTGGAGGGGCGCATCCAGCGCCAGTTGGTGTTATACGACCGGAAAGTGATGATCCCAGACCCGTTCGATGTGCTGGAGGAGATCACCCCGCACCGCATACTGCAAGGTGTCTTGCCGCTGGACGATCTCTACAGCCAGGGCGAGCTGGATGCCCTGGCGGCGGCGTACACGGCCTGGCTGGCGGCCTCCCATCCGGATGAGATCACCTCTCTCGGCGATCCCGCCGAGGGGGTGGTCGTCCTGCCGGCCGCGGAACTGAAGCAGTATTATTAAAACATGTTGTCGTTTTGCGGCGGCTGGCTCAGATGCGTCTTGCGAGCCGGGCGCCGAATTCCTCCGGCTGACTGCGCTCGATGACCAGTTCCTTGGCCTGGTGAAAGGCCATGAAATCGCGCATGGCCGCGGCCACATCCGCCACCAGCTCATCCTCCGGGGCGATGCCCGGCTCCAGGTACAGGGCGCGCAGGTGCAGCGTACCGCTGCTCCGCTCCAGCTTGGGGTCAAAGCGCCCCACCAGCCGGTCGTGATGCAAAATGGGCAGGCAGAAGTAGCCCCAGATGCGTTTGGGGGCGGGCACGTAGCATTCCAGCGTCTTGTGGAAGTTCCATAACTGCATATCCCGGCCGCGCGCCCAGAACAGGCTGTCGAAGGGGCTGAGGAAGGTGGTGCGCTTGGCCGCCAGGCTGCCATCGGCGGCTTGCTCCAGTCGGGGCAGGTGCTCCTTGTGCACGAGCAGGGTTTCGGCGCCGTTGGCCAGCTCGCCCTGGATCTCGACCAGGGTGCCCTGCTGGAGCAGCGCCGCCAGGGGGGCCTTGGCCTGGCCGCGTTTGCGGTAAGAATAATCTGCGGCCTGGCCGGGGGTGCACACCCCCAGGGCCTTGACCCCCTGCTCAATCCAGAAACGGTCGCGCTCCTCGGCGCTGGGCTCTTGCAGCTCCACCCAGGCCGGCCGCACGCGTTCGCTCAGATCGTAGACGCGCTGGAATTTGACCCGGTTGGTGATCATCAGCTCGCCAAAGGCAAACAGGAATTCCAGGGCCACCTTGGCGGGCTTCCAATCCCACCAGGAGGAACGCCGCGGGCCGTGATACTCGAAATCGGCAGCGCGCACCGCCCCGTTCTGGCGCACGTGCTCCAATACCCGCGGCACCAGGTCGGGATCGGCAATTTCCTCCAGCCAGCGGATATACCAATCGCTGGGCTGTTCGCGCCGGTTGCGCTGGTAGGGGATCTGATAGCGGTAATCGGCCAGGGGGATGATGCTGGCGGCGTGCTGCCAGCCTTCGAAGAGGCGGCGCTCGGCGGGATCGTAGATCAGGCGGTCAAAATCGGCCGGGTCGTAGCGGCCCAGGCGGCTCCACAGCGCCAGGTAGTGGCTGCGCTGCACCATCTGCAGGGTGTCGATTTGCACGCAGCCGATGCGCTCCACGGCGGCATACAGTTCGTCCAGGCCGGGGCTGGCGGGGTGGGTGGCTTTGTTCAGGCCCTGGGCGTACAGCGCCAGGGTGCGTAAGGCATAGAGAGGATAAGTGGCCATAAGAGAAGGTTTCTTCTGTTCAGCGTCTTGCGTTGCTGGGTTCAGGCAATTATAAACGATGCTTCTCCAAAGAGAGGGTTGATTTTTATCTGCCTTTTGCTATACTATGTTTAGCGGAGATTGGTCTCGTTTTCACTTTGCTGCCCATCCTTCCCCCTCATTCCATCCATCATTCACATCCACTGCACACTGCGCATCCTGGTAATCGCTCCGCGACAGGCTGCGTTTTGGTTTAAACGCGGCCCCTTTTTTTTCTAAGCCAAAGGAGGCTGACTGATGAACGCAAAACGTGGGTTGACTCTCGTGTTCGCCCTGGCGCTGCTGCTGGCTTTGCCGGGGGGCCTGGGCCGGGCGCAAAACGGCGCTCCGCCCGGCGTGGCTGGCTCGAACGCGCCAGATGCGGTGGGCGATGCTTTCACCTACCAGGGCTATCTGACTGATGGCAGCGAACCTGCCGGCGGCCTGTACGATTTTATCTTCGATCTGTACGACGCTGAGACGGGTGGCAGCTTGCGGGGAGAGGTGCTGCTCGAAAGTGTGCCGGTGACGGAGGGTTACTTCACCGTCCTGCTGGATTTCGACCCGGCTCTGCTCAACGGCGAGGAACTCTGGCTGGAGATCGGCGTGCGCCCCGATGCCAGCGCTGATGCGCATACGCTGCTCTCGCCGCGCCAGGCGCTGACCGCCGCGCCCTACGCCACCTATGCCGTGGGTGCAGGCACTGCCCCCTGGGGCGGGCTGACGGACGTTCCGACAGGCTTTGCCGACGGCATCGATGACGACACGCTCTACGCCGCTGGGAATGGCCTGACGCTGGCGGATGGCGCCTTCAGCGTGGACGGCAGCGTGGTGCAGTTACGCGTCAGCGGTGCCTGCAGCGCGGGCTACGCCATGCGCGAGGTCAACGCGGATGGCAGCGTGATCTGCGAGCAGATCCCGCTGGTGGATGCAGACATCACCGCGGTGTATGCCGGCACCGGCCTGGAAGGCGGCGGCGTGAGCGGCGATGTGACCCTGGGCCTGCTGCCCTCCTACCGCCTGCCTCAGGCCTGCCCGGATGGGCAGCTGGCAGCGTGGGATGACGCCGAGAGCATCTGGGTGTGCGCGGTGGACAACGACACCATTTACACTGCCGGGACGGGTTTAACCCTGGCGGGGACGGAGTTCAGCGCCGATCCTACCTACCTGCAGCGCCGCATCAGCGATGCCTGCGGCAATGGTTACGCCATGGTCTCGGTCAACCAGGATGGCACGATCACCTGCGCACCCTTCGGCGACATCCATGCCGTGGTTGCCGGGGATGGGCTGAGCGGCGGCGGGGATACGGATGTGGTGACTCTGACACTGGACACAGCCTACACGGATGGAATGTACTGGATGCTGGGCGGCAATACCGGCCTGGCGCTCAGCGATACACTGGGCACTACCGACGCCATGACGCTGACCTTCATCGTCAGTGGCACACCCGGCCTGAGCCTGGAACCGACCGGCGGCGCGCCGAACCTCTCGGCGACGCTGAACGATTTCACATTGAACGCCGTAGGCGAGGTAACTTGGAGCATTGGCGGGAACTTCGCCATCAACGGCAGCACGGTCTGGAACGCCGGGAATGACGGCAGCGGCAGCGGCCTGGATGCCGACCTGCTGGACGGTTATCACGCCAACAGCCTGCCCTATTATTGGGCGCTGACGGGCAACAGCGGCACGGTCCCCGGCACGAACTTTATCGGCACCACCGACAACGTGGCGCTCAACTTCCGCGTTAATAACCTGGTGGCTTTGCGCATCGAGCCGAATGCCACCAGCCCGAACCTGATCGGCGGCTACAGCGGCAACGCGGTGACGGTGGGAGCGTATGGGGCCTTCATCGGCGGCGGCGGGGCCAGCGGCTTTGCCAACGTTATCACCGATAACTTCGGTGTGGTGGGGGGCGGGTATCACAACCGCGCCGGCGATAATGCCGGCACTACCTCAGACCGGACCTTCGCCACGGTTGCCGGAGGCGACAGCAACACCGCCAGCGGCTCTACCAGCGCGGTGGGAGGCGGGCGGTTCAATACTGCCAGCGGCTCGTCCGCCACAGTTGATGGAGGCGATACCAATACCGCCAGCGGCAATGCCAGCACTGTGGGGGGCGGTTATGGCAACATCGCCAGCGGCTCAGGGGCAGCGGTGGGCGGCGGTGCGAGTAACTATGCCAGCGACTACGGGGCAGCGGTGGGCGGCGGTACGAGTAACTATGCCTCCAGCACTTACGCCACGGTGAGCGGCGGTTTCAATAATATTGCCAATAATCTCTACGCCACCATCGGCGGCGGGCGAGAAAACCGCACAACTACTGGCGCTGACCTGAAGTTCCAGACCATCGGCGGCGGCTACTCGAATACCACCTCCGGTCAGAGCGCCACCATCAGTGGCGGCTACGATAACACCGCCAGCGGTGGATTAACGACGGTGGGCGGCGGCGAGGGGAACAACGCCAGCGGCGGGCATTCTACGATCGGTGGTGGTTACGCCAACGCTGCCTCCAACCAGAGCGCCACCATCGCAGGCGGGCAGGAGAACCAGGCCAGCAACTGGTACGCAACCGTGGGCGGCGGCCATGTCAACATTGCCAGCGGCTATGCCGGCATCGTCAGCGGTGGTGAAACGAACACTGCCAGCGGCGATTATTCCACCGTGGGCGGCGGGGATGGCAATGCCGCCAGCGGTGGCTGGTCGACCGTCGGCGGCGGTTTCCGCAATGTATCCTCCTTGCAGGGCGCTACCGTGAGCGGCGGGCAGGAGAACCAGGCCAGCGGCTCTGCGGCAACGGTGGGCGGTGGGCAAGACAACATTGCCAGCGGCGGATTAGCGACGGTGGGCGGCGGCGAGGGGAACAACGCCAGCGGCGGGTATTCTACGATCGGTGGTGGGCTTACGAATACCGCTTCCAACCAGAGCGCCACCGTTGCGGGCGGGCAGGAGAACCAGGCCAGCAACTGGTACGCAACCGTGGGCGGCGGCCATGTCAACATTGCTGGAGGTAATTCCGCCACAGTCGGCGGCGGGGAAAATAACCAGGCAACCGGTGATTTCTCTGTTGTACCGGGTGGATCCATGAATGTGGCCGCCGGTCCGTACAGCTTCGCAGCCGGGACGATGGCCGTGGCGATGTCGCCGGGAACCTTCGTGTGGGCCGATTCTTCTACAATTGCCAATGGGCCTTTCACCTCCAACCCAACCCCCGATGAATTTGATGTGCTCGCCACCGGCCCGGGCGGCGCATCGTTCACGACCTCCTTTCAGCCAACCCCGTATAATGGGTTGGTCGGAACGGGGTGCTATATCAACTCGGCGCTGCCTTTTTGGACCTGCGCCAGCAGCCGGGAGGTGAAGGAAAACTTCGCCACAGTGGATACCCGTTGGGTGCTGGACCAATTGGCGAGCCTGGAGATCACCACCTGGAATTACAAGGGGCAGTCCGCCCACGGCTACCATATGGGCCCCGTGGCACAGGACTTCTACGCCGCCTTTGGTTTGGGTGAAACGGCAGAAGCCATCACCGGTTCGGATGCGAGCGCCGTGGCGCTGGCGGCCATCCAGGGGCTGTATGAGGTGGTCAAGGAGAAAGAGGCCTCCATTGCCGCCCTGGAAACCACCCTGGCCGAGCAGCAGACCCAGATCGAGGGCCTGCAGGCCGAGGTGACGGCGTTGAAGATCGGCGGGGCGGCGGCCTCCATGGGCCTGCTCTCTCCGGCCACGCTCTTCTCAGCGCTGGCCTGCCTGCTGGCGGGGGCGGCTTTTCTGCGCTCGCGCAAGCAGGCGCGGGAGTGAAGGAGGCTAAGATGAAAAGGCGTCTGATGATCCTCATTGCCGTGGGGCTGCTCTTGCTGCTCATCCCGGCGGCGGCGCTGGCTGCCAATGGCTTTACGCTGGATTGGTGGACGGTGGACAGCGGCGGCGGCAGCAGCCAGAGCGAGGGCGGGCAGTATGCGCTCAGCGGCGGCATCGGTCAGGCGGAGGCCGCGGAGGCTGCCCAGGGCGGGGCTTATACGCTCCAGGGCGGCTTCTGGAGCGGCGGCGCGGCCCCAGTGCCGGTGTTCCTGGTGCGGCTGCCGTTTGTGCTCAAGCACTGAGAAAATATCCTAAAAAACAGTTGCGGCGNNCGCCGCAACTGTTTTTTAGGATATTAAGGCCTGGCGCAGGGCTTCCAGCCCAGGCTCGGAGTCGAAGAACATGCTGTGGTCGCAGGCGGCCTCGATCGTCTTGGGCGGGGGGGTGCGCCCGGCGGGGGCAGCCCAGGCAGAAGCCACGCTGACGGCGGTATCGTTGGGCTGGCCAAAGAAGGCCAGGGCGGCGGCGCCGTAGCCCAGCCGCTGCAGCAGACGCTCCAGCGGACTTTGCTCACCTGGGGCGGCCTGAGCTGCGGCCAGCTTGACGTTCCCGGCGATCAGCCTGTACGGCAGGTGCGGGTCTTCGCTGGATTCGAGCCCCTTTAAGAAATCGGAGCCGGGCTTGATCTGGTCGAGGGTAATATCCTCCTTCTCGAACCAGCCCAGCAGCAGGCTGAGGGCGCGCAGCGGCCAGGCCACGCTGGTCATGCTGTTCAGCGCCAGGCCCAGGGCCAGGGTGGCCCACTCTTGCACGGTGGCCCAGGGTGTGCCAGCGTGCGGCGCACCCAGTGTGACCAGGCGTTGGGCGATCTCCTTGCCGCCCTCGTTCTCAATGAAGGCGCGCCCCAGCACTCCGCCCAGGGAATGCCCCACCAGGCGCAGGTTTTTGCCGTGACCGGGCTTCAATCCCACCGCGGCCAGGCGCTGCTTGAGCAGGCGGGCATTCTCCTCCAGGCTGGTGTTGAAGCTTTCGAAGTCGAAGGAGAGCAGCAGGTCGCCGGGGGCGTAGCGCGGGGCGGCAGCCAGCAGGCCGCGCGTATCGCCGGTGAAGCCGTGGAGCAGCAGGGTGATGCGCTCCGCCGCCTGCACCCGCTGGGCCACTTTGGCCGGGTCGGCTTCGTAGATCACCTGGCCCTGCGCGTCCACGGCGGCCGCGGCCAGGATGGGGTAGGGGTAGGGGATGCCCAGCGGCTGGGCGACGATCTTTTGCAGGTAAATGCGGATGGCGCCTTTCAGGTCGCGGTGGTCGCTCAGCGGCGGGGGCAGGCGCTGCACATCCAGGCGCAGGCTGCGGGGCGAATCCCCACGCGCTACGCCCAGGGGCAGGTAGAACTCGCCATCGTGGCCGTAGGCCAGCACATGCTCGCCTTCATCGAGCTGGGCGTTGAAGGTCAGGCGCAGCGGCGCCTGCGGGGTGACGGCCTGGTAATCCTCCACGCCGGTCAGCTCGATCATGTTGGGGGATGGTTCAATGGAACGCATCTGCTGGAAGGGAAAGGGGGCGCTGGTGGCCGGGTCAGCGGCCAGGATGGCCGGCAGGCCAGGGCCGGTCAGGTCGCGCGCCTCGCTGCCAGAATGTCCCAGGCGGGCGCGCCCGCCCAGGGCGGGGTGCGGGTCAACGGTCACGCCCCAGCCCAGGTAGGCGGCCTCCCCTGTGCGCGGCACGGCGAGGGTATCCAGCGGGCGCTGCACGGTGACCACCACCTGAGAGGTGGCCCAATCTACCCACACCTCATCCTCATCGGTGCCGCTCAGATCGCGCGTTTGCACATGGCGCATCAAGCGGTTGAGCGGGTTGCGCGGGCCAGAGGCCAACGAGCGAAACACCGCCCGCTCGGTGTCCAGCTTGCCCTGCTCCAGGGCGCGGGCGTCGAAGGGCTCGGTGCAGGCTACCAGTTTGAGGATATCCTGGCTCTCGGTGATGCCCTGCCGCCACAGCGCATCGGCCACGCTGCCGTAGATCACCTGGCTGTATTCTTCCATCGGCCCCAGGCGCAGCAAGGGTTGGGGGTTGAAGACATTGGCGACGGAAAACTCTTCGCCCAGGGCCAGGGCGGCGCAGTACAGGATGAAAGGCGAGTTGTTTTTCACCTGCACGGTGATGGGGGGCTTTTTCCAGCGCCCGCCTTCGCTGCGGTAGGGGAAGATCATCTCTTGCGGCGGCACTTCGGCGCCGTCGCGCAGGATGCGCAGGTGCAGCGCCTCGGGCGGCAGGGCAGAGGTGGGGTTTTGCAGGTCGCGGGTGGCGATCCAGCGGGCGATATGCTCCATGCGCTGTACGCTCAGGGCGGCGTTCTCGGCGCTGTAACCCTGCAAGAGGGGGGCCAGGGTGAGCCCATCGGCGGGGCGCAGCAGGCGGTACTGCCCATCCTGCGCCAACAGGCGCAGATCGCCGCCGGTCTCGCCGGTTTCCAGGGCGTGGATGTAGGGGGAAGGCTTTCCGCCCGGCCCGGCGGTGTTGATAGCGTCGCAAACCAGGGCCAGGGCGTTTTCGTCGCCTTCCAGGCGCACACCCACCGGGGGCAAGGGCGCGCTGACCACCACCGCCCGGTAGGTCTGCCCGGTATCCAGGCTGGTGGGGGTCACCTCCAGCAGGCTGGACTGGGGCAGCACCTGGGTGAGGAGTGCCTGGGCGGCAGCCAGGCCGGGTTGGCGCATCTCAGCGGTGGTGGCTTGCAGGGGGTAGAGCGCCAGGGAGGTGGTTTCGCCGCCTACGGGCGGGCGGAAGCCGTGGATGCTGCCGGCGTCGATCTGCCAGCCGGTGGCGCCCCAGTGCGCGGTGAAGTAGCGTGGGCGCTCGGGCACGGCCCCGCCCAAGAAGGGCATTTCCACATCGGGGGAGTGGGTCGACTCAAGTTGGGGGGTCTGCTGCGAGAGGCTGGCGCGCACGCGCACGTAGGCCTGGTTGAACAGGTCGCGGTAAGACAGGGACTGGTTATTGGCCTCCAGCGTGGTGCGCAGGAAGTACGAGAAGCCCCCCCAACGCTGCCCTTCGGCGGTGTATTCCTTGGCGGTTTCCTCGGGCTGGCAGGCCGCCAGGAGGATGTGCCGCCCCTTGGGCACGGTGATCTCAGGGGCTGCCTCGGCGGCATCCAGGCCGCGGCGGGTCTGCCCGGCGTAGGGGCCGATGAAGGTGCTCAATGGGCGCTGGCGTTTGGCGGCGGGAATCCAGCGGATGGCTTCGGGCTGCAGGCGCACATCCCGCGTGCCCGAGCCGGAATGGCAGCAATCCAGGATGACCACCACATGTGCGCCCTGCGCGGCCACTTCGGCGATGAGGGCCGCCAACTCTTTATCCGCCAGGTCCCAGCCATCGGCGGTGCGGCTGTCGTAGCAGACCAGCGTTTCGTTCAGGTGGTCTGGCTCGCCGGCCCACAACTCGGGTGGGCTTTCTTCCTGTGAGCCGTGACCAGAATAGTAGAACAGGGCTACATCATCCGGCCCGGCCTGGGCCAGGTGCTGGCGAAAGCCATCTGCCACGGCCTGGCGTTTGGCCTCGGCATCCACCAACTGCCGGGTGTGCAGGGTGAACTCTCCCGCCACGCGCCCCTGCAGCCAGGTGTGGATGGCGTTGACATCGTTGAGGCAGCCCTTGAGCTTGCTGATGGGCGGCTGGTAATCGTTGATGCCCACCAGCAGGGCGTACAGGTTGCGCGGCATGTTTTTCTCCTGTGCGTTGCGGGGCTGATGCCCCTGGTGGCCTCGAAGCGGCTACTGCTTGAGCAGCACGGTATGGGTGGGGTAGGGGATCTCGATGCCGGCTTGCTCGAAGGCGGTTTTGATGGCGCGTACGCCGGCATCTTGTGCCCGCGTCAGACTGGTTTGGGCGGTGTTGATCCAGTAATACAGGATGAAATCAATGGATGAGCTGCCAAAGCTTTTGAACACTACCTCGGGAGCGGGGGTTTCGAGCACACCTTCCACGGAACGGATCGTCTCCAGTGCGGTGCGGCTGACCTGCTCCAGGTCGCTGTTATACGCCACGCCCACGGTCAGCTCCAGGCGGCGCCGGGCATGCTTGCCATAGTTGACGATGGGGCTGGTGAAGACATCTGCGTTGGGGATGAGCACGGTCTTGCCATCAAAGGTGCGCAGTTCGGTGGCGCGCAGATCTACCTTCTGCACCTTGCCGCTGAACTCATCCACTTCGATGTCATCGCCAATCTCAAACGGCTGCTGCAGCAGCAGGAGCATGCCGGCGATGAAGTTCTTGCTCACATCTTGAATGGCGAAGCCAATGGTGAAGCCCACAATGCCCAGGCCGGCGAGGAATGCGGTCACGTCGAAGTTGACCTGCTGCAAGGCCAGGATCACGCCCAGGATGAGGATGCCGTAGCGGGTCAGTTTGATGATCAGCAGGGTGACCTGGGCGTTGGCCTTGCGCCGCTGCATGGCGCGACTGACGCCCCGGCTGAGCAGGGCTGCGGCCAGCACAGCGGTGACCAGCACCACCAGCGAGGCGATGAGGCGCGGAATAAACAGCACCACCTCGTTCAGCAGTTCTTGCAGGCCTTGTGCAATGGGATCCATCAGCGCAGCTCGACGATCAAGATGACACCCGTGTCGCCGTTCAGCAGCCACAGGCGTTCGCCATCGAAAGTGATGGTGCGGATGGGTGTGGGCCCGCCCAGATCAACCACGGCGCGGGCTTCGCCGCTGGCGGGGTCCACGCCCACCAGGCGGTCAATTTTGACCACCCACAGCAGCGTGCCGTCAAAAACCACCTGGCTTCCGCAGGCGCCCAGGATCTCACCGGCCTCGCCGTTGCGCGGATTCACCGATAAGATGGCCTGGTCGCCGAAGACGCCGCTCACTGGCACCCATATCAGCACGCTGTTGGGGTCATATGCGACTGCAGCAGGGAAATTTTCCATCTGCAAGGGATAAACTTCCACTTCCTCCTTGGCCGGGTTAATGGAGACCAGGCTGACCCCCGTGGGATCTTCCACCGAGGCCCACAGGCGTTTGCCGTCGAAGGCCAGACCGTAGATATAGGTGGCATCGAAGTGGATGGACTGCGGCAGCACCGGGCGTAAAATGCCTTCTACCGAGCTGGCGGCTGCCACATCATAAGCCTGCAGGATGGCATCATCGCCCTGGAAGGCCACCCAGAGCAATGTGCCGTCGGTGGTCAGAGCGAAGGGCTGGTAATATTCTTCTCCCGGCAGCATGCTGAGGCTGTAGATGCCCTGGTAAATTTCGCTGGCGCTGGGATTGAAGGCTTCGATGAAGCCAAAGCTTTCCGGAAAGGCCCAAACGGTGCCGTTGATCACTGCCATATCGGTGGCGCCGTAGCTGCTGAGCGAGAGCGATTCTTGCGCGGGATATTCAACTAACCTGTCCTGCGGGGCAGGCTGAGGATTGGAGCCAAACAGCACGGCCCAGGTGGCGGGGTCCAGGCTGCCGCTCACGGTCAGGCCGTTGGCAGCCTGGAACTGGCTGACGGCGTAGGCTGCCTGGGCGGTGTAGAAGGGGGTTGTATCCAGGTACTCGTTGAGGCAGACTTCATAGCCCAGACCTGCCAGAGCCAGCTTGGCTTCGTAGACGCGCTCGTCGGGGATGGGCTCACCCTCGAGGCTGAAGGTGGTATCCAGGGGGGGCACTTCACTGTCAAAGCTGGGCTGGGTGGCGTCAAAGCTGGGCTGAGTGGCGTCGAAACTGGGCTGGGTGGCAGCGATGCCGGGCTGGGTGGCCTGGGGAGCAGGGGCCAGGCCCACCTCAGGGGCGGTCTCCGCTAGCACGGTCATTGTCGCGGCCAGCTCTGCAGAAACGCCTGAGGTGCTCAGGGCTGCCGGGGCCGGCGATGAACTGTTGAAGAGGCTGCAGGAAAGTGTCAGCAGCAGCAGGGTGATCATTAGGAAGATGATTTTCTTATTCATTTCCTTCTCCTCCAGTGAATTACCTGAAACCCTCCCATTATGGGGGGGGTGTTTGCCAGCAAACCACCCGGTTGCGGCCAGACTGCTTGGCCTGGTAGAGGGCCTTGTCAGCGGCGTGCAGGAGTTGCTCGGCGGTGCGGCCGTGCTCTGGGTATACAGCTACGCCCGCCGATAGGGTGGTCTGCAGGGTGGCGCCCTGGTACTGTACGCTCATCAGGCCAAAAGCCAGGCGCCATTCGTCCGTGCGCTGGGCGGCAATCTCCAGGGTTGCACCCGGCATGACCACCACGAACTCCTCTCCGCCATAGCGGCAGACGATATCGCCCGCTCGCACCAGGTCATCCAGCAGGTCGCCCAACAGGCGCAAGATGATATCGCCTGCCTGGTGACCGTGGGCGTCGTTGACGCGCTTGAAATGATCCAGGTCGAGCATGACCACGCTGACCGGGGCAGACTGCCGCCCGGCGCGAGCCAGCTCTCGGCTGAGGGTCTCATCCAGGTAGCGGCGGTTGAATAGGCCGGTGAGAGGGTCGCGGATGGCCTGCTCGCGCAGGCGCGCTTGAAGTTCCTCCACCTCGGCAATGTGGGTGCGCAGGCGTTCATTGGTCAGGCGCAGGGATTCTTCGGCGGTCTTGCGGTTGCTGACATCTTGTTTGATGGCGATGAAGTGGGTGATCTCGCCCTTTTCGTTTCGCACGGGGGTGATGGTTTGCTCTTCGTGGTACAGGCTGCCATCTTTGCGGCGGTTGATCAGCTCGCCGCGCCACACCTGCCCGGCAAGTACGGTATCCCACAGGTTTTTGTAGAAGGCGGGGTCGTGCTTGTTGGATTTGAGCAGGCGGGGATTCTGGCCGATGATCTCTTCTGGGGGGTAACCGGTGATGGTGGTGAAGGCCGGGTTGACCCACTGGACAATGCCTTCTCGGTTGGTGATGACGACGGCGTTGGCGGCGGCTTCGAGGGCGGTGCTTTGCAGGCGCAGGGTCTCTTGCAGGCGGTATTTCTCGGTGATCTCGCGGATGAGGATCAGGCGGCCGATGGGTTGGCCATTGGGGTCGCGCAGCAGGGAGATGTGCACGTCGATGGCCATTTTATCGCCCATATCCAGGCGCAGTTCTTCATGGGCTTCTTCCAGGTCGTAATAGCGCTGGAGAAGGTCGGGCCAGGTGGCAAACACTTCGCGGGTGCGGCGGCCCAGCAGTTCGTTGCGGGTGAGCGGCAGGCCCATTTTTTGGATGATCTCGATCATGCGGGAGTTTAGATCGATGATCTGGTGTTGTAGATCCAAAACCAGCACGCCGTCCATCAGGTTTTCCACTAGCAGGTCGCGGGCGATGGGCGCCAGGCGCAGCAGGCGGCCCATGGAGATGGACCAGGCATACACCAGGCCGCTTGACACAAAGGCAATGGGGGTGAAATCTGGGCTGGCGAAGGGCCTGGTGCCGCTGAGGTGCAGGCCGTAGGCTATCCAGGGGATTAGGGTGCCGATGGTCAGGCCGACGGCTTGCGGGCGGTAGAGGCTGGGGTGGCGCAGGATAGCCCAGGCCAGGATGGCCGCGCCCAGCATCATGAGCAGATAGTTGTAGGCTGCGGCCACCCAGAACCACCAGCCATGCTGGTAGATCAGCGCCAGAGGCTCGCCGGCGGTGTGGGTGGGCGGCTGCACCTGGATCCAGACTAGGTGGTGCAGCTCGTTGGTGAAGGCCAGGCAGATGGTGGCGGCAGGGATCAGCCACAGCAGGGGGTGAAGGCGCGGCTTGAGCAGGTGCATCTGCTGGGTGTACGATAAGACAAATAGCAGCCACAGTGGAGCGGCGCTGGCAATGCCAATGTAGGTGAAACGGGCAAAGATCAAGCGGGCAGAGATGTTGACGGCGGCATGCTCCATGGCAGAGAGCAGGCACCAGGCGCTGGCGGTGACGATAAGCAGAAAAAGGGGGCGCCCGCCGGGGCGATCGCGCCAGCGCCAGGCTGTGGCAGCCAGGATGCCTCCCAGGATGGCTGCCAGGAGCAAGAGGAACACGGGGAAAGAGAACTGCCAGACCATTCTTCAATCAGTGTACAGCAGAAATGGCCGGGCGTCAACGAATTTCGTTTTTATGGTATGATGAAACCACCCCAGGCTGGCCGGATGGCCGCTGGCGGCGCAAGCCGCTAGAGGAAAGTCCGCACTCCTTAGAGCACGGCGCCGGGTAACACCCGGGATGGAGCGATCTAACGGATCGGGCCACAGAAAATAACAGCCCCCTGGTTTGGCTGGCTTTCCCTTCGGGGCGAGACAGCGGGCCAGGGGGTGATGGTGAAAAGGCGGTGTAAGAGACCACCGGCGCGGGCAGCAATGTCCGCGGCCAGGCAACCCCCGCCGGGAGCAAGGCCAAGCAGGGACGAACATGACCAGGGGTCGTGCGGAGGCTGCTCGCCTTCGGGCGGTAAGCGCAGCGTGCTGCGCCTCCGCCATAGTCTCGGGTCGGCTGCTAGAGGCCTGCGGAGACGCAGGTCCCAGAGAGATGGTCATCGGCGCAGGTTCGCCTGCGCGCACAGAATGCGGCTTATAGGCCGGCCTGGGGTAACTTTCCGTCGTACAAGATTCAGAGGGTAAACATTCGTATCTTACCCCTTATCAAATCCTGAAATATATCGGATAATATACGTAATTTGTATATTATCCGATATATGCTATGAACCACACCATTTTAACCCCTTTCGAAAACTTGCCCTACTTCACCATGGCTGGCTTCCGGCAGATTGCCGGAGAGGCCGTGGTGGAGGATCAGCACGCGCGGGTGGCCCTGCACCGCTGGGTCAAAGCTGGGCATCTGATCGCACTGAAAAAGGGCGTGTATATGCACCGCCACTTTTATGAGCGTCATGGCCAGGAAGCGACTTTTTCGGTCATGGTCAGCGCCATCGTGCTGCCCCAGTCGTACCTCTCGCTGGAATACGTGTTGCAGCAGCACGGCATCCTCGCCGAGATCACCTATCCGGTCACGGCGGTCACGCCCAAGAACACGCGCACCATCACCAACTCCCTGGGCACGTTTGTTTACCGCCACATCCAGCCCGCTTACTACCGGGGCTTTCGGATGACGGATGCGTACGGCGTGCCTTATGCCCAGGCTTCGCTGGCCAAGGCCTTGTTTGATTACCTCTACCTGCGCTCCTTACCGATCGATATGTCCCCGCAACGTTACCACCTGGCCGAAGAGCTGCGCCTGAACCTGGATGAATTCATCCTGTCAGAACGGGCGGAATTTGCTGGCTATGTGGCAGATAGCGGTATGGCCAAGATGCAGAACATTCTCAAGAACCTGGAGGTTCACGTATGGCGACCCTGATCCAGAGTCTGCAAAACATCCTGGCGGGCAAAGACCCGCTCCTGCCTGCCGAGACCAAACGCATCCTCCTGAAAGAGGTGCTGCAAGCCTACGTGCTGGATTACCTGTAAAACCACCCTGTCTACCGCCGCCTGAACTTCTACGGCGGTACCTGTCTGCACGTGATCTACGGGCTGAACCGCCTGTCGGAAGACCTGGATTCTGACAACAGCGCTGAATTGGATTTGAGCCAGTTGGGAACGGATCTGCCCCAGCATTTCCAGAAGGTGTTTGACTATGCATAAGCATCGGCGAAAGTCCAGCAGGGGGCCGGTGGAATCCTGCGCGTGACGCTGAAATTCCCAGTGCTGAATGCCCTGGGCCTATCTCCCAACACGAACGAGGCGCTGCACCTGAAAGTGGAGGTCAGCCAGCACGAGCAGATCGCTGTCATCCAACACACACCGGTACTGGTCTACGGCCGCAGCCTGGTAGCAGCGCACTTCTCGCTGGAAACGATGATGGCGGGCAAGATGCTTGTCTGCCTGGAGCGTAGTTTTGCCCGCGGGCGCAGCGGAGTACAGGTCAAGGGACGCGATTTCTACGATCTGTGTATTTTTGTGGATGACCAGAAGTATTTTATGTTTCAAGGACAAGAGCTTGCACATATTTACGAAACTGCTTTTCAAACCTTCTATATCAGTGAGAGGACTCTTTTTTGGTATGCTGAACGGCGAAAGGCCAATAGGCAATTGCAAGCATTTATTGATCAGGAGACAAGCGTTGAACTAATCCGGGGTACAGAGGCAGATCTATGATATCCAGCCAATCATACACTAGTGTTATTGATTCCTGCCAAAGAGCAGCCCTAACAGCCCAAAGCACAGATCTACACACAAGATGATCAGTTTCATTCCCAGGTACAAAACCAAAACCAGTAACGCGCAGGCCAGGATGGCCAAACAGACTAAACTAAAGACGACCCCGCCGCTGGACAAGACCACAATCCCCAGCAATTGGATATTTCCGGCAGCCGTCTCAATCGTGTTCAGTGCGCGGGTGACTGCTCCCAGATAAAACACAGATCCGAGGAGAAATAAACCGGTTAGCCATACAGGAACGGGAATCTCAGTGCCAGCTGCCCTAAGCACAACCAGGCTTCCCCCGGTACTGCCTGCGAGAATTGCGAAAAGGACCCGCCAGAAAAGCGGTACGCGCTGAAAAGCCCAGGCCAATGGGCCGGATTGAGGTTGAGTCTGGTTTACTGTTGGCCTGGGCCTTGCCGGGATCGTGATCGAGGGAGTGGTGTCGAACGTCAAGTGCCGATTATTCAGCGCGGGGGCAGGCTCGGCAGGGGGCGAATCCTGCCTAGGCGCTTCCTGCGCCCGAATTGCAGGGGGGTGCTCAGCGGGGGGAATTTGCGGCCGCGGCGCTTCGGGCACCGGGATGACCGGCAGGTGCGGCAGCACATGGTGGTATGCCGGCCCAGCTTGTTCGCTTCGATTAACATTGTAGGGAATAGGCTTTGCCATATCACACCTCGCAATCGCTGGAGCAATTCTCGCTGATGGTCAGTGCCGGAATCCTTACCATTCCATCATTCTTCCTTTGAAAAACCACTTTTTCCAGATCCCCGAGCGTCAGGTGGCCTGATGGGCTGCAACAGGGGCAATCGGCACGTATTTCCGCTTGTATACTCATCATTTTGGCAGTGTAAAGATCCAGGAAAGTATAAGTTTGCACCGGCTTGAAGCCCACCAGCAGGTTGAGAAACTCTCCCACGGCGATCGATGCCAATGCCCCGTTCAGAAATACGACTGCCGGCGCGGGGGTATCTTCTCCCAGGCCGTATCCGGCCTTATGGCGCAGGGCCAACTGGTCTGCGGACATAAAATCATAGCCAGCCTGGAAGCGGTCATAGCCATCAATGCAGCTCAAGCAGTATCCCTGCCCAGGCAGCACCATGCGTACCTGCCCGCCGATGGCTTTGATGCGATTACTTTCCACTTCAATTCCGGTGCCAATATCCAGATACGGGATCAGGTACTGCACAGCCATGCGGTTGATCACCAGGCGGCTCGAGTCGTTATCGGTAGCGCCAAAGATTACGTCGGCTTCTTTGAGCAATGAGATCGCCTCGGGGGAATGCACCAGGGAGCGCAGGCGTCGAACATGAGCCTGGGGGTTGATCCGACGGATCATCCTACGCGCAACATCCACCTTGTACTCGTGCTGCAGGCTGGACTTCCACGAAGCGCCAATCAGCCGGTTCAGGTTCGTCTCTTCAACCCGATCGTGATCGATGATGATGAACTGCTCTACACCAAGGTGCGCCAGCTGCTGCGCCAGGTGGCTGCCCGCACCGCCCAGGCCCACGATCGCCACGCAAACTTGTTTCAAGCAAGCCTGCCCCAGGCTGCCAAAGGCGCGCACCTGCCGATCGTAACGGTTGTCGGTCAGTTCTGGTGAAATGGGAGTTCCACTGCTACTGGTTGGCAGATGAAAAGCGAAGGGGAAGCCCCTGACGATAACACGATCAATGGGTCGAACAACTTTTCTGCGCCAGTCGAACAGGTGCGCGTCCAGGCTGTGCTGCCCGAAAACCATCGTGGCATGGTAAATGCCTGGGAGTTTGCGAGCAACATAACGAAACTTTTCGTTCTCGTTGGCTCGATCAATGCCAGAAAAGGTGACGCCTTCATCACAGAAGGGATGGCTATGAGTTTCGATCAGGCTCCATCCTTCCATTTGACACCGCTGTAGAACAGCCCTGGAACACTCATCCTTGATGGAAAGATACGCACCGGCCTGGATATCAAAATCGGAGCCTGTCAGCGGGATGACCTCATGCACCACCAGGCGCAAGGCTGCTTGGGTGCGGTTGGGCGCCGCCAACAAAAAGGCAGACTGCTCCAGGTGAGGTGTGGAGAGCAAGTGTTCCTGCAGCTGGTCGAATTGGGGCTTTGAGAAGATGATCGCGGTATGCATCAGCGCCTCCAGAAAACAGGGTGGACAGCAAATGTCAACTGGCAGCCTGGGTCAGCACCGTGCGGATGAGTTCGATGTACTTCACCAGGTTGTCCCCCTGCAGCACATGTGCAGACGGTTGCCAGGATGAACGGCTGGGATGGATGCAGTACCAGGCCCAACCATATTGTGCATACGGGTTGTAGTGGCCTTGATCTTCGAAATAGTGTGTCATGGGTTTCCCATTGGCTGGGCGCAGGTTCTTGTCAACGTAAAACCCATCGGGTGGCACCTCCGGGTAAGCTGCGGGCAGCTCGATGAGCAGCCCGGTGACGGATTGGTTCCAGCCGCGCGGCAGCTCAAAGCAGGGGATATGTACCCAGGAGTAATCCTCATCGTCGTAATTCACTTCCTGGAAACGTGCGCTGAGGATGGCAATCTCGAACAGTAGGTCCTGCTGCCACTGTAGCATGGTGCCTCCTGGTCATCCATATTTGAATGTGGGAGCATCGGCGAAGAAATCTCCATCCTGGATCGGATAGCGGCGGTGAGGCTCCATCATGCGATTGCCATCGGGGGTCTGCAGGATGATGGAGCGGTCTTGTTCAATATCGCCCAGGATTCTCACATCTTCCGCCGTGACGAATGGCTCCATGAGCTCCAACTCTTTTCCATTGACCATCACTTTGATCGACATGTCAGCCTCCTTTTGTGCTAAACAACTCGTTGGTTGTGTGCGTGGCGACCATTACCACTGCCATTGCCATTATTACCGGAAGGACTCAGCGATGGGTCGGGTTCTCGCTCATGGCCATTCCCGCCGAACATCCAGGGAAAACCTCGCTCAAAGTCACCTGACATAAAGGTCAGGGGCGGCTTGCCTTCTTTGATCAGCATCGCCAGGTGGCCCAGGGCCAATGCCAGATCCGCATCAATGCCCTGGTGGCTCGCCATCTCTAAGATTGACCGGAGATACTCCGTAACAGCATCTCCAGAAGGAGTGGCAGAGCGGGCCTTCTGCAACGCATCCTGATAAATGGGGTTGGGTTGCAGGTTCATGATGCTAACTCCAAACCTGGGTTTGACGATGATGCCCATATTGGCAACACGCTCAGAAAGCCGAGAGCTGATGGCGCGCTTCAGGTGCTTGCTACCAATGTCGCTGAGCAGGTAATCGAGATCGTTGGCGATGAAGACCACATTCCGAATCACATCGGTAACATTGGTGCGGACAAGTGTCGACCAGATATCTCCAGGCAATTGCGTGATTCGCAAGGCCTGCGGTAAGAAATCAGCGCTGGTTTGCCGGAGATCAACTTTGTAGAAAACCTTCAGCTCTAAGTTGACAGCGATGAGGTCTCGGGTCATCACATTATGGAGTGAAATCTCAGCTGTCTGCATGTCCAGGCTGACTTCCTTCTTGATACAATGAAGCAAAGGCACCAGAAAACGCCATTTGTCAGGGTCAGCAAAGCCGCAGAACCGGCCGGCTTTATAGACTACCCCCAAATGGTTCTCTGTCGGGCGATACAGGATTCGACGATTGTTTGGAGTAATCATGGTGCACCTCCATGCCTTCCTTGGGAACATGATCGGTCGGATGACGTATTTCCAGTTGTAGGATAGCATGGAAGTAAATGCTTGTATCTCGCGGTTGGGATGCAAGCAAATAGCAGCAGGGTCACAGTTCCTGCTGCTGCATTACAGTTAAATCACAGTGTTGGGGAATTTATATTTTAGAAATGATCACAACGCTAGTTCAACCACCAATTTGTACCCATGCCCGCGAATCGTGAGAATATATTCGGGATGGCTGGGATCTGCCTCAATCTTTGATCGCAATCGCTCGATGTTCGTGTTGAGTAGACTTTTTTCTGCGTCGCGATCGGCATTGGAGTATCCGAACACATCCCGAACAATATCTTGTCGTTTGCAGAGTTGGTTGGCGTTATGATGCAAGTATACGAGCAAGTTGAACTCAGTAGGAGTTAAGTTGACTTTTCTTCCCTGTACCCGAATCTCGTGATTAATTTCGTCAATCTGAATGCCTACTGCCTTTGCCCCAAGTCGATCAGCGCCCAGGAAGGGTTCTTCTCGATCTATCTTTTCGCCCAACATGGATGCTAAAAGAAGGTGGTGAACCCATGTGATCACCTCTTGCCTGGGCCGACAGATGTTCAAATCGTAAGATTCCATACCCTTGACGATGTTAAAAAGTAATCCCAGATAGTATGGGGCGAGATCATCACCCGCAACCTGGGCAGCATATCGTCGAATGGTTTGTATCATGCTGAATGCTTGCCGATACTCTGGCTCTATATCAACTGCTGAGACAGCCTCCCCAAGGCAGTTTACAGCCAGTAACTGCTTCTCGAATTCGTAGGTGGCATAAAGATCTCTCTTGTCCATCAGGTTGAACCGAATGCTGGCCTCAAGGGAGATAAAATCCTGCCAAACTGGCAGAGCAGTTCCAGCACAGGCGAAATCAGTAACCCAGGCCTGTCCGTTATAGCCCACAATAATGTTATTGACACTGAGATGCCCGAGGGCAGTACATAGGGTAGGGCGAGGCATGAAGACAAATTCATCTTTTGTAAGAAGTAGAAACGGGTTGGTATAGGTTGCTACCTTCCCATTGGAAAACCGGAACACTATTTGATCGTGCGTGGTTGAAATCTCCACCAGCCGACAAGATGATGCTTCCTTAGCAAGTGCTTCCAAAAGGGAAGCGGCTTTCGTCAACAGCCCCAGCTTATCGGGTTCTTCTATCCTTAAACACTCCAAATAACTTCTGGTTAAGTTCTTGTCGCTCTCACCGGCACATAATTGTTTATGCCAGTGTCCGAGGGTGGTCTGAAACAAGTTCTCTAACGCGGTTGTTACCTTGCGGTCGGTACTTTCTCGAGAAAAGCGCGCCAGGGATCGAGTTTCGGTGATATCCTGACCAGGCAGGCTCCAGGCAACAGCGGCATAGTGCCGGTTTTCTGCAACTTGTATAAGCAATGGGATGCCAACTACATGTGTTTTCGGCGCAACGGAGTGGTAGCGCTCCAATTCGGCATGGATAACTGAAGCGTGACCACAAGTGACCACAAATTGCGCCTCTCTTGACTTAGCGTAGGCCTGCACATCCATGGATACGCGGCCATCCTTTTGCCATAAGATACGAGAGAGTGTAACCTGTTCATAATCATAGAAAAGCTTGCGAAACAAATCTTCTATTTCGTCAACCCGATCTGGTAATAATGCCCCGATCGGTTGAGGCTCAATGAGGCTAACCAAATGAGGAAAAGATGAAGATTTGAGATCCGTCCAGACGATTTGGAGATCCCAATTAATGCGAATATGTTTTGCGAAAGCCTGCTCCACAGCGTGGAGCATTGCCTCCCAGCCTTCTTGCTTGGACAGAAAATCCACGGCGGGCGGCATCCCCTCAAGAGCAGGTCCAAGAGCCTCTCTTACATACTCAAAACTTGGGTACCCTGTGAGAATGATTTTGGGTATCGACTCGTAGATCTTTTTCTTAGCGAAAGATAATCCGCTGGTATCTTTGCCATCATTCTCGTCTCTCATGCGAACATCTATGATCGCAACGTGTATCCAGTTGCGTTCTAATATCTGCTCGGCATTCTCAATAGAAACAGCCTCGAGTACTTCATACCCCTCTTTGCTGAGCTTCTCAACTCGAGTATCCAAAAAATCTTGGTCGTTGTCAATAAAGAGAATTTTCTTGGCCATAATTAATCCTGAGCAATTAGAGCTTTTTGGATGGCTGTAAGCAAAGCAGATGGCCCCTCCTGTTTAGCGATGAAATCAACAGCAGGTGGCAGTCCTATCAGTTGTGGGGCAAGCGCCTCGCGTACAGCCTCCACTGTGGGAAATTTTGTAAGAATGATCTTGGGGATAGCTGGTGCAACTCGCTTCGCAAGATTGAGCCCACTGAGATCCTTTTCGTCGTTGTCATTCATCAAGCGTAAGTCAAGGATCGCAACATCGATGTTCCCTTGCTCGAGGATGTTTCTCGCTTCATCGGGATTAAGAGCAGACAATACTTGATACCCTTCTTGCTCAAGGGTGTTTCGCCGCGTTGCCAGGAACTCCTCATCATTATCTGCAAAAAGGATGATCGCTTTCTTCATGTCAGACCCCTTCTGTGATCAAAGTAGCGGCTTCTTAATTAATACCTCTTTTATTGCCGATCGTACATCATCAACATCAAAACTCTTTTTGATATAATCCATTGCTCCAGCTCGGAAGGCCTCTCGAGCTCGAGTCCAGGTGGGAGAAGATGTGGCAACAATCGTGCGAATATTGGGCTGCTGAGTTCTAATACGAGCAATCAGTAGTGGAACATCCTTAACTGCCGAAGAATCGATCAAAACTAGATCATATTCCTTACTGGAGAGAAGTATGATTGCATCCTCTTCAGTGGCAGTTTTTAGGGTTGCCAGCGAACTCAGGGCATCCCGGAGGATTTTCGCCCAAAGATGATCTTGTGATCCATTGATAAGGAGAGCGTTAATTGACAGAACCATGATAATCTAATTTCACTCCAGGGGCAAGCGGACGAGCATATTGGTGCCCTGAGGGCTGGTGGATGTAACCGTAATTTCGCCCCCAAATGCCTGGATGATCGTTTGCGCCATTAGCAAGCCAACGCCCTGGCCTTTGCTCCCTACGGTTTTTTTGATAGGTTCCTGGAATAATTTGGGGAGAATATCCTCTGGTATCCCTTTGCCAGTATCTTTGATGTTGATCTCAACCCATACATCTTCTTGACTGGTTGTGATGTGAATGCTTTTGCTTGCAGAATCGGACATTGCCTCCACAGCGTTATCAATCAATATGTCCAGGGCGCGTCGCAGCCATTCTCGGCTAGCCCGAACGGTCACAGATTCTTTTAGCTCTAGGTTCCAAGTAATGGCGATGGAACTGTAAGGGGTGTTCTCCTGCAATTGTTTGAGCCGCTCTCGAAGTAATTCGTTGATTAATACAGATTCTGCGGCCTCCTCATTCCCAAGTGGGGCAGTGATGGGCTCTTCGAGTATTTCGTTGGCCAGGCGTTCGATCTTGGTCAATCTCTTGATAATGCTTTCCCTCAATTCTCCGTCGGGCACTTCAGATCGAACGGTTTCCGTTTCTTCTTTGATGGTTATCGCTTTACCTTGGTTTGCATGCCGCCATGCGCTGCTGGCCATGCCCATCCACGCTACTGCTGTGCGTGCGCCTACCAGGCCTTGGGTGCGCTTCAGTTCTTGGTATTGTTGGGCATTATGGATCGCTGCTGTAGCCAGTGTGGCAAAAGATTCCAGAATGAGCACATCGTTACTGTCAAAAGCGCCATTGGATGTATGTTCAACGTTGATGACGCCGATCACTGTATCTCTGAATGTGATCGGTACGGTTAACTCCGAGCGCATTTCTGGGTAAGACACAATATAGTCGGGATCCTGGGTAACATCAGCCACCAGCTGCGGTTTTCCTGTCTTGATGGTCCGCCCAATGATGCCGACTCGCCCGTTTTCGCCCTTTTCCAGGTCAATTTCACCTGCACGTGTCTGTTTGATGATCTCCATCTCTTCAGGTGGGTAAGCCGACTTGAACTTGGCTTTATTACCTTCTACCAAGGTGATTGTGGCAAGTTTGGCACGTTCTCCCTTGCACTCGGTGAGGCGTAAGGCCTGTTCTGCAAGAGCGCTCAAAATCTGGTCCAGATCCAAAGATCCCATGACAACTTTGCCAGCTTCGTACAGGGCGTTCAGTTCCTCAGCCCGGTCTCTTACCTGTTGGAAGAGCTGTGCGTTATGGATTGCCACTGCTGCTTGATTGGCAAATAACCTGACCGTAGTTATCTCGTCTAAGGTGAAGTTGTGTTGGTGGCGATAGTTCACACACATGACCCCCACCTTATTTTCATCTGCAATCAACGGAATACCCACAAAAGATTTGACCGCTTCGCGCTTGGTGAATTCGCCTCTCAGCACGGGATCAGTGGCTGCTCGTTCCGAGATGTGCGGCTCAGCCAGTGCAACGATCCGATACGGAACTGAGTTTTTTTCTACATAATCCAACTCAACCACCTTCTCAGGGTATTTTACGCCGATCATGGCTGGCGGAAAATCAAACTTGTCCTGATTTTGATCGTACGTGTAAAGAGTTACCGCATCACATGAAAGCACATCTTGTGTTTCGACAACCAGAGACTTTAAAGTGTCCTTTAGGTCGCCCAAGGCGGTCAGTTCGGCTGTGATCCGAGCAGCGTCGCGCGCCTTGTTCACCTGTTCCAGCAAACGGGCATTCTTTAAAGCCAGAGCTGCATGGTTGGCGAAGGTTTGAATGGTCTTCCTTTCTTCTTTGCTGAAGGTGCGTGGGTGACAGTAGTTGGCGTAGAGCACACCCAGGATTTCTTCCCCTACCGTTAAAGCAACCCCCTGAAAACTCCTTACACCGATCTTGGAGAGTAACTCTTGAGTGGATTTTCCGAGGAAGGGGTACTGTTGCGTATCGTTGACATCGTTGATGCCGATCCACCCTTTTTCCATAACCGTGTAAGCGGTTTGCCCTCTCTGAGGTTCTTCACGCCGGAAAGTTTCCCATACGTTGCCAGGGATGCCCTCTGCAATTGAGCCCTCCAGAATGAAACGGTCTCTTACAGCATCGTAGGACCATGTGGCTGCCGAGTCCGCTTCCAAAACAAACCGCGCACTATGCACAATTTGACTCAAAACGTTTTCCAAACCGGCAGCTCCTGCTAAAGCCTCAGCGGCTTTTCGCATATGCTCAAGTTCCTGCATGTAACGGGCATTGGCGTATGCAATGGTTGCCTGGCTGGCAAAGAGTTGAAGGGCTTCCTTTTCCGCTTCCGAGAACAGATGTGGTTTAGAGTAATGCACCCACAACACACCAATGACCCGTCCCCTGTCTTCAAGGGGCAAACATGCTGCGGCTTTTCCTCCTTGCTTGATGATTTGTGGATGTACATACTCTTTTACCGATAAAATATCAGGGAAAAACTGAGGGGTTCCAGATTGTTTAACCTGGATAGATACGCCGTTCGACCGAATAGCTGTGGTTAGTTCCAGGTTTTGTTCAAAACCAGCGCTAGCCCCATAAACTGGCCTTCCGGATTCGTCAATCAGTACCAGGGTGGTTCGCCAGGCGCCCACAACATCACGTACTCTTTTTACAATGGCCTGGAGGGCTTTATCGGGGTCTAGCGTGGAGGTGATCTCTTTACTGGCTTCGTAAGCGGCTTGAAGACGCGAAAGAGCATCTTGTTTCTCTCTGAAAAGTTGTGCATTCCGTATTGCAGTTGCCGCCTGACTGGCGTAGAGTTGCCAGGCATCTCGCTCGGTATTGGAAAATCGCTTTGGCTCCTTGTAATGTGCCCACATCACACCGATGGGCTTGTCTTGGAAGATAAGAGGTAGGCATACGGCCGCCTTGATGCCATCGGCAACCAAGGCGGGATTTACTCTTCCTTGTTCGGAAACCACATCTTCCAGGAAGATAGGCACTCTAGAATCGATAGCAATTCTAGACAGGCCATTTGGCCTGATATAGCCATCCATTTTTATTTTCTTGTGGAATCCTACAGTTACCAAGTGTTCTGGATCTCCAGCATCATCAATAAGAAGCACGCTTGCCCACCAGGCTCCCATTGCCACCAGTGCTTGTTGGACGATAGATTCTAAGGCTTGAGCTGGATCTAAGGTGGATGTGATCTCTTTACTGGCTGTGTAGGCGGCATAGAGCAATCCCTGGCCTTCTTGAATCTCGTCAAATAATTGAGCATTTTGTACCGCCACAGATACCAAACTAGGAAGTGTTCGGAAAGCGTCCAATTCAACGATGTCCCATTCATAGGGCTTATTGCTTTGGATCGAAATGACCCCGATCACCCGCCCTTCGATTTCTAATGGGTGAATCAGGCAGGTGGTGCATGGGGTGCCATGCTCAAATGGATTAATATCAATCCTTTGAACGTCTTTTTGTTTTTGTTCTCGTGAAAGATACTCAATTGGCTTGCCGGTTTTGACAACATAACCAGCCAAGCCCCAATCGCTTCTGTTGGCCAACGATCTGTTGGCCATCTTCTCGGGCTTGCCCAATTCAGAAGCGTCAACAAAGTGGAGCATATCGGTCAATGCGTCATAAAGCCCCACAAAGTACATGGGAGCCTTAAGTTCTTCGGAAACGAATTGACGGACAGTCTTTAGTTGTTCTTCTAACTTGCGCGTTTCTGTCAGGCGGCTGCTAACCTTGATCAGGGCTTCGGTTAGCGCTTTTCTGCGTTCCAAGATCTGAAATGCTCTGGCATTCTCAATAGCCATTGCTGCCTGGTCGGCAAATGTAGATAGCAATTCCAGATCCTCGGCTGCAAATATATTCGCGGTGGTTGGATTGCTGAGCGTGAGTGCGCCGATCACCTCGTCACGACCTCGTAGAGGTACGCAGATCATTGATCTATGGTAGGGTATGTCAGGGTGGTTTACTTTTTTGTAGCGAGAATCCTTTTGCGCATCTTGAATAACGAGTGATTGGCTGTGCTGAAATACCCAGCCGGCAATGCCTTCGCCAATCTTAAAACTCAATGCGTCTTTTGCGGTCGTCGAGTAATTGTTGCGGACGACTCGTGCGATAAGAAGATCGGCTTTATGATCATAGAGGTGTATGGCGCCATTTTTGGCTGTTGGGAAAGCCGCCATGGCCGATTCCACAACGGATTTGAGAACCTCATCCAGGTCACGGCTGCTGTTTATGACATTGGTGGCCAAGATGAGCGCTTGTAACCGTTCTTGCAACAGGCGGTTTTTCATAAACCCTGCTTGCCCGATGATGTTCCCTGCCCTATCTTTGAGAAGCCTGGCTGACAACGACACGGGGATAGGGCTACCGTCTTTGTGCCTTAAGGTCACCTCAAAATTCGTATTTGCTTCACCTCGATTGATTGCATCATAAAATTTTCGGGCTTCTCCTGGGGCTGGATACAAACGGTATAACTTGTTCCCTAACATTTCTTGCCTGGAATAGCCCAGCAATCTTTCGGCCTGCTCGTTGAATACGGTGATTCGCTTGTTCGCGTCGATCGCGATCACGGCGTCAAAAGAGGTGGTGATGAGACTTTCCAATCTCTCATTGGCGTCATGTAGCTCAGAGAAGAGCCTTGCATTTTCAATGGCTATGGCTGCTTGATTTGCGAAGGATAGTGCCTGGGCCGCATGCTGTTCTGTGTAGAAATTTGGTTGTTCCTTATCAATGTTTAATATGCCGATTGCCTTGTTCCTTGCCACTAGTGGAACGCCCAGCCAGCACTTGATATAATCGCTATCCGTTTGATCGTACCAGCGTTCATCGAGTGTCGTATCTGATATGATCTCGGGCCTGCCATCTTTAAGTACTTTCTGCACATGCTGTAACTTGTCGAGTCTATCGTAAGAAAAAACCTGGGACTGCGAGTGGAACCCTTTGTGTGCCACAAACTCAAGGCGGTTGTCCTCTGCCAGCATGACAGAGGCACTGTCAAATTCAACAACCAGAGATAACTGCTCGAGGATCATTTGCAGTACATCATACAATTCTAACTTGCTGAGGAGCGCCTCGGAGCCCTTTTGCAGCGCAGCCAGGTTCCTGTTGGCATCGGTGAGCGATCTTTGGATGGTATGCCGCTGCAATAAAGTCCGGATGCGAGCCAAAAGTTCGCGCGTGTCAAAAGGCTTCGTAATATAATCGTCTGCCCCAGCGCAAAAAGCCCTTAACTTTTCTTCTTCTGCTGCTTTCGCGCTTAAAATGATTACAGGGACACCTGTGAGGGATTCTGTAGAACGGACGCGTTTGAGAACTTCGATGCCATCCATCTCGGGCATCAAAATATCAAGTAATATTAAATCAATAGGCTTCTGATCGGGCAACCTTGTTTCAAAAAGGAACCCCGAAGCCTCCCGACTCGATTGAGCACAAATCGCATCATAGCCAGCACATTGAAGTTGATCCTTCAACATATCCAGCGTTTGTAACTCGTCGTCTATGGCGAGAATGGTGAACCCTGAGCTGGACAGTTTTGTATTCATATTTTTTCCCCTAAACTTGCATTAAGAGAATAGCCGACAGAAAGCGATTACGCCAATGTATGTATGCTTATTGTATGCTGGGCATACGTTCTCGAGGATAGCGATAATATCGCAGTTATGTCACAGTGTAATCGATGTGTGGTTGGCCGAACAGAATTTCATGCTTGGCCTTCCCGTTGACTTTTAGCGTCTGGTGAGGAATGGCTTGCGCGGGAAGGGAGAAAAATCATATTCCATTTTACTATGCTTCTTATCAATCCGAGTTGATATTGGCCGGCGAGCAAATAGCATGGCACTTTGAATTGTTGCCAACCGCTTAACAAGCATTTTTGCCCTTGCAACCTCGGAAATTCCTGTCGCAGAACACAACTCAGCCAGGTTCGGCTATACTTGACAAATGAACGCTGGCAAACTGATCGCCCTATCCTGCGGCATGACCGTAAAACGGCCAGCTATGAGTTCGCACTGATCTACAGCCTGAGGGTTTTGACATTGTGTGTTTTCATACATAGCGGAGGCCTTGGCGCGCCCGGTGGCTTTCTTTGGCAGCCGCTCCATTTATCCTGGCTCCTTGACAGATCGTCGCCAATATCGTAAAATTACGATATGAGCGGCCGTCTAAACTCCGATCAAAAACGCCTTGCCCGCATGCTGAAAGCGCTAGGTAACCCGATCCGTTTTCAAATCATGGAGCACCTGGCTTCTCACCAAACCTGCATCACCAATGATATTGTGCACGTTCTGCCACTGGCCCAGTCCACGGTCAGCCAGCATCTTAAAGTTTTGCGCGAAGCTGGGCTGATCCGGGGAGAAATCGAAGGCCCCGCTACCTGCTATTGCCTGGATAGCGAAGGTATCCAGTGGCTGAAAGATCAGATTGGGAGTTGGCTGCCAGGGTGCTGCAGCTCGGAAAGCCAGCTCATTCAACTGAAGTGAATAAACTCCGAAGGTACTTTACGCCTTATGGGCGTTTTTTTAGATCATAAAAATCGTATTTTTACGATAAAGGAGCATCAATGTCTACAACAAACCCTTCCGCCGCTTATTTTGAACAGGTTGCCGGGCAGTGGGATCACCTGCGTACCGGATATTTCCGCGAGGTTGTGCGGGAGGCGGCGATTGCGAAGGCCTATCTCCATCCCAAAATGGCTGTGGCGGATGTCGGTGCTGGAACCGGCTTTCTGGCGACTGGACTGGCGCCACTGGTCGAAAAAGTTCACCTTCTGGACGGCTCGGCTGCTAAGCTGGATGTCGCGCGTAAGAACCTGGCGCAGTTCAACAACCTGGAATTCCACCTTGCGGACGGGCTGGCTCTGCCTCTGCCAGATGCCAGCCTGGACACCGTTTTTGCCAATATGTACCTGCACCACTGCCCCAACCCGCTGGATGCCATTGGTGAAATGGTGCGCATACTCCGCCCAGGTGGACGCCTGATCCTTACGGATATGGATGCACATCCCTACGAATGGCTCAAGGCAGAAATGGCCGACCTCTGGTTGGGGTTCGAGCGCGCCCAAATCCGCGCCTGGTTTGAACAGGCCGGGTTGGTCAACGTGATTGTGGATGGCACAGGCGAGTTATGCCAATCTGATTGCCAGAGCAAAGCGGGTGAACATGCCGACATCCGCATCTTTGTGGCCGCGGGCACCAAACGCATTGCCGCCCGCGCGACCGTCCAGGCCAGTTACGCTGCCCAAGCTTTGGGTGGCACATCCTGCTGCAGCGAAGCCACCTGTTGCACTCCTGATGTGATCTCCCTTGATGAAATCAGTTCTGTGAACTGGGATGGCGGCTATACCGCTACGGATAAAGCGGATATCCCTGCTGAAGCCGCTGATTTTTCGCTGGGCTGCGGCAACCCGCTGGCAATGGCGGGCTTGAGCGAGGGTGAAACCGTGCTCGATATTGGCTCCGGCGGCGGGTTGGACGCTTTCATTGCCGCCAAACGCGTAGGCCCATCTGGACGGGTGATTGGGGTGGATATGACCCCGGCGATGCTCCAGCGCGCCCGTAGAGCCGCCCAAAAGGGCGGGTATGATAACGTCAACTTCAAGCATGGCTATGCTGAGGAACTGCCTGTTCTCGATGCCTCGGTGGATGTCATCATCTCAAACTGCGTCATCAACCTGGCTGAAGATAAGGGGAAAGCATTCCGCGAAGCCTACCGGGTGCTGCGAAAGGGCGGCCGCCTGGAAGTCAATGACATGGTTTTTGGCGGGGCCATCTTACCCGCGGCGCGCACAACTGCAGCCGGTTGGGCAGGGTGCATCTCTGGCGCGCTGCCTGAACCAGAATATGTCGATCTGGTGAAGCAAGCGGGTTTCAAGGATGTTGCCGTGCGCCGCAGCACCAGTGCGGGCTTATCGGAGGGGGTAGCGGTTTACAGCGTGCAGGTTTCAGCGAGAAAGTAGATCCTGGTATTCGGGGTCCGCTGGATACAGCTTGCGATGAAACTACGCCATGGATGCACTTTGTATCCCTGTGCCTGGGCATAACCCAACCCATCCTGCGCCAGCTGCGAGATGGCCGAATCGAACCAGGAAGACTGCTTTGGCAATGCGTTCCCCACCTGCGGCGGCTGCCTGTGGGCGCAAGGCTTCATCCGCTGCCCCTAATTGCTTGACGGGTATTGTGAAAAGTGCTACTATTATATTCGATAGACAGAATATGATATCTCGGAAGTGCTGATGATGGAAACTAATCAAACACAAGCCCAATTGTTCAAAGTGTTGATGCACCCCACCCGCCTGGCGATTTTGAATGAGCTGCGCGACAGCGAGCAGTGCGTGTGCCACATGGAGGCTGTGTTCGGCCTGCGCCAGGCGCACATCTCCCAGCATCTCATGGTGCTGCGCGACGCCGGGCTGGTGGCTGATCGCCGCGATGGTTGGAACATCTTCTATCGGGTGACCCGGCCAGAGATTTTTCAGGTGATCGACGCCGCCAGCGCCTTTCTGGGCGTCTCCTCGCCGCCGCCATCATTTGAATCGGGGCGTGCCTGCCCATGCCCCAAGTGCAACCCGGGTGCGCAGGGCGCAGAGCAGCCACAAGGAAGGTGCCATTGATGGAAATTCTCGATTTTATCTTGAAACTCGTTCAAGGCGGCCTGGGCAACCTGGCGGCCTACCTGGCCGCGCATGTGCTGCTGTGCCTGCTGCCCGCTTTCTACATTGCCGGGGCGATGACGGCATTGATCCCCAAAGAAACCATCACGCGCTTCTTGGGACGCAATACGCCCAAGTATATCTCGTACCCGGCTTCGGCAGCGGCAGGTTTTCTACTGGCAGTGTGCTCCTGCACGGTCATCCCCCTGTTTGCGGGCATCTACAAGAAGGGTGCCGGGATTGGTCCGGCGATTACCTTCCTGTTTGTTGCCCCTGCCATCAACATCCTGGCGCTGGCTTATACCGGCAGCGTGATTGGCATGGATTTGGCCATCGCCCGGTTGGTGCTCTCGCTGGTATTTGGCATTGGCGTGGGCATCATTATGGCGCTCATCTTCAGCAAGCAAGATGCCGAACACGACCGCGCCACGGATGCAATGTTTGCCGGGCAGGCCGCCATGCGCCGGGCAGCTTTGATCTTCATGCTGGTGCTGGTAGCCTTGCTGGTGGCAGGCACCTTCCAGTTTGAGTTCCTCAAACAGTCCTACGCTCAGATCAACCTGCCCATCGGTGGCTTAGACCGTCTGCAAGACGGCCTCTTTCAACTGGTGCCCTTTGACCCGGCCAAGGGCGAAGAAGGTGTTACCGCACAAGGGGTCATCTTGATCGGTATGCTGGTGCTGATCGGGCTCACTTCCTGGAAAGGCATCGAGAAAATCCATGATGGCTTCAACGCCTGGACATGGATCTCCACTGCCATGGTTGGGCTGACCCTGCTGATCGCGGCTTTGGGGTTCACCCCCTATGCGGGCGGCGTGACACTGGCGCTGACTGGCAAGTTCTTTGGCGTGCTGGTCTCGGTGATCGCCCTGGGCTGGATGATCAAATCGGCGCTGACTGAAGCTGAAACCCGCGATTTTCTATGGGAATCGTGGCGCTTTGTGAAGCAGATCTTCCCGCTGCTCATTGTGGGCGTGTTTGCCGTTGGCATCATTCGTATGCTGATCCAGCCCGAGTGGATCCAGGCCATTGCCGGGCAAAATACGCTCTTGGGCAACTTTGTGGGCGTGGTGTTTGGCGTCTTCATGTACTTCCCCACGCTGGTGGAGGTGCCCATTGCGCAGATGTTCCTCAGTCTGGGCATGCACCGGGGGCCGCTGCTGGCTTACCTGATCTCTGACCCTGAGCTGAGCCTGCAGAGCATCCTCATTACCGCCACCATCATTGGGCGGCTGCGGGCCTGGGTATATGTTTTTTGGGTGGCGCTGTTCAGCACGCTGGCTGGCCTGATCTATGGTTCGTGGGTAGATGGTACCAGCATCGGCCTGCTTGCGCTTTACCTGGCGGTCTTCCTGGCGGCTATGGCGGGCGTGCTGTGGTGGGTCAACCGGCGAGGCCAGGCCCAGGCCGAGGCGCCCGGTGCGACGACGGATTAGTTTCACCAGGCTGTCAGGCCTGATAAATCATACGTACCATACGGAGGTTAACAATGCTTACGATCAAAGTTCTCGGTTCTGGTTGTCCCAACTGCAAGAAGGTGGAAGCCATTGCCCGGCAGGCGGTACAGGCTATGGGCCTGGAGGCCGAGGTGGTCAAGGTCACCGATTACAGCCGGATCATGGAATACAACATCATGTCCACGCCGGGCCTGGTGATCAACGAAAAAGTGGTTTGCGCGGGGCGCATCCCCACCCCGGCCGAGGTTAGCACCTGGCTGGCCGATGCCCTGATCTAGCGCGCAGACAGCGGCCTGTGCTCGTACCCGTCAAAATCCTCAGTTACAAGCGCCCTCAGCGCTATGCCGTCAGGCAAACCTTGCTGGCGGCGCGGGCTGTCCTGCGCCAACAGCAACCCGATTTTGATCTCGATATTATCGAACTCAAAACCATCCAGGAGATGGAGCAGTATACCCTGGTGCTCATCCTGCCCAGCCTGGTGGTAAGCGAGAAACTGGTTTGCGTGGGGCGGTTTCCCAAAAAAGAGGAAGTGGTCGGCTGGCTGCAAGAAGCGCATGGAGGTTTTGAATGTCGAGCGTGAATGTACACTCAACACCGCAACAAAGCCTGAGCAAGAAGCTCTCGTTCCTCGACCGCTACCTGACGCTGTGGATCTTCCTGGCCATGGCGGTTGGCGTCTTGATCGGCTTCCTGTTCCCGGAAGGGGTCAAAAGCTTCAACGATGCCGTATCCATCGGCACTACCAACATCCCCATCGCCATCGGGTTGATCCTGATGATGTACCCGCCCTTTACCAAGGTGAAGTACGAGGAATTGGGCGATGTGTTCCGCAACAAGAAGATTCTGGCGCTTTCGCTGATCCAAAACTGGCTCATCGGCCCGGTGCTGATGTTTGTGCTGGCGATCATCTTCCTGCGCGGCTACCCCGATTACATTGCAGGGCTGATCATGATCGGCCTGGCGCGCTGCATTGCCATGGTCATCGTGTGGAATGAGCTGGCCCACGGCGACACCGAGTACGCCGCCGGATTGGTGGCCTTCAACAGCATCTTTCAGGTATTGTTCTACGGCCTGTACGCCTATATCTTCTTGACGGTTTTGCCCACCTGGTTTGGCTTGAGCGGCATGGTGGTGGATATCACCATGGGGCAGATCGCCGAGAGCGTTTTCATTTACCTGGGCATTCCTTTCCTGGCTGGTTTCGTCACCCGCCTGGTCTTGGTTCGGCTGAAGGGTAAAGAATGGTATTACAAGAATTTCGTGCCCAAGATCAGCCCGCTAACGCTCATCGCCCTGCTGTTCACCATTGTGGTTATGTTCAGCCTGAAGGGCAACCTGATCGTGCAGATCCCTGGCGATGTGGTGCGCATTGCCATCCCGCTGCTGATCTACTTTGTGGTCATGTTCCTGGTATCGTTCTGGATGGGCCACAGATTGGGTGCAGACTACTCCAAAACCACCACGCTGTCGTTCACGGCGGCCAGCAATAACTTCGAGCTGGCCATCGCCGTGGCGGTGGCGGTGTTTGGCATCAACAGCGGGGCAGCCTTTGCCGCGGTGATCGGCCCGCTGGTGGAGGTGCCGGTGATGATCGGGTTGGTGAACGTGGCCTTCTTCTTCCAGAAGCGCCTGTACGGCGGGGCCGTTTCTGCCGCGCCAGAGGTGGCCGCGGCCGCGCAGGAAGCCTGCCCGCCGGCAGAAACATTGAACAAGAGGTAACTGCCCGCAACGTTCGACAAGGAGTTGCCATAGATAATACAGGCTTACCGTCCGGCCTGGGGTTCCAACGATAAACTTTACAGGAGGACTGACCATGATCCCCCCCACAGCCATGGCCAACGCGTTTGGCCGCAATGTTGATATTGTCAAGCTGCAAGTAGCTGGGCTGAGCCAGGCCGATAGTCTGATCCAGCTGCCATTCCGCTCCAATTGTATGAATTGGGTGGTGGGACATCTCATTACCAACCGCCTGAGCGTGTTCCGGCTGCTGGGGATAGAAGATATCCCCTTTGACACAGACAGCCTGGCGCGTTACCAGCGCGAATCGGAACCTATCACCGGTGAAGAGGAAGGCGTGCTGCCCCTGGAACAGCTCATGGCGATGCTGGAGCAGTCACAGGCGCGCCTGGCGGAGCGGCTGGAGACGATCATTGCGGAAGATCTGGCGCACCCGGTGGCTCTCTTTGGCAGCCGCTCCAAACCGGTGGCAGAATGGGTATTTTTCTTTTACTTCCATGATTGCTACCATACCGGGCAGACGGAGATCTTGCGCCAGGCAGCCGGTACGAACGACAAGATCATCTAGCCCTGGCCCTCCCGCCGCCCCGCTGTGCCAGGTGATGGTCTGGCGGGGTGATCGGCTCCTCACGCGAGTAGAGCGCTGGGAAACGTTATTGGCGCAGCTTTAAGCCTTCTATGAACTCTACCGTGTGTGCTACCGCGTCAATGGCGGCGTGTACCAGGATCGGTGCTAACAGCGATTGGGTGCGCCAATAGAGCAATCCCGTAAACCAGCCCGCCGGACCCAGAACGATCACCGAATAGAGGAGCGCATCCAACGCACTGGGCTTCTCGCCGAGCGGACCCAATTTGTCGCCACGCCTCAGGTAAATCCCGGGCGCATGGGCTAACCCAAACAATAGCGACGCCAGGCAAATCCCAGCCAGGGGCGAGCCAAGCGCATTGACCAGCCGCGTTTGCAGAAATGCACGGAAGAAGAATTCTTCCACCAGGCCCGTTTCGATCGCATTCCACACAAAGGCCACAGCCAGTCCGAACGCCACCTGCCTGCCCGAGAACTGACCTTTTCGGATGGGTGCGGCAGCGCTTCCAGCCAGGTAGTTGAAGCCTCCGAAGAAGAGCATAAGCACCGCCGCAGCTAATAATTGCTCCGGCGCATTGTCGGCTGAGAACCCGAGTTTGGCCCAAGGCAAGCGCCAGAAAAGGCGCAAGGCTGCCAGCGGGATGAGCACGAAGAAGAGCAGCTTGAACAAGATAGCGGCAAATTTTTCTTTCAGGAATTGCCCCGGCAGGTTTTTCGGCGCGGGCTTGACGATCAGAAGAAATGCCACAAAGCATAAATAGCCAATGCTAAAAGCAAGCTCCGTGGATGATGGATGCTCTGATATCGGATCGGCTTTGATGGGCAGGGTAGCCAGATAGACCAACCCGGTGAAGACGCCCCCCACAATGACCATGACCGTCAGGCTTTCTGCCAGGGGGAATGTTTTTCTACGCACGATGGCCAGTGCGACCGCTGCGATGTATAAAATGCCATAGGCGATGATGATCACGGTATCATCGAGCATGATGTCCTCCAATGCAAAAGAGCGAAATTTATCCCGTTTCCCCGCCGCTTCGCTGTGCCAGGTGGCGATCGAGCAGGGCGATCAACTCCTGGCGCGAGTAGTTGTGCTGGGGGTTGTCGTTCTCATCCAGCAGCTTTTCCACCAGGGCATTGAGCACCCGGTCGCCTTCCCAGCGGGTGCCCACCAGGTAGCGCAGCTTGGGCTGCGCCGAGAACAGCGCATCGTACACCGCCACCGAGACGATCTCGGGCGAGGAAGGTTTGCGGTTGGCGGCAGATTCGGGCTCGTCGGGGGAGCGCTCCTGCGGAGGCTGGGTGAAGGCTGCCAGCACCTGCTGAGCTTCCTCCTGGAAGGGGGGCTGGGCGCGCTCGAAGCGGCTGAACGTAGCGGGCATGGAATTCCTGCCGATATCGCTGATGATCCCGCCGGGCTGGACGATGCTGACCCACACGCCATACGGGTGCAGCTCGTCGTTCAACGAGACGGTGTAGGCCTCCAGGGCGTGTTTGGTCATGGTGTAGGGGCCGTAGTATTTGCTGGAGATCGTGCCGCCTTGCGAGCCAATGTTGACGATGCGGCCTTGCGCCTCAACCAGTAAGCGCAGGAAGGCATTGGTGACGCGGTGCGGGCCGAAAACGTTGACATCGAAAATGTGCAAGATATCTTCGTCCGTCCAGGTGCTGAACATGCCCAACTCACCAATGCCGGCGTTATTGACCAGGCCGTACAGCCCCAGGCCGGATTCCACCACCTGCTGGCACGCCGCCTGAACTTGCTGAGGGTCGCAGACATCCATGCGCAGGGGGATGACGCGCTCGATCTGCCCGAGCGCCTGCAGGTGGCTCTCCTGGCGGGCGGTGGCGAAAACGGTGTGGCCGCGCTCCGACAGATAACGCACCAGATGATTGCCGATGCCGCTGCTGGCGCCGGTAACAAGGATGGGGGCAGTTTGGGTCATGGTGTGATCTCTCCAATATTCGTGGTCAAGCAAGCCACTTCAATTATACCGTTTGACTGGCCAATCCTTCCGCTCCTCGCAATTTGATGATAATATTTTTGTCACTGAACCTCAATCCTATGGAAACCATCATCCTTTTTACCTGCAGTGGCATTGAAGCGGACGAGATCCGGGCGCGCCTGGAGGCCGAAAACATCCCCGTGGCGCTGCTCACCCATTCCGAATCGGTTGCCACCACGGTTGCGGGCGGGTTGGCAAACATGGATGTGTGTGTGCGCGCAGAAGATCGCCAGCGGGCCATGGAAGTGCTGGGGATGGGGCTGGGGTATGCGCGGGGGGAGCGCAGCCTGGTGCGGGCGCGCTACATCCAGCAAAACTACCAGCGCCAAACAGCCGCGCCGGGCGAAGCGCTGCCCGCCCCCCGCCCGGCGGCCTACCTGCGCCAAATGCTGCTGGGTTTGGCCTGGCTTTTGGGCGGGGTCGCCCTCACCTGGCTGACCCTGCAGAGCGGAAGCCTGCGCGTCTTCTTTGTGGGCGCCATTCTCTACGGCTTGTATCAATTCATCACCGGGTTGCTGGGCTGGTGGCGGGCACGCAAGTGATCCCCATGGCTGCGGACAAGAGAAGTGAGCGTGGTGGGAGGAGCATATGGTAATTCGTGATTGCATGAAACGCAAAGTTTTCTCGATCCCTGCAACGGCCACGATCCGGCAGGCTGCCGCGCTGATGACTGAGCAGCACATTGGCCTGCTGCCGGTGGTGGATCGACAAGGTAAGCCTGGGGGCATTGTTCAACTGAGCGATCTGCTGTCTTTAGAATTGCCCGATTTCTTCAATCTGCTGCCAGATTTAGATTTCGTCCACGATTTTGGCGCGGCCGAAACCGCTTGCCCTTCTGCAGAAGAACTCGACGGCCCGGTAACCATGCGTATGGGGCCGGTCACATTCGTAGAGGAGAACTGCGGCTTGCTGCGTGCCTATGCTTTGATGATGAAGCACAACCTCTATGATCTGCCGGTTGTCTCTGATGATGGCGTTTTGGTGGGGCTGGCTTCGCGGGTGGATATCGGCGTGGCGATCCTGGCCACCTGGGCAACCGTTGGGCCCTCCGTGACATGATCGCGCAAATCCTTACCGCTTTGATCTTTTTTGCCAGCCTGTGGTTGATCTTTTCGGAGAGGCTCAACCGTACCATTGTTGGCCTGCTTGGAGCGGCTCTGATGGTTGGGCTGGGTAAACTGCTGCACTTTTACACCGAAAGCCAGGCGATGGCAGCAGTGGATTTCAATACCCTGGGTCTGCTGTTGGGGATGATGATCCTGGTTGCGATGCTGGAACCAACTGGTTTCTTTCAATTCCTGGCTGTGTGGGCCGGGCGCGTCTCGGGCGGGCGGCAGGTGCGGCTGCTGGTTTTGCTCGGCACAGTGACCACCTTGGTATCGATGTTCCTTGACAATGTGACCACCGTGGTGCTGATTGCACCGGTTACGATCTTGATCTGCGAAATCCTTGGCATCACCCCCGTTCCCTACTTGATCGCCGAGGCGCTGCTCTCGAACACGGGTGGGGCGGCTACCCTGGTGGGCGATCCGCCCAATATGCTGATCGCCTCTGCGTCTGGGTTTACGTTCAATGATTTCTTGACGCATACCCTGCCGGTTGTGCTGGTGGCCTGGTTGGCGGCGCTGCTGCTGTTGTGCTACCTTTTCCGGCGCGAGCTGGCCATCCGTTCACCCAAAGCTGAGGCGGTGATGAAACTTAACCCCCGCGAATCGTTGGACGAACCTAAGACGGCGCGGCGGGTGCTGGTGGTGCTGTGCGGTGCGATATTGCTGTTCTTCCTGGAGGAAGTGTTCTCTCTCAGCCCGGCTTTTGTGGCATTGAGCGCCGCCGCGGTTGCCCTGGCCTGGGTGCAGCCCGATATCAACGCGGTTCTACGGCGGATTGAATGGAGTGTGCTGGTGTTCTTTGCCGCGCTGTTCATCATGGTGGGCGGTTTGGAGGCTTCGGGCGTTTTGGGCGGGATGGTCACCCTGCTGGAAAGAATCCAAACGATTCCGCCGAACATCTTTGGCCTGGTGCTGCTGTGGTTCACGGCTGGATTGTCGGCCTTTTTGGATAATGTGCCCATTACCATTGCCCTGGTGCCTGTGCTGCAGGGATTAGAGGCTCATGGCGTCAATGTGCAGCCGTTATGGTGGGCGCTGGCTTTTGGCGCTGGCTTTGGCGGGAATGGCACCATCATTGGCTCTACCGCCAATATTGTGGTTGCCAGCATCTCTGAACGCACACGCACGCCGATCACCTCCAAACTGTGGAATAAACGCGGCTTACCGGTGATGCTGGTTACCTGCACGGTGGCCAGCGTGCTGTATCTTTTGCTGTATCCATTGTTCACCCGCTGACGGGAGATGGGCGCGGGGACTTTCCCCATCGCTGAACCCGTGAAGACGATTCGATCACGGGCAGAGCGGGCTGATCTGGTCGATCTCTTGCAGGGCCGCATCCCAGGTGAACTCCTGGTTGTCGCTGAAGTAATAGTAGGTGATGCCGTTGGGGAACAGGATCACCACGTTGCCGCTGACGCCCAGCATGTTCGGGGCCCAAAACTCGCACGCAAAGCCATTCGATTGGGTATAGTGATTGGCCCAGAAGGCATTGTTGTACATGCGTTGACCATCGATGCGCACGCCGCGGTCGGCGGGGTCTTGCTGCATGGCCGCGGCCAGCAGACCGGGGTGCAGGATTTGCGTGCCATCGATCTCGCCAGCCTGGTTGTTCAACAGCAGGGCGATCTTGGCAATATCATCGGGAACCCACCATAAGCCATAACCACCCTCGGCCTGTCCCCGCCAGTTGTCGTCGGAGGTGCGCATGGTGGTGTATGCGCCAGGGCCAAGACCCAGGGGGCGGTAGACTTCGTCCACCACGAATTGGAAGATATCCGCCTCGGGCGTGGTGATGTTTTGCAGGTAGTTGTGCATCGCCCGGGTAAGGATGAAGGTATCGGAGGTGCGGTACACCCAGCGCGTGCCGGGTGCGGCAGCGTGCGGGGCGCTGAAGGCCTCGGCGATGTGCTCGGCGTACGTCTGGGCGCCGAAGAAGAGCCCCATTTTCTCGCTGGTGTCATCCGTCATGAAGCCGGTTGAGAAGTAATTGCCCGTGGCCATATCGAGGGTGTTGTTGAAGGTCACGCTTTCCCAATCGCCGGAGCTGGCAGCGTACTCGGGGACGTAATCTTTGATCAGGAACTCGGCGATAGAGGGGTCGTATTCTTGCGCCAGGCGCATCAATGCCACGCTGGCGAAGGCCGATTTGGCGGTGGAATACGAGGCCGCCCGCATGGCCTCGCAGTAAGGATAAACGCCAAAGCGGGTCTGGCAGCCGCCGATGTAATTGACCCCGTTCACCACCACGCCGAACCAGGTGAGGTGTGCGGGGGTCACACCGCGACCAAAGGCGGAGATGTCCACGCCGGGATAATCCTGCGCCAGGGCCTGGATGGGCTTTACCGGCAGCCGGGCAGCTAGCTCGGCGGCGAAATCGGCCCGTACCTGTGCCGCGCCATCCACTGCACCCGGTGAGTAGACCGCCTCCAGCAGCCCCCACAGGTTGATGCGGGTGAAGGTAGAGGTTTCTTGCGTCACCTGGTACCAGACCTGGGAAACCTGCTGCTCGTTGAACAGGAAGGTAAGTGTGCCGTTGAAGGTGGAATTGCCGCCCTTGGGGATCAAAGTGAAGGGCAGGGAGGCGCGCGAGAAGCCGGCATCGCCGGGCTCTTGCCAGGCGCGCCCCGGCTCGACGATGTAGTTCCAAAAAGTGTGCTCGGCAACCACCACGCCGCGCTGGACGGGGACGAGATACCCCTCGCTCTGCACCAGCTCAAGATCGAACACGGGCAGGGAGGCCAGTGACTGGTCTGGGTCGCCGCGCAGTACCTGCATTTGCCCGCCGCTGGCTTCCCCGCCGAAGGTGATGCGGCCCTCGAAGGTGTGCTCTGGCAGGGCGGCATCCTCCGGCGGGGTGAGGGCGGCCTCATCCACGGGGCCGCTGAAGTCAAAGCCGTTCAGCAGCGCCTCACGGTCGAGCAGGGTGCGGGTTGGGGTCGGAGCTTGTGTGCTGGCTGGCGCGGGTGCAGTCGCCACTGCAGCGGTGGGCAGGTCGGGCGCGGGGGTAGCGGTAGGCAGGCTGGGTGTGGCGGCTGGCTGGCAGCCTGCGATGAGCAGGGTGAGCAGGAGGAGCAGGGGGATGGTATGCTTGTGCATGAGGGTCTCTTTCTGGGGTCGGGTTTATGATGAAGAAATGGTCTGATTAACTTACCAGGAGGATTTTACGGAGGTTCAAGATAACGTATAATTCGTCTAACGTCTATCGCCCATTATCTATGTTCATTCTCTCGCCTGTGTGTATCGATTATGCCCACTACGTTTAAAGCCTCCCGAACTGCATGGAAGAACTGGATTCTGAGTGTAGTTGCTGTTGCTATTGTCTCAGCCTTTTTTGGAATTTCATCCAAGAATGTGTGGTTCTCGCTGGTCCCCCTGGCGATCTGGGGATTGTTATTGGCTTTGCGGCTGCGTGGACTGTTGCGGCTCCAGTTAGATATTGATGAGACCGGTATTCGTGGAATTCGCGCCTTCACCAACTTTGAAGTTCGTTGGCAGGATGTTGCCTGGGTCAGTATCCAAAATTACAAGGGAAATTTGGTGGTTGTTTTGCTGACTCGAGAAGGGGAGGGGGCTATCCCTTTACATTCCTTCGACAGCCAGGCGGTATGTGACTTGATCCGATCTTATTTGCCCGCGGCTGTTTTCGAACAAGAGGCCTTAGATAAGTTTGCACAGGAGGAAAAGCAACGTATTCTCAGCGAAACCTGGCCTTTGGATCGCACATTCAGGGTGAGAATTGCACCCACGATGTGTATCGTGTGGTGGGTTTGTGTTGTTGCCTGGTTTTTAATCATCGGTTTTCTGATCTTTGATCAAGGATATGATCCTGTGCTGCTGTTCTTTTCCATTTTCTTTTTCTTGGGCGCCTTTTTTCTTTTTTTATTCTCGCGCACCATGGAAATTGACGGACAAAGAATCATCGAGCGCAACTGGTTTGGCAAATATACAGTCCAATGGAGTGAAGTCGAAAAGGTTAAGACGGATAAGGTGTTTTCTGTTTTTGTGATGGAGGGGCACGGAAAGCGGTTTACCTGTAATGGGCCGTTTTGGTGGGGTGGGGCAGATGCCAGGGAAGCAGAGCGGTTGTTTCTGGGGGAGTTCGAGCGGCGTGACATGAGCTTGAAAGAAAATCAATCCCTCGGTGGGTGTTATATTCCCTGGCCTCACGCGAGCACAAAGGTGCCGGCCCGATGATGAGCGGTATTCGGTGAGTTTAGACCCCCTCCCGGCCTCCCCCATCCGAAGTACACGGATGGGGGAGGGGAAAGAGAATAGGCATGAATAACAATATCTCGCTCATATATCGTGTTGTTCCTCCCCCATTTTCGGTTTGTGAAAATGGGGGAGGCTAGGCGGGGGTCATGCACAAGCGCACCACGCCAAGAATCTTTGGGCGCGCTAAACAGCTACACCGCAACATGACCCCCGCCGAGGCCAAGTTGTGGGCTTACTTACGCGCCCACCGCCTGAACGGTGTTCATTTCCGCAATCAGCACGCCATTGGCAATTACGTGGTAGATTTTTGCGCACCGCGGGAGAAAATTGTGATCGAGTTGGATGGCAGCCAGCACCTGAACTTGCGCTCGAGGAGAAAGACACCCAACCGTGATCAGCCTGTCTTTGTGCCAATCGCCAGCAGGGAGGCCGCCCCGTGAAAGCCAATATGATGCATGCGCTGGCGAAGCACTTCGCCGCGCGCTTGCAGATCGGGGTGGCCTTCGGCGCGCTGGATATAGCGGTCGATCACTGACTCCAGGCCGGTCAGGTTTTCGGGCTGCTTGGGATCGTCTTCGGTATCGGAAAGATGATGAACGACCGGGTTTTCTAAGCCCAGGCCAGTGAACATGCCCACCAGCTGCTCTCGCGAGTACGTGTCGTGATGAACAATCCCGCAGGCCCGATCCACCGCCGCCCACCAATGATGCAGAAGCACATGGGTCATCTGTGTTTCGGTTTGCCTGTCGCGATACATCTCTGACAAGATGAAATGCCCACCCGGACGCAAGACGCGCAGCATCTCGCTCAGCACGGCTTCAGGATGATCAAAGTGGTGCAGTGAGTTGGAGATGCACACCGTATCGAAGGAGGCGTCGGGGAACTGCATCAGCGTGGCATCCATCGGCTCAAAGCGGATGCGCGGGTTATCCTTGAAGGCCTCGGCGAAGGGCGCCGCGGCGCGTTCGCTGGTATCGATGCCGATGATTTCTGTGTACCCTTTCAAACCTTCCAGCAGGAAGTGGATGAACGCACCGCTGCCGGTGGCGACGTCCAACACGCGCCCGCCGGAAAAGTGCCCGATCAGATCTTGGGGATTGGTCATGGTGCAATGCGCTCCTTTGCGCTAGAACGGTTGAACAAAGCCGGACGGCTGAAAAAACAGCCTCTTGATAAAATGAATTATAATCTCTCCGGTTTGCTCCAACCAACATGAAATATGCGTAACATCTCAATAAAACGAGGGAAGTACACCCCAAGTTATTGAGATATTACAAATACGGGCTCATTGGAAGAGGTGATTGTATGAACGCAAAGATCCTTGTTACCTATGCCAGCCGCTTCGGCGCCACCGCCGGTGTGGCTGATGCGATTGGCAAGATCCCCTCCTTCAGCGACCGGCTGAAGTTCCGCCTGAGCGTGCTCTTTGGCGTTTGGAAAGAGGGCGATCACCGCGATTGGAACGCCATCCGCACCTGGGCTGAGAGCCTGGTTCCATTGATCATATCTCGTTAGCATCGACCGGGCCGGGGGAACGCTCTGGCCCCAAGGAGTAAGCCCATGTACCCTCAAGGACTCAAACCCCACACCCACGCCGAGCGCGCCGCCCTCATCGAGCAGTTGGTGCCGCTGTGGCAGAAAAAATTCGGCGATAACTTGCTCGGCATTGCTGCCGCTGCCTCGTATGCCCGCGGCGAAGACCGCGCCTACTCGGATCTGGAGCTGGAGCTCTTTGTCAAAGAGCTGCCCGTGGGCGAAGATGCCTATTACCAGCGCGTGGTGGATGGCATGCTGATCGAGGTGATCTACCGCACCCCGCAGGAATACCTGCGCCAGCGCAGCGAGATCGCCCCGCACTGGCACCTCTCTGCCTCAGACCGCCTCTTGCCGGTATACAATGCTCCCTTCATCGAGGCAATCAGCCAGCAGGCGCGGGCCGCGCAGCACAGCGAGGCGGAGTTCCTGCGCGCCGCGGCCGGGGAGCGCTACGAGCTGCAAGAGACGATCGCCAAGGTGCTGAACGGCATCCAGCAGAACAACCTGGAGGGGATGAGCCTGCTGGTGATGGATGCCACGATGCGGGTGCTGCAGATCCTGGCGCTGGTCAACCGGCAGCCCTTCGTCACCTTTGCCCGCTACATTGCCCAGGCGCGCCAGTTCGCCATCAAGCCGGAGCGCTTCGATGATCTGCTGGATATCCTGGTGCAGGGCACTTACCGCGACCTGCCCCATCTGCAGGAGGTGGTAGAGGCGGTCTTTGCGGGGATGGAGAAGATCTTTGCGGAGCGCGGCTTCCCTCTCTATGATGATCCCCTTGACCCGAACCTGCCCAATCCGTCGCTGGCGGCCCCTGAGCCAGCCAAACAAGAAGGGCTGGCGGGCGAGATGCGCCTGGTGCCGGTGAACGAGGAGAACTTCCATGAATGTGGCAAGCTGCCCACCGGTCTGGATCACAAGCACGTGGCCCCCAATACCTACTCGATCGCCCAGGCGCAGTTCTGGCCTGGGGCGCGCTCGTGCTGTATCTATCACAACGATGAGATGGTGGGCTATGTACTGTACGGTCCCGATTACGATGAGGAGAGATATCAACCCGTTTTTTGGGTGGGCCGCCTGATGATCGCCGAGACGCAGCGCAACAAGGGCTACGGCCGCGCCGTGATGCACAAGATCATCGCCGAGGCGCGCCGCCTGGGCTACCCCGAAGTGGGGTTGAGCACCGGACCGGATAACGCCAAGGCCATTGGGCTGTACGAGAGCCTGGGCTTCCACGCCACCGAGATCGATGATGGCGAGATGGTTTACATCTTGCCGCTGATCTGATAAAAACCAATATCTAAAAATGGGGAGTGCAGCGTGGCGAAGCCACGCTGCACTCCCCATTTTTAGGGTTATGCCCCCCTTCCCTAGTGGGAAATGGGGCAGGGGGGATGGGATTGTTGCGCTAAGGCACGGGGGTGGTCAGGCCTTCTTCGATACCTTCGAAAACTTCACCGATTGAGGGCCCAAGAGCAGCCAGGATGGCAGGCACCACCAGGGCGATGCAGCAGATGCTCAGGATGATGACCCCGACAACAATGGCGACGATCAACCAGGGGTTGAGTTTCTTGCGGGCGATGGGGGTTTCAGACACAGGATCTCCTTTTAAGCGAATGACTTCGGCAGAATTCCAGCGCGGGACTCAGGCAGCCGGTTTTTGCCGGCTGCCTGCCTGCGCTTGGGAAGTTAGCGGCGTCGAGAAATGCTCTTGTATGCCTCAACGCCGAAGTAAACGAACACGCTGCAGCCCAGGCTGATGGCCAGGTCGCCAGCAGAGAGGGGCACGGTGCTGAAGATGTTCTGGAAGAAGGGCAGATAAATCACCATCAACTGCAAGACCAGGGTGAGCAGCACCGCGCCCAGCACCAGGCGGTTGGACAATAGCCCAATCTTCCACAGGGGGTAGCGCTCGGAGCGCACCGCCAGGGCATTGCCCATCTGCGCCATGGTGAGGGTGGTGAAGGCCATCGTCTGCCAGGCGGGGTCGCCGCGTTTCCAGGCGAAGAAGCCCACTGCTAGCGAGACCAGGCCCATCAGCAGGCCCACCACCAGGATATCCATGCCCATGCCACGTCCGAAGATGCTTTCTTTGGGTGAGTGCGGCGGGCGCTGCATGGTATCCTTCTCGGCGGGCTCCACGGTCAGTGCCAGCCCGGGCAGGCCGTCAGTGACCAGGTTGACCCACAAAATTTGCAGGGGCAGCAGGGGCAAAGGCATGCCCAGGAAAGGCGCCAGCAGCATGACCCAGATCTCGCCGGCGTTGGAGGTCATGGTGTAACGGATGAACTTGCGGATGTTATCGTAGATGCGGCGGCCTTCTTCCACCGCGGCTACGATGGTGGCGTAGTTGTCGTCCAGCAGCACCATGTCGGCGGCCTCTTTGGAGACATCCGTGCCGGTGATGCCCATGGCGACGCCGATATCGGCGCGCTTGAGGGCGGGGGCGTCGTTGACGCCGTCGCCGGTCATGGCGACGATGTGGCCCTTCTCTTGCAGGGCCTGCACGATCTTGAGCTTATGCTCGGGCGAGACGCGTGCAAAAACGGAGGTCTCTTCGACGATGGCTTTGATCTCATCCACGCTCATAGTGGCTAACTGCTGCCCGGTGAGCACGTGATCGTTGACAGCGATGCCCAATTCCTTGGCAATGTGCAGGGCGGTGAGGGGGTGGTCGCCGGTGATCATCATCGGGCGGATGCCCGCGGCGCGGGTGACGGCGACGGCATCGCGCACTTCGGGACGGGCGGGGTCGATCATGCCAGACATGCCAACGAAGGTCAGGCCGTATTCCACTTCTTTCTCAGTGGGGTTTTCGGGCAGTGCCTCCAGCCAGTGCACGGTTACGCCTAAGACGCGCATGCCTTTCTGGGCCATCTCGTTGTTGGCTTCGAGGATACGCTCGGCCCACTCGCGCGTCAGCGGCTCGATGTGATCTTCCACCCACACCTGGTCGGAGATCTGCAGCAGGCCGTCCACGGCTCCCTTGGTGAAGGCTACCCAATCGCCTCCGTGCGGGCGGCTTTTCAGACCCAGCAGGCTCTTGGGCAGCTCCTTGCTCTCGCCGGGGCAGCGGTGAATGGTGGTCATGCGCTTGCGGTCAGAATCGAAGGGCACTTCGCCCACGCGGGGGAAGATCTCTTCTAGCTCATCTTTCCACAGGTTGGCCTGGGCGGCGGCGATGACCAGGGCGCCCTCGGTGGGGTCGCCCACGGCGGTGTAGGTGTTCTTTTCTTCGTTGCATTCGAGGATGGCATCATTGCACAATGCGCCGGCCAACAGCAGCAGCGGCACCGCCGGGTGGCGGGAGAGGTCAATGTCGGGCTGCTCTTTGGGGCGCACCAGGGGGCTGTACTCGCGGAACTGCTCGAAGAAGTTCAGCCGGTTGCCAGCCACATCCAGCATGGTGACGGTCATGCGGTTCTCGGTGAGTGTGCCGGTTTTATCGGAGCAGATGGTGGTGACCGAGCCGAGCGTTTCTACCGCGGGGAGCTTGCGGATGAGAGCCTGGCGCTTGAGCATGCGCTGGGCGCCGAGGGCCAGGGCGATGGTGACCACCGCGGGCAGGCCCTCTGGCACGGCAGCCACTGCCATGCTGATGGCGGTCATGATCATCAGGCGGATATCTTCGCCGCGCAGTACGCCCGCCAGGAAGACCAGCGCCACAATGCCCAGGGCAGCCATAGCCAGCCCCTTGCCGAGCTGATCCAGGCGGCGCTGCAAGGGGGTCTTCTCAGCGCCCACGGTCTGGATCATATCGGCGATGTGGCCGAGCTGGGTTTGCATGCCCGTGTCAACCACCACGGCGGTGCCGCGGCCGTAAGTGACTACGGTGCCCATGTAGAGCATGTTACGCCGGTCGGCAACGGGCAGGTCGGGCTTCTCCAGCGGGTGGGAGAACTTTTCCACTGGCTCGGATTCGCCGGTGAGGATGGCTTCCTGAATGCGCAGGTTGGCGCTTTCCACCAGGCGGCAATCTGCGGGGATAGCGTTGCCGGCCTCCAGCAGGATCACGTCGCCGGGCACCAGTTGCTGGGAGGTGATCTCCAGGGTGTGGCCGCCGCGGCGCACTTTGACGCGCGGGGTAGCCATTTTCTTCAGCGCGGCCATGGCTTGCTCGGCGCGGTACTCCTGGGTAAAGCCCAGGGCGGCATTGAGCACCACGATGACCAGGATGACAATGGCGTCGGTGTATTCGTGCAGCACCACCGAAACCACGGCGGCGATGATGAGGATGATGACCATGATGCCGGTGAGCTGTTCCCAGAGGATCGCCCACGGGCTCTTGACGCCGCGGTCGACCAGCTCGTTGGGGCCGTGCTGTTCCAGGCGGCGGGTGACCTCTTCTGTCGAAAGGCCGGTCGCCAGGTCAACGCCCAGTTCCTGGGTAAGGTCTTCTATTTTTAGGGTGTGCCAGTTTTGCATGTTTGCCTCCCATAGGGGGTGTGTTGTGGCGAGCGCCACAACTGTCTCAATTATAGGCGAAAACAGGTCTTTGCGGGGACTATGTTCTCGCAAAGACCTGTTTTCGCCTGCATGCGTCGTGCTCCATTTTGGGCGCGGTCAGGGTGATCATGCCCAGGAAGGCGATGATGCCCGCCAGGGGCCAGCGGCGCTTGTGCAGGGCCACCGCCGCCGAGCCGAGCAGGCCGGCCCCCACCAGCTGGCTGGCCCGGGCAACGATTTGCCCGGCCTGGGCCGGGCTGTGACCGCGGCCAACCAGCGACCACTTCAGGATCGGCCCGCCGTCAAAGGCAGAGATGGGGATCAGCCCAGCGGCGGCAATGAAGGTGTTCATCCCGGCGGCGGTGTCGGCTACTTCGCGTGCCGGAGATGCGGGGGGCGTGAGGTGTTGAAAAACCTTGCTCACCAGCAGCAGCACGGCGTTGCAGGCTGGCCCGCCCAGCGAGCGGATGAGGTGCTGGCGGGGGGTGATGGAGGGGTGTTCGGGCTCGTCATAGAGGAGTACCGGCATGCCAAACAGGATACGCAGGGCATCCACAGGCTTGCCCACCAGGTGGGCTGCGGTAACGTGCGCCAGGTTGTGGCACCACTCTGCGCCGAGGGAAACGGCCATGCGCGCCCCGCCCAGGAGCAGGTGCTGATGCCAGTGCCAGCGCGGGCGCTTTTGCGCCGAGCGCAGGATGAAGAAGGCCCAGGTTATGATCTCGCTGAGGGGCAGCCAACTCCAGCCCTGCACCGCCAGGGGCGTGCCCAGGAAATGCCCCAGGGTGTGGATGGGCTGATCGGGATTGAAGGCGAAAGGGCTGGCAGGGGGTGGGGTCATTCCTTGTAACGGAGCGAGTGCCAGGTTCTTTTGCCGCACTGGGGGGCAGGTTATCCAGCGCCGCGGGTTGCCCCGGGCCTTCCAGCGGATGCCGCCGGCCTCCCAGATGGAGCGCTCGTGACCGCAGGTGCAGCGCAGGATCCAGCGCTGTGATTGGGCTTGCATGTCTTCTGCCCAGGCACGCGGCAAGATGCGCATGAAAAATTTCTGGATGGAGGACATGAGGACTCCCCTGGATAATTAGGGAAGGTAATCGGTTTGGATGATCTCAAAGTCCTGCACGTAATAGATGGGGGTTTGGGTGGAATACTGCACAACCGTGTCGCCAACCTTGTACCCGGTCACCTGCACCAATGCGCCAGTGAACCTGACCACAGGGATGTGCGCTCCATCGACCAGGCTCAGCGCATCTTTGATCTGCGTCCGGGCCTGGGCATTTCCAGCCACAAAGATCACTGCCTCCAGCTTGCTTTGAGACTGGGTAGCGCCCGGGTTATCACAGTGAAAAAAGTCACCGTACTGCGCTTTGAATTGTTCGGCGGTTGCCAGGGGCAGGATAGTGATGAAGGCGTCGCCATGGAATGCGCCCAACGAAACGCCTTCATCCTTTAGCAGGAACTCGTAGGTTGCCTGGGGCTGTAAGACCCCCTCGATGTGGTTGCGGCCCTCATCTACGGTAATCTGATTGCCGTCCACAGCCGGAAAAGCCCTGGCAGGCATGAAGATGACCAGGGCAATGGCCACCAGGCCAAGCAGAACTACGATCTTGAGGAGATTCTTCATATCAGGCTCTCTATTTTCGAACCTGCGACCAAACGCTATTGGGCTGCGGCCCGGTTAGGATACGATTCAGGGGTATTGCACTTGGGGGATTGGTACATGGGTGGAAGCCAGGGTTTCTGCCTGGTTCACATAGTATATCACGCGTAATATCACAATCCAGGGGGATAGCATGGAATTGACTGCTTACCTCATCGCCTGTTGGCAAATGAGCCAATTAGCGATTTATTCCTTTGCGTTTTCTTTTCTTCGCTTCTCCAGGAGCCTCGCATGAGCCGCATCATCGCTGTCGCCAACCAGAAAGGCGGGGTAGGCAAGACCACCACCACCGTCATCCTCGGCAGCGGCCTGGCCGCCCAGGGATACAACACCCTCCTGGCGGACCTCGACTCACAGGGGCATATCTGCCACATGCTCAATCTGCCCAAGTCGGGTGGGGTCAAACGCTGGTTTTATGACGAAGAGCCGCTCGACCAGTTGATCGTCAAAGCCCGCCCTAATCTGTGGGTGCTCCCCGGCGACAAAACCACCGAGCGCGTCATCGGTAAGATCCGCGACGAGAGCTACGGCGAAGAGGCCTTTGCCGAGATGCTCAAAGAGCAAACCAAAGCCTTTGATGTAATCCTGCTCGACCTGGCGCCTTCGCTGAGCAACCTGCAGGTGGCTGCCCTGATCGCATCTCAATACATCCTCATCCCCACCCGCCTGCGCTTCACCGACCTGGACGGTGTGCAGGAAGTGATGCGCTCACTGCAGCAGATCGCCCGCCACGGCCACAAACCGCGGGATTACTTCATCCTGCCCACCTTCTTTGACCGGGTGGCCAATGAGACTGTCACGCGCCTGCGCGAGCTGGTGGCAGCCTTTGGCAGCCACGTCTGGCCGCCGGTGGTGCAGGATATCAAAGTGGCGGAAGCGCCCGGGCATGGACTGACCCTCTGGGAACACGCCCCCAGCTGCAACGCGCTCCTGGGCTATCCCAACGGCAATGGACAGCGCGTCGGCGGCTATGCTCATGCCCTCGAGCGGCTGGCCGTGCTGATGGAAGGTTTGGACTGACTTTGGAGGAGGATGATGAACAAAACCACCCCCGTTCGCTCTGCATTTGAAACACCGGCTGATTCAACCGTGGAGGACATCTTGCGCGACTCGGAACGCAAACAAGCCGAGGCCGGCCTGAGCCAGGATGAGCGCCGCCAGGTGATCGAGCGCCGGCGCCGGCAGCAGGAGAAGCGCGAGAAAGCCCAGCGCAAGGCCCAGGCGCAGCTACCCAACCGCATCAACCTGAACCTGCCCCTGGATCTCAAGGCCAGCCTGGAGAGCATCGCAAAATGGAACCGTGTCACTGTCTCGCAGGTGGTCACCTGCCTGCTCTACGAGGCGGTCGACCAGGTGCAGAGCGGGCAGATCAACCTGGCGAAGTACAAGGTGCCGTCAGAAAGCCCGCGCTATGAGTACGCCCTGCTGCATCCCAAGGACACCGAACGGCAGCAAAACCTGGCTTCCACCAAAAAGATGAAAAGTGGCTGGGGAGGGCAAAAATAGATGCGCACCTATGCTGTGCCAGGAACGCACCTGGGGTGCGCTCCTATGGTTGGTTGGGTGCGCACCTCAGCGACGCACCTTCTCTTTTTTAGGTGCGCACCCTGCCTCGCCAGGAAGCCCCAGGAGCGGCGCGGCGCACCCCTCCTGTACTCCGAGACCTGTGGGCATTTCATCGCCCTGAAAGGCTTAACATCAAGAAAGGATACCCGATGACCGAAACCACCGACCTGCTCTACGCCATTGTCGGCATCGCCATGAAAGTGCAAGATCAGTTGGGCCGCTCCCACCCGGAGGAGGTGTACCACAGCATGCTTGAAAGCCACCTGCGCAAGGCGGGCCATGCAGTGCTCCACAAGCCCAAGCTCACCCTGCGGGATGCGCAGGGCAACTGGATCAAAACCTACGAACCCGACCTGCGCGTGGCATCCAATGGCGCATCCGTGCTGGTGGAACTCAAAGCCACCCCCACCCGGCTGAGCAGCGCCTCCCAGCGCCAGGCCGATGCCTACCTGTCTATCAGTGATGAGGATGAGGCCACCCTGCTGCTGAACTTCGGCAGGTACCCGCTCGAACAACTGCGCATCTACCGCCGCCGCTCGCGGCGCTGAGTGAGGTTCCCATGCCCTGGTTTACCCCATCCCCCCGCCCTGATCCCGATGCGTTGCGCCGCGAGGCGGCGCTGAGCCTGATCCATACCCTGGAGGTGCATATCCCCGAAGCAATGCAGGCTGCCCATCAGATGCTGAATTCCGACGGCACCCCAGAGATGAACATCAGCGACCTGGGGCGTTTCCTGGCGGACATGCTCTCTCAACTGCAGAAGTATATTGACAACCTGCAACGGCGGCTTCAGACAGACGAATTGCGAATCCAGGGCTTGCTGAAAGAGAACGACCGTTTGCGCGGCGACCCGCTGCGCAGCCAACTGGCAGATGTTCAGACCCAGGCCGAGGCGTTAACCATGTGCCTGGCCGAGTCTGAAACGAACCTGGCCGCAACCCAGAAAGCGCGGGCAACCATCCAGGCCGAAGCTGAAGAGCTTCGTTCCTACATCCTTCGCCAGAATCACATTATTGCCCAGTTGCAGCTTCGGCTGAACCATCTGCTGGGCGAAACCCCGTCTGCAGAAACAGGTGGGGAACCATCCTGACGTGCGCATTATCCATGCGCATATATAGAGGGTGGCTGTGCGCAGTCAAAATGCGCAACCCGCAATCTGCGCACAGCCCCCTCACCCTTGATCGAGGAGAAACATGTCGAACGAAAGCATCGCTCCCTTGCGAGAAAACCTGGAAGACCTGGGGGAGAAGATTCCCTGGCGCAAGATCCTGCACACCCTGGCTGTCACCGGCGTAGCCGATAACCAGCAGCTGATCCGCTCTAGCGGCCTGCACCGTGACAGCCTGCGCCGCGCCCTGGACAAGATGACCGCCGCGGCTGCCGGTTACCCACCGCTCTTTTCCACCTTCAGCAGCAAGCTCAAGCGCGGCGGGCAGACCGGCCCGGCCCCGCGTGTCTACCGCCTGGGCGAGAGCGGCGCGGCTCTGTGCAAAGCCGATGGGCTGAAGGATGCCCGCCCCTGTCAGTTGGAAGAAGCGCGTGCCGTTCTGCACGCCCTGGGCATGCTCGACCTGCACCTGGCAGCGCAGGCAGCGGGGCTGGCGGTGGCGACCGACCGCAACCTGGTTTATGGCGAGGAGGCCTTCATCCGCCCGGACAATGTCGTGACCTTGCCGAACAAGGTTCTGGCAATCTTCGAGTCGGAGCAAAACGCGCGCTCGGATTACTTCAACCGCATGCTGCGCAGCCTGGGGCACAAGGTGGCCTTCTTCGAGAGCCAGGCGTCCCGGGCTTATTCGCCCATCGTGCGCATGCTGATCGACCTGCCGCGCGGCAAGCTCTGGCAGCACACCTTGCACACCTGGCGAAATGCATTGGAGATCAGCCGCGAGAGCCACGGCGGAGAGCTGCCTTTCCAGTTGCTGGCCATCTCGCTGAGCGATTTCCTGGCCAACCCGGATTGGTCTAGCGCGCCGGAGGTGGGGCGTTGGGTGGATCTGACCGAGCCACAGAATGCTATTGTTGCCCAGGGAACGCAGTCCCTTGCCCAGGTGGCAGAAGCCATGCCGGAGTTCTCCAACCTGGAGCAGCGCATGATCCTGGCGGCTCTGTATCAAGACCTGGAAGAAAACGGAGTGCGCGCCAAGCAGTCACAGCCGAATGTGGAGTTTCTGTACCTGATCCGCCTGATCTACCTGGCATCGCATGACCCCTTCGCCCCGGCTTTGCTGCGCAGCGGTACGCCGCACGAGTCGCTCTACCTGCTCGACCAGTACCTGCAGATGAACCCGGCTCTGCGCCAGTTGATCGAGCATACCATGCAGATGGATGCCCGGCGCATTCACTGGAATCAATCCACTGCCCTGCACCGCATGCAAGTGGTGGTGGATGCCTTTCTGGAATATCACGGCTGGCAGAGCAGCGGGCCGCTGCTGGCATATGCGTTCACACCTGATTACCTGTATCGTGGCCCGCGCCACTTCAGCGTGAATGTGGAGATCACCAACCCGGAGGTGCTGATGCCGGAGGAGACGGCATTGGTTCCCGGTCAGCAGGAGATCAAGATATTGGAACAATCCCTGGCCTGGGTGCTGACGGCGCTGTTCGCCTATACCCACCACCTGGGCTTCAAGAAACCACCTTTTTGGTAAATCGAAATGGAGAAAAAATGGATGCTCTACACGATTTCGAACACTATTTACAAGAACGAGACCGCTCCCCCCTGACCACCCGCGGCTACCTGGCAGATATGAGCCATTTCGCCCGCTGGTTCGTGCAAACCAATGGCGAGCAGCTCACCCCGCAGGCGATCACACCCACGGATGTGCGTGAGTACCGCCAGTTCTTGCTGAACGTGGAACGGCGCAAAGCCAGCACGGTCAACCGCCGCCTGGCTGCGCTTTCCGCTTATACCACCTGGGCAAAACAAGCTGGGTTGATCGAACACAACCCCACCGAGGGGGTCAAGCATGTTCCCCAGGTGGCCAACGGCCCCAAGCACCTGGACAAGAAGCAGCAGTATGCCCTACAGCGGGCCATCGAGAAGGATTTGCAGCTCTCCAAGCTGCGCTTCCCCAAGCGCTGGATCTCCCGGCGGCGGGATGCTTCGCTGGTGCTGTTCCTTGAGCACACCGGTCTGCGTCTGCAAGAGGCGCTAGACCTGCTCTTGGGTGATGTTGAGATCATGGAACGCAAGGGGCAGGTGCTGGTGCGCAGGGGAAAGGGTGGCAAGCAGCGCTCTGTGCCGCTCAATGCCGAAGCTCGCAAGGCCCTGCAAGAATGGCTGGTCGTGCGTCCAGAAAGCGAGGATCTGCACCTGTGGGTCGCCGTGGAGAACAGCCAGGCCGATGGCTTGAGCAGCCGCTCGGTGCAGCGGGTGATCCGCCGCCTGGGCCAGGATGCCGGGATCATGAATCTGACCCCGCATGTGCTGCGGCACACCTTCGGCAAGAACTTGGTCGACAGTGGCGTGGGCCTGGAGAAGGTGGCCGCGCTGTTGGGACACTCCAACCTGAACACCACCCGGATCTACATTGTTCCCAACCAACATGATCTCGAAACAGCCGTTGAAAGACTGGCTCAAGGCCAATATTGATCACAGGAGACCCATATGCCCGATAAAAAGAACGCCGCCGGAGGGCAGCCGGCGGCAGATCAACAGGACGCTGGTGTAGCGTCAATCACTAATGCCCATTATATCACGCCCGCAAGTGCCTTTTTGTTATGCGACAGGGGGATGCTTCTATGCTAACCCTCCGCTTGCAGATCCAGGCCATCGCTGACCGCCTAGCGGGGTATCCCATCACTGTCTCATCCAAGGATTTTACGCCTCCCTGGCTTCACTGTCTGCAAGCATTGGAAGCTGCTCAACCGGGGGATGAAGTAGCTGCTTTGGAACATGCCCTGGCCGGATTGCCCAACCAGGCCGAACTGCTCCAAACCATTCACGGCGCCCGCCCCGGACACCGTCTATTCATCCCCTCCCTGGCCGAAATAGCCTCCGACTTGCAGCCCATTGAATGGGTCTGGCCGGGCTGGATACCACGCGGCCTGATCACGGTTTTGGGAGCCAGCCAGGGCAGCGGTAAAAGCTTTGTCGCCACTGACCTGGCCTATCGCATTGTGAACAATAAAGGCTATCCCGATGGCGCGCCGATCGCCAGGCCAGGCGCCAACATCATTTACGTGGATGCCGAGATGGTGCCGCAAATCCTCAACCAGCGCGCCGAGCACTATGGACTGGATCGCAGCAAGTTATTCGTCATGCTGCCGGAATTAGGAGAGATGATTGACCTGGGCCAACCGCGTTACCAGGATCGCCTGGCCGAGATGGTCGCTCTGCTGAGCCCCGAGTTGATCATCATCGACTCGCTGTCATCCGTTCACAGCGGTGGGCAAAACAACGTGGAAGATGTGCGCTCTTTCATGGGATACCTGATCCGCCTGACCAGTTGGGCCAGGTGCGGGTTGCTGCTGGTGCATCACATCCGCAAGCCCTCTGGCGGCCAGCAGCGCATGATGAACTTCGACCTGGGCATGGAAGACCTGTCTGGCAGCGGCTACATCACCCAGCAGGCGCGGGTTGTGCTGGGGCTGCGAGTGGTGCAAACCGGGCCGGAGTTCGATCCCAACGGGCCGCGTGAACTCAAGGTGCTCAAAACCAACCTGGGGCCTTATCATGACCCTCTGGGTTTTGAGTTTGCTCCGCTGCACCCTGCCGGCGTGATGTTGAATTGGGATACCAAAGCGCCTAAAACCTATCGCGAACCGACCCAACGTGACGAGTGCAAAGAATGGCTGGAGGATTTCTTGAAGACTCACCCTGAAGGCGTCAAAGTCAAAGAAGTCATTGAAGCCGCGAAAGAAGAAGGCCTGAAACAATCCATGGTGTATCAGGCCCGAAAAGAATTGGGCGCTCAAATCGTCAATACCGATGGGCATAAGTCTCCTGCCAACCGATGGAAGTGGTCAGAATCACCGGTTAGCGGCGATTTTGTTGAAGAAGATGATGAAGAGGAATAACACTTTGAAGACTCTGAACACTTTGCAGACTCCAACACTCTGGCCCCAAAAACAGGGGTGAGTGTCATAAAAGTGTAGAGTCTTCGGAGTCTTCAAAGTGTTCGCGGAGGCGCAATGTACGACCTGGACGAAATTCGACGCAAAGTATCGTTAGTGGCCATGGCTGAGGAAGCCGGGGCGTGTTTTCAGAGCACCCACAAGCTGAAAAGCTGCTGCCCGATGCCAAAACACGCCGGTGACCGGGATAATCCCGCTGCTTTTCAAATCTATGATGACGGGATGAAGTGGAAGTGCTTCACGAGCTGCCCAGAGGGGGCCAACGGCGGCGACGTGATCGCCTTTTACATGGCCTTGAAGGAAGTGGACTTCAAGACCGCCATCAAAGACCTGGCTGAGTTAGCGGAAGTGGCTCCCGATAACCGTAAGACTCCCTTCAAACTCGCAAGCCGCCAGCCAACTATTCGGCCAGCACCGACCGGCCCCACACCTGCCTGGCAGGAGCGCGCCAGGCAATTCATCTCATGGGCGCGGCAAAACTTAAACAGCGGCATAGGCCAAAAGGCGCGTGAATACCTGGAAATCGAGCGGGGACTGTGGCCCGAAACCTGGCAGCATTTCGGGCTAGGCTACAACCCGAGCAACCTGTATGATGACCCGACCAGATGGGATCTGGTTGGCAATAAAATCTGGCTGCCGCGCGGTGTGGTAATCCCTGGAATGTGGAAGGGAACGCCCTGGTACATCAAAATCCGCCGGCCGAGGCTGGATGATGCTCTGGGCGAATATATTGGTGCGTGGGTTACAAAGGATGGCCTGCCAAAATTGAAGTTTGGCGGGCCACGCGGTGGGCAGTTGGCGCTCTTTGGCCTGGAGCAGAGTTACGTCTCGCCGGTGCTGCTACTGGTGGAAGGGGAGTGGGATGTCATGCTGACTTGGCAGTGGTGCCAGGATTTGTGCGATGTGAGCACGTTAGGCGGCGCACAGTCTCACCTGGATATGTTGGATTTGTTCACTCTGGCCCGTTACCCGGCTGTGATCGTGCTCTACGATGATGACAACGCCGGCAACCGCGGCCGGGAGTATATCGCCAAGATCCAGGGCTTTACGCAGCGTGTCAGGGTCGTTGATCCGCCGGCGCACGACCTGACCGATTTCTGGAAAGGCGGCGGCAACCTGCGCTCCTGGGTCGCCGGGCACGTTGCTGAGGCGATGGATGATGCGCTTGCCCAGATTGATCCCCGTCAAAGCAATCCCACAGTCGAACGTTGGCGGCGTGTGGCTGCCCTGGCCAGACAGGAAACATGTTTCTGCCTACCTTGACCTCCTCCCGCCTGTTTTTCCCGCCAGCGGCAAAGAAAAACCAGCCCGTAGCCGCAGCGTTGTCAAGGGCGCTCTCTGTCCTTGACATAAGCGAGCACCGGGCTAAGCTCTGCGGGCCGCTGGCGGGGTATAGTGATATACTGAAAACCACAATAAAATGGTTCGACCATTTTACTCGCCCCCGATAACAAGGTAGCCAGGTGAGGCCGTCTTCCAGCGTTCTTTGAATGTTGGATAGTCGGGGGTGTTTTATCGGAGAGATCAAATGTCGCTACCCGAAAACCGCATCCCCACCCACCCAGGCGAAATCTTGTTGGAAGAGTTTCTGGTTCCAATGGGCATCTCTCAGGTTGCCCTGGCCAAGCACCTTGAAATTCCTGTGTAGCGCGTCAACGAGATCGTGCGCGGTAAGCGCGGCATCACTCCCAATACCGCCTGGCTGCTAGCGCAGGCCTTCGGCACTACGCCGGAGTTCCGGATGAATTTGCAGATAGTATTTGACCTGGTATGTAGTAAACCACAGAAAGCGATCGATCAACTTGCCTGACCAATATGCCTCACTCGTATTCCGGGTGTAAAATTCACTTATGAAAATTGCGAAAATCGCGGCAAAAGTTCTGGGAGGATTTCTTGTAGCTGCTATCCTTATAGCATTGGTGTGTGTGTTTTTATTTTGGCAGATAGCCAACTCCATGTGCGGTACTGAGATTTTCCAGGAGGTCACTTCGCCGAATGGAAAAAACAAACTGGTTCTGTACCAACGCGACTGCGGCGCTACAACCGGTTTTGCCACGCACATCTCCTTGATTAGAAGCAATGCGGATTTGCCGAACACGACGGGCAATGTGTTTCAAGCACCAGGTCATCCTGACTGGTTTGATATAAAAATATCCTGGGAAGATGATCGGCATGCCGTGATTGAGCACAATGGTAAACCTATCCCTTATCTGACCGAGACGAAAGTCGGGCGTGTGGAATTTCGCTATGTGGAGAATACGAGCGCCAGATTGCCTCAGCGCCCTTTCCCGGCGGCTGATTTGCTCCTGCCCGTGAGTTACTTTCCATCCGGATGGATCTCCGAAGAGATACTCTCCTTGGGCCCTGAGGAGATCAAAGATTCTAATGAAAACAATCCGTACGCAGTTTACTCTCCCTCGCCACAGATATGGGCCGCATTCTATGCAATCTCGCGCAAAGATACTGTCCAAGATGCGATCCAGGGTTTCGAGAGCGAACGTAGTTACCATCAGACTTATCACACCAACAACTGCACTCCACCCGGTTCAGAACCGGCTTTCGTCTTCCAAAGTCAATACACCACCAATGTCTATGTTGGCTTCTCTGAACATAAATATGCTGATGGCTCGGGGGATCCAGTCTGCCGTATGTACGCTCAGTATGATGAGTTCCTAATCGAATTTTATGCGACTATCTCAGAGAACGGCCTGACCTACCAGCAATTCAACGATTTGCTTCTCGTGATTGATGAGATCATGCTGAATCACTTAAGCGATGATCGGAATTAGAAATCGTATGAACTGGCAAGCTGTGCAAGAAGCATAGCTGATATTTGGAACTATTGAAGCGCTGAGCGGGAATTTTATTTTGTGCACACCAGCCAGGAAGAACTGGATATTTATGTTATGCCGAATTCTCATCATAAAATCGGCGCGAGGATTTCTTCCAGCCGCCAGGGACGGTACCCTCGCACTTCGATGCTAAGATTCACGTAGCAAGGGCCTAATTTCGGGGTTGGGTTATTGTGAATGTGGCCGTGCAGATTGAACATCCCCGGAGGCAAAGGAACAATCGGTCGATGGGAGAAAACCAGGTGCAGGCCAGAAGCATGATCCATGGAGTAGGGGTCTTTGACCAGGGTAATGCCCAGGCTCTGGTAAAACGCCACCCCGCGCCGGTCATGGTTGCCGCGCATCAAATACAGCTTGCCGTTCAGCAGGGGGAGTAGGGCTTCGGTATCTTCCTTCTTGCCTAATACCAGATCGCCCAGGTGAAAGACAGTATCGTCCGGTTGGATAAAGCGGTTCCAGTTCTCGATGATCAGTTCTTGCCAGCCATCAGGTCGGCTGCAATACTCCCCGATATTGGCATGGAAGAAATGGGTATCGGCAATGACCCAGGTTGAATCACCGAAAGGGGAGGCAATCTCGTTCAAGGCAGGGTACCGTTTTCTCCGGAAATCAATACGGCGGCTCGGCAGGCCCTTCGTAGCCGCACATGCCGGTTCGAGGCGAGTTATACAGCGGGGCCGGCTCACCATAGTTATCATGCGGGTGCACCTCGACATGCTCGTCGCACAAATGGCCGGTTTTATCTTCTTCGTACAGGCATTCAATGCATATCCATGTCGCGGGTTTCCCGCATTCCTGACAAACGGCCTCCGGCATCTGGTTGCGCGCCAGCAACGCGACTGGGTATTTACTGGTCGCCTGGCCTTGTCGGAAGTCAATCACCTTGATATCGGTCTCAGAGGTGGTGCCAAAATCATACAAATGGCGCAACACCAGACCCGGATCGAAGACAGAATCAGCCTTGCGCGCCTTGCCCACATCCATACCACTCCAACCGCCAATGGTGAACTTGCTCAGGTGACCGCAGCATTCCAGCCAGATGGCGCGCAAGTATCGATCTAGCTTCTCAAGCGATGCAGAGCCAACCATTTCCAGGTCAAGCCAGAAATCCTTATCGCAGGCATCTTGCACCCGCAAATGCCAGAGCGTTTCCAGAGGCCGGTTGCTGGCTACGGCACTGGCAAGCGCCTCTTGCCGCTTGGGGCATATTTGCATGTGTTTTCTTACGCCGCGTTTGGTGATGATTTCACCGCAATAGGCGCAGGTTCCGGGATTTTCGGGTCTTCGGGGCATAGGGCTTCTCCTTTATGTTCTAACCAACTTTGCCAGAGCCTCCAGACCAGCCTGGCTGCTGAGCATCATATTGGTGTGGTGGGCAAACTCCAGCGCATACTGGGTAGAGCCCAGCTTAGGGTAGATGTAATCCAACCTGGACGGCCTCCGCAAGATGCTAGCCAAATGACATGCTAGCCACATGACTAGTATTGCAGAAAAAGGCCGGGTAGAAAATAGTTTATCCGGCTACGGTGCCATCTCCACATCCTCTTTGGGGGCAGGTCATACCAATTCACCTATTAAATCAATTCGAAGTATTCGTCTGTATCCAACAAGGGAATGATTTGATCTACAAGACTTTGCAGTGGTCCGCAATCGCAGATATTGACCCACTCCGGCAGGCTGGACACATAGGTTGCCCGTTTGGCGCAGAAGGTGCGCTCAGCGGCATCCACCAGGGTGAAATGCAGCATAGGGCTGTATTGGGCATTCTTATCCAGTATCTCCTGCATCCGATCCACAAGCCCCTGTTGAGAGTGCGTCGGTAGGATTTCGCCGAAGATCTTGGCCAAGGATGCCGCCTCTGGCCCCAGCCTTTCGTAAATGATGATCTGCTTGCCTTTTGCCGAGACGCGGTAATTTTTTCCCTTTGGATGGCGGTGCAAGGCCGCTTCGACAACCTGGATTTCCTCGGGTTGGATGATCTGCTGGCGGTCCTTGACCAGCGAAACGACGCCATTGACGCTCTCCTCGATATGATGACCGGCAGGGATTTGCTCTAGCGCGTCCGGTGCCGCAGTTTTGGAGAAGAAATAGCGCGCTTTACCGGTTTTGGTGATCCCCTGGCACAAGAAAAAGGTTTGGCCTTTGCGGTTGGTGTGTGAAATGGGCATGGCTTACTCCGTGCTGTTATACCCAACCGTGTGTGCGCCAACGGCCCATCAGCGCTGAGCGGGCAGAGTACTTCTCGGCCAACCGGCGCAGGCGCTGTTGAAAGATATCGCGCGTATCCTGAAACTCCGATAACTGCTGGAGCTTCTCTAAAAGCCCGGTGGCCTCATCGTAAACCGAGGCGATCTTGCGGCCGTTGTCCAACAAATCTTCCACTTTTTTCCAGGTTTGCTCTTCTCGAGCGGCCAGGGCTTTCATCTCGGCGATGTGTTTCTGGCGAGCAGCCTCAACCTGGCGTTTCTTCTCGGCTTTTTCGAGCTGTTCGGCGCGTTGAAGCAGTTGCTGGATCGTGCGTGGTTGCACGGCCTGCGGGCGCTCCGGTTGCGGCAAAAAGGCCGCCAGGCGTTTGCGCAATGTCAACGCTACGCCCGCCTCGCCTTCAGCCAGGCGAGCGAGAAACTCATCACATTCAGAGCGCGACAGGCGGCTGACCAGGTTTCCATAATCCACTGCCAGGGCCTTCTTGGGATCTGGACTGGCTTCGGCTGCAGCCTGCACCAGGAAGGGGTCAATCTCAAAGACATGCACAAAGCTTTGCAACGCCGGCGAGAGTTTTTTTAACCCGGGCGGAACCGGTGGTTCGCGATCGTATGCCGGGCTATCAACATCGTCTTCTTCGTAATCATCATCGGGGGCTCCGTACAAGGTCATCGCTTTCAGCCAGGCCAGGTAGAGCAAGCGGTGGTCGCCTTCCAGGATGTCGGCGCGCAGGCGGATGAATTCCGAAAGGTTGCCCTCAGCTTCCATCCAGCCACTTCCATCTTCGGGGTTGAAATCCAGGTCGAGCACCTGGTATTGGCCGATGGTTTCGAACGAAATATACTCATCCACGCAGTATGGCTCGATGTCGGCTTCGTCAATCAACCCCCTTGGAAAACGGAACATCAGGTGCAAGCTGCCCCAGTTGGCCAGGTAAAAATGGGCGTCGAAATATTTCAGCAGCACTTCTTTGGGATCGTGCTTGAAATCGCCCCAATTGTAGGTGACCACCGCCTGGCTGGAACTGACATCAATGTGGCTGGAGAGGCGGTTAACCGCGGCCTGCTCTTCGGCGGTTAGAATACGATCTACGGTTTGCCATTCGTAATATTGATACTCGCTCATCGCTTATGCGCTCTCCAATATATTCAAGATTTCATCCGCCCGGTAGACGCGGTTGCGCCGCCCGCCGGTGATCTCGCGCAGCATACCGGCTTGAATCAACTGATCAATCAGACGCTGCGCGCCGACAAAGTTGGTTTCCAAGGCAGTTTCCACCTGGCGCGTGGTGATCATTGGCTGGGCAAAGAGCAGGTCAACCACCCGCAGCAGCCTGGCCGGGGCGCGCCGGGCCTGGATTTGCGCCTGGTATTGCACTCGCAGCGCTTGTAAATGGTCAATCCGGTTCACTGCATCCAGAGATTGCAGCTTCACTCCTTCCAGGAAATAGAGCATCCAGTCTTCCCAGGCCGCCCGCTGGCTGACCGCCAGGAGCAGCTCGTAATAAGTGCGGCGGTTGCTTTCGAAATAGGCGCTCAAGTACAACAGGGGCTGCGGCAGCAGTTGCCAGGCCGACAAGAGCAAAGCGATTAGCAGCCTGCCGACCCGCCCGTTGCCATCCAGAAATGGGTGGATAGCCTCGAACTGGTAATGGATCAATCCCAGGCGCAGCAGCGGCGGCAGGTCAGATGGCGCATGGATGAAACTCTCCAAAGCGCTGAGCGCTGCCAACATATCGTCCACGGGTGGGGGAACATAGGGCGCAGTTTCGAGCGTGCTGCCGGCTGGCCCGATCCAATTCTGGCTGCGGCGGAATTCTCCCGGCGTCCAGACATCGCCGCGCACGCCCTCCATCAGCCTGGCGTGCATTTCCCGGATCAGGCGCTGGCTGATCGGCAGCGTATGGATGCGCTCCAGGCCATATTCCAGGGCGCGCACATAGTTATGCACTTCGCGCACATCCGAGCCTGGCTCAAAGAATGACAGTTGGGTGGCCTCGTAGGCTAACAGATCATCCAGCGAAGCACGCGTGCCTTCGATGCGTGAAGACAGCACAGCTTCCCGGCGCGCCAGAGGCCGGATAAGCAGGTGGGGATTGGCGAGCGTGCCCCCTAAACCTTTCAATTCACCTAAAGCTCGATCAGCGTCGGAAAGCGCGGCTACCAGGGAGGAAGAAAAGGTTAACGCCGGCGGCAGCCCTGCCGGCACAAACGCCCAATAGCCCTGCGGTAGGCGGATCACTTTCCCTGAAGTGGAGGCCTGGAATTTGGATGGATCCATACTCGGGTTCCTTATGCTCAGAAATGATAATAAGTCACACCCATATTATCATTTTGTGCGCAAAGTGTAAATAAGGAAACCGGTTCCCGAACGATATCCGGTGTAGGTGTGATCAGGCATCTGCGCCCTCCGTCCACAACAACCTCAATCGCTTTTCAAACGCGCCGCGCTCATCTCGCCGCGCCGCCTGCAACTGGCTTACCTGCTCCTGGGTGATGCCGTAAACCGCCCTCAGCGCATCCATCACCTCACAAATATCAGCCAACTCTGTAGCCAGGTCGGCTGGCTCTACCTTTTGCGCCTCCAGCGCTTCTTCTACCAATTTGTCGCGCAGCGCCTGGATGTACTCTGCCTCGGGCATAACCTCGGTTTCACACTGCTTCCCCGCGGCGTGGATGATCTCGGGGATGCGGTCACGGATCAGTTTATTGTAGGTGGTGTACATGGGTCACCCTGGGCGAAAAATATTCTGGTGGTGCCAATTCAAGGCCTCGACGTGCGGCCACAGCGCTTGTTCTGCCGGGCCAATGATGGAACGGCCTTCCAGGGTCTGCAAGTGGCCAGGAACATTTAGAGCGATCCGCAACTCCCCTGAAAGCACTACCATATACCTGGCCGAAACGCCAAGCAAACCTTGATCAAAGGTCCAGTGACATAAGCCGCACAAAGCCATGCCATTGTGAGGGTCATCATCGTGGCTGATGCTCCAGGGGATGATGTGGGCGGCATCCACTGCCGTACGGCCATCGGAAGTGAGCATCCGCACCCCGCACAAGGCGCAGCGGTGATCGTAGATCCGCACTACCGCCCGACGGAATCCCTGGTCACGCACGATTGGCTGATAGATATCATCCTCGCCAGGAGTTTCTTTGATCTGCTTACGAGCCTGCTCGATCAGATGCTGGCTGTAGACAAAAGTCTGCAAGTTGATCTCACCCAAGTCCAGCAAAGTCGTATGGTATTCCGGGGCGAAGTAAGTCTGGATCAGGGTAGTGCGCAGGGCATTGCGAGTTTCGGCGGTTTGCAGAAGTTGAAACAGATCGTTATCCAGGCGCGCTCCCAGGGCCAGCTTGCCCAACTGCCGGAGCGTATCTACCTGCCGGGTAGCCTGGAGCGCAGCTTCCTGTCCAGGCTGAGGCAGTAAATGCCAAAAGCCGCTAGAGTGCAGGTGAAAGAACGGCAGCGCCATATTACCGCGCCGTTCGGGCAGCACTTTCAACCAGTAGGAGGCAAACAACTCGCCTAGCTCCGGCGTGATCTCGATCAGATTGTCGATGATGCGCCTCTGGGCAAACAGATCCAGCACCGAGAGCAGCAGGATGGGCTTGTGCGGCGCCTGGCCTTGGGTGGCAACCGTCCAACCGCCAGTGCGGTCGGTGCGCAGGTGGGAGAATTGACGAATGTACGGGGTAAGTGTATTGTCCAAGGTTATATTAGCCCTTTGTTATATCTTGCACAATACCGCAGTGAAATGATGCCAAATAGCCTCATGTATGAAAACACGCAATGTCAAAGCGCTCAGGCTGCAGATCAGTGCAAACTTGTAGCTGGCCGTTTTACGGTCATGCCGCAGGATGGTGGCGATCAGTGTGCCAGCGTGTTTATATGTCAAGTATAGCCGAACTTGGCTGAGTTGTGTTATGCGACGGGAATTTCCGGGGTTGGATGGGCAAAACCGCTTGTTATCCGAGGGGTTTGGGGCTAAAGCAATCGCACAATGAATTAAGGATTGATGCGGCGGAAAGAGAGAAAGTTAAAATAACGGGAGTTGGCGCCGCCGCATCAATCCCCTTGAACTAAGCCGCACGCCCCAGGCCACAGACTTTGAGCAGATTGGGAATTAAAGCCCCAATGGCCTCGGTGCTGGTCAGGGAAACCATTGAACGCCACACACCCAAGGCAATGGCCATTTAGAAAAGAGCCCATGTAACAAGAGGAAAAGAGTAACACAAGTCATCATAAAGACAAACATGGGTCGACAGAGTACTCAGGAATCCTGTGGGGAAAAATGAAGACAAGGCAGACAGGGATGCCTGCTGCCTGAGGTAAGTTCCCATGGATATTCAGCACATTGTCATGGCGGTCGGCCAGCGATTGGGGGAATGGTGAACTGGAAGATCATGGCCTTGCCGCATTGAGGACAAAGGATTCCAGATTGGTTTTCGGTCTGATCGGCAATTTTGGAGGATTGTATTGGTTCGATCTGTAGGGATGCATTTTTCCCCAAAGCATGTTGCAGGATTGCCAATTTAGAGCGAACCGTAGCGCCGAAGAAACCAAAGTAACGCACTTTCACAAATCCAGGGGGAAGCACATGCTGAAGGAAACGCCGGATGAACTTCTCCACAGACAGCGTGCAGAACTTGAGTTGACCAGTATCGGAAGTGCGATATCGGAAAGTGACCTGGGAGTCTGCCATGCCACCACGATGCTCAAGGGAAACCAGGCGACGATTGCTAATGGCAACCCGGTAGATGTAAGGGGCTAAATACTTGAGTGCAGCCTGCCCATTGCCGACCGGCTTGCAATGCACCACCCAATCTTTGATCCAAACTTTTGGGGCGACACGTGCGAAAAGAGCTGTTTTTTGCAGTCGGCGCCGAAAAGCGGCACGAAACAACTTTGAAAGTGCTCGCACGGGCAAAAAGAAGTTGTGGCGAGCTGGTAGCCAGGTTGTCCCACCAGAAACCAATCCTCCTCCAGGTGCCAGGTAATGGATATGTGGGTGATAAGCCAGGTTGCGTGTCCAGGTATGCAGCACTCCCACCAGGCCAATTTGGCCGCCCACAAAGCGAGGGTCAAGAGCCAGCTTTTGAGCCGCTTCTGCAGAAGCGCTGAACATCAAGCTGTAAATCAACCTTGGGCTTTGTCTGGCAATCTCATGTAGTTCGGCTGGGATCGTGAATGTGAGCATGAAGTAGGGTACGGGCAAGAGCAGTTCTCGTTGTATGTTCAGCCATGCCTCTGTTCGTTCATGTTGACACTTTGGGCAGTGGCGGTTGCGGCAGGAGTGATAACTGTAACGCTGCTGTTCACATTCTGGACAACGGTAGACTTGGCCTCCCAAAACTTCAGTTCGACACCGTTCAATGGCTCGCATGACCTGGAGATGGCTATCCTGCAAATGATTGGCATGTTTTTGGCGATAAGCAGCCCCATATTCTCGAAAGATGTCTGCCAATTCTAACCCCATAAGTTCTCCAACATCCGTTCGATCGATTGAGCGGCCTGTGCGTCGGTCTTTGGCGTAAGGTGAGTGTAGATGGCGGTCGTTGTGGGCGAAGCGTGTCCCAGGTAGGCCTGTATCACGCGCAAATTGACCCCGGCTTCTAATAAGTGCGTAGCATACGAATGGCGCAGCGTATGTACAGTAGCTACCTTGTCTACCCCACTTTGCCGCAATGCGTGCTGAAAAGCTAGCTGGACCCCACGTGCACTCATCGGGCCTGCTTCTGCCACATCACAGACTCTCAACTGTTGTATCGAAGGGAATAGCAATGCCGAGTGGCGGTGGGTCGCCCAATATTGGCGCAGCATTTCCAAGAGTGGCTGGGGGAGAGGAACGTAGCGATCTTTGTTCCCCTTGCCTCTGCAAATATGGATCACGCCCCGCTCGCTGTCGATATCTTTGACTTGCAGTTGGATGCCTTCCTGAATGCGTAATCCACAGGCATAGATGGTGCTCAGGCAAACCCGGTAGCGCAATCGTCGCACACGCTCCAGGATCCGGCGCACTTCGGCAACACTGAGCACTACGGGGAGCTTTTCTTCCCGAGCAGGATGGATTAGTTGGAGCACATCCCAATGCACTTTGAGGGTGCGCTCATAAAAAAACCTGATCCCGCACAAGGCGATGGTCAGGGTGCTGGGTGAAATTCGCCTGACCTGCGAGAGATACAGAAAATACTGCCGGACTTCTTCCTCGTCGATCTGATCTGGCGGCTTGTGATAGTGCTCTGCCAGTTGCCGCACAGCCCGCACATAGGCTTTCTGAGTGGTTTCAGACAATCCGTGCAGTTGTAAATCTTCGATCATCCTTTCGCGTAAAGCTGTCATGGTTATACCTCCTGGTATTGAAATATGATCCAACACCGAAAATATAACCCTGATTGAGGTAAAAATATGA
>DIXA01000058.1 GCA_002428565.1 Anaerolineales bacterium UBA6092 | reverse complement strand
CGTTCGCGATCGCTCCTCATAACGGCACCGCATCCTGCAACACTCGTTCGCGAATTCGGGCGCGCAAACCCTTCTCAGTGACCACATCTACCTCAGCGCCCAGCAAAGCCTGCAATTCGTATAACAGCCCACCCAGGTCGAACAGGCTGCGCCCTGGCTCTAGTTCCACCAAAAAATCGATATCGCTATCCGGGCGCGCTTCGCCTCGCGCGACGGAGCCAAAAATGCGCACATTATACGCGCCATATTTTTTGGCAATTGCCAGAATTTGCCGCCGCTTTTCTCGAAGTTTCGCCTGCTGGAAATCAGAAGCGGTTTCGTGAAGTAGATCAGTCATACACATATTATAGCAAATTTCGCCTTGTTAAAGATAAAATCGCCAGCCTCTATTGCGCGCATTATAAGGGGATGGCCTGGTAACCTTTTTGCTTTGCCGCCAGAACGATCTGTTCGACCGTGACGCGCTTCTCGTCAAACTCAACCTGCATCAGCTGCTTCTGGTACGAGGCGTTCACCCGCGTAACGCCGGGTAGCTCATCTTCGATGCTTTCCACCCGCATCACGCAGGCCGGGCAGTGCAGCTCCAGAACACGGAAAGTTTTCTTCATTACAAATCCTCGGCGGTCACAAGTCAAAAACGATCTGCCCGGTGTACATGCCCATGGAACAGGTGAAGCGCATCACCGTGCCCGGTTCTTGAGCCGGGATGATGATCGCTACCTGGCCTGTGCTCGGTAGAAGTTGCTCAACTGCCAGAGAGGGGATCACAAAGGCACGCGCGCAAGAATAAGTGTCCAGGGTGACCACGTTCAGGGTTAACTGCTCTCCTGCCGGAGCATGGAGCAAAGTAGGAGAGTAGCCAGAGTTGGTGGCGTTCAGGATCAAGGTGCCGCTTTGGGGCGTGACCGGCACATCCACCACCTGGCCTGCGCTACCAGATTGCCGCAGCATCCCGCTCGCAGAGGGCATACCGACCAGGGCCAGGCCGCTATCCACCGAAACCAGGCCCAAGATCAAGACCACAGCCGCCACCAAACGCATGAAAACCGCTTCCAGGCGGGCGCCGATCTGCGTCGTCAGGTAAGCCACCAGGAAAAACACCGGGCTGGCGCCCAGGGTAAAGGCAAACAGGATTGCCGCCCCTTGCAGCGCATCGCCCGTGCCGATGGCCACAGCCATCATGGCTTGCGTGACCCCGCAGGGGATGAGCACCGTCAGGGCGCCGAGGAACAGAGGCGAAAACCAGGTTGCCTCTCGATTGGCCGTGCGCCGGATGTAGCGCCGCAAAAACGTAGGCGGTGCGATCGAAAAATAGCGGAAGATCGGGTGAATGTTGAACATGCGCAGCGCATTGCCGACCATGAAGATGCCGATCAAGATGAGCAAAGCCGCCCGCAGCGGGGCAGTCAAAGTGATCATCGAGCCCAAAAGGCCCAGGAGTAAACCGAGCAGCGTGTAGGCGACCAGTTTTGCGCCCAAAAACAGCAAGATCGGCCCGGCTATTTGCGGTCGCGGTCTAAGGCCAGAGCGGAGTCCTATCTTTGGCGCACCTTTCGGCCGCGGCTGCATGGCTACATCTTGCTCGATTTGCTGCGCCAGCGAACTGGCCAATAGTCCGCCCTGCACCGCCAGGCAGGATAACCCGCCCGTGGTCAAGCCTGTCAGAAAAGCCACCAATACTTCAGACATTTTTACCTTCCCAACATCAATGGATGCACGGAATAAATAAATAGATATATTTCATCTATATTATATGATTTAAGTTTGGTTTTGAACAGGGATGGTTTTAGATAAATTCCATAAAAACCCGGTTGCCCAGCAGCCGCCCATGCACCGTCAGGCGCAGCGTATCCCCCTGCGCGCCGGCCCATTCCAGCAGCCCCTGCTCGATCAGCCGCCGGATGACCGGGCCGTAGGTTTGCTCTAAAGATTGCCCAAAGCGGTCGGCAAACCCCCGCGCCGATACCCCCTCCTGCACCAGGCGCAGCCCCATCATCATCACCTCGCCCATCTCAGCGGTGCGGTTGATCACCTGCACTTCCTCGATGGCAGGGCTGCGGGGGAAAGCCAGGCCCGCGGCGGTTGCATCTCCCTGCGCCATGCGTTGGATATAGCTCTCCGGGCGCAGAACATTGGCTATGCGCAAACCCTTGGCGTAGCCATGCGCCCCCGCTCCCAGGCCCAGATAGGGCTGGCAGCGCCAGTACTGCAAATTATGCCGGCAGGCGCTGATCGCCCCACTCGCATCCCGTTTAGCCCAATTGGAGATCTCATACTGGGCGAAGCCCGCCGCCTCCAGCCGCGCCGAGGCGAACTCGTACATCTCCGCCGCCAGGTCGGGGTCCGGCTCTGGCAGCAGACCGCGCCCCACCCAGGCGTGCATGGGCGTGCCGGGCTCCAGCGTCAGCGCGTACAGGGAGAGATGCTCGGGGCGCAGCGCCAGGGTAAACTCCAGCGTGGCTTGCCAGGAGGCCATATCCTGCCCCGGCAGGCCAAAGATCAGGTCCAGGTTCAACTGCTCGAAGCCAGCCTGCCGCGCCCAGCTGACCGCCTGGATCACGTCCGGCACATTATGCACACGCTCCAGCAGGCGCAGCTCCCCCACCCGGGCCGACTGCATCCCCAGGCTGAGGCGGTTGAAGCCCAGGCGGCGCAGGCCGCGCAGGGTATCCAGCGAGGCGGTGCCGGGGTTGGCCTCCAGCGTGGCCTCCAGCCCAGGCTGCAGATCAAAGGCCTGCGCCAGCGCCTGCCACACCGTTTCCATCTCTGCCAGCGGCATCAGCGAGGGCGTGCCGCCGCCAAAAAAGATCGTATGCACCGGCAGCCGCTCCCCTGCCATCCGCACCAGGAAAGCCGCCTCCTGGCACAGAGCACGGGCGTAGTCGGTCGTCAGGGTTGTCAGCCCGGCGTAGGTATTAAAATCGCAATACGCGCAGCGATGCACGCAGAACGGGATGTGCAGGTAAAGGCTGTAAGGCTCCATTTGGTTTATTTTATCCGATTAACCGCAATAAAGGGTGTGCGTGGCGAGCCCGCAGCACACCCTTTATTGCGGTCTTTTCTGGTATAATGCGCCAATGCCGGGCCATTCTCCCGGCAACAAAAAAAAAAGAAAAAACAATGAGTCCTGAAACAACTCCTACCAAACTTTGCCCGACTTGCGGCACACGCGTCAGCGATGACGCCAGCCGCTGCCTGGTGTGCGGCGCAGAGCTGGGCAGCGCCGAAAAGCCCGCCCAGCCCGGTAAGGCTGTGCAGAGCAGCCGCATTCCCAGCGTGACCATCAGCCTGCCCCTGGCCATCGGTTTGCTGGCCCTCTTCCTGGGCATCGGCGCCATCCTGGTTTTCTTTGCCCTGCGCGAGACACCCGAGGTGATCCTTCCCCCCACAGAAACATCCACCATCACCCCCTCCGTGACCGCCTCGGTCACCCCCACCCTGGTACCGCCCACGCTCACCTTCACCCCTGAACCTTCCCCCACCCCACAGACCTATTACGTGCAGGTCAATGACACCTGCATCGGCATTGCGGTCTTCTTTGGCGTCTCGGTGCAGAGCATCGTCACGCTGAACAATCTGCCCGCTGCCTGCGACACACTGTACATCAACCAACCCCTGCAGATCCCCTACCCCACCCCCACGGTCACGCCGATGCCCTCCGCTACACTGGGTGCGGCGGAACAGACCGAGGCCGCCTGCGAAAAGGTTTCTTACCTGGTGCAGGCCAACGACACCCTGGGCAGCATTGCCAGCAATTACAATGTGCCCATGGAAGCCATCCGTGCAGAGAACGGCCTGGCTGGCGACACCGTGTACGTGGGCACCACCATCACCATCCCGCTCTGCCGCCGCAATGCCACCCCGGGCCCCACGCCCACCCCCACGCTGCCTCCACCCTACCCGGCGCCCAACCTGCTGCTGCCCGCGGATGGCAGCGCCTTCACCCTGGCAGATGACAGCATCTCGCTGCAGTGGGCCTCGGTGGGCACACTGCGCGGCAACGAGGCCTATGCCGTGTACGTGGTGGATGTGACCGCCAATAAGGGCACCACCCTGCTGGATTACGCCACCGACACCAAGTATATCGTCCCCGCCACGCTGCGCCCCACCGATGGCAAGGTACACATCTTCCGCTGGTGGATTGTGGTTGCCCGCCAGACCGGTTCGGATGCCAACGGCAATCCCATCTGGGAAGTGGCCGGCACGGCCAGCGCCCCGCGCGTCTTCGGCTGGACAGGCACAGCCGCACCTCAGCCAACACCGTAGATCACCCCACCCCCTGCCCCCGCCNNCCGCCCCTCAAGGGGCGGGGGTTTTTCCGAAATAAAGGGTTCGCAGCGGGCTTTGCCCGCTGCGAACCCTTTATTTCAGAAAATCTCGGGGAATAAATTACGCCGCTTCCTGGTCTTCCAGGAAACGGATGGCCTGCATGGCGGCGGCCGCGCCCATCCCGGCTGAGGTGATCACCTGGCGGAAGTTCGGATCGCCAGCCTCGCCCGCCACAAAGACACCCGGTACATTGGTATGCATGCGCACATCGGTTTGGATATAACCCTTATCGTCCAGGTGCACCTGGCCCACAAATAACTGCGTGTTTGGGTGATGGCCAATAAAGATGAACAGCCCATCGGCGGGATGCTCAGTCTCGGCGCCGGTCTTGACGTTCTTAAGCCGCAGCGCCTTCAGCGCATCATCCCCTAGCACCTCGGTCACCACCGTATCCCAAACAAAGCGGATCTTAGGGTTTTCCATGGCGCGCTTCTGCAAGATCGCCCCGGCGCGCAGCGCATCGCGGCGGTGGACGATGGTCACCGATTTGGCGTAACGGGTGAGGAAAAGGCTTTCTTCCAGGGCGCTGTCGCCCCCGCCCACCACCACCACATCCTTCTCCTTGAAGAACCAACCATCGCAGGTGGCGCAGTACGAGACCCCCCGCCCGGTCAATTCGGTTTCACCGGGCACGCCCAGGTGCAGCGGGGTGGCGCCGGTGCTGATGATCAGCGTTTCAGCCAGGTATTCACCCTGGTAGGTTTTGACGCGGAAAGGCCGCTGCGAGAGGTCGACCTCCGTGGCGGTATCGAACTCCACCCGCGCCCCAAACTTCTCCGCCTGCTTTTGGAACAGCTCCGCCAGCTGCGGCCCGCCCACCCCCTCCGGGAAGCCGGGATAGTTCTCCACGACCGATGTCGTCGAGACCTGCCCGCCCAGCCCCATACCGGTCAGCACCAGCGGGGCAAGATCAGCCCGGGCGGCATACAATGCCGCTGCCAGCCCTGCCGGGCCAGAGCCCAGGACCAGGACATGAACATGTTGCGTCTCTTGTGGGGCAGGTGCGCTGCCGGCAATGCCTGTCAGATTAAATTCCATTCTGTTCCTCGTATTTTCTGGTATAGAAATGCAAACCGTCAAGCGGGCTGCAACCCATTACCCCATTCGATGCACAAGATGGGCAAATGTTACAGACCGACGATAACGGGCGCACAGCCAACCCGGGCAGCCTTTACACGATCAGCACCGAGCAGGGCGCCCGGTTGAGCAATTGGTCGGTCACATCATCCAGCAAGATGCCCATCCAGCGGTTCTGGCCCGGTTGATGGTGGGCGCCTAACACCAGCAGATCGTAATGCCCTTCTTGCTGCTCAGCCAGCACCTCGTCCACCACCAAACCATGCCGCAGGCGCGGGGTGATATCGCCCTGCACGCCTGCCTGGCGCAGCTGCTCAGTGCCATTTTGCAGATGCTTGCCTTCACGGGTGCTATGTTGAATGGCCATTTCGGCGGTATCGACCAGATCGCCTGAGGGCGCAACCTGCGGAATAACATGCAGCAAACTCACCTGGGCGTTCAGGCTGGCGATCAGCCGACCGCCCTGGGTCAGCGTGCTGGCCGCGGGCGACTCAGCGCTGGTGCAGAAGAGCACCTTTTGCGGCACCCTGGCTAACTTGCGCACCACCAGCAGATGAGTCTGGATGCGCCGCGCCAGTTTAGCTGCCGTAGAGCCCAGGCGCAGCAGCGGCAAGCGGCGATCATCCCGCCAGCCCACCACCACCAGATCGTAAGCATTCTCCTGCGTCTCCGCCAGGATCTGCTCAACCGGGCTGCCCTTGCGCAGGCAGGTGCGCCAATCGGTATTCATCTCTCCCAGGCTGGCCCGCATGCGGTCCATGGAGCCCACCAGTTGAGACTGGTCATCCTCGTGCTCGCTCACACCCAAAAACGAGATCTCTGCATTGGCAGTCAGGCCCATTTTCGCCACCAGTGTAGAGCTCATTTCAGCCGTAGGAGAGCCATCCGTACAAATCAAAATCTTCATTCTTCCTCCTTACCAAAGATCAACGAATAATAATGAAACATATCACCGCAAGCAACATCAACGGGCTGCTTTCGCCCGCGCAAGCCGACTCATCTATTTTACCCCATGCGCCCTGTCACACAAAGGGAATCATGTGGGTTAGGGAATTATTCGGGCTTTACCCGAAAAATTCCCTAACCCACATGAAATTGTGGTATGCTATCTTCCATGTCTGCCCTGCCCCCCGCTGCCTATGCGGCCCTTTATGCCGGTTTTCACACTCCGCTGACCGCCCTGGACTGCGGCGAACGCTGCGCCCCCTACAACGAGCACGGCGTGCCCTTCTGCTGCGACACCCGCCATGCCGTCCCTTCGGCTTACCAGGATGAATGGGAATACCTGCGCCTGCACAGCGACCTCTGGCACCTGTGGAAGGGGCAAGCCCCGCACGAGACCGAGCAGTTGATCGCCCAATCTGCGCCGGGGCAGGTGCTGATCGAGTGCCAGGGGCACCGCCTGTGCCAGCGCAATTTCCGCGCCATCACCTGCCGTTCCTTCCCCTTCTTCCCCTATATCACCCGCCAGGGCGAATTCATCGGCCTTTCCTATTATTGGGAATACGAGCAGCGCTGCTGGGTGATCAGCCACCTCACCACCGTCACCGCCCAGTACCGGGATGAGTTCATGCGCGCCTACGAGCAGATCTTTGCGGCTCACCCCGAAGACAAAGAAAACTTCCGCTACCACGCCTCGATGATGCGGCGGGTGTTCAGCCGCTGGAAGCGGCCCATCCTGCTGCTGCACCGCCACGGCGGCTTCTATGAGGTCACGCCGCGCAGCGGCGAGATGCGCCCGCTCGACCCGGCAGACCTGCCTAAGTTTGGGCCGTATGCCATTGCTGCCGGGCTGGCCTTTCCGGACGAAGAATAACAAGGTAGATTGATGACCCAACTATTCCAACCCACCCTGCGCCCCGGCTATCCCGATTTCAACGACCTGCCCTGGGCATATCCTCTGGATGATTGGCCCGAGCGCTGCACCCGCCTGGAAGAAGTTCAGCGCGGCCTATCGCGCCACCCGGTGGTCTTTGTGGTCTACGATGGCACATTGTATGCCATCAAAGAACTGCCCCCCGGCGTGGCCCAGGCCGAATACCAACTGCTCTGCGAGATGGAGACGCGGCGCATTTCCTGCGTCACCCCGGTGGGCTACGCCCGCCTGCGTTCCGGCAAAGATGAGGCCAGCGCCCTGATCACGCGCTACCTGGAAGGTTCCCTCCCCTACCGTTCCCTGTTCATGCGCTCGCACCTGGACCGCTACCGCGATCACCTGCTGGACGCCATGGCGGGAATGCTGGTGCAGTTACACCTGGCGGGCATCTACTGGGGCGATTGCTCCCTATCCAATACCCTCTTCCGCCGAGATGCCGGCGTGCTGCAGGCCTACCTGGTGGACGCCGAGACCGCCGAGGTGCACGCCCCTCACCTGGAGCCCATGCTGCGCTATCACGACTTGCAGATCATGGAAGAGAACGTCACCGGCGACCTGACCGACCTGGCTACGCTGGGCTACCTCTCGGACAATTTACCCATCCATGAGACCGGCGAATCCATCCGCCAACGCTACCGCAACCTGTGGGAGCAGATCACCCGCGAGGATGTTTTTGGCCCAGAGGAACGCTACCGCATCCAGGAGCGCATCCGCGCCCTGAACACGCTGGGCTTCTCGGTGCGGGAGGTGGAAGTGCACGAGGACCCAGAAGGCGAGAAACTGCACCTGCGCGTCTTTGTCACCGACCGCAACTTCTACCGCGACCGCCTGCTGGAATTGACCGGCGTTGAGGCAGAGGAAATGCAGGCACGCCTGATGTTCAACGAGATCCAGGAAGTGAAGGCCTACCTGTCGCAGGCGCAAAACCGCAGCATTCCCTTCAGTGTGGCCGCATACCACTGGCTAGAGGATCTCTACCAGCCGGTCATTCAGCGCATGCAGCCCCTGCTGGAGCAGGCCCAAACCTCCGAGACCAGCCGCGACCCGGCTGAGTTGTACTGCCAGATACTCGAGCATAAGTGGTTCCTCTCAGAGCGCGCCCAGCGCGATGTGGGCCACCTGGCCGCCGCGGACGACTACATCCAAAAATTTGGAGCAACAATACGTTGACAATACGTTGAAATGATATTGCTGCGGNNCCGCAGCAATATCATTTCAACGTATAAAACCCTGGCTAGCAGTTGACGAATTGGCACGGCTAACATACAATTAGTACCAGGTATGCTCAGCAAAATTCCTCCACCCCTGATGAAAACGTTGCAAAGCATCCATCGCTGGCTGGCGCCATCTTTGGTATTCCTTTACATGATCGTCTGCATCATTGCTTTGGGCATCTACCCGGTGATCGCGGCAAATTGGGTGAAGGTGCCCTTCATCGGCGCCTTTTGGGATCATACCCTGTATTACAACGCCTCCACCCCCAGCCAACCCGGCACCTGGGCCATCCAGAAAAACGGCTGGGAGTTCGGCTACCGCATGCGCTCCATCGACGGAGAGGTGATTGCCGATGTAGATGCGCTTTACGAGTGGCTGGCTGGTTACTCCATGGGTGATACGGTCGAAGTGCAGGTGTTCAACCTGGAAGAAAAGGTCGAAACGCTGCAAGTGACCCTGACCTCCTTCCCGGTGATCGACATCTGGGCCTACATCGTCACCCCCTACATAATTGGTGTGATCTACCTGCTGGTGGGCCTGTGGGTGTTTGGCCTGCGCCGCCGAGATGCCACCGGCCGCGCTTTTGCGATGTTCACCAGTTCGTCAGCCATTGCCATGGCGGGTCTGATGGATATCAGCACCACCAACAAACTGACCCTGCTGTGGACGATTTCGCTCGCCCTGATGGCCGGGTCGCTGGTCAGCCTGGCTTTTCTCTTCCCGCAAGAAGAGCGCGGCTTTACGCGCTTCCCTTACCTGCGCTGGATCGGTTACGGGATTGGCGCCATCTTGCTGGTCATTGCCCTGCCCACCATTTACAACTACGAAAGGCCCTTAGCCTACGTGAACGCCTGGCGGGCCGAGTACATCTTCGGCGGTTTGGCTGTACTGATCTTCCTGGGGATGTCGATCTACCGCTACTTCACCACCCCCCTGCCGGTGGTCAAGGCGCAGGCGTTCTGGACGCTGGTTGCCTCGGCGGCATCTTTTCTCCCCGTCACTGGTTACATGCTGGGCACGGTCATCGAGCCCACCATCCCCTTCACGCCCTTCCTGTTCATTCCCCTGATCGTCTTCCCGCCGATGATCGCTTACACCATCCTGCGCTACCGCCTGCTGCGCACCGATTACCTGCTCAGCCGGGGGATCGTGTACACACTGCTGGTGGTGCTGATCGGCGGCGTCTATGGCCTGCTGGTAGCCGGGCTGGGCCTGCTCTTGGGGCGCTCGTTCCTGGCAGATAAGCCGATCCTCGCCGGGCTGATCTTCTTTGGCCTGGCGCTGCTCTTCACCCCCCTGCGGGCGCGCCTGCAACAAAGGGTAGAATCTCTCTTTGCCCGCGGCCAGGGTGCGTATCGAACACAGACGCAAAATTACGGACGCGAGCTGACCCAGGCTCTGAATATGCAGTCCATCCTCGAGCTGATGCGCCGCTACGTCACCGATAACCTGGCGGTCACTCATCTGCACATCTACACCCACGACCCCCTCAGCGATCATTACATTGCGGCAGCCGGCAGCGGCAACGGGCGCTCTAGCAGCGACCTGCGCTTCGCCAGCAGCAGCCCCCTGGTGCAGGCCCTCAGCGAACAGAAACGCTCCATCTACCTGAGCGAGCTGCGCAACCTGCCCAAAGCGCTGCAGCCCGAACAGCCCCGCCTTGCCTTGCTCGGCGCGCAGCTCTTTGTGCCCCTGCCCGGCCGCGAGCGCCTGGCGGGTTGGCTGGCCCTGGGCCAGCGCCGTTCTGGCGAGCCGTATAACTCCCACGACCTGGACTTTCTGGAAACCATCTGCGATCAGACCGCCCTGGGCATCGAACGCGCCCAGGTATTTGCTGACCTGGAACGCCGTATCCACGCCATGAACGTGCTTACCCGCGTTTCGCAGGGTATCAACGTCACCCTGGCCTTCAATGACATCCTCGAACTGATCTTTGCGCAAACCAGCCAGGTGATCCCCACCCGAGATTTTCGCATCTGCCTGTACGATAAAGCCAGCGATTACCTGTATCATGTTTTCTTCCTGGAAGACGACGAGCGCCTTGAGCAGAAAGAGAACCTGCCCATCCCCCTGGGGCAAGGCCTGGAGCGCGAAGTGCTGCGCAGCCGGCGCGCCCTGATCACCGACGATTACGAGCGCGAGTGCCGCGCCCGCGGCAGCCTGCCCACCGCTCGCGCCCTGTTTGCCTGGATGGGCGTGCCGCTGAATACCGGCGCGGAAACGATCGGCGTGCTCTCACTGGGCAGCCGCGATTCATCTGTCGTTTACACCCACGAGCAGGCCAACCTGCTCCAGGCGCTGGCTGACCAGGCTGCCGGCGCCATCGTCAAAGCCCGCCTGCTGCAAGAGGCCAACCGCCGCACCCGCCAGCTCACCACCCTCAACGAAGTGGCCCGCAGCCTCAGCTCCACCCTGGATATTGATCCACTGCTCAAGCAGATCCTGGAAAGCGCCGTGGAAATCCTCAATTGCGAGGCCGGCAGCCTGCTGCTGGCGCACCCCGAGACCGGTGAGCTGGTCTTCGAGGTGGTCATCGGCCCGGTGGCGGGCGACCTGCTGGGCAAGCGCCTGCCCCCTGGCACCGGCCTGGTGGGCAAAGCCATCGAAACGCGCATGCCCATCATCCAGAACGATGTCCGCCGCACCAAAGAATGGTCCGATGACCAGGATCAGCAGACCGGCTTCACCACCAACGATCTGCTCGTCGTGCCCATGCAGGTCAAAGAGACCGTCTCCGGCGTGATCGAGGTGATCAACCGCAAAGACGGCATGCCCTTCTCGCAAGATGACCAGGAACTGCTGATGGCCTTCACCAGCCAGGCAGCCGTGGCCCTGGAGAACGCCCGCCTGTATACCGTCACCGACCAGACCCTGGCGGCCCGCGTGGAAGAACTCTCGGTGATGCAGCGCATCGACCGCGAATTGAACGCCAGCCTGGATGTGGGCCGCACCATGCACATCACCCTGGATTGGGCCATGCGCCAGTCCGAAGCCCAGGCCGGCCTGGTGGGCATCAAAGAAGGCGATTTCATCCAGATCATGGCCTCCCAGGGATACACCACCGAGTTGGAAACCTTCTCCAACCAGGCTATCCCGGTCAGCATGGAGTCAATCCAGATGGCAGTGCAGACCAGCCAGCCGCAGTGCCTGCACGCCAGCGACAGCGACCTGATTGAAGGAGCGCGCATCTCCTGCGTCCTCAAAGGCGGCAAGAGCCAGGTGGTCATCCCCATCCGCCGCGAAACCGAAGTGATCGGCGTTGTGCTGCTGGAAAACCGCAAGGCAGACCCCTGCGCAGAGGACACCCTGGCATTCCTTTCCCGCCTCAGCGACCATGCCGCCATCGCCATCTCCAACGCCCAACTGTACGCTGCGGTGCAGGCTGCCAACCTGGCCAAGAGCGATTTCGTCTCCTTCGTCTCTCACGAACTCAAGACCCCCATGACCTCCATCCGCGGCTTCACCGACCTGCTGGCCAGCGGCGTGGTCGGGCAAGTCAACGAGAACCAGGCCAATTTCCTCGGCACCATTCGCTCCAACGTAGACCGCATGGCCACATTGGTCTCTGACCTGGCTGATGTGTCCCGCATTGAGGCCGGGCGCCTGCGCCTGGACTTCGCCGCCGTCTCAGTTGCTGAGGTGGTGGATGATATCACTCGCTCCTCGCGCGCCCAGATCGATGCCAAAGAGCAGACCCTGGTGCTGGAGATCCCCGAAAACCTGCCCGACATGTGGGGCGACCGCACCCGCCTGATCCAGGTGCTGACCAACCTGGTCAACAATGCGCACAAGTACACCCCGCAGGGCGGCACAATCACCATTCGCGCCGAGCACACCCAGAATACCTGGAACCCCGAAGGCGCAGCCCACGTTATCCACCTGGCAGTTCAGGATAACGGCCTGGGCATGAGCCCAGAGAACCAGAAGAAGATCTTCCAAAAGTTCTTCCGCGCCGACGACACGCGCATTCGCGATATCCCCGGCACCGGCCTGGGCCTTAACATCACCAAGACCCTGGTGGAGATGCAGGGCGGGCAGATCTGGTTTGAAAGCGAAGTTGGCAAAGGCACCATTTTCCACTTCACGACCCCCGTTGTCGAAAGCGCATAATTTAGAGAGGAAACGCCATGCCGCTTACCGCAGTCATCGGACACGCCCAGGCGCTTGAAGGACGCGAGGCTATTGCTCAGGCAACGCACCGCGCCCTGGATCAATTGGGGCGCAGCCCGGCGGTATTGGGCCTGATCATCTCATCCTTCTATTACCCCATCCAGCAGATCCTCAGCGGGGCCTCGGCCCTGTTAGGCGATGTGCCCCTCTTGGGCTTCAGCTCCAACACCGAGCTCAGCAACGCCGGGCCGATGCAGCGCTCTGCAATTGTGGCCCTGCTGGCAGGAGAAGAGATCAGCGTGCGGGCCGATTATTATCCGGCCTTTGGCGAGGACAGCCGCGGCGCAGCCCAGAACCTGGCCCAGGCCTTCCAACTCTATCATGCACGCGGCACCCTGCTGGCAATTGCCGATGGCTTCACCGGCGATTCCAAGCACCTGTGCGCCGCCTTGCCTGTCGGGAAATACAACCTGGCCGGATGCCTGGCCGGGGGCAGCCTGCACCACGGGCGCACCTACCAGATCGGCGGGCGGCAGTCTGGCAACGGCGGCCTGGCAGCCGCCCTGATCAGCGGCAAGTTGGCCATCGGCGTGGGCAGCGCTCATGGCTGGCAGCCGACCGGCCTGTACGCCCAGGTCACCCGTTCCAACGGTCCCTGGGTGCGCGGCCTGGATAACCGCACCGCCGCCGAGACCTACGCAGAACTGTTCCAGTACCCCGTCCGCGATTGGCTGCACCCGCCGCTCAACGAACTGGTGCGCCTATACCCGCTGGGGCTAGAACAAAAAGATTCTACCCACCTGCTGCGTTCTCCCCTGCGCATGGAAGCCGATGGCAGCCTGCGCATGCACACCCTCATCCCCGAAGGCGCCACCGTGCACTTCATGACCGGCAGCAGCCAGCACTGCCTGGAGGCCGCCCGGCAGGCCACCTCGCGGGCGCTGCAAGCCATCGGCGAGGCTCGCCCCGTTTTGGCGCTGGTGCTCACCGATGCCTCCTGGCAGATGATGTTCGAAGCGCAGCCCGGCCGCGAGCTGCAGGTGGTGCGCGAGATGCTTGGCGCCAACCTGCCGGTGCTCAGCGGCTACACCTATGGGCAGTTTGCCCACCTGGCCCCCAACAGCCAGCCTGAGCTGCTCAACCAACACATGCAGGTGATCCTCTTCGCTGAAGCCAAAGCCTGATTTTACTTTCCCAAAAAGAATGTCCGGCGGGTTGCAACCCGCCGGACATTCTTTTTGGTTACCTTATACAGTTACCGGCACATTTGGCAGGTGGGCCAGCGAAGCCTGGATCGCCTCGCTGGGGCACTCGCAATCATCTAACTGCCCGCTCAGGTAAGCCTGGTAGGCGCTCATATCGAAGTTGCCATGCCCAGAGAGGTTGAACAGGATCACGCGCTTCTCGCCTTTGGCGCGCGCATCCAGCGCCTCATCGATCGCCGTGCGGATGGCATGCGCCGACTCAGGCGCGGGCACCAGCCCCTCCGTGTGGGCGAATTGCATGGCAGCTTCGAAGGTGGCTAACTGCGGCACCGCCACCGCCTGGATGTAGCCGGCATCGTACAGGGCGCACAGCGAAGGGGCCATGCCATGATAGCGCAGTCCGCCCGCATGGATGGGCGCGGGGACAAAATCGTGCCCCAGTGTGTACATCTTCACCACCGGTGCCATGCGCGCCGTATCGCCATAATCGAAGGTGTACACGCCCCTGGTCAGCGAGGGCGTGGCGGTGGGCTCCACTGCCAGCAGACGCGTGCGCTGCCCGTTGCGCAAGTTCTCGCGCAAGAAGGGATACGCCAGCCCGGCAAAGTTCGAGCCGCCGCCCACACAGCCGATGACCACATCGGGATACTCGCCTGCCAGGTCCATCTGCTTGAGCGCCTCCTCGCCGATCACCGTTTGGTGCAGCAGCACATGGTTGAGCACCGAGCCCAGCCCGTACTTCTTCGCCCCGCCAGAGGCCGCCGCCACCTCCACCGCCTCAGAAATGGCAATGCCCAGCGAGCCAGGGCTTTGCGGATCCGCCTCCAGCACCGAGCGCCCGTACTGCGTGCGCGTGGTGGGGCTGGCAAACACCTGCGCCCCAAAGGTCTCCATCAACATACGACGGTAGGGCTTCTGATTGTAAGAAACCTTGACCATGTACACTTCCAGGTCCAGGCCGTAGAACTTGCACGCCATCGCAAGCGCAGAGCCCCACTGCCCGGCGCCAGTCTCGGTGGTCATGGCGCGCGTGCCGCAAGCTTTGTTATAGAAGGCCTGGGCCAAGGCAGTGTTCAGTTTGTGGCTGCCCGCAAAGGAGGCCCCTTCATTTTTATAGTAAATATGCGCCGGGGTATCCAGGGCCTTCTCCAGGCGGCGGGCGCGCAGCAACGGCGTGGGCCGCCACAGCTGGTAGATCTCGCGCACTTCATCGGGGATCTGGATATAGCGCTCTGTGCTCACCTCCTGCTGGATCAGGTCCATGGGGAACAGCACAGACAAGAATTCCGGCGTCACTGGCTCCAGCGTCAGCGGGTGCAGCACCGGCGCGGGCGGTTCGGGCAGGTCCGCGGTGATGTTGTACCAAAACTTCGGCAGGTCGCTTTCGTTCAGGTTGAAACGGATTTGGTCAGACATTTCGTGCCTCCTCTTAGAAAAATGATCTTTGGTCAAACCAGCCCCGGCCGATTAAACAAAAGCGCGTTCGTCCGGGGAAAAATTTCCTCGGGGACGAACGCATTGGTCCGTGGTGCCACCCCGCTTAGACTGGCCCGTGGCATTTAACCAAAAAACCCGCCGGTGATGCGACGGGAAATCAGGAAGCCAGCCTCACTCTTTCAGGTGCGGCCTGCCGTGTGGCAGGCGATACCTTTTGCCCAGATAACGGCGGCAGCCCCGGCACAGGCTACTCCACGGCGGTCTCCCCGCCGGTTTCACCCTGCAACTCAGAGGTCCATTCTGCGCTGGCTGGCAGGCAAGGCTCTCAGCCTTCCTTGCTCTCTGTGCTGCCGTCCGGTCGCATACTCGTCCTCTTCACAGTCTTTGGCTATGAAGTTGGGCTGAATTATACGTCAATAGGTGGTTTTGTCAAGCGCGAAAGGATAGAAAAAGTGTAGGCAAAATCATCCCGCGCCCCTGCCGGGCAATGCACCACCTCGCCCTCCTGCCACTCCCCCTCTGCCAGGGCGGGGAAGAACGCATCTGCCTGGGCGTCCGTATGCACACGGGTCAGGTAGATGCGTTGGGCCAGCGGCAGCGCCTGGGCATAGATCTGCCCGCCGCCGATGACAAAGACCTCCGTCTCGCCCGCCTGCTCTGCCAGGGTCAGCGCCTGTGCCAGCGAGCACGCCCGCAGGCAGCCGGGGGCAGCGAAGCCCGCCTGGCGTGTCACCACGACGTTCACCCGCCCCGCCAGCGCCTTGCCGATCGAATCGAAGGTTTTGCGCCCCATCACCACGTGGTGGCCCAGCGTCAGCGCCTTGAAGCGCCGCAGGTCGGTAGAGATGTGCCAGGGCATGCGCCCGTCTTTGGCGATGCCATTCTGCTCATCCATGGCGACAATCATCGAAATGATCATATGCGATCCTTCTCTTAGCCCATTTCGGATAGCTTCATACCGCAATCTCAGCGCGGATGGATGGGTGCGACTGGTAATCCAATAACTCAAAATCCTCATACTGGAAGTCGAACAGAGAGCGCGCCGACGGGTTAAGGCGCATCTGCGGCAGCGGGAAAGGCTGCCGGGTCAACTGCAGGCGCACCGCATCCAGGTGATTGGTGTACAGATGGGCATCGCCCAGCGTATGCACGAACTCCCCCGGCTGCAAGTCGCACACCTGCGCCACCATCATGGTCAGCAGCGAGTAAGAGGCGATGTTGAACGGCACGCCCAAAAACACATCTGCCGAGCGCTGGTACAACTGGCACGAGAGCCGCCCGTCCGCCACGTAGAACTGGAACAACAGATGGCAGGGCGGCAGCGCCATTTGCTCTAGCTCGCCCACGTTCCAGGCGCTCACCACCAGCCGCCGCGAGTGCGGCTTCTGGCAGATCTGCTCGACCACCTGTGCCAGTTGGTCAATACTGCGCCCGTCGGCGGCCTTCCACGAGCGCCACTGCGCCCCATACACCGGCCCCAGTTCGCCGTTCTCATCGGCCCATTCGTTCCAGATGCGCACACCCTTCTCCTGCAAGGAGCGGATATTGGTTTCGCCGCGCAAGAACCACAGCAGTTCGTGCAGGATGGATTTGAGGTGCATCTTTTTGGTGGTCAGCAGGGGGAATCCGGCGCTCAGGTCAAAGCGCATCTGGTAGCCAAAGATTGAGCGCGTGCCCGTGCCGGTGCGGTCGGGCCGGTCCGCGCCCTGGTCTAGGATGTGTTGGAGCAGGTTCAGATAGGTTCGCATCAGTTTCTCACCCCTTCGCCAGGCTGACCAACTGCCTGGTCTGGTCAATATCCCGGTGGATCTGGTCCACCAGCGCTTGTGTATTGGGGAAACGTTTTTCGCCGCGCAGGCGGGCGTAAAACTCCAGCCGCATCGTCTGCCCGTACAGGTCGCCTGCGCCGTCGATCAGGTGCGCCTCCACATGCAAGGCGCCCAACGCACCGTCAAAAGTTGGGCGCGAGCCAATGTTCACCGCCGCGGTATAAGCCTGGCTGCCGCCGACCCAGGCCCGGCAGGCATACACGCCCCCGGTAGGGATCAGCTTACCCTGGGGCACATCCAGGTTGGCGGTGGGAATGCCAATGGTGCGGCCGCGCCCATCGCCCGGCACCACCGGGCCTTCCAGGCGGTACGCCCGGCCCAGCAGAGCCAGCACCTTCTCCACCTGCCCCTCGCTCAGCGCCTGGCGCACCTGGCTGGAGGAGACCACCTGGCCGTCCAATACCACCGGCTCGGCTATATGCACCTGGTAACCCATCTGCTCACCCAGCGCGCTGAGAAAGGTCGCATCTCCCTGGCGGTCGCGGCCCAGGGCAAAATCGTACCCCACCCATAACTGGCGCAGGTCCAGGTGCGATTTCAATGCCTGCACAAAGGCTTCAGCGGGCATGGCTGCCACCTGCGCATCGAACGGGTACGTGATCACCACATCTACCCCCAACCCGCCCAGGATCTCGGCGCGCTCATCGGGCAGGGTGAGGTAAAATGGCCCCTGCTCGCCGCGCAGCACCTGCCGGGGGTGCGGGTGGAAAGTAACCACAACGGCCGGAGCGCCTTGTGCATGCGCCCCAGCCGTCATACCACGCAAAATCTGCTGGTGTCCCAGGTGTACACCGTCATAAGAACCAATCGTCACCCAGGCATGGCTCAGGGTAACAGGTTCCAGTGACTGGTAATGCAGCACCATAAGACAAGCAAGATCAGGATAAGAATACTTTGCGAGGCTGCCACTCCATGGTGGCTTCATCCAATTCCAGCAGCGCCACCAGGTCGCCCTGCTCGCTCACGCCGCGCACCCAGCCATTCGAGCCGGCTTCCGCCGGGACGCGGTGACCATGGCGCACCAGCTCCACCTGGTCAGCATCCAATTCCACCATCGGCCAATGGCTCAGCGCTTCGGCAGCCGGGATCAGGTACCTGTACCAGTTCCGGGCAGTAAAAGCCTCTTGCAGCCGGTTCAGGGAGATGGCATCGCGCAGGGTGAAGCGCCCGCTTTGGGTGCGCCGCAGGCCAACAAGATGCGCCCCACAGCCCAGGGAGGTGCCCACATCGTTTGCCAGCGAGCGCACATAGGTGCCCGAGGAGCAGAACACATCCAACACTGCCTCTGGCGGGTCCCACTCCAACAGCTCAAGGCTGTAAACATGGATGGTGCGCGGTTCCAGGATCACTTCTTCGCCCTGTCGGGCCATCTCGTAGGCCTTGCGGCCCTTGATCTTGATCGCCGAATAGGGCGGCGGCACCTGCTGGATCTCTCCAACGAACTGATCCAGGGTATGCTCAAACTGCTCCTGGTCGATATTCGCCGCGGATGCCGAGGAGGTGATCACCCCTTCGCCATCAAACGTGTTGGTTGAACTGCCCAGGCGCAGCGTGGCATGATAGCGCTTATCTGACGCCGACACAAACTCGCTCAGGCGCACCGCCGGCCCGATCAAGATCACCAACACGCCCGAGGCGCGCGGGTCCAGCGTGCCAGTATGCCCGGCGCGGCGGATATTGGTCCCCCGGCGGATGACATCCACCACGTCATGGGAGGTCATCCCAATCGGCTTATCTACCACCAGGACACCAGAAACCTGGCTGTCTTCCCCCTCGTCACGGTTGTCTCTTCGATTGATCATGTGGAAATCCTTTTAATGATAGATTACACAAACCCAGCTTAATTCTCGGCAACGAAAAGCGAGCGAGTGGCTTGTAAAACTTCGCTAATAACCCCGTCCAGGGTGCCATCCACCTCTGCGCCAGCCGCAGCCTTATGCCCCCCCCCTCCAAATTGCAGTGCAACCTGCGAAACATCCACCTCTGCTGCAGATAAGCCGCACAAGCGCCAGCTAATTTTAACACGACTCGGGCTTTGTTCCACAAAGATTATGGCAACATCTACATTTTCAATGGCTGAGAGCAAGTTGATCAGGTCGGCGTCATCGCGGCCGGGGTACCCGACAGCCTTGCGGTCCGCCCGGGTCAGCGAGGTCCAGGCAATGCGCCCCTCCTGCTGTAAGCGAGATAGCCCCGCCCCCCACAGGCGCGCCCCCGAGAAGGAGCGCTGCACCAACGCCGGGTAGTACACGCCCGTCAGGTTGCCGCCCGCCTCGATCAAGTCGGCAGCCAGGCGCAGCGTCAGCGGCGTGGCGCTGGTGGTGCGAAAGCCAATCGTATCCGCCACGATCCCGGTCAGCAGCGCGTTGGCAACCGGCGGCGTGATCTCCAGCCCAAGGTCTTTCATATAAGATGCCAGCACCTCAGCGGTGGCCGCGGCGCGCGGCTCCACCAGGTTATGCCGGGCAAAGTTCAAGTTGGTGATATGGTGGTCAATGTTCAGGTCCGGCTGACCGCAGCCATCCAGCGCATCGCCGGTGCGCGCCAGGTCCGAGGCGTCTACCACCGCCACAAAATCCACCGCTCCGCTGAGGCGCCGCTGCACCTGGTGGCTGCCTTCCAGGTGGCGATAACTGGCTGGCAGGCCGTCACTCAGCACCATCTGCACCTCTTTTCCAGCGGCTTGCAGCGCCAGGCCCAAGCCCAGCAGCGAGCCGATCGCATCCCCATCTGGACGGATATGCGAAACAACCAGGACGCGCCGGGCAGCCTGGATTTCTGCGCGCACAGCCGCCAGCAGCGCTTCAGGCAGGTTCATCAGAGCCCTGGTCATCGGCCGGTTTTGGTTCCTCACGCAGCGAGGCCAGCAGAGACTCGATCTTTTCCGCCCGCTCCAGGGTAGCGTCCCAGTGGAAGCGCAGGCGCGGGAAGGAGCGCAGTTCGATGCGATGGGCCAACTCGCTGCGCAGGTAACCCTGGGCATGCTCCAATGCGGCTAACACCTCTTTGGAGCGCTCCTGCCCTTCCAGCACGCATACATACACATTTGCATAGGCCAGCTCGCGGTCGACGCTCACCTGGGTGACACTCAAGCCGTTCAAGCGCGGATCTTGACTGCGCGTCAGGATAACATCCATCAATTCTTGCTGGATGCGTTCGCCAATGCGGGTGGCACGAGATTTGGATACCACGGTCTTTTCCTCTCGCTAGGGGCAGAAAGTGCGTCCGGCTAAACCGGCTGCACTTTCTCCACCACATAACTTTCAATCACATCGCCCACGACATATTCACTGCAGTTCTTCAGGGCAATGCCGCACTCGAAACCCTGGCGGATTTCGCGCACGTCATCTTGCAGGTGCTTGAGCGAGGCAATATCAGCCTCGTGCACCACCGTGCCGCCGCGGCGCAGGCGAGCGCGGGCGTTGCGCCGGATCTCGCCTTCTGTCACATAGCAGCCAGCCACGTTACCGAGCTTAGAGATGCGGAAGACCACGCGCACATCCGCCCGGCCAATCACCGTCTCTTTCAGTTCCGGCGCCAGCATGCCCTTGAGCGCTTTTTCCACATCTTCGATCAGGCGGTAGATGATGTCGTACAGGCGGATGGATACACCCTCGGCCTCTGCCATGCGGCGGGCAGCAGCGTCGGCCTGCACGCTGAAACCGATCACGATGGCGCTCGAAGCCGATGCCAGCATGACATCGTTTTCGGTGATGTTGCCAGCCTCGGCATGCAGAATGTTGATCGTGATCTCATTGGTGCTCAGCTCCTTGAGAGAGGAGACGATCGGCTCCAGCGAACCCTGCACATCGGCCTTGAGGATCAGGGGCAGATCGCGCATCACGCCGGCTTCGAACTGCTCGTAGAGCTGCTCCAGCGTTACGTGCGCCTTGTGGGTTGCGCCGGGCACGGCAGAAGCCTCCCCGCGAGCCAACACCAGGGCGCGCGCCTCTTTTTCGGAGGGCAGCACCTCGAACACATCGCCAGCGTGCGGCACATCATTCAGCCCCATCACCGAGATGGGCGTGGATGGTCCGGCTTTGCGCAGGCGGCGGCCGCGGTAATCGAACATGGCTTTCAAACGCCCGTAAGCCTTCCCAGCTACCACCACGTCACCCACTTCCAGGGTGCCGTTCTGCACCAGCAGGGTCGCCATCGAGCCTTTGGCCTTATCCAGTTCGGCTTCGATCACCGTGCCCGTCACCCGTCCGTTGGGATTGGCGCGTATATCCATGTTATCTGCGATCAGCAGGATCGCCTCCAGCAGATCTTCCAGGCCCTGGCGTTTCTTGGCCGAGATGGGCACCACAATCGTGTCGCCATCCCAATCATCTGGCACCAGGTCAATCTCTGCCAGCTGCTGCTTTAAGCGGCTCGCGTCGGCGTTGGATTTGTCGATCTTGTTCATCGCCACCAAAATGGGCACTTTGGCCGCTTTGGCATGCGCGGCGGCCTCTTTGGTTTGCGGCATAACACCGTCATCTGCAGCCACCACCAGGATCACGATATCTGCGCCCTGGGCGCCGCGGGCGCGCATGGCGGTGAACGCGGCATGGCCTGGCGTATCCAAAAAAGTGATCAGGCGGCCTTTCAGCTCTACCTGGTAGGCGCCGATATGCTGCGTAATGCCGCCCACCTCGCCCTCAGCCACTTTCGTTTCACGGATCGCATCCAACAGGGTGGTCTTACCATGGTCCACGTGCCCGAGGATGGTCACCACAGGCGGGCGCGCTTCCAGCTTGTCCGCGGGTTCGTTGGCAATCAGCCGACGCCACAGGGGGATATCACCGGTATCTTTTTCATCAACTTCGGGGACGTTCGGTACCGCTTCAAAACCCATTTCCGAGGCAACGATCGCAGCAGTATCAAAATCGATTTGCTGGTTGATGGTCGCCATGACGCCATTGGCCATCAAGGCTTTGATGATATCAATGGGGCTGATCTTCATCTCCTGCGCAAGTTCACGGATGGTGATACTGGCAGGAAGCTCTATCCTTTTTACACTCTGCCCGCTTTCGCTCATAGGCACCTCCAAAAATTAGTATTCTTTTAAATTGCCCCTGAGCAGATAAGACAGGCAGCGCTAGGCGTTCATCGTCAAGTCCTCTTGTGGAAAGGATGATGCGTAAGCCAATAAACGCTCCCGGTCTTCAACCGTCAGGTCGGTCTTGAGGGCCTGGGCCAGTGCTCCCTTCATGCCACGCTCCCAACAAGAAGCCTGGTTATGAAGGTAAGCCCCCCTGCCGGCCATCTTCCCCGTAAGGTCAACCTGCACGCCCTGGGGAGTGCGCACAAGCCGGATCAAAGACCGCTTGGGCAGCACTTCCCGGCAGCCGATACAGGTACGCTGCGGGACATGTTTCCTCTTACCGATTTTGCTGGGCACGAAACCTTCTACCTTATTCGTTCAGCCGCGTTAGAAATCCAGGTCCTCACTCCAGTCTTCGCCACGCTTGCTCTTGTGCTTGACTAAAGTGACATCCCGGTCTGGATCATACTCCACTTCTACGAAGCGTTTCTTCTTGGTCTTCTTCTTGGCCTTCTTATCTGCCGAATCGCTCTCTTCATCTTCATCGTCTGACTCAACCGCTACCAGGTCACCCGGCTTGAGGGTGAACAGGTCGCCAAACGACTCTTCGGCAGCCGCCGGCGGGACAACCGTCCCTTCTTCTGCGGCGGGCTGCTCGACGCCCGGCTGCAGCGGCTCCATTTGCAGGGCCATTTCGGCAGGCTGGGGCACCCCAGCGGGAATTTCAACCGCGATGGGGGCTTCTTCTTCTGCCGCGGGCTCGCTCACCAGCAGCACCTCGGCGGGCGCCTCGACTTCCACTTCCACTTCCGCCGCCTCTTCCACAGCTTTGGGCCAGGCAATAGCATCCAACTGCTGCTGGATATCTTCCATAGCCTTGGGGCCAATGCCGCTGATCGCCAGGATGGCGTCAGAATTCATCGCCAGTTGCAGCATCAGGTCGCCCACCGTGGGATAAGCAGTGCTCTCATTGAGCAGGCTGTACACACGCTCCGAGAGGCCCAGGCTTTCCAGCGGCATCTCGAAGGCTTCCGCGGGGATAGTCAAACGGGCATCCTTGCGGCGGTCATCTTCGGCGCGCTTCTCAGCCGAGCGCCGGTTGATCAGGCCACGTTCCACGCGGTCCACAAACTGGCTGAGCAAGTGGTACTCTTCCGGCTGGATGGGGCGGCCTTCGGCCTTCTTGGCCAGCACAACCTCCACCCGCGGCACGGTCTCGGTCTCGCCTTCGCGCAGGAAGGCATAGTCCGGGTCGTTCTGCAGTTGGTGCAGTGCATCGGTGGTTGCTTCCAGCAGGCTCTTGATATCAATGCGCCAGGAGGTCAGCTTGGCCGCCAGGCGGGCATTCTGCCCATCTCGGCCAATCGCCAGGCTGAGGTGATCTTCCATCACCACCACGGTAGCGGTCTTGGTGCCCTTGGACTGCTCGTTCAGGTATACACCGGTCACCCGCGCCGGGCTGAGCGCCTTGGCAATGTAGGCTGCCGGGTCGGTATCGTACTCAATGACATCGATCTTCTCGTCGTTCAGTTCGCGCACAATAGCCTGGATGCGCACACCGCGGATACCCACGCAGGCGCCCACCGGGTCTACGGCAGGCTGCAAAGCCGCCACAGCCACCTTGGAGCGCTGCCCCGGCTCGCGGGCGATCGAGCGGATCTCAACCAGGCCATGATATATTTCTGGCACTTCGTTTTCCAGCAAGCGGCGCAGGAAATTGCGATGCGAGCGGGAGAGGATGATCTGCGGCCCGCGCGGAGATTGTTTGACCTCCAGCAGCAGCGCCTGGACGCGGTCATGCACGCGGTAGCGCTCGCCGGGGATCTGCTGGTTGCGCGGCAAGACGCCCTCGGCCTTCATATCCAGGCCCAGGGTGGCTCCCTGAGGGGTCACCGCCTGAACGATGCCGCTGACAATCTCGCCCACCTGCTTGGCGTAGTGGTCGGTTTGCGAATCGCGCTCTGCTTCGCGCATGCGCTGCTGGATCACCTGGCGGGCAGTTTGGGCAGCCACACGACCAAAATCGCCGGGGGTCGACTCGACCACCGCCATATCGCCCAACTGCACTTCCGGGTTCACCTGCTGTGCGTCCGCCAGGTTGACTTCGGTGCGCACATCCTGCACGTCCTCGACCACCTCTTTCTCAGCAAAGATCATCACCTTGCCGGTTTCCAGGTCGATCTTGGCTTCTACGTGCTGTGCGCCCGAGGCATTGACCGCCCGCCGGTACGCCGAAACCATCGCCGCTTCCAAGGCTTCCAGAACGATCTCCTTGGGCAGTTGCTTTTCTTCCAAAACCTCATTGAAGGCCAGAACAAACTCGTTTTTCATTTCCTCGTGCTTCTCCACCTGCTGATCGCATCATTGAAGGGTGTAACATGCAAGAAAAGTGGGGGTTGCCCACTTTTCGCTGAAAACCGCAATCTTGAGACCCTTAGCAAAAGAATTTTAGCACGGAAATGGTCAGGACGCAAGGCCTTAATGAAGATTTACGGTTTTGCGGCGCAAAGCACCGCAAAACCGTAAATCTCCACTTCTAAAGGTATAATTCAAGCCAAGGTAGAATGATGAGCCTTTTGGCCCCCCTCTTCTTGTTCCTGGCCCTGCTGGCCTTGCCGATCTTGCTGCTCTATATGCTCAAGCTGCGCCGCCGCGAGGTGCAGATCTCTTCGGTCATGCTCTGGCAGGCGCTGCTGCGCGACCGGCAGGCCAACACGCCCTGGCAAAGGCTGCGCCGCAATCTGCTGCTCATCTTGCAACTGCTCATCCTGGCGGCCCTGGTGCTGGCGCTGGCGCGCCCGGCCCTGCCCGCGCCGGGGGTCTCGGCGGGCGCGGTGATCGTTCTCCTAGATGCCTCCGCCTCGATGGCGGCTACGGATGTAGCCCCCTCGCGCTTTGAGGTGGCTCGCGCCGCCGCCCGCGACCTGATCGACACCCTGGGCAGCAACAACCGCATGACCCTCATCCTGGTAGGGCAGCAGCCCAGCGTGCTTGCCAGCGCCGAGAGCGACCCCACCAGCCTGCGCCGCGCCCTGGATGCCGCCGCGGTGACCCAGGGCGCCGCCAACTGGGAATCTGCCCTGGCGCTGGCGGCGGGCGCGGCCGCCAGCATGGCCTCCGGCTCAGAGACCCCCCAGGATAGCGTCACTGTGATCCTCTCGGATGGCGGACTGCCCACGGAGGGACTGCCGCCCCTGCCCGGCGAGGTGCGTTATGTGCCCATCGGCCTCAACGGCGAGAATTTGGCCGTCTCGGCCCTGGCGCTGCGCTCCACCGGCAGCGGCGCAGAGCTGTTCACCAGCCTGACCAATTACGGGCGGTCAGACCGGGCGGCAATCCTTTCCATTTACATCAATGGCGAACTCTTCACCGCACAGCAGATCACCATCCCCGCGGGGCAGAGCCTGCCCATTAGCCTGAGCGGCCTGCCCGGCGCTTCCGCCATCTACCAGGCACGCCTCTCTTACCCTGCCCAGAGCAGCCAGCCTGCCGACCCGCTGGCGCTGGACGATGTGGCCTTTGCCATCTACCAACCGCCGCGCACCGGGCGGGCGCTGCTGATCTCGCCGGGCAACTTCTTCCTGGAGCAGGTGCTCACCGCCATGCCCGGCCTGGAACCTTACCGGGCTGTGGCCGGAGAAGACGGCGCCTACACCCTCAGCGGCGATCCTTTTGAGCTGTATGTACTGGATGGCATGCTGCCCACCGGGGAGCAACTGCCACCCGGCAGCCTGCTACTGGTCAACCCACCCAGCAATCCGCTCTTTTCCGTCGGCGCGGTGGTGGATGTCACTGGCGGCGGCGAGGTGCTGGCGCACCCGCTGACGGAGTTCCTGGATTGGAGCAACGTGCACATCGCCCGCGCCCGCCAGGTAGCCCTGCCCTCCTGGGGCGAGACGCTGGTGCAAGGCCCCTCCGGTCCGCTGGTCTTCGTCGGCGAGACCGCTAACCGCCGCGTGGCGGTGCTGACCTTTGACCTGCACGACTCCGACCTGCCCCTACAGGTGGATTTCCCGATCTTGTTTGCCGGCCTGATCCATTACCTGCTGCCCGCCCAGGCCTTCGACGCACCCAACGGCTTACAGCCCGGCGAGAGCCTCTCCATTCTGCCCGGCCCGCAGATTTCGCAGGTGGTTGTCGCCTTGCCTTCGGGGCGCACCTATGCGCTGCCCCCCGCGGAGAGCGGCATCCTCTTCTCTGAGACGGGTGAACTGGGCGTGTATGCGGTCAATTACCTGGGCAGCGACCCGACCTACGCCGAGTTCTTTGCCGTCAACCTGTTCAGCCAGGCCGAATCGAACATCCAGCCTGCCGGGAACATCCAGGTCGGGCAAACCAGCATTGCCCCCTCCGCCGAAGAGCAGCTCAGCCTGCGCGACCTGTGGCCCTGGCTGGCGGGAGCCGCCCTGGCCATCCTGATGCTGGAATGGTGGGTCTATCACCGCCGCAGCCTGCCCCAAAAGTCCCAGACCGCCCGCTCATCTTCCCTGGGGGCGTGACTTTTCTACATAGGAGAATAGAATGAAGGCTTTTGTCACCGGGGGAACAGGATTTATCGGACGTCATGTGATCCAGCAATTGCTGCAGGGCGGGCATACTGTCCACGCCCTGGTGCGCTCTAAACAGGCCGCCGCGGCGCTCACGGGAGAGGGCCTGGTACCCTTCCTGGGCGATATCACCGATCGCGACTCCATGCGCCCCGGCATGCAGGGCTGTGATGTGGTCTTCCACATTGCCGCCTGGTATAAGCTGGGAGGACGCGACCACGCCCAGGCCGAGGAAATCAACGTGCAGGGCACCCGCAACGTGCTCGGGCTGGCGTACGAGCTGGGTATCCCGCGCATCGTCTACACCAGCACCATCGCCGTGCTGGGTGATACCCATGGCGTGTTGGCGGATGAAACCTACCACATGCCCGCCGGGCAGCCCTTCGTCACCGAGTATGACCGCACCAAATGGCTGGCGCATTACCAGGTGGCGTTGCCCCTCATCGAGCAGGGCGCGCCGATTATGATCGTCATGCCGGGGGCCGTGTTTGGGCCAGGAGATCACAGCCTGGTGGGCGCGCTGATGAGCGCTTACCAGCGCGGGCTGCTGCCGATCTTCCCTGGTCCTGATTCGATGCTGACCTTTGCCCACGTGGAAGATATCGCCCGGGGGCACCTCCTGGCTGCCGAAAAAGGCCGGCCTGGCCAATCCTACATCCTGGCCGGCCCGGCGCTCTCCTTCCGCCAGTTCATCGCCTTGTGCGCTCAGGCCAGCGGCAAAGCTCTTCCCTGGGTCTACGTACCCTCCCGCTGGATCAAGCCGCTGCTGCCCCTCTCCCAACTGCTCAGCCGCCTGCCCTCCTGGCCAGAAATCCTCAGCCCCGATGCCATCCGTGTTCTGGATGTAACCTACATCGCCAGCGCCGAGAAAGCCAGCCGAGAACTGGGTTGGCAGCCGCGCCCGCTCGCAGAGAGGCTGCGGGAGAACTTTGGCTGGCTCTCTGGGCATACCCCACTGCTGCTGTCCTCCCGGCAAAAAACGATTACCGCGGCGGGGCTCACCGGCGCAGCCCTGGGCATTTTGGCCGCCCGCTTCCTGATCCCCCGACTGCGCTCCAAAGGCCGGAAGTAACCTGCCTCAGACTGGTTGACGATGCGCTTTACTGCTCCGCTCGCCTTGCTGCTCTTGCTGCTCCTCCCGGCGGCTGCCGCCCTGGGATGGCCTGCGCGCGGCTATGGGCGGCGCAGAGAGATCATCTCTCTGGCGTTGCGTCTGGTCTTGCTGTTGTGCCTGATCCTTTCGCTGGCCGGGCTGGAGCTGCGCCAGAACTCAGACAACCTGGCGGTGGTCTTCCTGATTGACATCTCCGACTCGATGCCCGAAACCGCCCAGGTATTGGCGGCCGATTACGTGCGCCAGGCCATGCAGGCCATGGGGCCAGAAGACCAGGCCGCAGTGATCGCTTTTGGCGGGGATGCCCTGGTGGAGCGCGCCATGTCCCCCAGCCAGGCGCTGGACGCCGTCACCTCCATCCCCACCACCAACCAGACCGACCTGGCAGAGGCCATCCGCCTGGCGATGGCGCTCTACCCGCCTGATGCCGCCCGGCGCATGGTGATCCTCTCGGATGGGGCTGCCACCACCGGCAATGCCGCAGAAGCCGCCCGCCTGGCTGCCGCGGCGGGCGTGGAGATTGTGGTGGTGCCGTTTGTGATCAGCCCCGGGCCCGAGGTGCTGGTCAGCGATGTCAGCGCGCCCGCCTTGCTGTCTCAGGGCGAGAGTTTTGACCTCAGCCTGACCATCGAGGCCAACCAGGCCGCTCTCGCCACGCTGCGCGTCTTTTCCGGGGGGCAGCTTGCCTACGAAGGCCAGTACGCTCTGGACCGGGGCTCGCAAACCCTCAGTCTGCCGCTGGTGGCCGGAGAGCCCGGCTTTGCCTCGTACCAGGTGCAGGTGGTTACCGAAAACGATACCTACTACCAGAACAACGAGATGGCGGCTTTCTCCCACGTGCAGGGACCGCCGCGGGTGCTGGTGGTAGCCCCTCCCGCGGGCGAAGCGCTGAGCAGCGCGCCCGATAGTGCCACCCGCCCCGACGAATTCACCGCCCTGCTCAATGCCTTGCAGGCAGCCGGCTTTATTTACGAGTTGGTGCGGCCCGCGCAGATGCCCTCCGAACTGCCCACCCTGGCTGAATATGCCGCGGTCGTGCTGATCGATGTGCCCGCTCGCCAGCTCAGCAACCGCCAGATGGAAAGCCTGCAAACTTACGTACGCGACCTGGGCGGCGGGCTGGTAAGCGTGGGCGGTCCGACCTCCTACGGCGTGGGCGGCTACTACCACACGCCGCTGGAGGAAACGCTGCCGGTTGATATGCAGATTAAAGATGAAGAGCGCCGGCCCGACCTGGCGATCGTCTTTATCATCGACCACTCGGGCAGCATGGCCGATACCAGCGGCGGCGCCAGCAAGCTGGACCTGGCCAAAGAGGCCGCCATCCGCTCGGTGGGGCTGCTCATGCCCATGGACCGGGTTGGCGTGATCGCTTTTGACGATACCGCCCAGTGGGTAGTGCAGATGACCGATATGAGCGACCCCCAGGCGGTCACCAACGCCATCGGCAGTATCCGCCTTGGCGGCGGCACCGATATCCTGGCAGGCTTGCAGGCCATGGCTGCCGTGCTGCCCAGCGACCCGGCCAACATCAAGCACGTGATCTTGCTCACCGACGGCGGCGCCGACCCCACAGGCATTCCAGAACTGGTGGAGAACCTGTACAACGAGTACGGCATCACCCTCACCACCATCGGCGTCGGGCAAGATGCCGCCCCCTTCCTGCCCGTCCTGGCTGAACTGGGCGGCGGGCGCTATCATTTTGCCGATAACCCGGCCTCGATCCCCTCCATTTTCACCGAAGAGACCACCCTGGCGACCCGTTCGTATATCATCGAAGAGACCTTTTACCCGCAGGTTGCCAGCAATTCGCCCATCCTCAGCGGCATCACGGAGACGCCGCCCCTCTACGGGTATGTGGGCACCAGCGCCAAAGAAACCGCCCAGACCATCCTCGTCTCTCACCTGGGCGACCCCATCCTGGCGGCCTGGCAGTATGGCCTGGGCCGGGCGGTCTCCTTCACCTCTGACGCCACCGGGCGCTGGGCGCAGGATTGGCTGAACTGGCAGGGCTTCCCCGCCTTCTGGGCGCAAGCCGTGCGCTACGTGCTATCAGACCAATCCTTCTCTCCGTTGGAGGTGCAGATCGAGCACAGCGGCGAGACCGCTCGCCTGGTGGTGGAGGCGGCCGAGCGCTCCACGGACGGCTCCGTCGACTACTTCAATGGCTATACGCTACAGGCCAATATTATCCCCCCCAGCGGCGAAACGATCAGCGTTACCCTGCAGCAGGTTGCCCCCGGCGCTTACGAGGCCGCTTTCATCCCCACCGGGCAGGGCGCATACCTGGTGCGCGTCTCAGGGCAGCCCGCCGAAGAGGGCGGGCAGGCGCTGGGCGAAACCGCCGGGTGGGTACTTTCGTACTCGCCCGAATACCGCTTCTTGGAATCAGACCCCCAGGCTCTGTACCTGTTAGCCGCAGCCAACGGTGGCCGGCTTGCCGGAGAAGACCCGGCCCAGGCTTTTGAGCATACCCTCACCGCCAGGCGGGCGGCGCGCCCGCTCTGGCCGGCGCTGCTGACCCTGGCCGCGCTGCTCCTGCCGCTGGATATTGCCGTACGCCGCTTGGTGCTCACCCGCGGCGACCTGCAGCGCCTGGGCCAACACCTGCGCCAGGGCATCCGTCTGCCCGCCCGCCTGGCTGCCCGGTCCAGCGCGATCTCTGCGCCTGCCCGCCCCGAGCAGATGGATCAACTGCTACAAGCCAAGCAGCGCACCCGCCAGGCGCGCATCCCGGCAGAACCCGCCCCACAACCTCTGCCGCCCTCCCCGCCCCCGGCGCAGCCGGCAGCCCCACCCAGCGGGCCCGTTCCGCCTGCCGCCCCCCCTCCCCAGGCTGGCAAAGAGCCGCCCGGAACCACCGCTGCGCAGCTGCTGGCGCGCAAGCGTTCGCGCAAGAATGAGCGCGAACAATAGGCAAGAAACGCGAAATCTATTGTAAAATAAACTATGTTTGTCCATATTCGGCACTGGTTCAGAGCCCCCACTTTCGAAAGCGAAGAAAAAAACCGTCAGGCGCGCCTGCTGAACGCTGTTCTGGGCTTCGATATCCTGGCGCTGATCTTGCTGGCGTTCCTACCGCTGGTCTTCCACTCTTCCCATTGGGCAGCCGGCCTGGTGCTGGACGGATGCTCGATCGCCCTGCATATTTTCGCCTGGCTGATGCTGCGCCGCGGACACATCGAGAATGCCGCCAAAGTTCTGATCTACGGCATGGGGCTGCTGCTCACCCTCACCAGCATCTTCTTCCCTGATATTCTGCGCGTGCTCTTCAGCGGGTACATTGTCATCATTCTCGCCGCCGCACTGCTGATCGACTGGAAGGCCGGCCTGATCACATTTGCCCTCAGCACCAGCACCAGCGGCCTGATCATCTTTCTAGAGAGGCGCGGCCTGTTCATCGAGTTCACCCAGGCCACCTCCCCCCTGATTGCCTGGGTTGAGCAAACCATCATCTTTATTTGGATTTTATTCCTGGTGTATATCGGCAGCAAATCTTACCTGGAGGTGGCCCAGCGCGCTCGAAGAGGCGAAGTGGCGCTTCAAAGCAGCTATTCCGAGCTAGAGAGCGTGCGCTCCTCGCTGGAGGCCTATGCCCACGACCTGGAACGGCGTATCATCCAGTTACAGGTTGCCTCAGATGTGGCACGAGACGCCGCCACGCTGCAAGAGGTGGAGCCGCTGCTCGACCGGGCGGTGAACCTGGTGCGCGACCGCTTCGGCTTTTACCACGCGGGTATCTTCATGATCGATGATGCCAGCGAGTACGCCATGCTAAAATCTGCCACCGGCGAGGCGGGCCGCAACATGGTAAAAAGCGGTCACAAACTCAAGGTTGGCGAAGTGGGCATTGTGGGCTATGTCACCGGCACAGGCCAGCCGCGCATCGCCCTGGATGTGGGCGTGGACGCCGTGTACTTCCAAAACCCGCTCTTGCCTGAGACACGCTCCGAGCTGGCCCTGCCACTCAAAACTGGCGGTATTGTTATCGGCGCGCTGGACGTGCAGAGTCAGCAGGCAGCAGCTTTCGACGAGGATGATATTAGCATCCTCCAGACCATGGCCGACCAGCTGGCTGTCGCCATTGCCAATGCTCGCCTGTTCGAAGCCACCCACCGCCAATTGGAAGAACTGCGCGCCCTCAATGCAGTCTCTACCGCGGGTGCGATTGCCACCAGCGAGGATGAATTGATCGCCTCGGTCACCAGCCTGATCGCCGAGGTTTTCTTCCCTAACAACTTCGGCATCATGCTGCTGGATGTGGGAAAGCAGCACCTCAAAGCCCATCCTTCTTACCGCACCCTGAATAACCTACTGCCTCCGAACGTACCCCTGGGCCAGGGCATCTCCGGGATGGTAGCGCAAGACGGCCTCCCCCGCCGCTTTGCCGATGTTACCCAGAACCCTGCCTATCTTTGCATCGACAGCGCCACCCTTTCCGAACTTTGCGTGCCCATCTCGATCAACGACGAGGTGATCGGCGTGATCAATGCCGAGAGCAGCCAGTTGAACTTCTTCAGCGCCAACGATGAGCGCCTGCTGGCGACCATTGCCGGGCAGCTCGCCACAGCCATGCAGAAGATCCGCCTGTACGCCTCCACCCAGCGCCGGGCTGCCGAGCTAGAATCGCTGCGCCGGGCCAGCCTATCCCTCACCTCCAACTTGAACCTGCAAGACCTGTTGGAAGTGATCCTGCACCAGGCCATCCAACTGGTCACCTCAGATACCGCCCACCTGTTCCTTTACGATGGCGAAAACCTTACTTTTGGCGCAGCCTATTGGAAAGAAGGTTACCCCCAAGAGCTGCATGACAAACCCAACCCACAGGGTACCACCTACCGCGTCGCCCGCAGCGGCATGCGCCTGGTCATTCCGGATATCAGCCAATCCGAGTTGTTCACCACCCGCCCCTGGGATGGCGCCCTGGTCAGCCTGCCCATCTCCCTGGGCGGGCGCGTGCTGGGGGTGATGAATCTGGCCCACCACGGCGACCCGCACGAGTTCGACGAGAACGAACTGCGCGTGCTGGAGCTGCTGGCTGACCAGGCCGCCCTGGCACTCAACAACGCCACGCTCTACAACGAGGCCCAGGAGCGCGCCCGCGAGTTGGCGGCAGCCCTGGCAGAGCGCGAAGAACTGGACCGGATCAAGAACGAGTTCATTCAAAACGCCTCGCACGAGCTGCGCACGCCGCTGGCCATTGCCCGCGGCTATATTGAGCTGCTCAACAACCAGGAATTGGGCGACCTCAGCAAAGAGCAGCAGGATGCGGTGAACATCCTCTTCCGGCGGGTGAACATGCTGATCAGGATCGTGGACGATCTGGTGGCAATCCTGGAGGCAGAGGGCCACGACATTGTGCGCGAGGAAGTCATCCTGAACGATCTGGCGCTCAAAAACGTGGAGGATTTCCGCGATGCCGCCGCCCGGGCCGAGTTGGAACTGATCTGCAAAGTGCCGCAGGAAACCATCTCTGTGATGGGGAATTATTCCCACCTCAACCGCCTGCTGGACAACCTGATGGCCAATGCCATCAAATTCACCCCGCCCGAAGGCGCCATCACCCTGACAGTGCACCAGGAAGGCGACCAGGTGATCATCGAGGTGGCGGATACAGGCATCGGCATCTCGCCCGATAAGATCGACCGCATCTTCGACCGCTTCTACCAGGTGGATGGCAGCACCAAGCGCCGCTTTGGCGGCATTGGCCTGGGTTTAGCCCTGGTGAAAGAGATCGTGCAGGCGCACGGCGGTACCATCCGCGTGCGCAGCGATATCGGTGTGGGCAGCACCTTTACCGTGACCCTGCCGACCCGTCACAACCCCCAAAGCTGAAGCGCTCTTTGCAGCATGCTGCGCCAGGCCTGGCTTTCGGGCTGCGGCGAAGGCCCCAGCGCATCTTGCCAGGGCAGGCCCAGCAGCGCCGCCACCACAGCCTGGGTGCAGGCCGCGCCCGCCTCCAGGTGATAGCCCCCTTCCAGGAACACCGCCACCCGCCCGGCGCAGTGCGCATCGGCCCAGTCTGCCAGGCGCCTCGCCAGCGCGCCATAGCCCGCCGCCGAGAGCAGCAGAGAGCCCAGCGGGTCTTTCCAGTGCGGGTCAAAGCCATAACTGACCAACAGCATCTGCGGCTCGAAGCGCCCCAGCAGCGGCAGGATCAGCCTGTCCATCACTGCCAGGAAAGCCTCATCGCCAGAACCCGCTGAGAGTGGGAAATTGGCCGTGCAGGCCAGGCCGGCACCCACACCTGTTTCATTTAAATTACCTGTTCCAGGGAAGAGCGGCGACTGGTGGGTGGAGATATACAAGACATCTCCCCGCTCATAGAAAATATCCTGCGTGCCGTTGCCATGGTGCAGGTCCAGGTCAATGATCGCCAGCCGCTGCGCCCCCTGCTGCACCAGGGACTGCGCCGCCAGGGCAATGTTGTTGAGCAGGCAAAAGCCCATCCCCAGCTCGCATGTGGCATGGTGACCAGGCGGGCGGGTCAGCGCAAAACCGCGCCGCGCCTGCCCCTGCCAAACCGCCTGGGCCACTGCCAGCCCCCCACCCGCCGCCTGCAGCGCCAGCTCCCAGGAGGCCGGGGTTAAATAAGTATCACCGATCAGCCGCCCGCCGCGCGCACAGGCCTCTTTCAGCAAGCTCAAGTAGATGGGGGAATGCACCGCGTGCAGCACCTGCGGGAGGATCTCCAGAGGCGGCAGGTGCGGGTAGGCCTCCCACCAACCTGCTTCTCGCAGTGCGGTCACCAGCGCTTCCACTCGCAGTGGGCTTTCCGGGTGACCGGGTTCTGCATGGGCGGCGTGTCCTTCGGGATAGAAAAAGGTCAGGTCATGCATGGCTCACTCCGGGTGGGTTTTCTTGCGCAGGGCGCGGCGCAGGCGCTCCCAGGCGCGCCGCGCCAGGCCGGCTTGCTGCACATCCACCGGCTGAGGGCGGTAGCGCGCCTCGATGAAGCGCTCGGTCAGCGTGTCAACCGCCTCAGCATCCGTCTCCAACCCGGCGCGCAGCGAACGAGCGTAATCCGCGGGTGTATCTGCCGGGTGGCGCGGCACCCCACCCTCGCCGCCGCGCCGCACCAGGGCCAGGTAATAGAACAGCACCTGCTGGCGCGGGGTCAGGCGGCGTAAATGCAGCCGCGAGCCGATCTCTGGCCCAGCCAGCCGCTTGCCCCGCCTCCACAGGCGCTCCAGGCCCGCCCGCAGCGCCTGCGGCGCTTGCCGCGTGCCAGCGCGCAGCCAGGCAACCAGGCGCTGCCAGGCGCGGCCCAGCCAATCCATCCCCCGCAGGCGGCGCAGATGCTGCATCAGCATTTTGTTCTGCTGCACAAACAGCACCAACGCCACAACCACAATCACCACCAGCACCACCCAAAACAACACCGATTGCAGCGCCTGCCAGAGGGCGCTCCCGCCGCCGCTTTCCTGGGCGATCTCCGTCGCAGCCGGCATCAGTTCCTCCAGCGTGGGCGCGGTCGGCTTGCTCGGCTTGGGCAGCCCAAACAGGCCCAGCAAAAAGGAGGCGATCAAGAACAGGGGCGTCAGGATCAGCGCCATCAGGCCCAAGAACAGCGCCAGCAGCAGCCCCGCCAGGTATGCCAGCGCTGGAAAAAGACCAACCGTATCGCGGGTGGGCAGCAGAATGGCGATACCGGTCACCACAGCCAGGAAGGCCAGGCTGAAAACTAACCAGCGGCCGGTCATCTCAGAGCGCACGGTGACGCGCTCCCAGGCCCAGGCGGCGCGCCGGCTGGCCAGGTGGGTCAGGCTGAGCAGGCCCAGGCAGAGCAGGAAGTAGATCAGCACATACAGGCTGCCTCCCCCTTGCAGCGGCGCCGCTCCGGTAACAGATGAAAGATCCAGCCGCACCAGCGCCGCCAGGAATACCAGCCCACCCCCCACGCCAAACACATGAGAGGCTAACTGCCTCTGCACCAGGCCGCGGTTGCTGGTCAGCCCTTCCAGGCTCTCGGCAGCCATCAGCTCGGCGTCGCCCTCCAGCTCGAGCAGGTCAGCCCCACACCACAGGCTGATCCCCCAGACCAGCCCCAGGATGATCGCCCCCATCACAAACTCAACCTCGAGGAAGTTCGCCGCAAAATCGGCCTGCCAGCCCGGCAGGTCTGCCAGGAGTCCCTGCCAGCCATGCTGCAGCGAAGCGACCAACCGCAGCAAAGCCAGGATCAGCACCCACTCTGCCGCCCGGTAAAGCAGCGCCTTGGATACAGTGTTTTTCAGGCGGCGTTGGCTATACAGCGCCTCCAGCGAAACCAGGAAGGCGAACCAGGGCAAAAAGCGTCCGCCCCAGCCCGGCCCCAGCCACTCGAACATGCGCACCAATCCCGCGGCCATGCAGGCCATCATCGCTGCTACGAGCAGCGCAGCCAGAATTGCCGTCTGCCTCTCATTGGAGCGTAACGGGTCAGCCAGGTGGTTCACACGATCATCTCCCCATCCGTTCAGCCACACCAGATATCCATATCGGCCTCATTGCGCAAGCCAACCACCGGGAAGCCAAACTGCCGGCCGCGCCCCTCAGCCTCGCGCAGATTGGGCGCCTGGCCCACCAGCACCAGCATGGCGCTCAGGCCGGCCTGGCGCACCCAAAACAGGGTGTCGAACAGGGCCTCGTCTGCCGAGCCCGTCACCAGGATCAGCGTGGCGCCCCAGGGCAGGCGCGCCGCCTCTTGACGCAGCAGGCTGGCGAGAGGCTGCGTCTCGGCGGCCTGCACGCGCGCCAGCACATCCAAAATGCGGATCAGGTGGCTGCGCCCCTTGCGCGGCGGCAGGTTCTCAAAGCGCTGACCGCCCGCCTGGGGGTCCAGTCCATTGGTCACCAGGCCCACCGCCTGTTTGCGGCTGACCACCCAATTAGCCAATGAGGCCGCCGCCACCACTGCCAGCTCTAAAGCGTCCAGGCGGCCCCGGGGCGTATATGATTCTTCGTTGAGGTCAAGGAAGAGCGCCGTGGTCAGGGCAATGGACGGCTCAAACTGCTTGACTTGCAAACGCCCCAGCGCCGCGGAGGCCTTCCAGTCCACCCGGCGCAGCGAATCGCCGGGGGTGTAGTCGCGCTTGCCCCACACCCGTGAGGGATCCTCGAATACGGGCTGTTTGTGCCGCAGCGTGCCCAGGGGAGAATGGCTGGGCAGTTCCAGGCGGGTGAGGTGAACGATGCGCGGGTACACGGTGAGGTATTCCGGTCCGCCCTGGCTGATCCGGTCGCCTGCCAGCCCCAGCAGGTCACTGGTAGAGGCCTCGAGCGGGCCAATGGGATAATAGCCGCGCTTGCGCGCCCGCAGCACGTAATCCAGGTTGGTGTGGGCGTGCGGCCCCAGGCTGAACACCTGGCGCACAGGCTGGCGCGGGGCCACTTCCACCGGCAGGGCCTCGTGGACGTGCAGCCACAGCAGCGGCAGCAGGCTCTGGTTGGTGAAGTGCAGCCGCACGGGCACCTCTTCGCCGCAAAAGGCGCGCGGGGTGAATTCGCGCCGCAGCGCAAGCCCGTCCAGTGCCCGGTGGCTCCACAGGCGCCCCAAAACCAGCGCCCCCACCAGCAGGTACAGTACCTTAAATACATCATGATCCTGGGAGATCGCCGCAATGACGATCAGGCCAAAGATCAGCGCCAGGAAATTTGTCAGCATACCGCCCGACCGCTCGGGGGTCAGACCGCCGCGCCCAGGTCCAGCGCAACGTTCTTTAAGAGGTCTTCTAAAATGCTTTTGGCGGTGCGCCCGCGCAGCTCCGATTCGGGGCGCAGGATCAGGCGGTGCGGCAGGGTGTACGGCGCCAGGTAGCGGATATCTTCTGGCAGCACATGGTCACGCCCGCGCAGGGCCGCCAGCACCTGGGAGGTTTTGAACAGCGCCAGACTGGCGCGCGGGCTCCCGCCCAGAGCCAGGTCGGGATGCTCACGGGTGGCATTCACCAGGCGCACAATGTACTCCTGCAGGGTCTCATCGATATGCACTTTGCCCATCTGGCTCTGGAATTCCAGCAGGCGCATCCCGTCCACCACCTGCCCCAGGCCGGTGATGGGGTGCTCGCCGCGCAGGTTGAGCAAGATCTGCCGTTCATCCGCGGGAGAAGGGTAACCCAAGGATAGGCGTATCAAGAAGCGGTCTAACTGGGCTTCGGGCAGGGGGAAGGTGCCCTCGTACTCAATGGGGTTTTGGGTTGCCAGCACCAGGAACGGGCGCGGCAGGGGGCGCGTGACCCCGTCGGCGGTCACCTGCTGCTCTTGCATCGCCTCCAGCAGCGCCGATTGGGTGCGCGGCGTGGCGCGGTTGATCTCATCCACCAGCAAAATGTTGACAAAGATCGGCCCCGGGCGGAACTCGAACTGCGCGTTGTGCTGGTTGTACACCGAAACGCCGGTCACATCGTTGGGCAGCAGATCGGGGGTGCACTGCATACGGCCAAAATGCCCGCCCAGGCTGGCAGCCACGGCCCGCGCCAGCATGGTCTTACCCACGCCGGGCACATCCTCCACCAGCACATGCCCCTCGCACAGCAAGGCCACCAGCACCAGTTCGATGGCGGCGCGTTTGCCAACGATCACCTTTTCGACGTTGTCGATGACTGTCTGGGCGTAACTCTGTAAATCACTCATCTCTGACTCCACTTCTCCCATCCCCCCTCTGGATGTAAATATTTCGGGCTTCGCCCGCAAAATTTACATCTGAACGTTTTCACTCGCAAGGTTGGGGCAAATTGCGCCAGTTGAAGGTCAGGATGGGGGTGCCATCCAGGTTCTCCACCACTGCGGTGACGTTGACGCAGGCCCCCTCAGGGGCGTATTGCTGCACGTAATCATACGAAACGTCATAGGTCACCCAGTACATGCTCCCGGCTTTGTTATTGAAAATCACCAGCAGCCAGCCCTCCCCTTGCTGCAGGCGCAGCACGGTGCCCTGGGCGCAAACCTCGCGCCCCACGTCATCCAGGGTGAAGGTAGATATATCCCGGCAGGCCGATTCGGGCGTGGGCGAGAATTCGGGCGTGGGGGTGAAGGTGGGCGGGACCTGGGTGGGCGTGCGGGAGGGCCGCGGCGTAGCGCTCGGCTCGGAGGTGGGCGCGGGGGGCAGCGTGGCGGTAGCCTCGGGCGTAGCGGTCAGCGTGGAGGTAGGCGAGACACTGCGTTCTGCCAGGGCCAGCAGGGCACTTTCCAGCGCGGGGCGGCCTGGCCCCGCCACGAACACCCAGCCCAGCGCCAGCACAACCAGCAGGGCCAAAACACCCAGCAGCCGCCCCAGGTTGATGCGCAGGCTCGACTTCAAGCCGCCCCGCTCTGGGACGGCCTGGCTGGTGGGCAGGAATACATCCCGCAGGGCAGCCTCGGGCGGCTGTGCAGGCGGCGCAGGTGGTTGCGCAGCTGCAGGCGGCAGCGCCTTTTCCTTCTTCTTGAACAGCGCCGGCTGTTCTTTCTTGGGCTTAGGCGCGCGGGAAGGTCGGGCGCTTGCGGAAACAGGTTTGCGCGTGTATTTTATAGGCATGCCGTGTGAACCTCGTAGCTTAAGTATAACCGAAAATGGAACTGAAGCGGGGCTGTCGCCCTGCTTCAGTTCCATTTTCGGGAGAAAAAGTCCCCCCCCTTCCCGCCCCAGGAAGGGGGGAAGGGGGGGTTAGGTCTATATGTTGGTCAGTTGCAACAGCCGAAGCTGTTACGCAGACCGGTTAGTTCTTCATCAGGGTCGGCAGCCAGATGCGGTAGTACTCCGGCCCGATCGTGATGGTGACAACCTTGGTGCCCATGCCACAGTCGTTATAGGCATAGAGCGTTACCACGTAGTCACCGGCAGCCGCATAGGTGTGGCTGGGGTTCATGTCCGTGGAGGTCTCGCCATCGCCGAAGTCCCACAGGTAAGTGTCGGCATCGGTCGAGGTGTTGGTGAAGTCCACGGTAGCGCCGTTCGCCACGTAGGTGAAGTCTGCGATGGGCTGTGCAACCACTTCCACCTGGAGGGTGAAGGTGTCGCAGCCGCCGACATTGCAGGCTTCCAGCGTCACATCGTAGAGGCCGGCATCCATGTAGGTGTGGGTCACATCTTCCAACCCCGCCGTCATGGTCACGCCGTCGCCGAAGTCCCACAGGAACTCGGTGGCAGCCGGCTGGCCCGCGAAGGAGGTGTTGACGAAGGTGGTTTCCACACCGGCGCAGAGCAGTTCATCTGCGGTGAAGGACACTTCCGGCGGGATCGACGTGACCACGTGCAGGATGAGCGGGATTTCGATATCGCCCATGATGTCGGCGGTGGCCAGGATCAGCGTGCCGGTGTAGGTGCCCAGCGGTTGGGTTGCCGTGGCGACGAAGGTCACATCCACGGTGTAGAGGCTATCCGCATCCACCGTGCCGGTGACCGGGGTCTCGTACACCCACGGGATTTCCTGAGGCCCACCACCAGCCAGCCAGACACAGGCGTTGTGTAGCAGCGTGCCCACATCGCCGGTCCAGCCAGGTGCTTCGGTGAGCAACAGGTTCAGCGCCACCACGTTTTCATTGACTGCCACACCATGGTAGCTATCCGTCCAGGCAGCCAGCGATTCCGCACCCGCACGCAGACCAGGGTTCTGATGACCCCAGGTGTCAGCGATGGTGGTCACGCCAGCCATCACAGGATGGGATGGATTGGAGATCGTCATCGAGCCAGCACCCCACACATCCGTGGAGGCCACGGTGAACGGGCTGTAGCCGCCGGTCAGGTAGCGACCGCCGAAGCCCCAGTCATCGAAGGATTGAACGTACATGGCTTCGATCACCTTGCCGCCGCCGTCGATGTAGTCAGCCAGGGCATTGCCGATGGACACTTTATCCCAGCCAACCGCTGTCCAGAGCAGGTCATTGCCGACGATAACAACATCGTACGGCTGCATGTCAGCCAGCCCGGGGTTAGCGGAGGAGGTCGGCCACACAGTTACGAGCAGGTCGGGGTAGGCCGCCAGTGTAGCCACAAGGCCAGCCACGGTATTATCGGGGCTGATGATCAGTACGGCTATCTCACCCGCCGAAGGCAGGCCAGCCGGGAAGATCACGGTGCGGGCCGGTTGGGCCAGCGCAGTACCGCCGCGGGCAGCCGGGCTGTTGCTCGGAGTTGTCGCCGGCAGGTATGCGATGGCATTGAGCGCCGGGGTAAAGCCGCCATCCACCTCAGTCAGTTCGAAGTCGGTGGCGCCAGCACCCATGTTGCTGATGTCCAGGCTCTCGGTCCAGTCGTAACCCTGGGCTACAGTCACTTCGTACGCCACCGGGTCCACGCTCACGCAGGCGCCCAGCCAGCGCAGATCGAAGTCGTGCGTGGTGGTCATGTTTTCCGTGACAACTACATCCGCCTCAGCGCCCATGTGGTCCGGCGCGCTGACGGTCAGGTGGTAGGTGTCGGCGGGCAGCCAGCGGGAGTAGAGACCGGTGGTGCCGCTGCTCATGATCGTCCAGGTGGCACCCAGGGGGTTCTCAGCGATGATCGTCGCCTCGGCAGGAACCGGGTTGGCATCGCAGTGACCCAGCGATTGCACCATACCATCCAGCAGGCCAATCGAGCCGCTGGGCAGCACGGTCAGCGTCACCGGGAGGGTCACGCGGGCCACGTAGGGATCGTTGCTGTTGACGTGCAGGTTGCCGATGTAGGTGCCGGGCTCAAGAACCTGACCCGAGTCGTACACCAGATCTACGGTGAAGGTTTCGCCAGCCGGGATGGTGCCCGCGGCAGGAACCTCGCTCAGCCAGGAGATGTCAGCTGCAACAGCCGTCTGGATGGCGAAGGAGTCCACCTCGGCGCCGCCGGGGAAGGCACCCACCAGGGTGGTTGCACCGGTGGTGGTGTCGGCGATGTACAGCGCGCCTGTGGTAGTGTAGGCCGCCAGATACAGGACGCCCGTTTCGTCATCGAAGTCCATACCCTGAGCGTAGTTCGCCGCCAGGCCGGTGAGGCCGATGCTGGTGACTGCGCCAGTGGTCTTGTTGATGGTGATGATGCGGTCCTGATTGATATCATGGGCGAACAACACACCATCGGGGCTGAAAGCGATAGCGATGGTGAGGGCTGCATCGCTGGGCAGCGCGGTCACCAGGGTGGCTGCGCCGCTGGTCAGGTTCAGCGTGTACAGGTTGGCTGAAGAGCCGTCCGTTGCCACGATGTACATCGTGCCGGTGCTCTCGTCCCAGCCCATGCCGGTTGTGGTCAGGCCAGCAGCGATACCGGTGGCGCCGACCAGAGTCTTAGCGCCGGTGGCGGTGCTGACCGTATACAGGCTCTTATCAGCGCTGTCCACCACGTACATCTTGGTGAAGTCGTCGCTCATGAAGTCGCCGGTGTAACCCGAGGCGACGCCGGTTGCGCCGACAAGATTCCAGGTGCCGGGCACGCCGATATCAGGCCAGTTGTACAGGGTATCTGTGCCCAGGTTGATGCCGTAGGCCGGAGCGCCGTTGATGATGATACCCAACGTGCCGTTGACCTGCGGGGCATCCGGAGCGGGCCCAAACGAAACCGGGCGGTTATCTTGCGGAGCCGGGCCGGTGAAGGCCGGGATGGAGATCAGCGGTAAGGCGCCGCCATCTTGCTCACGCAGGGTGAACTCAAGGTCAGCGTAACCGGTGTTGGTGATCACCAGAGTTTCGGTGATTACATCACCAAAGACCAGTACCTGTTCGGCAGGTGGCGGGCTCACCACAACCTCGGGCTGCTCCAGCAGCAGGACGAAGTCCTGCACGGTGGTCTGCGTACCTACGATCACCACCACCGCTGAGTCATCCAGGTAGCCGGGGGCAGAGGCGGTGACGGTGTAGGTGCCTTCGTACAGCCAGCGGTAGTAGAAGCCGCTCGGATCAGCGTCAACTGTCCACGAGCCGCCGAGTCCATCCTCGATCAACAGGCTGGCCTCCAGCGGAGCGCCGGGGCGGTCGCTGGTGACAGTACCATCCAGCAGGCCCAGGTCAGTCGTCGGCTGCACGGTCATGGTCACCGGGATGCTCAGGCGGCCATTGAGCGGGTCGTTGTTATCGAAGCGCAGGTTGGCCTGGTAGACGCCCGGCTCGGAAACCATGCCGGAGTCGAAGGTCACATCCACTTCCGTCCAGCTGCCCGCCGGGATGGTGCCGGTGATGGGGGCTTCGCTCAGCCACACGATATCCTGTGCGCCCAAGAAGCCCATCACGCGGCTGACCAGTTCCACCTCATCCGCAGCCGAAGCGATCTGCTGGAAGTCCCAGGAGGTGTAGATGGCCTTGTAGCCGTTGCGATCCACCGCCACACCAGCCGCGTTGCCGCCGGTGAACTGGAAGATGCGCGTGCCCTCAGCCTTCACAGTGAAGTGATCCGGGTAGGGGTCTGCAGCGATGTTGGGATTCAACCCGGTCATGAAATCTTCACCGATGAGGGTGTCAATCCCCGGGTCGTCGGAGACGAAGGTGGCCTGCAGGTAGGTTGTGTATAACGCCGAGGCGTTATAGAAGTAGCCCTGGTCGTTATCTGAGATGTAAAAACTGCCGCCAGCATCCAGGTACGCCATCACGTGAGCATCGTAGGTTGTGGAGCAGCTGCCAGCCCAGAAGACCGCCTGATACTCCAGCAGGTCGACCACCGGCATGGTGTTGAACACGGTGGGAGTGACCTCCAGCCAGGTGTAGCCATTGGCGGTCAGGGCCGTCTCCATGGCGGTATCTGCCGTGGAGTCGTTCGACACCACCAACACGTCCTCACCCGCGGTGGGGCTGAAGGCCTCATCGTGCTCGCTGATCTCAAAATCCAGAGGCAGCGTGCCGTCGTTGTAGACCGTCAGCGTGTCGGTGAAATCGCCGCCAAAGGTGACGGTCACGTCCAAGAAGGCCGGGTCAACCACGATCCAGGGCGCATCCAGTACCAGCTCGAAGTCCTGGGTGGTGGTAGCGTCAGCCGTGATGACGAGGCCGGTCACCGCATCGTCCAGGTAGCCGGGGGCGCTGGCAGTCACGTTGTAGGTGCCCGCCTCCAGCCAGTAGGTGTAGTAGCCGGTGTCCGGGTCGCTGGTGGTGGTCCAGGTGATACCGCCGCTGTTCTCGATGAGGATCTCAGCTTCCAGGAAACCGCCGGGGCGCTCGCTGGTGACAATACCCTCGATCTGGCCCATGGTAGCGCTGGGCTCAACGGTCATCACCACGGGCACATCCAGCTGCGGTTCGCCATCCACGCGCAGCGTCATGTGGTACTCGCCGGGCTGGTCCACACCCACTGCCGCGGTAGCGGTGAAGTAGGCGGTGGCGTTGATGGAACCCGTTGCCGGGACCGTGCCGCTGGCAGGAGCGATATCAAACCAAAGCACATCGCCAGCCGCGCAGCCCGAGGAACCCGGGTAAGCGAAGCAGATCGAGGTGCCATCTACCAGCGAGTTGCCCGCATCGCAAGCGAAGGTCAGGCCGTAGTTTCCAGGCACGTTGGCATTCTCGATGCCGGTGGTGGAGCCAGAGCCTAACTCAGCGCCGGCGTCTTCGTACTGCAGCTGAACGCTGCCGTTATCGAAGAGGATGGCCTCAAAGGTGCCCGCAGTAGCGCAGGTAGCCCCGCCGGGGTAATGGCAGAAGTCTTCATACTGCACCACGGTGCAGGCGCCGCCGCCCACCGGGCAGGAGGGGAAGTACTGGTAGTACACCGGGTCGCTGTTATCGCCCGGATCCAGGTCGTCCCACATCAACGCAATGAGGTTGTTGGGTGCGGTGGCGTTGGGCAGCGGGCACTGGTTGGTCAGAGACGATGTACTCGTGTCAAACCTCAGGAAACCGTTGGCCCCAACATAAAATTGGGTGTAGTCTGTGCCGTAGAAGTTGAAGGTAAAGCCGATCGGCAGCGCAGCGCTGACACCATCGTCCGTCAACTGCGGGATCATCGTACCGGTGGCAGAGAGCTCGATCCAGTCGTAGTCCACGGCAGAGCCTTCATAGCCGAAACCATCCGGACCAGGCCAGGTAGCATCGATGCCAGCCGCCTTGTTAGGGATGAAGTCGCCGCCAATTTCCATGAAGGCGAAGTCGTAGGGAGCGCCCTGGTTATTCGTCAGCACAACCGGCACGCTGCCGTCGCCGCCCAGCGTCAGGGTGATCCCCAACGGAGAGGGCACGAACGAAACCGCCGCCAGCAGATCAAAGTCCTGCTGCAGGTTGACGCCCGAGACGATCACCACGGTTTCGGTATCGGAGGCATAGTCCGTAGCCGCAGCGGTCACATCATAGGTGCCGGCATCCAGGTACAGCTCGTAGTAGCCATCGGACGGATCGGTGTTGGCGAACTCGCCGCTATCCGCGGTCACGGTGGCGTCCAGACCGAAGCCGTTATCGGCGTCGGTGACGTAGCCGTAGAGCAGGCCCTTGGGATCCATGGCAAAGTTCTGGGTCTCCACAGTGTTGGTGATGATCTCGATATCTTCAACCAACACGGAGGTGAAGTAGGGGCTGGTGGCCTCAACATCGTACAAGCCAGCCATCAACGTCAGGGTGTAGTACCCCGAGGCGTCGGTGGTGGTAGATTGGTTGCCACCAGGGCCCTGCGGGTAGGCGGTGATGGTCACGCCGACCAGTGGGTCGCCGGGGGCCTTGAGGGCCTCAGTCACATTGCCTTCCAGCGCACCCTGGCCGCCCACGCCGACGTATTCTACCGCCGCCAGGGCATCCAGGAAGCCCCAGCCGTAATCATAGTTGGGCCAGATGTTCGTCCCGGCGCAGGCCGGTTTACCGCAGCCTGTCTCCGAGAAGTAGTCGTGATTGGCGGTCTGCTCCAGCACGGTGAAGGTGCCGGGGATGTCGCCAATGTAGCCCGGGTTGGCGCTCCAGATCAGCGCCACTGCGCCGGCGGTATGCGGGCTGGCGCCCGAAGTGCCGCTCAGGTTATAGTAAGTGCCCGGGGTCATGTTCGAAGTGCGCCCAAAGGTGGGCGAACTGATGTGCGGGTCGATCTGGTGCAGGTCCGGGTCGCAGGAGGGGGTCAGGTAGAAGGAGCTCGGCCCGCCGGCGTAGGTGTTCTCGCCTGCGGAGCTGTGCGCCGCCGTACCGAACGAAGGTGGATTATCACCCGGGCTGCCCAGAGTCTGGCAGCCGACCGTATTGCCTGCCGAGAAGGCCGGGAAGATTCCCGCAGCCACCCAGGCATCAACATAGTCCTGATACCAGGTATCGCCACCGCCGCCGCCCCACGAGTTGTTGACGATGTGGGGGCGCATGTCGGCATTGCAGCCGGGTCCGCCCGGCGCAACGCCGATCGGGCAGGGCGCTACCATCCAGTCGGCGCAGCCGGTCAGTGCCGCATCCGAGCAGCCAGTAGTCTCGCAGCCCTTGCAGGCGATCCAGGTAGCCTCGGGGGCAATACCGATCTGCTCCACCAGGTCTGCGGTCTCACCAACCATGATGCCCATCGTGCCCGAGCCATGGCCGTTGTTGTCGCAGGCATAGGTGCCATCGCCGCAGCCGGAGGTCGGCATGTACCAGTTGTAGTTATGGTCATAGGTGCCCGGGCTGATGGTGCCGCGGTACTGGCGGATCAAGGCTTCGTGCAGGTAGTTGGCGCCGGTGTCGATGTTGGCAACCACGATGCCGCTGCCTTTCACACCGTAATCTTGCCACACCTGTACAGCCTGCATCCCGTACAAACCGCCGCTCGCCGCAGGCGCCAGGGTGGTCAGGTTATAACCATAGGCGTCCGGCGAAGCGGGCGCAGAGTACTCCGGCCCGTAGGTCGTTGCCAGAGGGGCCTCTGGCGTGATGTAGGCATAGCCTTCCAACTTCAACTGCTGCACCCCATCGAACGCGGCCAGGTCTTGCACCATCTGGCCGGTGCCGTTGGGGAAGTAGACCGAGTTGTTGGTGTAGAACGAGCGGTATTCAATCCCGTTCTTCTCCGCGTATTCGATCACTTTCGCCTGGGAGGTGCGGGCGGTCTCGAGCAGCGCGTTGTATACAAACCAACCGCGCTCGCTCCAATCAGTGATCTTATCCGCCGCGCTCAGGTCGGCTTTGGCGCTCATCTGCACAAAGAAAGCCGCCGTGCCTTCCTGTTCCAGCTCGATCAGCAGAGCCGGGTCAATTTCGGCCAATGTCGGCGGTTCAGCCGGGGCCGCTGCCATCGCAGAACGTGGCTGCACCATACCGAGCAGCATGCCTGCCAGCAGAACTATGGAAAACAATCGTTGCCAAAATTTCTGTTTCATTGTTAGTTAATCTCCTTGAAAAACTGTGGTTAGGATCGAACGAATATCGTCTTTCTACAAAACGAGCCTTCTCTCCTTATCAGGTTACGCTTGGCTCCCCCCACGCCTGATCATGCATTGCACCTCCTTTCCGGTATTCGGTTGCCATGGTTAGAAATAAAAATACCTCCACAGGCCAGCCCTTGCGGGTCGAGGCGCAAACAACCACTCATCGAAAATTAACGGCATGCTCACAGGTCGTTAATGATACCACAAAAAAAAACAGGTCGCAAACGTACAAACAAAATTAAAAAATTGTCGGAAAGGAACTCCGAAATGGAGGGGTGGCAACATGCGAAGCCCGCTGCCACCCCTCCATTTCGCTACCGCTATGCTATAATCAGCGCAAGGATGCCCACCCGGATGATCGAACAAAGCGTCTCTCTGCGCCAGGCCTGCCGCGCCAGCGGTGCGCGTTGGGCTGCCTGGCTGGCGCGCCAGGATGACCAATGGCAGGTCAGCGCACAAGCGGGGTTGAGCCAGGCGCGCCAGAAAGCCGTACTGGCCTATCTGCAAGACGGGCGCCACGCCGCCTGGCTGGCTGGGGCGCTCAGCAGCGGGCGGCTGCGCTGGCGCGCCACCGGCGCGGATGCCCCCCGACTGGGTGTGCAGCGCCTGTATGCCCTGCCCAACGCTGCCATCTCCAACGTGTTGCTGGTTGGCGCAGACCTGCTGGACAAGCCCGGCGAAGGCCTGTTCCGCATCCTGGCCTCCTACTCCGATGCGCCGCCCCAACCCAGCCCTGAGCCCGTGCCCTATGCCGAGGCCATGCAGCAGCCACTGTGGCCGCTGGAAACCGGGCTGGAAGCCTCATACGACCCACAGAGCGCCCTGCAAAACATCCTCGAGTTCCTGGCAGGGCAAACCACCTGCCACTGCGCCTACCTGGCCATCCGCTACGGCGATGTGTTCCGCATCCAGGCCGCCTGGAAATGTCCCCCCGCCGCGCAGGGCTTCGATATCCCCATCCACGAAGACGCCCCGCTGGACGAAATGATCGCCGGGCGCTGCGGCGTACTGCGCCCCGACCTGCAAGCAGAGCCAGCCTTTGCCCTGCGCCGGGTGGTTGATCCCGAAAGCCGCTCCTGGATGGGTGTGCCCATCCAGGTGGGCCAGCGCATGATCGGCTTTGCGGCCTTCATCTCAGCGCATGCGGGCGTGTTCGGCCCCGAGCATTTGCAGAAAACCACCCTGCAGGTAGAACGCCTGGCCTATAACGTGGAAAGCGCCCTCATCTTTAACGAGGTAGCGCGCTACTTGCAGCAGATGGCCCTGCTCAATGAGCTGGCCTCCACCGCCTCCCTGGGCGTGGATAAAGACGAGTTTGCCCGCCGGGTGATGCTGCGCCTGCGCCGCACCTTTAAAACCGATTGGGCCGCGGTGCTGCTGCTCTCTGCCGATGACAAAACCCTGCACGAGTTCGGCGGCGGCTTCCGGGCCGGGCCGGCCTGGTCCATCCCGGTCGAATCCAGCCTGATGGGCCTCTCGGTGCAAACCGGCCTGCCCATCCGCTCTGGCGATGTGCGCACCGCCGAGCGCTATTACCCCCTGCACGCCGAGATCCGCTCCGAGCTGGCTGTGCCGCTCAAGTACCGCGGCCGCGTCATCGGCGCGCTGGTGCTGGTATCGAATGACAGTAACGCCTTCTCGCAGCAAGACGAGCAGTTGCTGGTGGTCATCGCCAGCCACATGGCCGGGCTGTTCGAGAATGTGCGCCTGAACGAGGAGACACGCGAGCGCGCCCAAAAACTGCAAGACTCAGTGCGCCAATTGCAGGCCGTGCGCGACACCTCGCTGGATATTGCCGCAGATCTGGACCTGGACACCCTGCTGGAACGTGTGGCGCAGCGCGCTCGCAACCTGGTGGGGGCGCGTGGCGCTGAACTGGGCCTGTATAATGAAAAAACCCAACTGGTTGAGATCGTGGTCTCCGACACCCCCTGGGATAATATCCAGGGCATCCAGATCCCGCTCATGGCGGGGGTAGCCGGGCGGCTGGCGGCCTTTGGCGAGCCGATCGTGGTCAGCGATTACAACACCTGGAGCGGCCGCCTGCTGCCCCACCGGCAGGTGGGCTTTCACGCCGTGGCGGGCGTGCCGCTGAAATACCGCGGTGAGGTGATCGGCACACTCACCGTGCTGGACGACCGCCCCGATCGAACCTTCCAAAGCGAAGATGTACAGCTTCTGGAACTGCTCGCCCCGCAGGCCGCCATCTCCATCCGCAATGCCCGCCTGTACCAGGAACTGCAAGAGCGCATCCGCGCCCAGCAGTTGGCCGAAGCGCGCCTGGTGCGCTCGGCGCGCCTGGCTGCCGTGGGCGAGATGGCCGCCGGGGTGGCCCACGAGCTCAACAACCCCCTCACCACCGTCACCGGCTTTGTGGAGCTGGTGCTAGAAGACCTGCCCGCCGATGCCCCCCAGCGCGCCGACCTGGAGCTGGTGCTGGAGGAGGCTCACCGGGCGCGCGGCGTAGTGCGCCGCCTGCTCGATTTCTCCCGCCCAGTGGAAGACCAGCGCGTGCGCGCAGATGTCAACGAGTTGATCGTGCAGGTGCTGCCTCTGGTGGACCACCTGGCGCGCACCAACAACATTACCATCACCACCGAGCTGAGCGAAGGCCTGCCCTGGATCTCGCTCGACCCGAACCAGATCAAGCAGGTACTGCTCAACCTGGTGCACAACGGCCTACAGGCCATGCCCCACGGCGGCCCCCTGCTGATCCGCACCTTTCAGGAGAAACGCGAATGGGGCGGGCAAACGCAAGATATGCTCGGCATCGCCATCCGCGACCGCGGCGACGGCATCCCGCCGGAGAACCTGGAACGTCTCTTCGAGCCCTTCTTCACCACCCGCCCGGCAGGCAAAGGCACCGGACTGGGCTTATCCGTCTCCTATGGCATCATCTCCAGCCACGGCGGGCTGATCGATGTCAGCAGCCAGGTTGGCCAGGGCTCCTGCTTCACCGTATACCTGCCCGAAGAAAGCGCCGAGGCCGATGGATAGCGAAAGCCCCCCCTCTTCTCTGCGTCACACCGTCTTTGTGGTTGACGATGAGCCGGGCATCCTGCGCCTATGCCAGCGCCTGTTAGAGCGCGCAAGCTTTCAGGTGCAGACCTTCAATGATCCGCTGCACGTGCTGGAAATCCTGGAAGAACAACGCCTGGACCTGCTCCTGGTGGATATACGCATGCCCGGCGCAGACGGCTTCCAGGTGATCGAAAGCGCCCGCCGCAGCCACCCCGATGTAGCTGTGGTGGTGATGACCGGCTTTGGCACCGTCGATACCGCCATCGAGGCGCTGCGCCGCGGCGCCGATGGGCTGATCCTCAAGCCGTTCACCGGCGGAGAGTTGGTGCAAAGCGTGCGCCGCGCCCTGCAGCAAAGCCAGAGCAAGCAAGATGTGCTGCGCCTGCAAGCCCTGCGCCCGCTTTTCAATGTAACCGAATCGCTCTTCACCGAGACCAACCCGCGCCGCCTGCAATCCTTGATCCTGGAGGCGGTCTGCGGGCACCTGCACTGCAGTCATGCCGAGTTTTACCAGGCGCGCAGCGCCCCCGGCGCAGCCCTCGCCAAGGGCGAACGGACTACCGGCGGCATGCGCCTGGTGGCCAGCCTGCACCCGGGCAGCGCATCGCCGCTAGACAGCCAATCAGAGCGCAAACGCGCCGACACCGGCCTGCTCACCGAGCCGATCGCCCGCCAGGCCGATACCCTGCGCGGCCCCCTGCTGCTCCACCGTGAAGAGGCCGCCGACCCGGCCCTGCAGGAAATTTTGCTCAGCCGCAGCCTGGGCTCAGTGATGTGCGCACCGGTGGTGCTCAAGGCTGGTGCGGCCCTGCGCGGCGTGCTGCTGGCTGCCCGAGACCTGCACGAGCCGCGCTTCCGCGAATCTGACCTGGAAATGTTCATCATCCTGGCCCGCCAGGCTGCCGTGGCGCTCGAAAACGCCCGCCTGCACGCCGAACTGCGCGAGAACATCCGCCAGCTAGAAGAATCGCAGCGCGCCCTCATCCAGGCCGAGAAAATGGCCATTGCCGGGCGTCTCACCGCCTCCATCGCCCACGAGATCAACAACCCGCTCCAATCGGTGCAGAACTGCCTGCACCTGGCTGGCCGCGCCGAGCTGCCCGCCCGGCAACGCCAGGATTACCTCTCCACCGCCCAGAGCGAGCTGGAACGGCTGACCTTCACCGTCCAGCGCATGCTGGATTACTACCGCCCCACGGCCCTGGACCGCAAGCCCACCGATGTCAACCTTCTTCTAGAAAAGGTGCTCTCGCTGGCCAACAAGCAACTATCTGACCACCATGTGGAAGCCATTCCCAATCTGGCGCCGCACCTGCCGCCCGTGTTGGCCGTCGGCGACCAGGTGCAGCAGGTTTTCCTCAACCTGGTGCTGAACGCCATGGAAGCCATGCCCGAGGGCGGCAAGATCTATATCAAGACCGGCCTGCTGACCTCGACGCACAGCGTTGCGGAAAGCGCCACACCTGGCAGCGTGGAGCCCGCCAACGTGGAGATCACCTTCGAAGATACCGGCCCCGGCGTGCCCCCCAACGAGCGCAAGCACATCTTTGAGCCTTTCGTCAGCACCAAAGAAAAAGGCACCGGCCTGGGACTGGCAGTCAGTTATGGCATCATCACCGCCCACGGCGGCAGCCTGGACCTGGTTGAAAGACGCCAGCGCACTTCCGGGCACGGCGCCTGTTTCCGGGTCATCTTACCCGTAGCTGAGCACACATGAACCCGGTCGCAAAAAAATCCCCCTCCCGCAATCCCTCCACATCCTACCGCCTGCTGGTGGTAGATGATGAAGAAACCATGCGCCGCTCGCTGGCAGATATCTTGCGCCTGGAAGGCTACCAGGTGCAGACCGCCCCCGACGGTGAGGCCGCCATAGCCCTGATCGGGCAGGAGACGTTTGACCTGGTGCTGCTCGACCTCAAAATGCCCCGTGTGGATGGGCTGGAGGTGCTGCGCTTTGCCGCCCGCGCCGCCCCCGATACGCAGGTCATCCTGCTCACCGCTCACGGCTCGTTGGAATCAGCCATCCAGGCGCTGCGCTGCGGTGCGCACGATTACCTGATCAAGCCAGCCTCCCCCCAGCAGATCCTGGACAGCGTCAAAAGCGGGTTGAGCCGCCGCACCGAGACGAACCAAAAGCGCCTGGTGATCGAGCAGTTGGAAGCCTCTCTGCGCGCCCTCAAGGGCATCGAAGAGACACCCCCGCCCAGCGAAGAAACCCAATGGAACTGGTTGTGGGACGATGTGCAGGTTGACCTGAAACGGCGCGAGATCTACTGGCCCGACGGATTGGTGCGCCTGACCCCCACCGAGGGCAAGTTACTGGAGGTTTTCCTGCGCAGCCCCCGGCGGGTTTTTGCTCACCGCGAACTGGTTTTGCTGGCGCAGGGATACGAGACCACAGATTGGGAGGCCCCCGAAGTGCTGCGCCCCCTGGTCAGCCGCCTGCGCCGCAAACTCAACCGGGTGCCCGGCGGCAAGCGCTGGATCAGCAGCGTGCGCGGCAGCGGCTACGTGTTCGACCCCCCATCCGGCGAATCTTGACCTTTTTATATTTTTAGCAGCCAAAAAGGATGTGCCGCCTGGCGAAGCCAGGCGGCACATCCTTTTTGGCTGGATTTATTTTACTGCGAGAGCGCCATGATCTCCCGGTTCACCTTGACCTTGCTCAAGAAGCGCTCGCGCATATGTTCATCGGCAATACACTCGGCCTGGCTGAGCACCACCTGACGGGCCGCCGCCAGCGCTTCTTGTGCGCCCGGCTGGCCTGATTGTGACAGCACACGGTAGTGATGGAGATAAACATTCTGCACCTCCTCCACCTTGATGCCGCTTGTCAGCCCATCCATGGCCTGCTGCGAAGCCTGGAGTGCGCCCGCGGTATCGCCGCTGCCCAGCAGCGCCTGGCTCAAGAAAGACAGGTCCGCCAGGGCCTCGCCCTTCAGGCCCAGCTCCTGGCGCTGCTCGTACGCCTGGCGCAGCCGCTCGGCAGCCTGGGCGAAATTGCCCTCGTCCAGATCCACCAGTCCCAGCCCCTGGGTGGAGTAGCTCACCCCACGCCGGTCGCCGATCACCTGGCGCAGTTCCAACGACTGTTCGAAAGCCTGGCGCGCCTCGACCAGCTTGCCCTGGGCCTGGTTCGCCAACCCAATGGCAAAGAGGGCAAAGCCCTGCCCAATGCGGTCGCCCACGCGCGTCTTCATCTCCAACGATTCCTTGAGCTGTTCTTCGGCAAGCTCATACTCGCCCAGGCGCAGGTTGATGCGCACGGCGTTGGTCAGCTGAATGCCGATCTGGAACCAGTCCTGGCGAGCGCGGGCTGTCTCCAGGGCCGAGGTATTCAAGGTGATGGCCTGGTCGTACTCGCCGGTCATAAAGTAGATCATGTAATTGTAGATGAGGCTCCACAACAAGCCATCGGCATCATTTAGCTCGCGCCGCAGCGCCACGGCTTTGGTGAGGTGCTCGCGAGCAGGGCCATAATCGTTGCGGTAATAGCTCACCACGCCTAACTGGTGCAGCGCCATGGCCTGCCCAGCCGGGTCTGCGCAGCGCACCTTGATCTCCAGCGCCTGCCCGGCGGCGGCAATCGCCTCGTCGTAGCGGCCGGTCCAACCGCACAGGTCAGCCAGCTCATTCAACACATCAGCCAGGCGGTTCTCATCGCTGTGCGTCTCAGCGATCTGGCGCATCTCGTTCAGCCGCCCCTCGCGCTCCTTTTGGCGTCCTGCCATGCCATAGACGCGCTGGAGCTGCATCAGCACTGCAAAGCGTCGCTCCCACTCTTCGGGAGAGTCGCCCAAGATTTCAAGCAGGCGCGTGTACATCAAAATGGCAGTTTCGTTGGCAAAGGCTGCCTGGGCACGCTGCGCAGCCATATCCAGGTAGCGCAAGGCCCGCTTACTATCCGAGCTGCGGCTGTAATGGTGCGCCAGCAAGGCGCACTCCTCCTCAGATCGCTCGCCCAGCGAATCTTCCAGCGCCTGAGCAATCTTCAGGTGGAATTCCTGGCGGCGCTGCATCAGCAGGTTCTCATAGGCCACTTCCTGCACCAGCGCATCGGGGAAGATAAAGGTCTCATCCATGCTCATTTCAAGCGGGCGGATGAGCTTATGCTGTTCCAACTGGTCAAGCATAATGCTCGACTCGGCTTCCGCATGCGCCAGGTGGCGCAGCAGCTCGCTTTGGAACTGCCGCCCGATCACCGCCGCCATTTGCAGCGCCTGGCGCGCATCCTCGGTCAACCGGTCAATCCGGGCGATGATGGCACTGTGCAGGCTGTCGGGCACGCGCAGCTCACCAGACTTGCTTGGGTCGAAACGCCACTCCGCCGGCTCCCCCTCCGCGCTGACCTTCACGACAGCCTCACTATCCATTATCGAGCGCACCACCTCTTCCAGGTAGAAGGGGTTGCCAGCCGATTTGGCAAATATCTCATCTACCACCTCAACGGGCAGCTCGGCGCCAGGCAGCAATTGTCCCAACATCTCCTCGCTCTGCCTGCGGCTCAACGGCACCAGCTCCAGCGCCGTGTAGCGGTGGTGCAAGTTCTCTTCGGCTGCCTCGTGCAAGGTCCAGCAGCCCTTCTGCCGCATGGGGCGGAAAACGAAGACGAACATCACCGGCACCCGGTTGCTGATCGAAATCAGGTCAGCTAGCAGCTCCAGCGAGTTCTCGTCGGCCCAGTGCAGATCGTCCAGGCTGATGACCAGGGGCTGCTTGCGCGCGGCCGCGGCAAAGAACTCGCGCACCGCCCAAAAGATCTGTTTCAGGCGCACTTTGGGGTCCAGCTCGTGCACCCAGGTTGCCCATTCGCTTTTCAGCTCCAGCCCCAGCATATTGGCCAGGAAGGGAACGGCTTCGCGCGCCGTTTCCTTGCCCAGCAGATCCTCGCCCATCTCCCACAAGTTGAAGAGCACATCCTCCTGCCGGTCTTCGGGACCCAGCCCAAGCAGGTTGAGCACGATCTGCCCCGCCAGGAAATAGCTCATATCTTCTGAGAAGGACATGCACTGCCCTTCCAGCCAGCGCACATTCTCGGCCTCCGGGTTGGCAAAGAAGGCTGCCCGCAGTTCACGCGTCAGGCGGCTCTTGCCCAGGCCGCTGTCGCCCATGATGGAGACGATCTGGCCGCGCCCGTTCAGCAGACTCTGGGCACAGTGCTCCAGCAGCGCCAATTGCTCGCCGCGCCCGGTCAGCGGCGAATCGCCACCCGCCAGGCCGCGCGTCTGCCCCACTTCGCCGCGCTTCCCCAGCACCTTGTAGGTAGGGATGCGAATCTCCTTGCCCTTGACCTTCAGTTCGCCCTTATCTTCCAGATCAAAATAAGCCGAGACGCGTTCCTTGGTCTTGCGGCTGACGTAGATTTCACCCCAGCCCGCCTTAGACATGAGGCGGGCTGCCATATTGATATCATCCCCCATCAAAGTGTATTCCTGGCGCAGATCCGGCGCGCCGGCATTCCCGGCAAAAAGCTGACCGGTGTTGATCCCGATGCGTTGGCGAAAACGATAGATGCCCGAAACCGTTTGCAGGGCCGAGAAATGATCGTAGACGGCTTTCTGCATGCTCAACGCGGTGGAAACTGCCCGCACAGGATCATCTTCATGGGCGCGCGGCGCGCCAAAGAAGATCACCAGCCGGTCGCCCACGGCGTACTGATCCATGCGCGCCAGGGTGCCCTCGTACTGGCTGACAATTTTCGCCATGTGCACAAAATAATCATTCAACTGTTGCACGATGATGCCAGGTTCGCTGTCGCCCATATCCTGGATCAGATCGCTGATGCCGACATAATTGGCAAACATCACCGTTACCGGGCGATGATCTGGAGCAATGTGCGCCGTATCGGGGTTGCTCTTGATGCGGTCCACCAGCTCGCCGGGCAGGTAGGGACGCAGGCGCGCCAGCCGCTCGGTCAGGTAGGTTAGCTGCGCCATCAGCTCGCCATCGGGCGGCTCGGGCAGGGAGAAGCGCGCCGAGCTGTCTGCCAGCGGCGGCACATTCAGCAGCCGCACGTAGCTCTCATCGGGCTCTTTTTCTGCCGGGCCCACTTCGAGCACATCCTGGGCCAGATCATAGGATTCGCGCAGCATGGCCACCTGCCCTGGCTCGGCATGGCCCTCGGCTTGCTCGGCCCGGTTCACCGTGTGCCCGGTGGTGACAAAAGACATCATTTCTGGTGTGCCAATGTGAGCGGCGAAATAGCGCCCGGAGGAGATGCCGCATTTCACTTTCAGGGTGCGTGTTTCTCCGCCCGCCTGGATGGACGCGAAGCGCTCTGCCTGCATCACGGTTTGCATCGCCAGGGCGGCCTGGGCCGCGCGCACCACACTGGCGCGCAGTTCAACCTCATCCGCGGCCTGAAACAGCCCCAGCATGGCATCGCCGCCGAACTTCAGCAGCGTGCCGCCGTGGTCAAACAGCACCCGCACCAGTTCGGTGAACAAGCCGTTGATGATCTGAACGATCTTTTCGGCGCCGGCCTGGCCTTCTTTCTTGAGTTGTTCAGAGAGCGGGGTAAAGCCCGAAACATCCACAAACAGGAACGCACCCAGGTACATGCCCCCGGCAGGCACGCCGCCCGGCTGCGGCGAAACAATGACCGGCTGCGGCAGGTAGGTCTTGGCTGTTTCCAGCATCGATTTCAGATGGTCGCGGGCAGCCTCAATCTGTTGCTGGTTGGGACGGCGTTGCAATGGACCGTAAAGCTTTTCGGTCAGGAACGGTTCCAGGGCCTCGCGCAGCTCTTCCAGTTTCTTGGCGGGGGGCAGCACGCCCACCTGGTGCTCATCAGGGGCGGCAGGAGAGGCAGAAACGGCCTGGGCGGCAATAAACTCCGCCGCAGCTTGCGCCACGGCCTGGGCGGCTGGCTGAGCGGCGATGGGCGCCGCGGGTTGAGCAGCCTGCACCGGCGCGGCCCTACCCGGCTGGGCCGCCGGCGGTGGCGGGGCGGCCACGTAGCTGCCCGCATTGAACGGAACACCAGACAGCGCGGCGCCTGCGCTGCCCACATACTGCCCGCAGTTGTAGCAATACTGCGCCTGTGGCGGCAGCAGGGTATGACACGCTCCACACACCACTCCAGCCGTCAGGCGCAATCCACAACCCATGCAAAAACGCGCCTGGGTGGGGTTTATGGTTCCACATGCTGCACACTGCATTGCACGCCTCCTTGTTTAGAACCCGTCCAGAATGTTACGAGCCTGGCGGCCAGGCGATATCCTTGGGAATGCCCGGAGGACGCAGCCAGCTCAGCCAGCCGCCGCGAGAGTACTTGCGCGGCCCCGGCTTTTCCATAGCGATCAGCCCCAAGCTGACCGCCAGCAGCAGCGCGCCCACCCACTGCGCCAGGCTCAGGCGCTCATCCAGCCACAAATGGGACACCACCAGCGTCACCAGCAGCTCACCCAACCCCAGCAGCGCCGTCTGCGCCCCTCCCAGGTGCTTAACACCCAGGAACAGCGTCAACCGGGAAAGGAAAGTGACCAGGGTCAGGCCCAGCACCGCGCCCCAGGCCGCATTCAGGCTGCCCCCGATCGAATTGCTGAAGAAGAAGTATGCCGGGGCAACCACCAGGCTCATCGCCAGCAGGGTGTAGAACGTCACCGTGGGCGCGGGCATATCCAGGAGCACACGCTGGTTGATGGGCAGGTGCAGCGCATATAAGATCGAGGCCGCCAGCATCATCAGCACCCCGGGGATATCCAGCACTTGATGGCGGGTAAAGGTGAGCAGGTATATCGCCGGGATGATCAGCCCCAGGCGGAAGATGGTCAAGCGGCTGGGCGGCTGGTGATCCATCCACAGCCAGAGCACCACAAACAGCGGGTAAAGCGAATATAGCAGCTGTCCCAGGCTGGCATCGATCCGTCCCAGGGCAGTGTAGTAAAAGATAGAGCCCAGCCCATTAATGCCGCCTGCCAGCATGCAGCCCAGCAGCCCAGCCGGGTAGATAAACAAAAACGACCGCTTGAAGATCAGCAGCACCACCAGCAGCAGCAGGGCTGCCAGGGAAGTACGCAGCACCACCACGCCCATCGGCGGCATGCCCACGCTAATGGCGTACTTGCCAAAAACGGGCGCCATACCCAAAAATACAGCCGAGGCGAGTGCAGCGTAAAGCCCTTTATTGCGCATTACTTTAACAGCGTCATCACTTCATCAAGAAATTCATCGTTCATGAATTCCCCCTTCTGCATCAACGAGTGAATACGGCCTTGTAAGCGCGCTTTCTCCTCCGTGGTCAGTTCCTTCGCCGTAACAACGATCACCGGGATCGAGGCGGTTTGCGGATCGCCCTTGAGTTGATCCAACACCGTGAAGCCATCCACCTCTGGCATCATCAGGTCCAGGATGATCAGGTCGGGGTGTTCGCGCCGCGCCAGCTCCAGCGCCTCATGCCCATTGGAGGCCTCTGAGAGTACGTAATCGCCCTGGGCCTGCAAGATGCGCCGGATCAGGCGGCGCGCATCGGGTGTATCATCCACAATCGCCACGCGCGGGAAGCGCTCGGAGGTCACCCGGCTCAATGCCGCCAACAAGCCTTCCTCCGGCTTATCGCGCATCACCTCTGCCGAGACTTCCACATCCCGCGACCAGCCCTCGCCCAGGATCATTTTCTCGATCGCCATGGTGTGGCCCGAGCAGTTCACCGCCACCACATCGGTGGGTTTGATCACGCCCGCCCGCACCATCTTGACCACTCCCGCAAAGGCCACCGCCGCGGCCGGCTCTACCGAAAGGCCTTCCATCTTTGCCAGGATATGAATGGTGCGGAAAGCCTCCTCGTCGGTTACGCTCTCAAAGACGCCACCGCCGCCTTGCAGCATGCGCTGGCGCAGCAGGGTATAAGTGCGCCCGGGGTCGCCGGTGGAGAGTGTGGCAATGTGCGTGCGCGGCGAGCGGATCGGATCAGCCGTATCCTGGCCCAAGCGCCAGGCGTGCACCATCGGCGCACAGCCGTCCGTCTGGATATTGGCCATGGCAGGCAGGCGGTCGATCAGCCCCATCTGGTACAGCTCTTCAAAGCCCTTCTGCACCCCGTGCGGCCCTAAGCCGCCGCTGACCGCCTGCACATACCAATCTGGCGCCCGCCAGACATAGCGCGAGGAAGCATGGTTCTCTGCCGGGATGGGCGGCCCAAAGATATCCGTCAGTTGTTCCACAAGCTCATACGCAATGGTTTTCATCCCCTCCACTGAAGGGATCGAGCGCGAGCCGCGCTCCAGGTACAGGCCGCGCTGCCGGGCGAACTCAGCTGCCACTTGCTTGGTCTGGTCATACGAGGCGGTCACCTTCACCACCTGCGAGCCGTAGATCGCCACCTCGCGCATCTTTTCAGCCGGCACCAGGCTGGTCAGGAAGGTCCACAGCTTGATGCCCGCCCGGGCCGCGTAAGCCGAGTAAGCAATCGCCACATTCCCGGTCGAAGCCAGCACCGCTTCGGTGATCCCGGCATCTTTCAGCGCGGCGATACTGATGGCAGCCTGGCGGTCCTTGAAAGACGCCGTGGGGCCTTGCCGCTCATCTTTGATAAAAATATGCGGACAGCCCAGCATCATGCCCAGGTTGGCAGCATGGATCAGCGGCGTGCCTCCCTCGCCCATGCTGATCAGCGGGTTTGGCCCCTGCACGGGCAGCACTTCGCGGTAACGCCAAAGATCGAAAGGCCGCGCGCGGAACAGGTCGGGCAGCGTAGCCTTCAGGGTGTCATAGGGATAGCGCGCTTCTCGCCACTGCCCGCCACAAGAGGGGCAGGCCACCGAAGCCGGTACAAATGGCGCACGATGCCCGCAGTCCAGGCATTCAACCATAACGTGAGATGGCATGATCTTTCTTTCCTCCGTTTCGCTCACGGATTAATCTTGCTTGAAGTGCTTCAGGGCATGCTCAATGCTCGCCAGCAGCTCTTCCTCTTTCACCACGCCCTTGCGCAGCATGTTCTGAGAGAACTCCGCCAGCCGCCCAAGCTGGGTCTCTGTCAGGTCGCCGGCAGTGAAGATGATGACGGGGATTTCGCGCAAACGGGCGTCCGCGCGCAGCACCTCCAGCAGGGCAAAGCCGTCAATTTCCGGCATGAACAGGTCCAGGATGATGGCATGCGGCGGGTTGGTCTGGATGGCAGCCAGGCCTTCCGGTCCGCCGTGCGCCAGGCGCACCTTGTAATCCGTATGTTCACGCAAAATCTTATCTAACAGGCGCAGGTCATCCTCATCATCATCGACCACCAGCACTTCCTGGATGCTGCCATCGCCGTTCAGCCGGTTCAACGATGTGACCAGCTCATCTTCCAGGATGGGCTTGGTGAGGTAACTCACCGCCCCCAGGCTGATGCCTTTTTCACGCTCCTCGACAATGCTGCAAATGATCACCGGGATGGAGCGTGTATCGGGATCCTTCTTCAGCGCTTCCAGCACCTGCCAGCCATCCACCTTGGGCATCATCACGTCCAGGGTAATGGCAAAGGGGTGGGCGCGGCGCGCCGTTTCCACTGCCTTGAGCGGGTCTGTCAAAGAGATCACCTTGTAGCCGTGATCGTGCAGGTAACGCTCGTACAGGTTCAGCACCTGCCGGTCGTCGTCGATTGCCAGCACCACCCGCTCGCCAGAAGACGGAGCCGATGACGCAAGCACCTCTGCCACCAGAGGCATGGTTTCGGCTTCCATCGGCAGCACGAAGAAGAACCGGCTGCCCTTGCCGACCTCGCTTTCCACACCAATGCGCCCGCCGTGCATCTCGATCAGCAGGCGCGAGATGGAAAGACCCAGCCCTGTGCCGCCTACCCGGCGGGTGGGTGAAGAATCGACCTGCGAGAACTGCTTGAACAGCTTGTCCTGGTCTTCGGGGGAGATACCCGCCCCAGAATCGATCACGCTGACCATCACTTCTGGCAAGTTCTGCGGGCCAAGCTGTACTTCTGCCCGCACGGTGATGGCGCCTTCTTCGGTGAACTTGGCCGCATTGGAGAGGAAGTTGATCAGCACCTGGCGGATACGAGTGGGGTCTGCCCGCACCGTAGGCAGATCGTCTGGCACCTGCTTGACCAGTTGCACATTCTTATCTTTCACCAGGCCCACCGCCGTAGACATGGCGCTGGTGATCAGGTCCGACAGGCTGACATGCTCGTCGAAGGCCAATTCCATCTTGCCAGCCTCGATCTTAGAAATATCCAACACATCATTGATCAACTCCAGCAGGTGCTGACCAGCGCTGTTAATGGCGGTGAGATCCTGTTTCTGCATATCGGTGATGGCACCGTCAATGCCTTTCAGGATCACGCGCGAGAAGCCGATGATACTGTTGAGCGGCGTGCGCAGCTCGTGCGACATATTGGCCAGGAACTGCGATTTCAACTTATCCAGCTCGCGCAACTGCTCAGCGGTGGCGCGCTGCTCCTCGTACAGGCGGGCGTTCTCCAGCGCAGTGGCGGCTGAGTTTGCCAGCGTCATCGCCAGGTTCAACTGGTCGGTGGTGAAGCTCATCTCGCGTTCCCATGCCTCCAGCTCAATGATACCGAAGGCCGTGCCCTTGATCGACAGCGGCAGCACCACCAGAGTTTTCAGGTTATGCAGCTCCATGTAAGCTATCTCGGCCTTGTCGGCATTGGGGTCACTGATCTGGGTAACCATGGGCTGCTGGGTCCGGATCACAGTCTCCGTAGCGGGGTAATCAGCAACAGGGAATACTTCACCCACACCATTCCCCGCAACCAGGTCTTCGCCCACCTCGCCGCGCACCACATTGGCCACAACGGTGAATTCAGTCGTCTCCTCATTCAACAGCGAGATGGACGCCTCGGGCACATCCAAAACCCGGATGAAGTAGCGCACCACCGTGTCGGAAATCAGCGCCGGGTCGAGGGGGGCGTTGGCCAGGGCGCGGCTGAGATCATAGATCACGCTCAGGTCATCCACACGGCGGCGGGTTTCCGCAACCGCTTTCTGAGCCGTTTCGTAAGAGCGGGCATTATCCACCGCCACGGCGATCTGGTCAGCCAGGGTTTGCAGCACGGCCACATCGTCGGTAGAGAATGCATCCACCTGGGTTGCCTGCACATCCAAGGCGCCAATGGTCAGGTTGCCAATCTTCATCGGCATGGCCAGTTCAGCCATCGTATCGGGCAGCAGCGGGTTGGGCCGGTGAATGGAGCTCTGGCGCACGTCGTTCAGCACCAGCGGCTCGCCGGTGCCAGTGACCGTACCGATCACCGACTGCGAACCAACCACTAGGTTGTGGGCACGGCGTTTGAGCTCAGCGCCGGCCTCGCCGGTAGAGGCAGCCACCTTGGCGGTCTTGCGGGTCTCATCCATCAGAAAGATCGAGGCATGATAGAAGCCGTACCGGTCGCGGATCAGGTTCACCGCCCGGTCTAGCAGCGTCTCCAACGCCAGGGTACCAGAAGTGTCGCGGGCGATCTCGGCCGCGGTCTCCAACTGTGTGGCACGCCGGCGAGATTCATCCAGCAGGCGCAGGTTTTGGATTGCCACAGCCGCCTGGCCAGACAGCGCCATCAGAATGCGCCGGTCTTGCTCATCAAAACGCACCTGTTCGCGGTACACACCCACCACATGCCCCAGCCACTGACCACCCACGCTCAATGGGATGGTCACCAACGATTTCGCCTGCATGCGCTCCACGTACACGGCGCGGGCGGTATCGTCTAGGCGCTGGTCCGCAAGCACATTCTCCACCGTAACCACCGCGTCCGGACGCACCAACTCTTTGGCGGTTGTCCAGGTGCTGAGCGGATAGCGCGCCGTAGGTGTGGCTGCCGCGGGGGTATCCGACCAGCGTGCAATCGGGATCAGCCAATCGGGGGCTGTATCGCCAACCCAGGGCCGGTCAAACAGGTTGACCGTCACATTGCTGGCGTGCTTGTTTCCCAACACGGTCGTCTCACGCAGGATGTCCAGGATCGATTGGTACTCCTGGGCCGCATTCAGTGAGGCGCTCGCCTGGTACAGAGTGTTGGTTTCAGCCAGGGCGCGCTGGGTTTGCTCGTACAGATTGGCATTTTGGATCGAGGTAGAGATCTGCCCCACCAGGGTCTCTGCCACAGCGATTTCCTGCGCCGTGAACGAGCGGCCTTTCTCAACCACATCCAGGCCAATGGTGCCGATCACTTCACCGCCGGCGATGATCGGGAAGATCGCAATCGTCTGAATGCCGCGCTCCAGCATGAGCATGTGCAGCGGCGCCAGCAGCGGGCTGGCCTGCGCATCGGTGACCATCACCGGGCGCCGAGTTGACAGCACCTGCTCAGTGGCGGGATTGCCCGTCACCGGGATGCGCGAGCCCACTCCCGAGGCATCGTTCACACTGGATTTTTCTGCCACCACCATCAACGACTTGCGGTCCTCATTCAACAGGGCAATCGTGGCGTGCGACAGGCGGAAGGCATCGATCAACTCCCCGGCCACCGCATCCAACACTTCACGCAGGTCAGGCGAGGAGACCATGGCCGAAACGACCCGGTTCACCAACCCCAGTTCTTCGCTGCGCTGCTGGGCTTCCTGCGCGCGCTGCTCTGCGATGGAAACGCTGCGTAGGTTCTGCACAGCCACAGCCGCCTGGCCGCCCAGGGCCATCAAGCGGCGGATCTCGTTTTCGGGGAATTTGACCGGTGTGGGGTAATTGGCATTAATAAAGCCCACCCACTGCGCACCTACCACCAGAGGAATGAAAATGGCACTGACCGCATGGAAGCCTTTGGTATATAGATCGCGCACCACATCATCCAGGCGCGGGTCATTGGTCAGATCTTCCACGATCAGCGGGGCATCCGGCTTCAACAACTGCGCCACAGAGGGGTATGCCTGCAACGGGTAGCTCGACATGAAAGACTCAGTAGGCTGATCTGTCCACCGCGCCAGCACTTCCACCCACTGCGGCGTTTCCTGCTTGGTCCAGGGCCGGTCAAAGTAACTGATATTAACATGGTGCGTTTCAGCCCCGGCGATGGTGTTGCGCCGCAGCGCCTGCAAGATTTCATCGTAGTTCTGCGCCGTATTGATCTCGGCACTGGCCTGGTACAGGCCGGCGGTTTCGCCCAGGGCGATCTGTGTTTGCTGGAACAGGTTGGCGTTTTGGATCGCCACGGCTGCCTGGGCCGCCACAGAGCGGATCAGTTCCGTCACCTCTGGGCTAAAGGCGTCCTCTTTCGTGCTGTCCAGGGTCAGCAAGCCCACCGTATCGCGTCCAATCACCAATGGGGCTGCCATCCACGAACGAATATGCTCCATACCCGCCACCACCTGCCAGCGCGGATCGGAATACGTATCAATCACCAACGGGTCGGGGGTGGCCAGGGCATCTTGCACCAGGGCATCCTCCGAAATCGGCCGCAGGAACAGATCTGCGCCAGCCGGGCCCATATCAAAGCCGCGCGCCCCTACCAGGCGGCGGGTATCATCCTGGATCAGTTGGATCGAGCCGCGCTCGAAATCGACCAGGTTGGCCAGTTGATTCAACATGCGGTCGGCCACTTCGCGCAAGTCCAGCGTCGAGCCCACCACACGCGTGATCTCACGCAGCGTATCGGCTACCTGGCGGCGGCGCTGTTCCGTCTGGAACAAACGCGCGTTCTGGATGGAAATGGCAGCCGAACTGGCTACCGCGGCCAGCAAGTTCTTGTGGCCCTCGTGGTAAAGGTTCGGCGTAACGTAAGATTGCACCGCCACCACGCCCAGCACCTGCTCACCTACGATCAAGGGCACGCCCAGCCACGATTCCGCGCCTTTGCCAACCTGCTCCAGGGTTACATTCTGCTTGATCCAATCGATCACTTTCTCACGCAACAACAACGGCTGCTTGCTGTGGATAACATGCGCCGTCAGGCCACTGCCCAGCGGTTCTGGCGCCCATTCCTGGCGCTGATTCTCATCCAAAACCAGGGGATAGGAAACCTCATTCTTCTCTGCATCGTACAGGGCAAGAAAGAAGTTCGTGCAATCGATCAGACGCCCGGCGTATGTGTACAGTGTTTCGATGACATCTTCCACGCCGAGCTGCGATGCCAGGGCACTGCTCATCTCGTTCAACACAGCCAATTGGTCTGCGCGCACCTGGGTTTCTGCCAGCAGGCGGGCGTTCTGCATGGCACTGGCTGCCTGGCTGGAAACGGCCGTCAGCAGATTCTTGTGTTCTTCTGTGTACAGGTAAGGCGTGACGACACTCTGCAGCGAGATCACCCCCATCACCTCGTCACCGTAACGGATAGGCACGCCCAGCCAGGAGAGAGCCGGCCGGTCGTTGCCCAGGGCCACAAACTTGATCCCCAGCTCATCTCGGCGGCGCATACCCTCATCACCGTTCAGCAGCAGCGCTTCGCCAGTGCGGATGATGTAATCGGAGAGCCCCGACCCCAGGCGGCGCGGCGGGCGTTCAATGCGATTTCCTTCCATGAACACAACCGGCGTCTGCACCTCATCCAACTGCCGGTCATACAGTGCCACAAAGAATGTTTCGGTGGGCATCAGGCGAGCCGCAGAGGTATAGATGGACTCGGCGATCTGGTTCACATCCAGCAAACTACCCAGTGTGCGCCCGAGTTCATTCAGCACGGCCAGGTTTTCGCTATTCCGCTGCGCTTCAGTGAACAGACGCGCATTCTGAATTGCGCTGGCGGCCTGGCTGGCTAGCGCAGTCAATAAGCTCTGGTGTTCCTGGCTGAAGGTATAAGGGACTTCAATGCTTTGCATTGAAAGCACACCCAAAATATCCTCACCATAACGAATCGGCACCCCAAGCCAGCAAAGCACGTCCAATTTGTTATCACCTAGCGGGACAAATTCAATGCCTTTCTCGCGGCGGATCCTCTGTCCATCTTCGCCATTGAGCAGAAGTGGTTCCCCAGTGCGCAAAATGTAATCTGTGTTGGCATTGCCCAACGGACGCGGCGGTGTTTCAACGCGCTCGCCACGCACAACCACAATCGGCATGTCAACCATCTGGGTTTTGGCGTTGTACAGGGCAACAAAAGAGGTTTTTTCCTCCGATGGTACCAAGCGGTGCATGTATACGTGAATTGTCTCTGCGATTGCATCCACATCAAGCATGCTAGACAGCTCACGCCCCAGCTCATTCAGAATTACCAGCTGCTCACTGCGGCGCTGAGCATCCGTGAACAGGCGCGCATTCTGGATGGCGTTGGAGGCCTGGCTGGCAACTGCCGTTAACAGGTTGAGGTGGTCGCTGGTGTACAGGTAGGGTATGGAAATGCTTTGCAGCGAGATCACCCCCAGCACCTTGCCGCCATACAAGAGCGGCACACCCAGCCAGGAAACCGCTGGCTTGTCATTGCCCAGGGCCACAAACTTGACGCCCATTCTTTCCATCTGGTCGGGCACATCCCAACCATTCAGCAGCACCGCCTCACCCCTGCGGATAACCGCATCCGTCAAACCCTTGCCCAATTTACGCGTGGCGAATTCGATCCGTTCGCCGCGCGACATGACGGTGGGAAAGGTAAGTTCCTCTTTATCCGCATCGAAGAGGGCCACAAAGAAGGTTTCAATGGGCATCAGGCGAGTGGTGAAGTTCAGCATCGCTTCGGTGATCGCCTTCACATCCAGCAAGGAGGTCAACGCCTGGCCCATCTCGTTGAGCACTGCCAGGTTTTCGCCGCGACGCTCTGCCTCGGTGAACAGGCGGGCGTTCTGCAGCACCGCAGCCGCCTGCGCCGCCAGCAGTTCTGCCAGCGACTGCTCATTGGCCAAGAATGGCATATTGGACCGGTCACGCGTGACCACCAGGGCACCAATCGAGCGCGTCTGCCACACCATGGGCACCGCCAGCGCAGCCCGGAAAGGAGCGTCTTTGAATGACTGCGAGCGCCCCGACCAGGTCACATAGTCATCAATCACCTGCACTTTACCGCTGGCGTAAGCCTGACCCACCAGGCCCTCGCCTTTTTTTAGACGCCTGCCGGTATAATCCGTTCCGCTTTTTTGCACGGAGATGACCATCTCGAGTTCTTCTTCTGCCTCACGGTACAACCAGACGCCCGCCCCATCCGCATCCAGCAGTTCCATGGTGCGATCGGTGATGATCTTCAAGATCACGTCCAGGTCGCGCTCTTCCTGCGCCAGTTCCAGCGAAACCTGGTGCAAGATGCTCATTTCCTCTGCACGCTGTTGGGTCTGGGTGAAGAGGCGAGAGTTCTCCACTGCAATACCAATCTGCTGCCCAGCCACCTGCATCAGGGCGATATTCGCCGATTGCTCACTGCGCGTGCCATAACCAAAACCATCCAGCGAGCCCAAGACCCGTCCCTTGGACACCAATGGAACGCCCAGGTAGGAGCGAAAGCCCTGGCGCGCCACGCCGCTAACATCCACATCCAAGAATTCAGGGGGATGGTTTAAATCCTCAATGCTCAGAGATTTTTGTGTGCGGTAAACATATTCGCCCAACGTGCCCTGCAAACCTTCTGTTTGCAGTTTATTTCCCATGGCTTCAGGCAAGTTGCGCTGCGCCAGCAGTTCCAGCCTGTTGGTGGTCTCATCGAACATGCTGATCAAGCCAGCATCAATGTTCACCGCCTGGAGCACCTGAGACAGCAAGTCGCTCAAGGTTTCTTGCAGGTCAAGAGAGCGCGTGGCCGCGCTGACGATGCCGTACAGGGTTTGCGTTTCGGCCAGGGCGGCCTGCGTATTCTGGAACAGGCGCGCATTCTCTAAAGCCAGGGATAATTGATCCGCCACCTGTTCCACCAGGCGGCGCTCATCCTCGCTCCAGATTCGCCCTTCGGTGTCATCCAGCACCTCCAGCAGCGCCACTTCCGATTCTTGCACCTGGAATGGCACCGACAGGGTGGCTTCGCCACCGCTGACCGTCTGGGAGAGCGTGGAGAATAAGGGGCGGGTTCGATCCACCTGTCCCGACAAGCCGAGGCGAGTTTCGCCCGACTGCTGCAAACGTTCCAGCAGCGAGGAATCCTCCATCGGCGGCTGGGCCTCTGGCTCCACGCCTTCCTGTCCTACCTGAGATGCGAAAGTTGCTTCGCTACCCAGGTCTTCGAACAGGCTCTCAATCCGATTGCGAACTGATTTCGACCGCGGCTTTCTCTTGGACATGATTCACCAACTCCTGGGCAAGGGCAGTGTACTGCATGGCACTGCGGCTCTTGGGGAAATAATGGGTGATGGGCATACCGGCTACCGTGCTCTCACGCAGCTTGGTATCCACCTCAATGATCGTCTTCAACAAACCTTCTCCAAACGTGACCTGCAATTGTTCACACAAGGTACGGTGGATGCGGTTGCGGCGATCCATCATCGTGATGAGCACATAATAAGACAGGGCAGCGTTGCTCTGGCTGCGCACCCGGCGGATGGTCGCCATCAGGCTGCGCAAACCGTAAGCCGAGAAATACTCCGGCTGGGTGGGCGCAATCACCAGATTGGCTGCCGTCAGGGCATTGGTGGTCACTGCGCCCAGCGAGGGCGGGCAGTCTAGCAGCACATAATGATAGGCTGCCAGGCCAGGGCTGTCGCGCAGCGCATTCTGTAAAATGTACTCATAATTCTGGCGCACAGGCAGAAAACGCTCTGCCAGGCCCATGTCGGCATTGGCGGGCACCACGTCTAAGCCTGAAACGCTGGTTTCTCGGCTCACGCTCAGCAATGCCGCCGAGTTCAGCAGCACATCTGCCACCGAGCGGCGCAGCCGGGCTGGCTGTAAGCCCAGGCCCAGGGTCAGGTTCGCCTGGGCATCCAGGTCGATCGCCAGCACGCCGTACCCAGCCTGCACCAACGCCCCTGCCAAAGATATAACCGTGGTGGTTTTGGCTACGCCACCTTTTTCGTTAGCAATTGCGATGACTTGCATGGTCAACTCCCATCTTTCTTTTGGATGCTCACCCGCACTGTCTTGGCGCGCAGGGCCGTCCGCAACTCAGATACCGCCGCATCGAGGATGGCCTGCGGATCATTGGTGGCGCGCAGCTTGGTGGTGATCTCGGCAACCGTGCGCTCGCGCTCAGCACGCCGCTGGGTCACTTCCAGCAGACGGGCATTTTCCAGCGCCAGGCCCACCTGGTCAGCCACAGCCTGCGCCAGTTGGATCTCTTCTTCGCTCCAGTTGCGCAGGTCTTCTGGCCCGCCCATTTGAATGTTGCCAATCACCTGGCCGCGCAGGGAAATGGGGATTTCCAGGGGTTCCTCGCCTGCCTCTAACCTGATCATCCGAGCTTCATCATCACCGGCTTCCAGCGTCTGCACTGCCGCGCTGCCCACCGGCTGCAGGTTGCCAAAAAGGTACTGATAGCCGGTTTGCGGCTTCTCTGCTGCCATGCTCATCCATTCCTGGCGGATGTACTGGCGTTGGGCAGTTTGCAGTTCGCGCAGCGCTCGCTGTGTCTCGCCAAAAAGGCGGGCGTTTTGGATCGCCATAGCCACCTGGTCTGCCAGGGTGGAGAGCAAAGCCGTATCATCTCCGCTGAACGCGCCTGATTCGGTGCTTTGCACATCCAGGGCGCCGATCACCCGCGAGCCGATCTTCAGCGGCAGGGCAATCTCAGAGCGAGTTTGGGGCAGATCGGGGTTATCAAAGAACACCGCATCCTCGCCCACATCCAGAGCGATGCGGGGCTGCCCTTTCTTGGTCACATACCCCACAATGCCCACCTCGCCAACCTTCAAACGGTGGCCGCGCGCCAGCATGCGCTGCCCGCCGGCAGAATTCGCCGCCTGCAACACGGCATATTCTTCATCCTTATCCAGCAGAAAAACGCCCACATGGTAATAGTCAAACTGTTCACTGATCGTCTGGGTTGCCAGGGTGAGCAGTTTGTCTGGGTTTTGCTCAGCAGCAATAACATGCGTCACCTCGGCCACTTTTTGCAGGCGCTGAGCACGATACTCCATCTGCTCAGAGGTGTGCGCCAGTTCGGCGGTGCGCTGATCGACGCGCGTTTCCAGTTCTTCAAATGTCTGCCGCAATTGACCGGTCATGATATTGAAGGCATTGGCCAGCTTGCCGATCTCATCCTGACCTTGGGCTTCGGCCTCCTGGCTCCAGTCGCCTGCGGCAGCCTTTTCAGCCACACCCGTCAGGCGCACAATCGGCCGCGAAAGGAGCTGTGCCAGCCCCGTGGCGGTCAGCACCGTCAACCCGGCTATAATCGAAGCAAAGAGCACGATCGTGCGTGTTTGATCCTCCACCGGGCGCAGGATGATCGACTGCGGCTGCATGAACACCATCAGCCATCCCTGTGATTCCAGCCGCAGCACCGCCATCGAGTTCACGTCATCCCCTGTCCCAACCTCGCGCGAGGCAAAGAAAGGTGTGGAAGTGATGTTATCCAGGCCGGCTTTGAACTCCGGAAAATCGGTGGCCAATTCCTCCAGGGGCCTATTGGGCAGATCGTGGCTGGCCTTCATCTTCTCCATCTCCGCATCAGAAAGCGGAACGACCAGTTGATAAAGCCCCTCTTGCGAACCACTCTGAGCGATGCGCAGATAATCACCGCTCAGCAGCACACCATACGACCCCTCGCCTGCCAGGCCTTTGCTCTCCCTCACTAACGTCTGCACAGCCGCAAGCGGATAACTGGCCATCAGCAGGCCTGCTGGTTTTTTATCCGCATCCAAAATGCGCTGGCCAACATAGAAATACGGCTCACCCTGATCAGGGAAGATCACCGACGAGTAGAAAGGCACACCCGAAAGGACCGAGATCAGAAACGTGTTCCGGTCTGCATCGCTCAATCCCAGGTAAACGGGCAGCTGCGCAACATCTGCATGGTTGCTGTACTGCGTGTGCAGCACCACCTTCCCACTGCGATCCAGAAGCACATATTGCTGCGCGCCCGTGCGCGAGCGCAGCGAGAGCATGAAGATGCTAGCAGTCTGTTGCTGTTCTATTTGCTCTTCTTCCAACAAGGCAAGGTGATCCGACAAGTATGGTGAAAGCGCGTCCATGCCCATCTGGAGGGCGATTTCATCAAGGTACTCATCCACATTGCGAGCCGTGTAATTCGCTGCCACCAGCAAAGTCTGGTTCACCGCACTTACCAATTCCCGGCGGGTAGTAATATTATTGATGACAGATACTGCGATGATCGAGAGCACGGCTGTTGAAAACATGGTCACCGTGATCTTGGCCCGCAAGTCAAAGGTTGTGAAGAAAACAACCAGGGTAAAAAGGTAACCCACCGCCATGAAACCCATTAAAAAGTACAATAGATACAGCAGCAGCGCAGGCGAAGCAACCTGAAAAACATCCAAAAAGCTATCGCTCAGTAAGGCGCCGATGCCACCCAGTACGCCTAACAGGTTGGCCCAGTTCCCCTGCCGCGAAGGCAGGCATAACGTGCTAACGACAAGTGTTGACAGAACGATCACACCAGCATACCAGATGCCCACGTTTGCAACAAACAACGGGCTGATTGCCAGAGCGACCACCCCCAGGAACAGCATTAACCAGATGCCCCGTATCGTCTGGCCGCGACGAGAAAGCAAGATGCCAGCCACACAAGCCACGATCAGCAACAGCGCCGCCCCCACCAGGCCATAGTACTGCCATACGTTGTTCTGTAAAGCCACATACAAATAAACCATCAGCGCAATGGTGGCTAATGCAATGACCCCGCCCATAACCCACCAGGCGTTTCTCCGCTGGTCTGACAGAGCACTCTGAAGCCGGTCGCGCAACGCGGCCAGGCTGGACTTATTTTTCTTACGGGTGAGTTCTTGTATTTCAATCATCCGTGTTGCCTCCGTTCTCACCGTCGATGTCTGCCTGGTGCAGCTCGATCTTGCCGCGAGAGACGCGCAGCGCATCGGCCAGTTCCTGGATGGCCGTTTGCAGGATCACGTTGATATCGGTCGAAGAGCGCACCTTGGCAGTAATATCTGCCAGCACGCGCTCGCGTTCCGCACGGCGTTGGGTGCTCTCATAAAGACGGGCATTCTCCAGCGCCACGCTCAATTCGCCGGCCAAAGTTTCTAACAGCGCCACTTCCTCTTCGCTCCATTCGCTGCCTCCCTTCGGCTTGGCTGCCGTCAGCATGCCCAAAACCTGATCGCGCACCTTCACCGGGATCTCCAGATCGCCTTTCTTTGCACCCTTGCTGCCGGCGGTGGCATCCTCTTTCACCGGATAAACACCGCGCTCGTCGCTAGAATACCCAGGAATCTGCCGGGTGCGCATCATACCCACCCATTCTCGGCCACTGACTTCGCCGTAAGAGCGGCGCAGGGCATCCAAAGCCAACTGGCTCTCGGCAAACAGGCGGGCGTTATCCAACGCCACTGCCACCTGATCTGCCATGGTCTGCAGCACAACCACCGTAGACTCGGTAAAGAAGCCTTCTTGCCCGCTTTGCACCGTCAGCGCGCCAATCACACGACCGCGCGAGATCAGAGGCAGCGCCGCCTCCGCACGCGTCTCGGGCAGCTCGGCGGTAGCCAGGCGCACCGCATCGGCGCCAGCCTCACCAGCCACGCGCGCCAACTGGTTGGCAATGCTCCAGCCGATCATACCCTGCCCCACCCGGATGCGGTGCCCGCGCGCCTGCATGATCTTGCCGGCCTCGCCCGTTCCGGCTCGCAGCATTGCCCACTCGCCGGTTTCATCTACCAGGAACAAGCCCACATAGTACAGGTTGAAACGGCTGCGGATAAATCCCACCACTTCTTGGATCAACTCATCCGCATTCAAGATCGAGGCCGCCGACCGGCCTACCTCTGCCGCCGCCTGGATCTGCCGCGTGCGCTCTTCCAACACTTCGGCACTGGCAGCCACCTGGCGATCCTTGTCCGCCAGGGTTTGCTGCAAGCGGGTCAGCATCTGGTTGAAGGTGTCCGAAAGCTGGTTCCATTCCACCAGCCCGCCCGGCGGCAGATGCTGGTCCAGGTTTCCCTGGGTCACCGTCTGCACGGTATCGGTCAGCGCAGAGATGGGCTTACGAATTTGCGCAGCCGCCCGCCAGGAAGCCCATACTGCCAGTGCCAGCGCCGCCACGGCAGCCAGGGTGGCAATCTGCATGATCTGGTTCAATCCAGCCAGGATGCTGTTCTCGCTCTGGAATGCCACCATCTGCCAGCCCAGGTTCTTCAGCACGGTGAGATAATCGCCGCTGGTGGTCTTTAATGGAGAGTGTGCGATCATCACCCGTTCACCCAGGATGCCAGAGATGAAACCCCAGGTCGAGGTCTGATCCACCAAAAACGCTGAGGCGGGAAGTTCGTCCCAGGCTGCCTGCACCGCGGCAAGATCTGCCCCTGCCAGCACTTGCCCGTCGGGACTGATCAAGCCCAGCTGCCCGCTAAAACCAGCCGGGCGATCCTGCAAGCCCAACTGGATCGGGCGAAGGTCAAGCGTGGAGGCCAGCAGGCCCACCACCGCGCCCTGGTTGGGGCTGGCGCCCTCGCCCACCGTGGAGGGATCTTTCACCGTTATGGCGATCAGCACGGTGTAGGTACCTGATTTTTCGTCGTATGCCAGGTTTCCCACATAAGCACCGTCGGCGCCTTGCATGGCGGCCTGCCACCAGGCCTCATCACCGTAGAAGAAAAGCTCCGGCTTGCCGCCCGTCGCCGCCACCAACCCGCCCAACTTGTCTGTTACGATCAGGGTGAGGTATTCGGGGTGGGCGTTGACAAAACGCGTCAGCGCCTGGGTTTCCTCGTTAAGAAGATACTGCCGTACCAGCTCGCTGTTGACGGCTGCCGTCTGCCATTCTGTGTTTCTTGCTCGTAAATCCATCCGGGTTTCTGGGCTGGCAATCGTATACCCATAATAGGTGTTTGCTGCATTGATGCCGTTTACCACCGTGGCGGAATGCCAAAGTAATTGCAGCGTGGCCAACCGCTCTTCCAGCAGGTTGCCTGCTCGTTCCGCCTGCTGGTTTGCCAGGCGCAGGTTTTGCACCCCGCTCTGTTCCACTTGCAGACGGTTTGCCTGCCACAAGATCACCACCATCACCACCACGGCTGCGATCACCGCCACACCCAAGAACCATGACAACAGACGGGGGAACACGCCCGTTTTTTCCTCGCCGAGGCGGGTGGAACTGAACAAGCCAGGCAGCAGCACCAGCGCCACATAGCCCACCGCCATCAACACTGCCAGCCAGGGGTTGCGAACCAGGTTCATCCGCTCGCCCCCAATCAGCCAGATATCCAATACCAGCATCAACGCCGTGCTGAACAAAGCCAGCAGCACCAGCGGAACCGCAAGCCTGGGCTGACCGCCCAACCAGGGCAGCATGGTCAGCAAGACTCCTATGATCAGGCCCACCCACCAATAATCTGTGAACCACAACACCGGCAATGCAATAATCAGGCTGTACGCCAGGCTGTAGATGAGCAGGCCAAGTTCTTCACGACCCGTAGAGCGCGCCACCGTATAGCCGATCAGTTTAGATGCCAGGAGAGCAGCCACCAGGCCCGCCAAGATCAAGTAGGAGGTCTGGCCGAAGTAGAAATACAATCCCGCCGCTGTTGCCAGCAACAGCACATCGCCCAGGCCTGCAAATAGTGTCAAACGCCGGAATGGTGTCATGCGAGCCTCCCATCCGCTTCAGGCAAGTCCGCCTCACCGGGGGCAGTCATTGGGTCTTGCGTTGGTTCACTCACCTCGCCAGAACTTTCGTCGCCTGGCGCTGCCTCGCTAACAGAAGCGCCCAGACGCACTTCCACCGTGGCCAGGTTCAGCGCCCGCCGGATCTGCTGTGCGGCAGTGCGCAGCACCGTGTCCACATCCAGGCTCTCGCGCATGGCCGAGGTCACTTCGCCAACGAGCTGCTCACGCACCGCCCGTCGCTGCGAGTCGTTGTACAACTGCGCGCTTTCCAATGATTCGCCCAGGTTACTGGCCAATGACTCCATCAAGTCAATTTCCTTCTTGGTCCATTCACCAGCATCCTCCGGTTTGCGCAGCCGCGCCACCCCCAGGGTTTGCCCATGCACCTTGAAAGGTACGATCACGGTGCGGTCTTCCACCTGGGTCACCCTGCCCGAGGTCTGCGCGGCAGCCAGCTCGCCAGACCACTTCCCGCTGGCCGGCTTGGTGCGGCCGCGGCGGTCGCACAAGTAGCCCAAATCTGGTCGGACCGCCAGGATCTTACCCCAGGCCTGGCGGCTGATCTCGCCATACGCCCGGCGAGAGGCATCCAGCGCTGCCTGCGTCTCGCTGAACAGGTTGGCATTTTCAATTGCCACCGCCACCTGGTCTGCCAGCACCTGCAGCGTCTCGATATCTTCCTGGCTAAAAGCCATCTCTTCCTTGCTCTGCACATCCAGCACACCCAACAACTGCCCGCCAGCCACTAAAGGCAAGGCCATCTCAGAGCGCGTCTCGGGCAGGTCGGGGTTATCGAAATACACAGCATCCTGCCCCACATCCATGGCGATGCGCGGTTTCTGCTGCCCGGTGACATAGCCCACAATGCCTTTCTGCCCCACCTTTAGCCTATGGCCGCGGGCCAACATCTGCAAACCGCCAGGGCTGTTGGCTGCCCGCAGCACCGCCTCGGTTCCGCTTTCGTCGATCAAGAAGATGCCGACGTGATAGTAGCCAAACCGCTCACTGATCAAATGGGTCACATCTTGCAGCAATCGGCTCAGGTCACGCACGCTTGCCACCGCGCTGCCCACCTCGGCCGCGGCTTGCAATTGCACAGCCCGGCGCTGCAATTCACGTGTGCGCTCACCCACGCGCTCTTCCAGGCCGGCCAACTGTTCGCGCAACTGCCGGGTCATTTCGTTGAAAGTAGTAGCCAGGGTGCCAATTTCATCCTGAGTCAGCACAACTGCCTGGTGGCTCAAATCGCCCTTGGCCACATAACCAGCCACTTCGTTGATCGCCAGAATAGGCCGGGCAATCTGTCGGGCAACCAGGTAAGCCCCCCCTGCCAGAAGGCCCGCCGAAACCAGGCTCAGCAGGAAGATCGTCCCCGCCAGGCGCGCTGCCGGGGCATAGGCCTCCTCCTGCGAGATCTCTGCCACCAGCGCCAGGCTGCGCTCGTCCAGCCAGCGGTAAACGCCCAAGACCGGCGTTCCCTGGTAGTTCTCGTAGGTACCAAAGCCATCCATCCCTTCCAACGCCTGGTCAATACCTTCGGTATGTACCCCGCGGGCGAATTCTTCGCCGGCGAAGCGCGCTTCAGAAACAAAGGAGCCGTACTGGCTCACCAGGTAAGTTTCGCCCGTTTCGCCTAAGCCGGCGCGTTCCAGGATAATACTGTCTAACCGCTCCAGGTTCAAGTGCGCCGCCAATACTCCCGCCAGGCTGTTTGTAGTTGGGTCGAACAACGGCGTGGAGATGGTCATGGTGGGTTTGCCGGTGACCGGAGAGGTGTACACATTCTGAACGTAAGTGCCCAGGCGGCCTTGCGTATAATAGGTATCGGTCGCCCGGTAATCACCCTCCCGCGTCTTATCGGTAGAGAGCACCACCTGGCCGCCCTTTGCCGTCATAATAAACACTTCCAGCAAGTTGGTTTTATTGCCCAGCAGCGAAGCCAGGTAGTTGGAGAGGGCCGAATACGCCACGCGGTATTCTGGCGAGGTTTCGCTGACGGTCAGCAGGCGCCAGGCCTGGCTGCTAAACTCTGGCGATTGGGCAATGAACAGGATATCAGCCTGGTTATCTTCAACCCAGCGGTTCAGCTCATTTTCCTTGAGCGTAGCCGCCACCTCCAGGCGCTCAAAAACAGAGCGCTGCAGCGCTTGCCGCGCCAGGAAGAAACTTGCCACTGGCACAATGGTTGTCGCAATCAACGACAAAAGTAAGAAGTAACCCACGATTCGGGCCACCAGGCTTCGAGTGCGCAATTTCATAGGTCTATTCCTCGATCAGTTCCTACGCCTCCCGTATCTCCATCGTGCAAGAGATACCAGGAGAAAGGTCCTCTACGGGCTCACCAGCTTAAAGAAATAGTACTTGCCATCTTTGATCTGTAAGATCGCCACGCTCTTCACCGGGTCGCCCGAATTCTGATATTCGATCACGCCCGTCACGCCTTCATATCGTCCCAAGCCAACCAGCCCATTTCGAATTGCCTGCGGTTCCCAACTACCCTGGCTGCGGATCGCCTGGAACAATAGCTGCATCGAGTCATAAGTCAGGGCTGCCACGCTGTTCGGTTCCTGATTGTAGGCTGCCCGGTATGCCTCGGTAAATTTTTGCGAAACATCACCCTGGATTGCCGGGTGCCAGGGCGCCGTCAGGAAGATACGATCCAACGCCGGGTAATCCGCCGGGTTGATCCCGCTGAGGGCGTCGCTGCAAATAATGGTTTGGAAAACGCCCATCGCGCGGGCCTGCTCCACCTGCAAGGCCACATCGCTGGGGTAGTTGGGCAGCACAATCACGTTCACACCGCCCGCCACTTCCTCCAATTGACTGCTGAAATCCGTCTCGCCGGTGGTATAGGTTTCGTACACCGAAACCCGCACGCCCGCATCTTCCATCACCTGTTTGAAACGCTCGGCAATGCCGCGGTTATAATCATCTGCCACATCGTAGATCACCGCCGCGCCGCGCGCATCCGCCGCCGCGCCAAGGTCTTCAATGGCAAAACGAGCCATCACCTCGCCCTGGAATTCGTTTGTATAGGTTGCCCGGAACACATATTGCCGGCCAGCCGTGGTGAGCGAGTCTGTTGAAGTTGGGCTGATCATTGGCACACGGGCGTTCTCAGCCACCACTGCCGCCGCCAGCGCGCTGCGGTCCAACAGCGGCCCCACCAGTGCCGCCACCGTCTCCTGGGCAATCAGCTCCTGCGCCACCCCGGCGGCAGTTTCCGAATTGCCTTCGTCATCCCTGATAACCAGCACCACCTCTACCTGGCGATCTGCCACCTGCAAACCACCCGCATTATTTATTTCTTTGGCTGCCATCTCGGCTGCGTTGATCATCTGCTGACCAAGGGCAGCATTTTCTCCACTCTGGGTGACGATCAAGCCAATGCGGATCTGCTCTTTGCTTCCCTGGCAGCCAACCAGGCCCACCAGGATCACCAGCGATAACACCACTGCCATCACTGGCCGGATCCCTGCTCTCACCGTTCTGCCCCTGCGCATCTTCAGAAAGAACCTCATTTCGCTTCCTCCTCTCCTTGGTCACCCACAGGGCGCAAGCGGATTTCCACTTCTGCCAGGTCCAAAACCTGGCGCATCTCGCGCGCGGCTGTTTGCAGCACCTGGTCCACATCCAGGGTTTGGCGCATGTGGGCTGTGATCTCACCCACCAGCCGCTCCATCTCGGCACGTTCGCGCGTCTCGCTGAAGAACTGTGCCGTTTCCAGCGCCACACCCAGCTGATCGGACAGATCGCCCAGCAGGCGCATCTCCTCTTCGGTCCAGGTGCCTGCCTCGATCGGTTTGTAGGTGTTCAACACGCCCACCACCACATCGCGCGATTTGATCGGTACTGCCAGCACATTGCGGTTTTCCTCTGCGGTAGTTGAGCGCACTGTCTCACCCGACCAGAAGGCGTCCACCATCTCCGTGCCCCACTCCACTGCGCCCTCCCCGGTGCCGAGCTGATCGCTGCGCACGCCCAGGCCGCCTTTGCGCTGCATATAATCGCGCCACAGGTCCAGCGACTGATCGGAATAGAAGCGCTGCACATCCTGCAGCGCCTTCTGTGTTTCTTTGTAAAGACGCGCATTGTCAATTGCAACTGCCACCTGGTCTGCCATCACCTGAAAGACCGAGATGTTATCTTCGTTGAAGGCATTGGGCTGCGCGCTCTGAATGCTCAATGCGCCAATCACGTTCCCCCGCGAGCGCAGCGGTAGTGCCGCCTCAGAACGCGTATCGGGCAGTTCGGTGTTGCGCAGGCGCACCTGGTCGTCCTCTGCGATAAGAGCAATGCGCGGCTTGGCATTGGCCACACACCAGCCAATCATGCCCATCCCGGTGCGGATACGGTGCCCGCGGTCAACCATCGCCTGCCCGGCTTCTCCCGTCCCAGCCTGCAAAACAGCCCAATCGCCGCTTTCGTCCATCTGGAACAGACCCACGTAATACAGACCAAACCGTTCGCGGATCAAGTCCACCACATCTTGCACCAGGCGGTCCGGCTCCAGGATGGAGTTCACCACCTGGCTGACATCTGCCGAGGCCTGCAAGTAAGAGGTACGCTGCTCCAATGCAGACGTGCGCTCAGAAACCTGCTGCTCCAATCCGCCCAGGGTTTGCTGCAACTGCGTAGTCATGGCATTGAAAGCCTGCGCCAGGTCGCCAATCTCATCCTGGCGTTCAATATCCAATTTCTGGCTCAAATCACCCTGGGCCGCCTGCACCGCGGTGGAAGCCATCTCGGAGACCGGTGTGGCAATATCCGAGGTGATCACCAGTGCAGCCACAATAACGATCAGCAGAGAGGCCAGGCCAATGCTCAGGTTCACCGCCACTACCGCGTTCGAAGCCCGCGTCGACTCAACGAGTTCCTGCTCAGCAATCAGCACCGCATCCAGCCGCGGCAGCCAATGGTACACGCCAAACACCCTCTCCCCATGATAGCTGCTGTAGGTGCCGCTGCCGTTCTCCTCCGAATCCAGCGCCACCAATGCGCCGGCGCTCTTGTTCGTTAGCGCGGCAGTTGGGTAGCGGGGCTTGTTCAGGAACAGGTATCCCTGCCCCACCAGGAAGGTCTCGCCTGTATCTCCCAGTCCTTGCTGCTCCAACAGGATCACATTCAAGGGCATCTTGTTCACCCTGGCTACCAGCAAACCCTGCTGCTCACCGCTGGCAGAGCGGAGCGGCGTCACAGCAAAGAAGGACACATACCCCAGATCTCGCGAATAAACCGGCGGTGGCACCATTGCCTGGGTGGCATTGGGCAAGAAGAATGCATCTCCAGAAAGGTTAGCGCCTACCTGCGTCGCTCCGGTTGCCAGCAGCACTCTTCCGCTCTGATCCAACCAGATCAATTCATCGAAATCGTCCAGCGTGCCAGCCACCTGCCGCAGATAATCTTGCAAGTGGTTAGAGGCCGCCGTCCAGGCTTCAGGCTCAACCGTATCGGGATGCAAAAATATCTGCACATCACTCTGAGAGGCCAATCCCAGCGCAGTATTGTTGATCTGGAATTCCAGCCGAGAAAGCCATTCGTCGATGGCGGCCTCTTTGTACGCCAATGCGGTATCCAAATCTCTTTGCAGCTGCTCTCGGCTGCCCTGCACATTGGAAATGATCAACACCAGGCTCAAAATGACGACCGGTAACAGCACCAGCAAGACAAAGGCCAGCAGCAGGCGCGCACCAATGCTTCCAGATCGCCTGCCAGGCAAGATGCTGCCTGTTGTGTTTGTGCTCGATTCAGGCATACGCGCCTCCGTCCCTTGCACAAATGAGATCCACAACTTGTCTCTTCACGGGCAACTCCTTAGAACCGCACCAACGGTGCGCCAGTTAGCTGGACAACCACAAAGTTCACAAAGAAGAAACCAAAGAACAACACATTCAAGATCAATACCAGGTACGACCACCAGGTAATGCGGGCTGGGCGAGGCAGGTGACGGTTCAGGTAGATCATGCCGAGAGGGAAGAATATCGCAGCTAAATTCGCCATATTTGCCGAAATTTCCGTCAAATTGCCTGATAATGGCAGGTGGATCAAGATGCCAATGAGCAAGATCACCACCAGCATGAATGGGAAGTAGAACCTGCGCGTATCATTACGGCACCACTCGCGGACACGGCGGCTATAGGCGAAGAGTGCATCCGTCATATTGCGCACCAACACCTCCAAGATCACCACCAGCGTGCTATACAACACCATAAAGCCGACGATCGACATCCACCCGCTGACCACTGGCCCATATTGCGAGCCCAAGTTCGTCGCCGCATAGGCAATCATACTGGCTGAGGTGGGCTGGGCATTCCCTGGGGTCTGGGCCAGGTAAGCAACCAGGATGCTCGGCACCACCATCCCCACCAAAGCTCCGATAAAGTAAATCACCCACTGATCCACCACCAGGATGCGGAACCAGCGTTTCCAGGTGCGCGTGTTTTTTTCAGATTCGGGGAAAATCTTACCCACCGCATCCAGGCTGGTTGGCCGTCTTCCGAGCAAGCCACCCAAGAACCCCATGCGGGTGCCCATGCCATAGCCTTTATCCCGGTAATACCCAATGAACATGAAGTTCAGCCCTGCCGCCAGGGCAGTGTAGCCAGCCAGGGAGCCCAGCACCGAGAGATCAGCCCCGGAGGGCGGCAGGGTTGGAATGAACAATGAAGCCAGAGAACTGCCCCAGTAATTCAGCGGCACAACCACCAGGGTAATGAGCAAGATGCCGATCAACACAAATGCCAGGAGGACGCCCATCACCCCTTCCAGGGTGCGCATGATCTTGCGCCCAACCGAAACAAACAGGAAGACGCTCAGCATCAGAGCGATGCCAAGGATACGCACAATCTCCACTTCTTGCGCTTCGTAAGGCCTGTTGTTCACCAGGGTGAACAGACTGCCACCAGCCTGCATCGTCCACTCACCCAGAATGAATGCCAGGTAGACGAATAACAGAGCCAGCGGCACCCAGAGGAAATACCCTGGCGGGATGCGCCCAAAAGCCACCACGGGCGTTTCGCCGGTCGCCAGGGTGAAGCGCGCCAGCTCAACATTATAGAACACCTGCAATATCGTCGAGACCAGGATCACCCAGCCAATACCCAGGAATCCATACTTAGCCACGCTCAGCGGGCCAGACAGCCACTCGCCACCGCCCACCGAGGCCCCCAGTACGATCAAGCTGGGGCCGAGAATGAGGGCAACCCACTGCTCGAAGCCAATGTGCCGCACCCGAAACGCTTCTTCGGGGGTGGGCAGGTCTTCCACAGCCAGCGGAGGGCGGCTGACGCCAATCTGCTGATGGCGGGGGGATGAGGTACTCACGTGATCCTGTTTGTCCATAGGTTCATCTTCCTGTTTGCAGCCCGTGGTGTAAGTTTGGGGCACCACTCAACGGGCTGCGTACATCAGCCTTGATCTTCCTTTTTCTCTGCAGCGGGCGTTGTGGATGTAGCAGCCACACTGCTGTGAGGCGGCACACCCAATTGGATGGTCACTTCGGGCAAGTTCAAACTGCGGCGAATCTCATCGGCGGTAGAGCGCAAGATGGTCTCTGCTTCCAGGGAGCGCCGCATGCGCGCTGTGATTTCGCCAGCCACACGCTCACGCTGAGCGGCCAATTGCACTTGCTGGTATGAACGGGCGCTCTCCAGCGCTACGCTCAACACATCGGCCACTTCTTGCAAAAAGGATCGCTCTGCTTCCGTCCACTCCGTCACCGGCCCCGATTTGTACCCGCCGATCACACCAATGACCGTATCGCGCACTTTGATCGGCACGCCAATGGAAGCAGCGTACTTTCCTTTGGAGGTGTGCTCTTCCACTGTTCTGCCCTCATTGGCCGCCTGCGCCATTTCGGGCTGCCAGCCGGCTTCCAGGGTGATCTCACCATTGGCATAACTGCTGTACCCCAGATCACCGCGGGTCTGCAGAAGGCGATACCAATCCTCTTTGGTGATCTGGCCGTATGCCCGGTTCAGCGATTCCAGGGCTTGCTGGCTCTCACGGAACAAGCGGGCGTTATCCATGGCGACGGCCACCTGGTCGGCCATCGTTTCAAACACGGCAATGGTCGCTTCGTCGAAGGCATCGGGGTTCTCGCTTTGCACCGTCAGCGCACCGATCACCCGGCCACGCGAGCGCAGCGGAATGGCCGCCTCTGAACGGGTATCGGGCAGGTCGGGGTTCTTCAGGCGGGCATCATCCATTTCGGCGCGCAGAGCAATGCGCGGGCGCTCATTCACCACGCACCAGCCAATCATGCCAGCGCCCACCCGGATGCGGTGGTTGCGCTCCAGCATGGCCTTACCTGCTGTTCCCGTACCAGCCCGCAGAACGGCCCATTCCTGGGCTTCATCCACCATGAAAAGGCCCACATAATACAATCCGAAACGATCGCGGATCAAATCCACCACCTGCTGGATCAATTGGTCTGGATCCAACACCGAAACGATGGCGCGGCTCACATCCACAGAGGCCTGCAAGTAAGCTGAGCGCACACCCAGGGCAGCCGTACGCTCGGCTACCTGCTGTTCCAGGCCGGCCAGGGTCTCACGCAATTGGCTGGTCATGGTATTGAACGATTTGGACAACGCCCCAATCTCGTCTTCCTGCGTGGCCTCAGCCCGCAGGTCATACTGCCCACCGGCAATCCGCTCGGCGGTTTGCGCCAACTCTGCAATGGGCCGGGTAATGCGGTTGGTCACAAACAGGCCCAGGGGCACCGCGATCAGGATCGCGCCCAGCGTCACAGCCACATTCACCAGCACGGTTTGCACAACAGCCTGCAGCGCCTCGGACTGCTCTTGCTCAGCCATCAGAATCAAGCCGAGATCATCCATATAACGGTAGGCTGCTACAACCGTGGTGTAGTTATAGTTTTCAAACGTGCCCGAGCCACTGACCTGCTCTGCCTTTGCCTGGATGATGCTTTCTGAATTGCTCAGGTAAGTGCCGATGGAGAAGCCCTCATCGGCATGACGAGAGGCGGTCAGCAGTTGTTGATCACGGAGGCGTACCAGGTAGGTCTCGCCGGTTTCGCCCAGGCCGGCGCGTTCTTCCATGATCACGCCCAGGCGTTCCAGATTGGCGCGCCCCGCCAAGATAGCGATCACCTCGCCATTTATGTCCTCAACCGGCGCAGCCGCCACGATGGTCACTTTCCCCAACAAAGCATCATAATATGGCGACGACACATAGTAATCCTGCAGACCGCTGTTAAAGAAATCATAACCGTACTGGTTGCGGCCATTCTGAGTAACATCGGTGGAAAGCTGCACATCGCCATCCAACGACAGCAAAAATATCTCTGTAAAAACGCCGCCCTGCAAGATCACATTGCGGTAGCGCCGTACCTCACGGTCGTAGGTATTGCGATACAATGCCGAGTCCGCACCGGTAGGCCCACTCACCAGGAGGTTATAGAAAGTGATCTGATCCTCAGTGGGCATGGCCAGGGCCAGGTCGGCCTTCAGGCCATCCACCCAATAGCGGATCTCGCTCTCCTTAAGAGCCGCCACCGACTCCAACTGAGAACGCGTCTGGCCCAGCGATCGTTGTGCGCTAAACACGCTCGAAACTGCGCCAATGGCCAGCGCCGGCAGCAGCACCAATGCCACAAAGATCGTCAGCAAACGATTACGGATGGTGCCAAAGCGCAGCAGGCGGGCGAATTGCCAGGCCCCCACCAGTACCAGCATGGTCACCATGATTACGATAATGACCATAAATCCGCCTGTCTGCTGTACATCATGGCGGATGAAGGGGCTGTATTGCTCCACCAAGATCGCGTATACTGCAAAAAACAGCGCCATCAGCGGCCCAACTGCTTTCTGCTGCGGCAGCACCATGCTGCCCATCAACAACAGCACCAAAAAGCCGCTGATGCCCAAAGGCCAGGTCAGCCCGGCATGGAAAAGCAATCCCCAACCAAAAGCAAAGAAAACCACGCCCAGCCCCACATAACCTGCCGCATCCAGGCGCTGCTTGCGTATCAACCAGGCAGCCAGCAGCACCACAAGAAAGGCAAAAGCTTGCCCAATCGCCACTGCCAGGTCTTGCCATTCGCCGTTCTGGAAGTACAGCACCAGGTTGAGGGCAATATCTAAGGTGAGCGCCGCAGCGCCAGCCCGGATCAGCAACTTAAAGCCGCTTAAGCGCCGTTCCAGCACCCGCTGTTCTGGCGTTTTGCTTGCAGGTTTCATTTCAGGATTGCTATCAGCCATCACTGCCTCCACTCACCGGGCTGCTGCCATTACCGCCTTCTTCCTCGTTGGAGGGCTTGCCCAGGCGGATGACCACTTTTTGCAGGTCCAGCGCCTGGCGCACCTCTTGTGTTGCAGCCCGCAAGATTGTCTCCAGATCCAGGGTTTGGCGGATGCGGGCGCTGATCTCACCCAGTAAGCGCTCACGTTGAGCGGTCATTTCCGTATCCTGGTATGAACGTGCACTTTCCAATGAGAGGCTCAACTGCTCTGCCAGGTTCTCCACCATGCGGATTTCATCTGCACCCCATTTGCCCGCCTCGGCGGAGCGCCGGGCGCGCAAGACACCAATGACCTGACCGCGCACGCTCACCGGCGCGTACAACACCGCCGCATCTTCCGCATCCACAGCCGCCTGCCCGGCTTCCAACTGGCTGCGCACCTGCTGGCCAGGAACCGCATCCAGGGGGATGACCCCATCGCGCGTGCGCATCACACCCTTATGCTCCATCGAGCGCATCTGCTCCGTCCAGGCGCGGCGGCTGATGTCGCCATAGAGGCGGCGTTCCGTTTCCAACAGTTGCGCCGTCTGCTGCAAGAGGCGCGCCTGGTTGATGGCGATGGCCACCTGGTCAGCCAATACCTGCAGGGTTTGCACATCCTGCTCGGTGAAGGCCCCCGCCTCGGTAGACTGCACATCCAGCGCGCCCAGCAGTTCGTTGCCCACTTGCAGCGGCAGGGCCATCTCCGACTGCGTATCAGGCAGGTCGGGGTTATTGAAATAGGTGGCGTCCTGGCCCACGTTGAGCGCAATGCGCGGCAATCGCTGGCTGGTCACATATCCCACAATACCCTGCTGCCCCACCTGCAGGCGGTGGCCGCGGGCCAGCATACGCTTGCCGCCCTCGCTGTTGGCGGCGCGCAGCACAGCAAACTCTCTTCTTTCATCCAACAAGAAAATGCCTACGTGGTAAAAGTCAAACCGCTCGCCGATCAGGTTCGTCACCAGGGGCAGCAGCTCATCCAGATCACGGATGGTGGCGGCGGCGCGTCCTACCTCAGCCGCAGCCTGTAGCTGCGCCGAGCGGTGTTCCAGATCCAAGGTGCGCTCAGCCACACGCCGTTCCAGGCCGCTGATGTTGTCGCGCAGTTGGCTGGTCATCACGTTGAAGGCCCGCGCCAGCGTACCGATCTCGTCGCCGCTCTCCACCGGGGCCACGCGGTTCAGGTTACCCGCCGTGATCGACTGCACTGTTTCGGTCAGTGTGTTCACCGGGCGGAAAGACTGCACCATGGTTGCCCAAACCAGCAGGAACAAGATCAAACTACCCACGGCAATGATGCCCCAGGCCGTGCGCTGCAGCGACTGCGATGCCAGCAGTAGTTCATTGCTCTGGCGCTGGATAACCAGGCCCCAGTTATTGGCCAGCAGGCTGTAATAAGCCACCTGAGAATTGCCTTCTGCATCCAGGTAGCGCAGAGGCGCCTTCCGGCCTTCACGCAGCGCCACAATGGGTGGATTACCCGTAAAGTCGAGCAGTTGCGGGGCTTGCGGATCATTTGCAAGCATTAGCTCGTCGATCTGCGGATGCGCCACCAGGGTATTGGTTTCGTTCACCATGTACGCAAAGCCCGTTTCACCGATGCGGGTGCTAACCACCAGCTCGCTGATCTCTGTCAGCTCGCTGGCAAACATCGCCACACCCACAATCTTCCCATACGCATCTCGAATGGGAGCCGAAACCACCAGGGCCGGACGGCCTGTGGTGCGCCCGATCAGCAATTGGTAGTAAGTTTCGTTTCCTGCTGCAGCACTCCAAAACCAGGCCCGATCGCCGTAATCCGTCAGAGGGTTATCGTCATTGCGCGCCACATTCATGCCCTGGAGGTCCGTGGTGGATACCAGGTACATGTACGGATAAGTGGCTGCAAACGACTGTAAGATTGGCCGCTGCTGTTCTGCATTCATGCTGACAATCCCCGGCTGCCTGGCCAGGTTTTCCAGGGCGGTAACGTTATTATCCATCCACAGGCTGGTGCTGGTAGCCAGCGCTTCGCTCTGATCTTCCAGACGCTGCAATTCAATCTCTTCCAAGAGGAAACGCGCCTCAGAGATAATGGAATTGGCCAACAACACCAGCAGCGGGAGCGTGATTGCCATGGTCAGCGCGGTCAGGCGCGTGCGCAGCCGTCCTGCCTGGTACTGCCGCTCAGAGATCATCTGCCGGAAAGCGGCAAAGGCATATGCCAGGGTATACAACGTGCTGGTGAGCACCGCCGAGATTCCTGCCGGGAGCACACTCCGGGTACCCATACTCAATGCCAATCCCAACACCTGCACCACAAACAACAGGCGCGCCAGAGCGCGCGGCATGGGCTTCAGGGAACGGTCAAAGAAGGCAAAATAACCCAGCGGCAAGACCAGAATAGCCGTCAGACCAATCACATAGAAGTACACCACAATGCGGCCAAACACCGTGGCCAGGAACTGGCTGAACTCGACATAGCCGCCGGTGTACTGGGCTGGGTCGAAGCCCGTATAATACAGTTGCGTGCCCAACACCAGATCCACCACAACCGCCAAAGCCGGAATAACCGCCAAACCCAGCAGCAGATTGCGCACCCACAGCCAGCGGCCCGACATCCACTGCGGTTTCATCAGCGCCAGGGTTGCCAAGATCAACGCAGGCCCAATCATCGGCGATACCGCTGCCGTCAAGAGCAAGTATGGCTCAACCTGCTCGTACCCCCTGGCACGCAAAGATAACGATATGCCCAGGTTGGCAACTGCGATGATCAGCACCGCCAGGCTGACATAGCGGTTGGCACGCTGGCGGGGGTTCAAAAAGAAGATATAGGCCGCCAGGATGAAAGCCACCGCAACCAAAAAGTCGGTAAACAGCATCCAGCCTAAGGTAAGTGTGGAAGGGTTCATAAGATTCCCAAATCTATTCTTCGCTCTGCGGTCGATCTTCTGGCTGTGCCAGGTAAACAGAGACCTCTTCCAAATTGAGCCTGCGGTAGATCTCATCGACCGCAGTTTGCATCACCGAGTCCACGTCCAGCGTTTCACGCATGTGCGAGGTGATCTCAGAGACCTGGCGCTCACGCTCCGCGCGTTGGGCAGTCTGCTCAAAGATGCGCGCCACCTCGATCGAGGCAGACACCTGCAGGCTGATCTGCTCCAGCAGGCGCAGGTCATCTTCCGCAAAAATTCGCTGTGGGTCGCCCACATCCAGGCCAATCGAACCGATCACATCTCCGCGCAAGATCAGCGGCACCACCACCAGGGTATGGGTGCCGCGCTCGCGAGCCAGGTTCTGCGCCATCAGGTTGCGCGGGTTATTCTGCGCATCATACACAACCGTCGCCTTGCGCGTGCGGATCACATCTTGGGTCAGCTCATTGCCTTCCACCGGGATGACCGCGCCAAACATGTTGCTGCCAGGCGCACCCTGAGCAGAGGCATCTGCCACCAGGGTGCCAATGCGATGATCCTCGTCAAATAGAATGATCCCCACGTGCAGCACGTCAAAGCCGGTCAGCATCTTCTCGGCAACTGCTTGCAAGAGTTCGTTCAGATTGACATAAGAAATCGCCGTGGAGGTGATGGCCTGCAGCAGGCGCAGCTGATCCGTGCGCAGTTGAGTTTCCTCCAGCAAGCGGGCGTTATCCAATGCCAGCGCCACCTGCTGAGACACGGTCTCGATCAGAACCAATTCCTCCGGCGACCACTTGCGGTTGGGATCGTCGGTATCGATGCCAATCACCCCGATCAACTGGTCGTACACCCGCAGCGGCGAAAGCACAGAGGATATTGTCTCCATATCCCTGCGCCCCTTGTGCATGCTCTTGGGCTGCGGTTCACCACCCTGCCCAAACACCTGTACATCCTTCAACTTAGCCAACAGGTTAGCAGACAGCCGCCCTTCCAAGGGAGATACCTCGGTCAGATCGTATTCATAGCCCAGTTTTCTGCCCAGCGCAACCGGGCGCCAGGTTTCTTCTGCAAAACGAGAGTAGAGGGAGCGTACCTCTTGCAGGCTGGATTGCAGGTTTTCCACCAGGCGGGCATTTTGGATTGCCACTGCCAACAGGTCAGCCATAACCTGCAGCACCGCCACGGAATCCTGGCTAAAAGCGTTGACCTGGTTGTTCTGCACATCCAAAACGCCAATGGTCTTATCAGCCACCTTGAGCGGCACCGCCAGCTCTGAACGCGTATCAGGCAGCAGGGGATCGCGGTAATAAGAGAAATCTGCTTCTACATTGTTGACCACACGTGGCTCGCCACTGCGGGCCACAAAGCCCACAATGCCCACTGCGCCCGATTTGAGCTTAAAACCTTTGCGCAGCAGCGCCTTACCGGCTTCGCCGGTGGAAGCGCGCAAAATGGCGTATTCCTGGCGCTCATCCAGCAAGAAGATGCTTGCATGGTACAGGCCAAAGCGTTCCAAGATCAGGTTCACTGCCCGGTCGAGCAACAGCTGCAGCTCTGGGATCGAAGCCGCCTCGCGTGCCACTTCGGCTGCGGTTTGCAGCTCCAGCGCTCGCTGGGCCAATGCCTGGGTGCGGTCTGCCACGCGCTGTTCCAACTCCATGTAGGATCGAGAGAGTTCTGCGGTCAGCTGGTTGAAGGCCCGCGCCAGCAAACTCAGTTCATCTCCACCCTTCACCGGGATCAGCACATCTCGCCGGCCCTTGCGCAGCGCCTCTGCGCCATCTCGCAGCTCGTCCACCTGTACGGTGATACTGCGCGAGATCACCACCGTGGTGATCAGGGTCAGCACCAGGATCATCACCGCTCCGCCGATCAGCAGTATGAAGCGCCGCTGGGCATCTGCCAGCACCTCCGCATTGGTCTTCAGCAGGCGCTGCTCGCTCTCATCCACCAGCACCTCAATGCGCAGGCCAATATCGTTACCCAGGTTGCTGGCTCGGAACTGCAAACGGGTCACAGTCTGCCCTTCACCGGCTACACGCGCATCCACAATTTGCCCAATCAACTCCTGGTAATCTGCCAGGCTTTTCGTCAGCAGATCCAGCGTTTCGATGGTCGCCTCAGATACCGCCAGGGAGCGTGCCTCGGTCAACAAACCGACCGCCTGGCTGACATCATCCAGCGCCTCAGCCGGGGTGGGGGTGTAATCCTGAATATAGCGGATCAGGTTTACCTGGGAGGAGGAAACCCGGCTGGCAGCCAGCAAAAGCAGGCGGTCTGCGCGGGTTTCCACGGTCGTCACCTGTTCCAGACGGCCAACGAGGAAATTGAAGCTCGAGGCGATCAAAGGCGCCGCCACGAGGATCAAGGCGGCAATGAACAGGAAACTGCCCAGGATCCTGGCCCGTACCGATAAGCGCCGCAATAGAAGGTCAATCATTGCGCTACACCTTCCTGACCCAAGAAATCATCTTTATGGTTGCACCTGCGCCTGCTCCCAGAACGTGTTGTTGAAGACCGTATCTGGCTCGATGGGGCTGCTCAAAACGCCATAGTTGAATAAGGTATCAATGGTGCGGCGGACACTATCCCGGTCGGTGTACCCCAGCGGGCGCACCGAAACCTGCACCAGTTTGGCGATCTCATACATCATGGAGCGCTGGTGGGCAATGGTCTGCGCGCCGCTTGTATCGTACTTGAGCACAATATCTGCCGCTTCGTCGGGGTTCTCCACGGCGTACTGCCAACCGCGCAGGCTGGCGCGCACCATGCGGGCACACAGGTCGGGGTTCTCTTCGGCCAACCGGGTAGAGGTGAACAGGGTGTCGCCGGGGAAATCCAGCCCGTAATCCGCATAGTCGATGATGTTGATATCCTCCGCGCTGATGCCGCTTTCCAGCACGCTGTAATACTCGTTGTAGATCATCGCCGAGGCCACATCCAGCTCGCCGGAGATGAAGGCATCCATGCTGAAGCCCTGTGAAACGAGTTGGTAATCTTCCGCGCCAATGCCTTCCTTGAACATCAGCGCATCGAACTGAGCTTCCCAGTTGCCCAGCCACACACCCACGCTGTGGCCAACGAAATCTTGTGGCCCTTCAATGCCTGAAGATTTCATCGCCAGCAGCATCAAACCGTTGCTCTGCTGGATCTGGCTGATGCTAACCAACGGTTTGCCCGATTGGATGGCAGCAATAATATCTGCCAGCAGGGCGGTGCCAAAATCGTCGGTGCCATTCACCACCAGGTCGGTGGTGATCAGATCGGGGCCGCCCGGTTTAATCGTCAAGTCGATCCCCTCATCGGCGTACCAGCCCTTGTCCAGGGCAACATAGTAACCGGCAAACTGCGCCTGGGTCACCCACTGCAGCCGCAAGGTGACCTGATCTGGCGCGACGGCGGTGGCCTCTGGTGTAGTCTTGCAACCTGCCGCCAGGCCAGCCACCATCACCAACACTAAGAAAATCCCAAGCCACTTATTTGCTTTCATCCAAGCCTCCTTCTGGGTTCTGATCTGCCAATTCTTGGTCTAAACCGATTTGAACGAAGGTGCGAGACGCCCCCAAAGCCATACCCAGTTCGCGCACGGCGTTCTGCAAGATCGTTTCCATGGTAATAGAGCTGCGCACCCGGCCGGTGATCACGTTCACCATTTGCTCGCGCGCTGCTCTGGATTGCACTTCCTCCAGCAAGCGGGCATTCTCCAGCGCCGGAACGATCTGCGCCACCGCCTGCTCCACAATATCCATATCCGCGGCGGTCCAGGCCATCTGGTCGGCATCCCGGCGCAACTTCAATTGGCCCATCACCTGGCCGCGGAAGGCCACCGGCACCAGCAGTTCATGCATGCCGCTTGCCGGGTCGGTGCGCACCTGGCTGGTCTCCGCCAATTCCTGGCGAGAATCCTGAGGGGTCATCATCTGGGTGCCCATGCGCGTGTAGCGAAACGCCACGGGACGATCGCCCAGGCGTTTCTGCCAGGCATCTTGCGACTCACGGCTGTACAGGCGGTTCATCGCCTGCAGGGCCTGCTGGCTGGATTCGAAGAGGCGGGCATTCTCCACCGCCAGGGCAATCTGGTCAGCCACAATCTGCAGCACGCCCAGGTCATCTGGGGTGAATGCCGAAGCCTGCAACGATTGCACATCCAGCACGCCAATCACCCGCTCACGGATGCGCAGGGCCAGCGTGGCTTCAGAACGGGTTTGGGGCAGTTCTGGGTCACGGACGAAGTGCTGGTCGGCGCCCACATCAAAAGCGATGCGCGGCTGGCCGGCCTTGGCCACCCAGCCCACCATTCCTTCTCCACCCAGCCGTAGTTTATACTCGCGCTCCAGCATCTTCCGCCCGCCTTCGCTGTTGGCGGCATTCAGCACCACAAATTCGCGGGCTTCGTCCACCAAAAAGATGCCCACGTGATACACATCGAAGCGCTCAGCCACCAGGTTAACCACCTGGTTGAGCAAGCGGCTCATATCCCGGATGGCAGAGGCTTCGCGGGCCACTTCTGCGGCCGCTTCCAGCTGGCTGGTGCGGCGGGTCAATTCTTTGGTGCGGGTGCTCACCTGCTTCTCCAGGTTTTCCTGCGTGCTGCGCAGTTGATTGGTCATCGTATACAGAGAACGGCTGAGCGCGCCCAGTTCGGTGCGCTCGGGCAGCGGGCGGATGGACTCCCAATCGCCCTCGGCGACCCGCTCCGCAGCCGCGGCCATCTTGGCCAAAGGCTGGGCGAGGCGGGTGCCAATATACACCGCCAGCCCCGCAGCCACCACAGTGCTCACCAGGCCAATTGACCACAAGCGCAGGTTCGAATCGCCAGACAATAGGCTTAGCTTATCTGCCACGGTAAGCGCTGGCGCCGAGAGCTCATCTAAGTATGCTGTCGCCGCCACACGCAAGGCAGTGCCTTGCACGGGCGCAACAACCATATATTTGGGGCGGATGGTGCCATCTGCCTCCAGCCAATCGTAATTGCCCTCTGCCGGAGAGCCATCCAGCGCGGACTCGTAGATCGCCCAGAAATCGGGCAGCGTTTCTGCCAGGCTGGAAAGATCTTGCCCCACCAGAGCCGCGTTGGTGTGGAAACGGGTGACGCCGTTTTCATCGAAAACCGCGCTGTAGCCAGAATTTCCCACCGCTTGAACAGCAATCTGGGTCAGGCCAGGGTCAGCCTGCAATGCCTCCGGATCATTCGCATCCAACTCGGGGTGCAGATCCAGGTACAGGCGGATCTGCCGCGCCACCGAGTAAGCCGACTGGCGCACCGACTGCCTGGCAGCCAGTTCCAGAGCTTCTCGGGTGGTCACTTCAGCCTGCGAGACCATTTCATTCATGGACTGGCTGGCGTACACAATCGTGATCAAGAGCGGAATGAGGCCGACCAAAACCAGAGTCAGCACCAAGCGTGTGCGAATGCTCATGCCTCTTCACCTCCCTCCGCCCCGTCCTGGTAGCCATTGCCGCCGGGCTGCTCCTGCAGTGCGTAAGCAGGCGCCAGGTAAATTTCGCTCTCCGAGGCGCCTAAGGCACTGCTCAGCTCTTTGATGGTGATGCGCAAGATCGATTCAATGTCCGCAGAGGAACGCGCTTTCTGTACCACATCCACCAACAGCCGCTCTTCCCCGGCGCGTCGCTGGGTCTCCTCAAGCAGGCGCACGTTTTCCATCGCCAGGGCAGCCTGGGTGGTCACCTGTTCGATAAAGTTCAGCTCTTCCGGTGTGAGAGTGGTTCGATCCGTTTCCAACAGCAACTGACCGATCACCTGATCGCGCAGGGTCAGCGGCACCGGCAACACACGCAAGCCTTCCACCGACCCACTGTATAGTTCATTCTCATGGCTGGCCTGAGATACCCCCGGCTGCTGCGAGATTTCCTTCCATGCATCGGCCACATACTGGCGGTTCAGCGCTCGGATCTCATCCAGGCTTTGCGCCGACTGCTGGAATAAGCGCGCGTTCTGCAGGGCGGTTGCCAGACTATCGGCAATGCCCTGCAAAACCGCCACATCATCTTCGTCGAAGGCCTCAGCCTGCACCGATTGGATGGAGAGCGCCCCAAAGACCTGCTCGCCGCTGACCAGAGGCAGGGCCATCTCAGAGCGCGTCTGCGGCAGCAGCGGGTTGCTAAAGCGCACCGCGTCTTGGCCCACATCCAGGGCAATGCGCGGCCGCCGGTTCGCAATCGTCCAGCCGATCATCGAGGCCCCGCCAACCGGCAGGCGGTGACCTGCGGCGATCATCTTCGAGCCAGCCTCGCCCGTGCCCGCCCGCAGCACGGCGTATTCGCCAAGATCATCAATAAGGAAGGCAGCCACGTAATACAGGCTGAAACGCTGGCGCACCAGGTCCACCACTTGTTGTAGCAGCAGATTTGGGTCCAACACGCCGCTGAGGGTGCGGGAAATCTCCGCCGCAGTGCGGATCTGCACCAGGCGGCGGTCCAGTTCATGTGTGCGGTCATCCAGTTGCTGCTGGTCAAAAGCCAGGCTGCTGGCTAAAGCCTGCTCTTTCTGCAGGCTTGTATCCAGGCCGCGGATCAACACGCTCAGCGAGACGCCAATAGTGAAGGCCGTCAGCAGGAACACCGAGCCGGTTCCCAGCCAATCTGAAAAATGTGCCGCCGAGGGGATCAACGCCTCATCGGGGAGCGGCAGCCAGCCCTGGCTGAACGCCCCGCCAATGCCCAGCAGCGTGGCTGTGCCCAAGAGCAGATACCCAACCCCCACCCTCGGCCCCAACAAGATGCTGGCCAACCCGGCCGAAAGCAGCATCCACACCCGCCCGTTCCCGGCAATGCCATCTTGCACCGCCGCGGTCACGCCCAAAAGATATGGCAGCAGCGTCAAACCATACGCTCGCACGTCAAACGGCAACCGCCGGAAAAAGGTGACCGCCAGCAGCCCAGCATAGGCCACCGCGTAGACCGCAATCACCCCCCAGTTGCCCTGGGGAATATCCGTCATCAGGTTTGAAATGACCGCGATCAGCCCCACGGTGACTGCCCCGTAAAGCATCACGTTCATGATACGCAAGCGCAATTCTTCCAGGCTGCTTTTCTTTTCTTCAACAGCAACCTGGCGGCTGGGGGGTACCTGTCGGCGGTAGAATGAACGCTTCATACGCTACTCCTGCTACGAACTGCTGGCAGAGGTCGGCTGGTTGGGAGGAGGGGTCTCTGCGGGTGGCTGGGGCGGCTGGTCGGGCGTCAGACCCAGTTGAATGGTTGCCCGCCGCGTACCCAAAGCATGGCTCAGTTCGCGGGTGGTCGTCTCCAGGATATGGGCGATATCGGGTGAGAAACGGATCTTATTGGTGATGTCATACAACAGGCGTTCGCGCTCGGCCTGCCGGTAAGTGCTTTCCAGCAGGCGGGCATTGCGCACCGCCACGGCTACCTGCGAGGCCAGGGTCTCCATCAAGCGCTGATCGTCCTCGTCAAAGCGCCCCTCGCGTTCCAGGTCTTGCGCCAGGATGGCCCCCAGCACATCGCCAGCCACCAGCAGCGGCACGCCCAGCCAGGATTTGGCCGGCTTGCCCACCAGCTTGGCGCCCAGTTCGCGGGTCTTGCGCTCGGTATCTTCCACCAGCATCAACGATTTGCGGGTACGGATCAAGATCGAGGTCATCCCCTCGCCCAGGGGGAAAGCCGGCACGTTTTTCACATCTTTACCATCAAACATATAGGGGACGGTGATGGTATCGGCGTCTTTATCGTAAATGGCGATGGCGAAGTTGACGTTGCCCATCACCCCGATCACTTCGCGATGGATCACCTGGTACAGGGTTTGCAGGTCGGTCTCAACCGAAACCGCCTGGCTGATCGTGTTCAGCGTGGCCAGAGCATTCATTTGCTTGAGCATGCGCTGTGAGGCGCGCACCTTTTCCAGGGCGGTGGCAGAAAGCTCTGCCAGACTGGCATAGGCTTGTAAAACCCCGTTGGAAAAGCCCGTGACTTGCGGCGTCGCCAGCAGCACCAGGGTATCCAGCGTACCCGAGCGGCGGCTGGGGATGAGGGCCACAGATTGGTAACCCGCCTGGCGCAGGAAGCCTAACAGCGCCTCTGGCACAACCACAGGCTGCTCCGTATCGGCGATCGAGTGGAGGATCAGGTAGGGCTCACCAGGGGTGGTGGTAACCGGGCCGCCATCCTTCTGCGCAAAAAGCTGGTTGATATCTGCCGGCAACACTTCCAGCGATTCGGGATACTGCGGCGGCTTGCTGCTCAATCCCCATTCGGGCAAGCCTGGCGTATAAGCCGCCAGCACCTGCATGTTGTTGCGCTTGGGCAACAGGAACATGGCAAAATAAGGCGACTGCTCCAAGAGAGTGGTGACCACGTTGGTCACATCTTCCAACTTCTCTGCCCGGGCCAACTGGTAACTGGCATAGTACAGCGAAGATAATTCGCTCAGGCTGGAGCGCGTTGTCTCTAGCAAGCGGAAACTCTGCATCACCGAGGCGATATGGTTGGCAATGATCTGCAACACCGCCACCGCGTCGGGGTCAAAGGCATTGGTAACGCTGTGCTGCACATCCAGCACGCCCAGCAGGTTCTCCCCCATCATGATCGGTATGCACACCTCCGAGCGGGTTTCGTGCAATTGATCGCTGGAGAGGTAGAAGTAATCGTCGTCCACTTCTGCCGCCACGCGCGGCTTGCGGTGCACCAGCACCCAGCCCACCATCGAGCGCGAGCCCGCTGCGATCTTTACTCCCTTCGACATCAAATCCTTATCGGCTTTGCCGCTGGCTTCGGCAAGAAGTGCATTCTCGCCGGTCTCATCGACCACGAAAATGGAGGCCAGGTAGTATTCAAAGCGCTCCACGATCAGATCCACCGCCCGGCGTAAAAGCTCGCTCAGGCTGGAGGCCGAGATGGCCAACTGAGTGATATCTGCCGCGGTGCGGATCTGCACCAGCCGCCGCTCCAGGTCTTTGGTGCGCTGTGTCACCCGGTCTTCGAGCTGGCGGTTGGTCTCCATCAACGCGTTTTGCAGCGAGAGCAGCTGCCGGGTGATAGCCTGGTCCAGCGTGTCGCGGTCCACCAGCCCCAATTCCAACAGAGCCTGGCCCAGCAAAACATGCCGCTGAGGGGCCAGTTCCTTCTGGTACTCCAACGCCCGATTCAGATCTTTCTTCTTGATCACACCGCTCTCTAACAGGTAATCACCCAGGCGGTGCACCAACATTTCGGGGGTAAATTGTCGATCGATCGAGGAAGGGGGGACCTCACCCGCGGGGATAGCCAAGATCATCTTTCCGCAGTGAGGGCAAGTTTCTACTTCTGGTTCAATGGGCTGGTTGCAAAAAGGGCATTTCTCTTGTGTGGGCATAAGCCATTCCCAATTGCATTGCCTAGTTCATCTCCCAGACCGCCTCACCGCCTAAAATCCGGCGGATCTGCTCTGGGAAACGATCCATATCCAGGGGCTTCCCCAAGAAGCCGTCAAAGCCAGCCGCCCTGGCCTTGTTGACCTGCTCCACGCTGGCTTCAGCCGTCACGGCAACCACCAGTGTGTCTTTCAAAGCAGGTGAAGCGCGGATCTTGCGCAAAGCCCCGTAGCCATCCTCATAGGGCAGGCGGATATCCATGAGGATCAAATCCAGCCGGGGCAGCGTATCGGCATACTCAACCACCTCATATCCTGAGGTCTTCCACTCGCAGTGGATGCCCATGTAGCCCAACATGCGTGCGATCAGCACAAAGTTGGACACATTATCTTCCACCACCAGCACGGTGGCGTCTTTGGGGATGACATCCTTGCGCGGGGTTGTCCCTTGCGGGTTATCGTTGGAGGATTGGAAGTAGATATCAGACACGACCCACCTCTTTCAGAAAGCGCAAGATCTGCTGCGGCAGCAGATCTACATCGATCGGTTTCTGGATATAGCCATCACAGCCCGCTTCCAGCGTGCGCTCGCGGTCGCCTCTCATCACGTTGGCAGTCAGCGCGATGATCGGCACGCCATCCAGGCGCGAGTTTTCACGCAGGCGGGCAGTCAGGGTATATCCGTCCACCTCCGGCATATTGATATCCATCAAAATTAAATCTGGCCGGTTCTCTTTCAGGTAATCCACCGCGATGGTTGCCGACTCGGCCTCCACAACGTTGAAATCTTCGGCCATTAATATCCGGCGAACCAGCAAGCGGTTCTCGGGATTGTCTTCCACATATAGAATTGTTAATTCTTCGTTCATTCTTTCACCCTTTTTTGGCACTATATCTATCCATTTTAGCACGGGCGTCGATTCTTCGCATGACATCCCCGTTGCAAATCGCAAGGATTGGTCATGAAATTGCAATATTCTTTCCCATCCCCCTGATTTTAGCAAACTTATCCAAAAAAGAGCAACTTCTCGACAACTTGGGGTGCAGGGTGTTTTGTGCGTGCAAAGCACGCACAAAACACCCTGCTTCCCCGAATTATTGAGAGGTTACAAAAAAGAGCAACTGCGGGCGCAAATTGCCCGCAGTTGCTCTTTTTTTGATATCGTAGAGCGGGTGATGGGATTCGAACCCACGAATGGTAGCTTGGGAAGCTACTGCCTTACCACTTGGCAACACCCGCAGTGCGAAGCAGATTATAGCCATGCCGGGTAGAGATGTCAATGGTGATAATACCCCGCAATGCTCGCCCACGCCCAGACATCCAAACCCAAAAAGAAAATCACCATTCCCAGGCTGGCCACCCAGCCAGGCAGGCGCGCCAGCGAACACACCTTGCGCCATCCCTGCACCAGCAGCAGCACGGTCGGGACAATCACCAGGATGGCATAGCGCGCCCCAGGGATGAAGATCAGCCCGGTGAGAGACCCCGCCCCGCGCCACAGCGCCGCTCCCCACACCAACGCCAGGGCCGCGCCCAGCCAGCCCAGGGCATTCCAATCCAATCTGCGCCGCTGCTGCCACAGGGTGAGCAGCGCCCCCAGGCCGCCTACTGCTGCAACCACGCCCAAGAACCGATAAGGCTTCGGCCCCAGCAGCGCAACATGCCCCCAGCCGAACCTTCCCCAAAAGGTGCGCAGCAGGTTTTCCAGGCTGGTCTGGTAGTACCAGCGGGCCACTGGCAGGTCAGAGAGCGAGGCCATCCCCTCGGTGATCGGCAGCGAGCCAGCCTGCGCCAGCAGCCCATCCACAGCCCAGCTGCCCTGCAGCCAGAGGGATTCGAAGGAGGCATTGCGCGCCAGGTTCACGAATGCCGCCCCCTGCCATTCACCCTGCTCTGCCCGGGCAGCAGAGAAAACCGGGGCAGGTGCGCCGGCCCAATCACCCCGCGCCAGCACCACCCCATCCACCCAAACCTGCACCGCGCCGCTGCCGTCATCCACCGGCGAGCGCAGCTCAATCCACAGGCGGGTGGCGTCTTCGGGCACCGACGCCGAAAACGCAAAAAACGCCGGCTGTGTGCCAATCTGTATCGTATCAAACCAGGACTGCGTTCCGTCGCTGAGTACGGGGGTCTGCATTTCCAGCGGGCGGCTGGCCCACATCCAGGCCCCCAGCGTCACCACCTGCCCGCGCAGCGCGGGCATCTCTGTACCTGCCACCGGCTGCATCACCTGCACCAGCGCCTGCCAGGAATGGGGCAGGCTTAGACGCAGGGCATGCCTCCCCAGCGGGGCTTCGGCTGCCGTCACGCACTGCACGGGCTGGCTTTCGGCCCGGCGGTACCAGGAGGCCGCGCCATCGAGACGCAGCGTCCATACCATCCCCGCCACCAACAGAGCAAGCGAAATCCCCCAGGCAAACCGGAACTGTTTCCCGCGCAAGAACGCCAGCAGCAGCGCCGGGATCAACAGCAGCGCCGCCGGAGCAGCCGTGTTCTTGGTGCCCACGCACATCCCCGCTAGCACCACCGCCAGCAGCCCCATACGGATATCAAACCCGCGCCGCACCAGGCGCAGACCGCACCACAAGAATAGGGAGCCGAAAGCCGCCGCCCCCACGTCGTTGTTCACCGAGGTCATCAGGTCGGTGTAGCCTGGCAGCAGCGCCAGCGCCAGCGGAACCAGCCAGCGCAGCGGATGGCCCGGGCGGGTCAATTCGGTGATGCAGCCATACGCCGCTGCCAGGCTGACCAGGTACAGGCTCAGCGAAACCAGCCGCGCCAGGTATAACTGCAAGGTCACATCACTGGTGGGCACCAACCGCAGCGGCAGCGCCGCCAGCCAGTAATACACGGGCGGGTCATCCAGCTGGGAGATGCCAATCCAGGCCGGGGTGGCCAGCGGGCTGGGCGGCTGGCCCAGGCCGGCGAAGAAGCCGTGCTCCACCATCGAAGCGGCTACATCCCGGCGCATCGCCGCATCGTAATCACCCACCTCTGGCAGGCCGGGGCGGTTGGCGATCAACCAGGCATACTCAAAACGCCCCGGCTCGTCGTAATGCTGCCAGGGTGGGACGAGAAAAACAAAAAGCAGGCCGTGCAATAGGCCCGCCGCCAAAACCAACCCTAACCAGAGCTTTTCCCGGCGCGGGGCCACCGCACCAGGCAGCCGGGCAATTGCCGCCTGCCATTTCACTCAGTAAGCCCCCTTGCCGCGCAGCGCCACCCACACCGTCTTGAGGATGATCTGAATATCCAGCAGCAGCGAAAAATGGCGCACGTAGTAGATGTCATCTTCGGTGTTGAGGTGCATGGGCTTGTCACTGCGCCCGTTCACCTGCCACCAGCCAGTGATGCCCTGCGGCACGGCAAAGCGCACCCGCTGCCACGGCTCATACTGCTCTACCAATACGGGCAGCTCGGGCCGCGGACCCACCACGCTCATATCGCCCTTGAGCACGTTGAAGAACTGCGGCAGCTCATCCATGCTGAACTTGCGCAAGATGCGACCCACACGCGTCACCCGCGGGTCGTCGGGGCGCTTGTGCACCATGTGGCCATCGCCATCATGGCGCATCACGTCCACCAGGTGGGCGTCGGCATCTTGCACCATCGAGCGGAACTTATACATCCAGAACAAGTGCCCATTCTCACCCACACGCTGCTGCTTGAAGATCACCGGGCCGGGGGAATCGAGCTTGATGGCAATAGCGATCACCGCCGTCAACGGCAGAACAACGACCTGCACCAGGGTGCCAAAGATCAGGTCAAAGACGCGCTTCAGCACGCGCTGGTAGCCGGTGAGGGCAGGGGTGCGCAGGCTGATCATGGGCACGCCGCCCATATCTTCCACATGCCCGCCGTAGATCAGCAGGCTGAAATAATCGGGAACCACCCAGATATTGCAGGGCTGGTCTATCAGGTGCTCCACCAACTCATTCACTCTGGCATACGATTCGGCCGGCAGCGCCACCATCACATCTTGCACCAAATGGAGGTGCACCACGCTGCGCACATCGGCCAGCCCGCCCAGCCGCGGCACATCCTGCTCCATGGCACCGTGGATCGGCTCGCCATCTGTCAGGTAGCCCACCAGACGCACGCCAGCCCAGGCCAGATCATCCAGACGCTGCAGCGCCCGCTGGGCTGCCTCGCCGCCGCCGATCAGCAGCACATTGCGATAATCTTGTCCGTTGCCGTTCAAGGCGCGGCGCGCCAGGCGCGCCACCGCCCGCCACAAGACCACCAGCACAAAATGACTGCCGTAAAAGTACAGCAGCGTCAGCCGGGAAAAATCGCTCGCCGTAAAGTACACCAGTCCTGCCAGCGCCAGCGCAGCCACAAAACTGGCCCCGCTGAGCATCTGGAACTCATCTACCGCATGGTAAGTGCGTTCAGGGTCATAGAGAGAGGACAGGGTAAAAATGATGGGGTAGAGCAGGCAGGCCTGCAAGAGCAAGGCGGGCGTTTTGGCCGGGTCGGGCAGGGGCAAGCCAAAAGGCATCACCGTGCGCAGCCAGCGCGCCAAAAACACAGCTGCGATCACAATGGCAAGGTCGAACAGGAATGAGAAGATAATATAGTTGGTGTTGCGGCGTAACATAGAACTCTTAAGAGTGTCCCATAGCCAGGGTTCAGTTACTGCTATTCTACCACTGCCCCGGCTATCCCGCCACCAAGGAACCGTTAAGCTGGTGGGTAGCGCCGCAATTTCAGCGCCTGCCCCAACAACAGCAGCGCGAAGAGCGGATACTGCGCATAACGGCGCCACAACCGCCGGGGCTCGCTGGCTAAACGGAACAGCCACTCTAACCCGCTGCGTTGTATCCAGAGCGGCGCCTGCGGCTTGGCCCCGGAAAGAAAATCGAACGCGGCCCCCACCCCTACCAGCACAGGCACACCCAGGCGCTCACGGTGCTCCGACATCCAGCGCTCCTGCTTGGGGGTGCTGATCCCCACCCACACAATGTCTGCACCCGATCCTTGGATCTGCTGCACCACAGCCGCATCTTCCTCGGCCGTCAGCGGGCGGAAAGGCGGTGTATACGTGCCCACAATCTGGATGCCGGGGAATTGCTCCTGCAATTCTTGGGCCAACTGCCCGGCAATCCCCGGCGCGCCCCCATACAGGAAATGCCGCCAGCCCTTCTCCGCTGAGGCGGCACACACCGCCTGCATCAGATCAGGCCCATACACCCGGCTCACCTCGGCATGCCCCATCAGCTTCAACAGCCACACCACCCCCATCCCGTCTGGCACGGTCAAGCCGCTGGCGTTGAAGATATCGATCAGCGCTGGGTCGTTCTGGCACTCCATGATGCCGTGGATGGGCGTGACACAAATATAGTGCGAGGTGCGGCCAGCGATCCAGCGATCGATCACGCCCAAGGCCTGGGTCATGTTGGTCGCGCTGACTCGAACACCCAGGATATTTACTCGAGGAGGATCACTGAGATTTACCATAACAACCGCTCAAGCCCCGCCTTGCTAAAGGATGCTTTCCAAACACCTGCCGCACCTGAGAAGTAAATTGCGCCAGGCTGAAATGTTCGCGCACATAGCACTTATTATATCGCCCGATTCTCTACCGCACAAATGATATAAAACAAGTACCACATCAATAATTAGGGGTGAAGATACTAAAATAAAACACCATCACCATGCATTCGATTTGATCATCCATCAAGTATAATATTGGATTATGATCTCATCAAGCCGCCAAATTGCGCACTGGGTGTCAGGATTGAATATCCAGATCCATCGCATCCCCTTGCATCCAACCAAGATGATTTTTTATATCGTCTTGGCGCTCGTATTCCTGCTTAGCGGGCTGATCGGCATGCTGGATATCATTCCCTATCGCATGGCAATGGCATCTTTCCTGGTATTGCCGCTTTTTTTGATCCATAAGATACGGGTTGACCGGGTTTTGATCTCTTACGCGCTGCTTGCATTCGTGGTGGCCTCTTCGGCCCTGCTTAACCACTCCTCCCCTACCGAGATGCTTTTATTTCTCCGCACTCTCGTCTTCTCCTATTTGATCTATTTCCTTGTTAATGTTTATGTCACCGAGAAAAACATCACCAGCATCATACGCTTGTGCGTTTGGATTGGGGTGATCCAATTTCCGATCGTATTCTTACAACAGCAGCTTTATGATCGGCTACCCGCATGGCTTTTAAATGGCGTTTCGAAAACGGATTTCGACTTTGGTACCTTCAACTTCAAGGGAGATGCCCCGATGGCGTTTTTCTTGATCTTGATCGTGGTATTTTTGCTCTTCAATCGCCAACGCCGCTATATCATCAAACACCGGTTGTTTGTAGTTGTGTGGCTGACGCTGACTGTTTTGTACATGAATTCTCAATTCAATAAAATACTCATCTTAGGGGTATGGGTTTTGTATGCGTTTTATCACTTGAATCTCAAACGCATGCTCTTTTTTGGTACAGTGGCGGTCATTATTCTTGGTGTGATGGGCGTGACCGGCACTTTGCAACCAATTGTGCAAGAACTTAACAAATCCTTTATTTCAAATACGTCATCCGCAAAAATCGAAACCTTCGAAAAGGGCAACTACGGACGTGGAGCGGCGTTTGCATATTATCTAAGCCAGGAGATCAAATGGTTTGGCGATGGCCCCTCCAAGTACTATGACCCCGTTACCAGGGGATATGTGCTGGGGAACACAGGTCATATTTTCACATTTTATGCCGAGGTCGGGTTTCTGGGCCTGGTATTGAGTTATGTCATATTCGGGTTTATGCAGCGAGCAAAACGTCCGTTGTCGTCCATAAGCACGATCGATATTCTTGCCATAGGATCAATCATCGGGCTAAGTGTCGTGATCCCGGTGATGAACGATATCAGCGTAGTGCTGGCATTTTGTATTTTTTCAAAGCAATACTTAATTCCAATTCAAAAGACATCCAACCCAATGGCGGTGCAGGCAATATGAAGGGTCGCTATATCATCATCACTCCCATCCGAGATGAAATTCGCACCATCCGGTTAGTTTTAGAGTCTGTAACGAAGCAAACAGAACTGCCGGTACAGTGGCTAATTCTGGACGATGGATCTACTGACGGCACCCAAGAGGTGCTGAACGAATACAGCCAGCGATTCGATTGGATCTGGGTGATTCCCAAAAAGTATCGTTCAGAGCGCAAGGTAGGGGAGAATATTGTTCATATCCTGCATGAAGGATTGGCTGAAGCGCAAGGCCTGGCCTGGGATTTCTGGGCAAAATTAGATGGGGATATTTCTTTTCAACCCGATCACTACGAAAAGCTTCTCAATGAATTCGAGAGCGACCCCAAACTAGGTATGGCATCGGGCGTCAGTTTCTTACCTGCAAGTGAAGGCGAACAGCCACTGGAGTGGACACCACCGCACCAACCATTGGGCATGAACCGCATGTATCGGCGGACATGTTGGGAAGATATCGTCCATCTGGCGCCAAGGCGGCATTGGGATGCAATTGATGTGTACACCGCACAGATGCACGGCTGGGTGACCAGAAGTTTCTCGCACATTCCCGTGGTGCACCATCGCGCCATCGATGCCGCCCAAAAAAATCCCCTGGCCCGCCGTTTTGACTCGGGTTTTCATTATTACACTGCCGGTTACCATCCAATTTACTTCCTGGCGCGTTCCATCCGGGCCATGTGGGACGAAAAACCCTACCTCGTTTCGGGCATCGCCATGTACACCGGATACTTGTCTGCCCTGATCACCAGACAGAATTTCTATGACCAGAGTCTGAAAAAGTATATCTACTCTCGACAATGGGAAATGGTCAAGCCAGGCAATTTTCTCAATTATGTGAAGACAAAAAGAAAAGCAGGATCAAATTCGGGCTGATGGACTATTTCACTTCATGATGCCAGTTTACCCTTGGCAAAGTCCCAGATGGTGCGAAGCCGCTTCCAGGATGTAACGCAGTACACCAGCATGCCAATCAAACCGGCGATCAGCGGAACGTCGAATAAGTATCCTGCCAGAAAACAACCCACTGCCAGCAAGCTGCCCACCGGCAGCACTTCTGCCAGGCTGCTGCGCCCTCCATCTTCGCCCCCAATAAGACGCGCTCCCAGGCGGGATTGTAAGAGTGTATACACCAGCGCGCCCAACAGCACAGCAAAGGCGATCCATTCAAAACTCAACTTCAACCAGGCGGCCGCCAGGCTGCCACTGAGCACAATTAACACTGCCAGCAAACTGATCATTGCCACATGGTTGTGCTTGCGGCGGGCAATTGCCAGGGCATTGTACCCAAAAGAAACCGAAAGCACACCCTGGGCCAACAATAAAACGGTGATGGTTTGCCCGGCCGGACGAAAATGAGGCAGGTATAGGAACAAAACTGGCATCAGCAAAATCACAGTGAACACCACCAGAAACACTGCCGTGCTGTACAAACCATTAACTTTGGAAACAGTTTTCAGCGCATCTTCATCCTTCACCCCCTGGTGCGTGCGAGAAAACACATCGGGCATCACCAACCAAGCCGCCGATTGCAAGCCCAGCAGCGTGGCGGTTGTCAGCGAGCTAGCCAGCGAGTAGTACCCCATTTCTTCGATGGAATAAAAAGCCGCTAACACCGTGCGCGCGGCCACCATAATCAGGTAATAACTAACGTTATATACAAGCAATGGCACGCCACTTGCCAGCAGGCGCCGTGCCAAAGAAAAATCAAACTCCAGGCGAAGTTTAAAGGGTATGCGCACCAGGTATAGAGAGATGCTTGCCAGTGCCGCCACCACCATCGAGCCCAATAACGCCCATACCAGCGCTTCATCTTCAAATACAAAAACCACAGCCAGCAGAATGACTGCATTCAGCAGCTCGCTGATGGCAATCTGCAGCAGCTTTTTATAAACCCGGTAGATATTCGTCAACACATGCTGCAAGTGAGCTAATCCAGTATATGCCACCACCAACAGCACATATTGCGAGAATTCAAATTTCTCAAACAACTTGATCCCAAAAACCTGCACCCCCAACCCCAACAGAATAAGCGCTGCCGCGCTCCCCAGCGTCAGCATCAGCGCCACGCTCACCGAGCGTTCCTGCCGGCGTGTGTCGCCCCCTGAATCTGTGCTCAAATCCACCAGCACGGCATACTGCAAACCAAAGTTCGTGTAAGAAAGGTACTGCTGAACCAGGGTCAAGAATCCCCAAATGCCAAAAAAATAAGGGCCTAACACTTTTGCAACCAGCATACCGCGCAAGAACTGCATAGCGTAACTGATATATCGGCTGGCTGTGAAAAGCAGGTACGGGTTTGTTGCCAACCGGCGGACAGTTTTCATGCCTGCTCCTCGGCTGTCTGTCCAGGCAGTTCATAAGCCTCTAAAGCAGAGCCAGAAACTCGCTGCCAATCATCCAGGTTGATCTGGCCCTGCCTGGCAAGCTCTTCAATCAAATGGCAAGCCAATTCCGCAGACCGGCCTTCATACTCTGTATCTGCCGTAGCGCAGTATCTCCGTGCCCGGTGGCGCACCGGCGGCCTGTGAGCCGCCAATTCTTTCAACCGCCCAGGAACGGCGTCCAGGTCCGATAAGTACTCACACAAGCCACTTTCCAAAAAGCTGTACTTTTCCAATCGGGCATCGCAGGCATAATCGAAATAGATCGGGTACACATCCATTAAGGCTGCTTCCAGGTGAATATTTGAATTGCCCGAGAACAGCACATCTACCTTCTGCAAAAAATCGAAGGCGTTTTCTTGTGAAGAATCCGAAAACTCCGCCTGGCACTGCTGCGCAATCTCCAGCCAATCCGATTTCCGCCTGTCTTGGGGATGAGGGCGCAGCACCAACCTGCACTTCGGCTCAGCGGCCCGGATCGTTTGGCACAACTGCGCCACCCGTTCCATCGGGTCAAACAGGTTACAGCAAACCCCCACCCCCCCCACGCCAGAGCGGGGATTGCGATAGCCGGCAAAAGCGTCAAATCTGGGCATCCCCAACAAAAACACCTGCGTTTGGGCAGGGCCAGCCTTTTCATATACGCTCAGCGCATCCTGCCCATGCAGCAAAGCCACATCCATGCTCAGCGGTGGAAACTCATCTGTGATCGAGGCGTGCTGAAGATAAACCGTTGGCACACCTTCATCCCTGGCAGCCAGGATCATCACTCGGCATTCCCAAATATGGTCATTCGAAAGCACCAGGGCACGCGGTTTTCGCCGGTGAAACCACCATCGCACCGCAATATAGAACCCAGGAATCAGCCAGTATTGGTCAAAAATGTAGTGGAAAGCCCGGCGGACAATCCCGGTGGAACGGAAGAATAAAACCCAAGTGTAAGGAAAAAACGGCAGTGAAAAAAGGTGGGCCAGCAAGAAGGTCCAATCGAGCGAATAATCCCCATGTGAGCCCACCAGGTAGGCTCCCGGCAAGCCGCTTTGGATTGGTTTTAAACTTTCACGCTGGTTGTTCGTTTTGGCAAACAGCACGATGACGCCCGCCGGCACCCGGCTCTGACTGAGCCAATGGCGCGGATTCAGACAGCTTAGCAAGTGCCCAAAGTAAACCCCTATGCGTAAGAGCAGGCCTCGTCGTGGCAAACCAGATGAATCAGCCAGCAGCAGCCGCTCCAGCGTCTTTGGCTTGGAATACAGGTAATGCAAATCCCAAAGATCAAGCTGTAAGGCTTTTTTGAGCACATCGATATAAAACATCCACTACCTTCTGTTGTTGCGCCTTGGTCAGGCCTACCGAACAAGGCAGGCTAAGGCCATCTCGATTGAGCCGTTCCGCGATGCTGCAAGGCAAGTGCTTCTGGCTATCAAATGCCGGGCTGAGGTGCATGGGCTGCCAGAGCGGGCGGGTCTGGATCCCCTCCTGCTCAAATCTCCTTAAGAGCTGCCTGCTATCCATGCCAAACTCAGCCGCGTTCACCAAGATTGTAAAAAGCCAGAACACACTGTGCGCCCAGGGCGCCTCACCCATCACTTGAATGCCCGGTAACTTTTCAAAAGCGCTGCGATACGATTGGGCGATGCGGAGCTTGGTTTCGATAAACGCATCCAACTGCTCAAATTGTGCGCACCCCATCGCCGCCTGCACATTCGTCAGGCGGTAGTTATAGCCGCTCTCATTGTGGATGTACTCCAGTGGATCATCTTTAGCCTGAGTGGTCAGGTACCTGGCTTTGCGCGCCCAGGCCTGCTCGGCCGTCACAATCATGCCCCCTCCCCCGGTGGTAATTAACTTATTCCCGTTAAAGCTAAAGCAAGCAATATCGCCCAACTGCCCCACGGGATGTCCCTGATAGCGCGCCCCCAGGCTTTCGGTGGCGTCTTCAATCACAGCCAGGCGATAGCGGCGGGCAGCATCTAAAAGCGGCGCCATATCCACCGGGTGCCCCAGGATATGCACGGGCAGCAGTGCACTCACCCGCCGGCCGGTCGTTTTATTGCGCAGCTCCCCGTTGGCCCAACGGCACCCGTTATCCAAAAAGTCCACCGCCCTGGCGGGATCCATTTGCCAATAATCGGGCTCAGTGTCGATAAATACAGGCCAGGCCCCCGCGTAGCGGATGGCATTCGCCGGAGCTATAAACGTCAAATCCGACACCAACACCTCATCATCGGGCTGCACGCCTGCCACCAGCAGGGCGATGTGCAGTGCAGCCGTGCCGTTCACCGTCGCAATGCCATGCCAGCTCCGGCTGTCTCCCTGGCCAACGTAATCGGCAAGTTGGCGCTCAAAGCGTTCCACGTATGCCCCCACAGAAGATACCCAGCCAGTATCCAGGCAATCTTTAATATACTGCCATTCATTGCCACGCACTTCGGGCGAGCATAAGCTGATCATGCCTGCGCCGGCTACGGCGCCTGGTTCCCTCGATCTAAACATATTTTGTTTGCCTCACTCGCTTCAAACCGTGTAAACACCGGGGCGATATTTTTCCAGGTTTTGCTTGATCCATTCAATCGTAGTGGCCAAGCCTTCTTCCAGGCTGACCTTTGGCTCCCAATGCAGCACCTGATGGGCCAGGCCGGGGTCGGCCAACAATCGCTCCACCTCGCTATTTTCTGGGCGCAGGCGCTCTTGCTCGCTGACGATCTCTACCGGTTGGCCTACCAGCCGGATGATCAATTCAGCCAGATCGCCAATGCTGATCTCACGCCCCGAGCCCAAATTGATCGTTTTGCCTAAGGCCTCTGGCGTCGAAGCGGCCAGCACAAAGCCGTCCACCGTGTTTGAAACATAGTTCAGGTCGCGTGTGGGGGTCAGGTTCCCCAGGCGAACCGACTGCCCCGCCAGGCATTGGGTGATGATCGTGGGGATCACCGCTCGGGCCGATTGGCGTGGGCCGAATGTGTTGAACGGGCGCACAGTCACTACGGGCACGCCAAAAGAGAGCGAAAACGCCTCTGCCAGCTTATCTGCGCCAATCTTGCTCGCCGAATAAGGCGATTGGCCTTGCAAAGGGTGGGCCTCATTGATCGGCACATAGCGCGCCGTGCCATACACCTCACTGGTGGAGGTGTGCACGATGCGCTCCACACCCAGCTCGCGCCCGGCCTGTAAAATATTCAGCGTGCCCTCTACATTGGTATGCACATACGATACAGGAGCCTGGTAGGAATAGGGGATCGCAATTAAGGCTCCCAGGTGAAATACAACTTCCGCACCCTGCATCGCCGCCCGCACACTATCCCGGTCGCACAGATCGCCCGCGGCCACCTGCATTTCTGTTCGCAGCGGCGAATGGTCCAGCCAGCCCCACGTGCCCTGAGCATTGTAATGCACCATGGCAGTGAGCGTTGCCCCCAAACGCACCAACTGCTCTGCCAGATGGCTGCCAATGAAGCCGCCTGCCCCTGTCACCAGCACCCGCTTACCGTTCCAATTCATGAGCCAAGCCTCCCGCTCTCCATATCCTTTTTTGCCTGCTGATAATCTTCCAGTTGGCCAATATCTAACCAATACTCCACAATGGGGAAGTTGCACACCAATCGACCCGCCTGGATCAAGCTCTCGATGAGGTCCGTCATGTCGAAGCGCTGCCCGCTTGGGATATAAGCCAACACCGCTGGCTGCAGCAAATACACCCCCGCATTCACCAAAAAGGTGTAGCGCGGCTTCTCACGCACCTGCAGCACGCGCACCCCCTCGCACTCCAAAACGCCATAAGGAACCTGCAAACTGTATTGGCGCACCGCCACAGTCAGATCGGCGCCATTTTTCTGATGGTAGGCCATAAGGGCGCGAAAATCTAGATTTGTTAAGATATCCCCATTGACCACCAACAGCGGCTGGTCTGGGTTGGGGAGCAAATTCAGCGCCCCTGCGGTTCCCAGAGGGCGATCCTCGGTCACATAGTTGATCTTCACCCCCCAGGCGTCACCATCACCAAAATGCTCTGCGATCTTTTCGGACAGATAATGCGTGGTGATATTCACCTGCTGGATGCCTGACTGCCTGAGATGCTCAATCATGCGCTCCATCAGAGGCCGGTCGCCTACAGGCAACATAGGCTTGGGCAAATCTTCTGTTAATGGCTGCAGCCGTTTCCCAAAGCCGCCCGCCATGATCACCGCCGAAACACCCAGATCGCTTTGGGCAACCAGGTCACTGCGCATGATCAAATCCACCACCTGGCCTTGCTCATCCACCACCGGCAATTGATTGACCAGAAAGCTGTGCGAATGATCCATGATCTGCAAGGCATCTGCCGCGGAGATCGCTGGGGCTGCGCCTGGCATTTCGGCGCTCGCCTTGGCATACGCCACAATGGGTTGGGTGCTGGCAATACTCAAACAGGGCTGATCGAATGATATGCCTCGCATGACTGCCCGCCGGACATCTCCATCGGTGACCACGCCAAGCAGCTTACGCTGAGCATCACACAACAGCAGCACGCCCCACCCGGCCCGGTCCAGCACCGGGATGGCATCTGCGATGGAAAGCTCAGGGGAAATAACCACCTTTTTTAGGCGATCTTCAATATCTCTTGCTTGTACCATAATCTTACCTGATCATTGCTTTCTATATCTTCCAGTCAACCGGTGCCTTGAAATCCGCATGGTTGACCGGCATCTGTTTGAAGATGGCTTCGGCTATATCCAGGTCAGCCTTTGTGCTGATACCGAAAAATTCGTTGTTATCCTCTGCCTGCATGGCGACAACTAATCTTCCTTGATCTTTTGCGATACGAAATATATCGGTCAGATAATACTCGTCGCAATCACGCGAAGGTCTGGGTATGATGCTGCTCACATTTTCACAGAACCATACCGTATCGAAACAGTACAAGCCAGCATTTAGTTCTCGAATCGAAAGCAGTTCGCTGGCGTTTTCTCTTTGCTTTGCATCTGCCCATTCGATAACTTCTGCGACCGTTCCCTGCTCATCCCTGATGACCCGGCCAAAAGTCGAGTCTGGAGAACCCAGCATGGATACCATTGCAATTGCAGCGCCGGTTTGCTCTCGATAACGAATGAGTTTTTCCACCGTTTGCTTTTGGATAAATGGCATATCGCCATACATCAACACCAACTGATCCGATGAACCCCTTAACAGATCCACCGCGACCATCGCCGCGTGACCCGTGCCCAGTGGTTCATCTTGAATAACGTAATTGACTTTATCGCCCAGGATATTTCTAATTTCGTGGATGTTCGAACCTACCACTACCACTGGTTTACCATGGGTCAGTGTTGCCACGGCGTTATAAACATAAACAAGCATGGGTACTCCGCCAATTTCATGTAAAACCTTACTTTTGGCAGAGTTCATGCGTTTTCCGTAACCGGCAGTCAGTATAAGGGCTGTTGTGAGCATCCTGTTAAACTTTCTATCTCTGCTGATTGTTTGCTGGTTTCACACGATCGCGCCATGCCAACAAAACGATCAGGAGACCAGTGTATTTTTTACCAAAGGATGGGCTGGATTGCCCACCACAACCATGCCATCCGCCACATCTTTAACAACCACCGCTCCAGCGCCAACCACACAGCCTGCGCCGATGCAAATACCCTGCCTGACGACTGCCCCCACCCCTACATGCGTGCCTTCTCCTACCGTCACGCCACCCGCCAGGACAGCCCCGGTTGCAATATGGGCATGCGCCCCGATGGAGCAATCATGCTCAATCGTGGCACTGGTGTTTACAATCACATTCTCGCCCAGGCATGCCCCACTGTTGATCACCGTTCTGACCATCACCGTGGCGCCCCTGCCCACAACTGCCGCCGCCGAAACGTATGCACCGGGATGAACGATCATGGCCGGCTCTAGTCCTGCTGTGCAGGCCATCTCATACAGCTTCCGGCGCGGCCGCAGATCTGCCACGCTGCCCACGCCAACAAAAAAATGCCCAATGCCCTGGGCTTTCAACACTGGCAGCAAGTCATCGCCGCCCAAAATTGGGATGCCCTGCCAGGTTTGGCCTGCTAAAGCCGGGTTAGGGTCCAGCAAACCCTTAACTTCATACTGGGGCAGAAAACCGAGCACATCCAGAACAACACGCGCGTGCCCGCCTGCCCCTAAACCGATCAGCGGTATTGCCAAAGCCACATCTCCTATCCAACCAGATCGGGCCAGTCCAACTCGTGATCCTCGTCAACATCACGAGCCAGCTTGCGGCCAACCACATACGCCACCTCTGTAGGATGGATGCCAGTGCCAGGGCGTTTGAAATCCAAATCTGCCATCGTAAGGGTCTCGCCTTGATGCATCTCACGGCGCACCACCACACGGCGGCGGAACTTTTTGCGCTTCTCCATTTCCACCGGGGCCACCACGCGCACACTGCTCCCCAAAGCCATTTGCACGTTTCGCCCCTCGCGGACGATCACTTCCAATTCGTGCGGGTCTGCTGAGATTGCGTGATCCCAGCCGTCCATCTCTTTATCCAGGGTAAAGTGCTTCTCAATGATGCTGGCGCCCATCGCCACGGCTGCCAACGGAATGGTTGTGCCAAAAGTATGGTCACTAAAACCAACCGGCAAATCAAATGCCTGCATCAGCATCGGGATATTGCGCAGGTTGATGATCTCATACGGCGGCGGGTATATCGAAACGCAGTGCAGCAGCACCACCGGCCCTGAACCATGGCGCTGCAATACATCCACCGCCTGCTCAATCTCGCCCAAAGTTGCCATTCCGGTCGAAAGAAGTACCGGCCTGCCCTTGGAGGCCGTATATTCAAGCAGCGGCAGGTGGTTGATATCCATCGAAGCGATCTTAAAAGCCGGCACATCCAGCTCATCCAGCAAATCCACTTCGGCAGGAGCAAAAGAGCTGGATAGGAAATGGATGCCAATCGAATGGCAATATTCGTTAACCTCAGCGTGCTGCTGAACGGTAAATTGATAGCGTTCAACCATCGCTTCCAGCGAGCCAAAATGGCGTTTTTTATCGGCATATTCCGTATTGCGAGCATACTCAGTCTTTGAGATCAAAGACTGCTTCGACCAGGATTGGAATTTAACCGCATCTGCCCCACATTGTTTGGCAACGTCAATCATCTTGCGGCACAATTGCATATCGCCATTATGGTTGGACCCAATCTCAGCAATCACATAGGGCGGCTCACCTGGACCAACCAAATGTCCACCCAAATTTATTTTCTCCATAACTCCTCCAACGCAGGGTGAGCCACGCAGGCCCACCACACAGATTGTCCCGGCAATTGATTCAAGGCGGCTGTATAATCCTCGAGCACATCAACGCGAGAATGAATTTTACCGTAAAACTCACCGATACGCTCATACACTTTCTCGAAATCAGCCTGGCGCTGGTCAGTGGGCTGGAGCGATTTGAGCACCAGGGCGTAATGCAAACGCACATAACGTGTCGCCGTCAGGATCTTAGCCGAGGTGAAGGGTGGCAGTGGGCTGGCCATATTCTGCCCATGCTGGCGATAAGCCATCTGCACGGACAAATCGAAGCCCAGCCTCGCCCCTGCCAGCCAGGCCCGCGTAGCCAGGTACCAATCCACCAGAACACACTCATCTGGCACCGGCAGGCAGCGCTCCAGCGTGGTTACCCGGTATGCCGTATTCGACAGCCCAAACACATTGCCGTGCAGCAGCCACTTGTCTGGCTCATCCCTTTCTGGCATACAGAAAGTTACGCCCAACCCGCGGCCACTCTCATCTACCAACGACATAGAACTGGCCACGACATCCACCGTTTCCAGCATCTTGCGCGCCGCCGCCACTCGCTGCGGCATCAGGATATCATCGCTATCTACAAACACAACTTCCTGATAGCCGCACACAATCCTCTCAAAAGCATTTTGGCGCACCTGCGCCAGCGAAGCCCCGGGCGCCGCCGGCACCCAGGTGGCGCATGGCTCGCTCCCCAGTGCATCGATCACTGCCGAGATATCCAGGTTGTCCAGGCCGATGATCAGGTCAAAATCCTGATCGCTCTGTTCAAGAACAGAGCCGTACCAATCGGCAAGGAATCTCTCAACACCCGGGTAAATGGTCGTATAGAGTGCCAGCCTGCTCATATGCTGCCCGCCTCACCCATTGCCCGGCAAATCAGGCAACATCTGTTCGGCTAGCTGCCAATCTTCTTCTGTATCGATATCAATGGCTCGCTGCCAGGGAATTTCCCAGCCCGCTCGATCTGGGGCGTAAAATGTGCGCTCACGCCGCAGAACATCCGCCCAGGCCCACCAGATCGCCCCTGTAGGACAAAATAGAGCCGGCAAATCCTGGCTGCGCATCTTGATCTGCTCCGAAAATAACGGCTTAATGCGATATTGTTCATCTCGCTGCATCGCCCACCACGGATTGAGCCAATGAAAGCGCGTGACAGAGAGTTGTGTTTGCGCCCCGCATTCCACAAATTGCCGGTAGCTGTCGCGAATATCGTTGGCGTTGCGTAACGGGCAATTCGCCATCAATTGGGCCACACACGTGTAGCGCTGGTTGCCTGGGTCAAGCTTTTCCAACGCATCCAAAGTAACAGCCGAGACAGGCGTAATATCATCAGCAAGCTCTGCGGAACGCAGAAAAGGCGTCTCCGCGCCATAACGGGCCGCGATATCTGCAATCTCTTCGCTATCGGTGCTTACCACCACCTGTTCAAATATCCCGCTTTGCAGGGCTGCTTCAATCGTATAGGCGATTAAAGGTTTACCACCGAACAAGCGGATATTCTTGCGGGGAATCCGCTTCGAATTTTGTCGCGCGGGAATAACTGCCAGGCAGATCAAATTCTGTGATTGTTCCATCAATATCTTGTTCTCCATCCACTCAGGGTTGGTTAAGGCGCTCCAGCGCCTGCTGTGCCGCATTGATGCTGGCGTCAATCGCCAGCGCTTGCTGGTAATACGCAACAGCGGCATCGATTTCGCCCGCCGCCTCGAAAATTCCACCTGCGCGCATATAATACCAGGCGTCTGGCCGCGCCATCAAGCTCAACGCTTGCTGGATGGCTGCCTGCGCTTGCGCCGGGTTGCCGGCCAGGTGATAGGCCCAGGCCATATCATAATATGCCTGTGCGTATCCCGGAAAGAGCCCCACCGTTTCCTCATAAACTGCCAGCGCCTCAGGCAAGTTGCCGGCGCTGCGTAAAGCATTTGCCCTCACCAGGCGGTACCATTTCTCGCCCGGCGCACGGGCCACAGCCTCCGCATAATCATCCGCCGCTTCGGCATAACGCCCCTCTTGCACCAACAGCAGGCCCGCGGCATAATACCCCTCCGCTGAGTTTGGAGCGAGCAGGGTTGCCTGCTCGAAAGCGTCCAGAGCCGCTTGTGCGCCCTGCTCACCCTCGTACAGGGCCCACCCCAGGCCAATAAAAAACCTGGACTCGGCAGGATACTCCGCAAGCGCACTGCGATACCCCTCCTGCGCATCAACCCAACGCTCCTGCTCCGCCATCAGGCGTCCCAGCCGGGTCCACCACAACAAACGTTCCGCCGCCTGGGGCTGGGTTTCCAGAGCCTGCCTCAGCACCTCCTCAGCCTCCGGTAGGCTGCCCTGCTCTTCTAAAGCGGCTGCATAGGTTTCGGTTGCCAGCGCCGCGTCACAATTCCAGGCCAGGCGGTAAGCCTGCAAGGCCTGGGCTGCCTCGCCAGAGGCCTGCTTCACATTGCCAACTGCCAGCCAGGTATCCGCAGCATCAATCTGCACCCATAAGGCATATTCATACCAGGCCAATGCGGCCGCATCCTCATCGGCTTGAACAGCCCGATCACCCTGGGCGCGAAACACTGCCGCACCGGATCCGCCTGCCTGCCATTCGGCTACCGCCAGGGCCATCCGCTCAGGCAGCTTCCATGCCGCCAGACTTCCCGGCGCTTGCGCCAGCAGTGCGTAGGGGCTTTCGGTTGGATCATGCGCCGCGGCATAAGCAAAAGCCAGCTCAAGGTGTCCCAACGGATTTTGGGGGCGCAAGCGGGTATATTCCTGGAAAGAGGCGACCGCCGCCTGGTAATCACCCACCAGGCACCCTGCCCTACCCAACAGCAGATGTGCTTGCGCCAGGCTGGCGTCCAGCTTCACCGCCTTTTCCAGATCACTCACCACACGTTCCAGTTGCCCCGCCTGCTCAGGGTTGATAACAGGTTCTTGCATGCAGGCAAAAAGCACCCCCTCCCCCTCGCCAGCATGTGTGACCTGGTCCAAAAGTGAACCACCCCGCACCTGATAGGATAAGCCTAACAGTCGCGGCCCGGCGAAGGCGCCAATCGCCAGCAGCACAGCCGCAGCCGCAATCCATTTTCCGATTATCCAGGCTCGCTTCATCGTCATGATCATAAAAAACATCAACCACTGACCATCCTTCTCTGGCCAGTAAACGGAATGCTTGCTGCGGCTAAATGGGCAGCAAATACTGGAAGATTACGTACGCCACACCCAGGGCCAGCAGCGTATTGAAAACAGTTACAATCAAAAAGACCGCCACCGGACGCCAGCCCATGCGCTTGAACTCGCTGATGGAGAGTTCCAGACCCATGGAAACAAAGGCCAGGGTAAAGGCCCAGTTCTTGATCGCGTCGATCGCCGTGCCTTTGCCGCCGTCTATCCAGCCCAGCGAGTACACCACCGAGGCGATCACAAAGCCCAACACAAATTTAGGGAAGCGGTCCCAGATGATGCGGACGCTGGGACGGGTGTCCTTGTGCGCTTCATCCTTGGTAGAGAAATACAAGGCCAGCAGAAAAGCCACCACGCCGATCAGGGCGTTTTGGGTGTTCTTGACAATGGAGGCCACTTTCTGGGCCTGCTCGCTGTAGATGGTGCCCGCACCAATTACCGCCGCAGTGGTATCAATGTTGCCGCCAAACCAGGCCCCTGCCACCGCATCGGGCAGGTTCATCGCCGAGGCCAGGATGGGTGCCAGCACCATCATGGGCAGCGCCACAATGATCACCAGCGTGGTCACGTAAGTGACCTGTTCCTTCTTGGCCATCACCGAGCCAGCCGCGGCGATGGCCGCGGAAACGCCACACACCGAGATCGCCGTCGACATCACCGCGCGCAGTTTATCATCCAGGCCGAACTTACCCGCCAGCCAATAACTGAAGAAAAATACGCCGGTGATCATGATCAATCCCTGGAGCGTAGCTCCCAGGGCGGCAGTCCCCAGCAGGGTCAGGTTGATACCCGCGCCCAGCAGCACCAGGCCCACCTTCAGGAACAACTCGGTGCGGATGCCCGGGCGCACGTAATCATGCAGTTTGAGCACCTTCAGCACAGCATTACCCAACAGACCCAAGATGGCTGCCCAGAGCGGGTACTCCAATACCTTACCTGGAATGCCCAGGGCAAGATCTTTCACGCCGTACACCTGCTTGGTCACCCACCAGGCCGCAATTGCCAACAGCAGGGTGATCGCCAGTCCCAGGAGGATACTCAGAGCGCGGTTTTTAGGCGGTGGCGAGCCCTTTTTGATCACGTCGCTTTTTGTGGAAGATTTTTCAAGAGACATGGGACTTGCTCCTCAAGTGGTGCGCTAGAAGGTGATGTGGATGCCATTCTCGCCCAAGATGCCGATCACCGAGAGAAAAATGATCACTGCGGCAATCAGGACAGCCAGCCAATCCTCGGAAAGGCGGCGGGGGGTTGTCACTTGCGCTTCTTTGTTGGGGTTTTCAGACATGGCATTTCCTCCTCCAGATGGTCACATGATTCGCTGGCAGCAGCGGCGCCGGCTTGATTGGATGTACTACAGATGAACTGCACTTTACGCCAGGTGACATCCCAATCTCTACCATCTCAAACATCTCCATTTTACCACTTTGCTGGCGCCCCTCCCCGCATTGCGGGGCGGGGGTCTGTTCCCCCGCCACTTGAGGGGCGGGGCAGGGGGGCGACGATAAATGATATAATTTGCTCCGTATGAACCACCCCGAAGCCAACGAACTGAGCGAACGCGAGCTGGACATCTTGCGCCTGGTTGCCACCGGCGCGAGCAACAAAGAGATCGCCCAGCAGTTGTTCATCAGTTCCAACACTGTCAAGGTACACCTGCGCAACATCTTCAACAAGATCGGCGCGACCTCGCGCACTGAGGCGGCTATGTACGCGGTGCGCATCAGGCTGGTGCAAGGCGCACCGGCGCAGATCCCCACGGAGGCGGAGGAAAGCCCCGCTGCGGCCGCCCCGGAGCGCGCCGAGAGTCTGCCCACCCCCGCACCGCGCCCGCGCTGGCAGATCTGGGCGCTGGCGGCTGCGCTGCTGCTGCTGGCCAGCACGGCGCTGATCGCCCTGCTGCAACCAGGCAGTAGCCAGAGCAGCCCCACACCCACCACACCGCCGATCATTGGGTCCATCCTGCCGCAGTGGGAATTGCAGGCTGACCTGCCCACCCCGCGCAGCGGGCTGGCCCTGGCAGCCTTCGAGAACCGCATCTACGCCATCGGCGGACAGACTCCCCAGGGAGTGAGCGGAACAGCGGAATATTTCGACGTGGAGACAGGCCAATGGGCAGCCCTGCCCGATAAGCCCCTGGCAGTTGCCGATGTTGCGGCGGTGGTCATCGGCGGCGAGATCTTCGTCCCCGGCGGGCGGCTGGCCTCCGGCGCAATGAGCCCGGCATTGGAAGTGTACGATCTCAGCCAAAACACCTGGAGCCAGCGCTCCCCCCTGCCTATCGCCATCAGCGGCTATGCTCTGACGGCTTACGAAGGCAGCCTGTACCTCTTCGGCGGGTGGGACGGGCAGAAGGTACTCTCCAGCGTGTACGAATATGACCCCAGCCTGGATCAATGGCGCGAGCGCAGCCCCATGCCCACCGGGCGCGCCTTTGCCGGGGCAGCCATCGCCAGCGGGCGCATCTATGTGCTGGGCGGGTGGGATGGAACGGATGCCCTGACCGCCAACGAGGTCTACTCCCCCACCAGTGAAGAGCTGCCCGCGGGGCCCTGGTCACGGGCGGCTGCCCTGCCCGAGGCGCGCTACGCCGTGGGCGTTACCACCATCGCCGATATCATCTATGTGCTGGGCGGTTTGGGCCAGCCCGACACCCGCGCCGGGCTGCTCTACTTCAGCCAGAACGATACCTGGCAGCAGATCGAGGCCGCCCCGCAGCCCATTGGAGCGCATTTCGGCCTGGTCTCGATCAGCACTCGCCTGCACCTGGTGGGCGGGGTGATGGGGGCGCAGCCCAGCGCCCAACACCTGGCCTACCAGGCCATCCTGACGCTGTCGATCCCGATCATCGTCAAGTAGCATTTTTCAGGTTAAATGATTTGCAGCGGGNNCCCGCTGCAAATCATTTAACCTGAATCAAGAACGCTCGGTATCGATCACCAGGGCGCCATCCACCACCCAGGTGCGGTATTGCGCCAGCCAGCCGGCATCCTGAAAGGCGCGGCTCGAGCCATCCCAATTGGAATAATCATCCACCTGCAAGATCGCCCCCGGGCGCAGGCGCTCGCGCAAGTAATGGTACACCGCCATGGAGCTCTCGTACCAATCACAGTCAATGTGCACCTGGCTGAAGGCCCTCTGATCGTTCAAGCGGGTGAGGGTTTCCTCGTACCTGCCCTGGACAATCTCGATCTTGGCCGGGTCACACACGGCATGCAGGTCTTTCAGCACCACATCCAGCAGGTCGGGGATATTGCCGTAATAATTCTGGCCCTCCTGGTTCAAGATCACCTGGTAGCGATCCTGGGCACGGGCGCCGTCTTGCTCGGTGGGCGCGGGGATGCGCCCAAACACATCGTAGAGGCTCAAGCGGCCGCCGTAATGATCCACCAGCCAGGCCAGCAGAGAGGCGCTGCCGCCGCGGCCCACGCCAAACTCGGCCACCTCAATGGGCTGCGTGTGCCGCCGCCTGACCAGCATGTAATTGCGCGCCAGGCTGTGCAGCGTGGCATAACTCAGGTAGGTGCGCCGGGTGTGCTTCAATTTCCAGGCCAGGGCTGCCAGGCCAGGATGAATGCCGCCTAAGCGGATCAGAGAAATTACACTGTTGATCGATGCCATCTACACACCTTCTTTGATTCTATAAAAAATGAGTGTGAAGCAAGGCGGCTGCCCGCTTCACACTCATTTTACTTTACTTTCTTCCTGGCAAGACACATCCCGAACACAAGGTTCAGGATGTGCCCTGTTGTCATTGCTGCAAAACTACTTCGGGTTACGGAACGGGCTGGCCGTTGTAGTCTTCACTGACGAAGCCGGTGCCAAAGACGCTCGACACACGGGCAACCACTGCCAGCTCACAGCCAGCAGGGCCAGTGATGATGGCCGCGCCGCCGTAGATCGGGCCGGGATAGATGCCGAACTCGGTCAAACCTTCAGCCGTCATAGAGGCATTGGAGGTCGCCTTAGCGCCCACTGCCAGGTCGGCGGTGATGGTGTGCGTGCCTTCCACTAGTCCAGTCGGGCCAACGTACTGGACAACGATATCACCGATGATGGTTGTATCGCCCACGTTCTGGATGGTGATGAAGGTGCGCTGGCCGTTGCCGACATTGTAGTTGGCGGTGGTGGCATAGCGGACGTAAGGCAGAGCCACGGTGTCATAGCCCATGGCCACGCCCAAGAAGGCGGTGGTCATGCCGGCGCCGTAAGCCTTGCCGATGGCAATGATGTCGGTGGCGGTGCTCTCAATGATCGCCGAGCCATAGCGGCCCTGGCCCATGGCATCGCAGCCAACAAAGGAAGCCTTAGCGCCGGGCTGAATGGTTTTGGTTTGATTGGTGGAAACACCCAGATCGTCCGTGTAGGTCACTTTCACATCGGTGGCGGTGGTCAGGCTGGTGTTCTGCACGGCGAAGGCAGTGTTGGTGCCGCCGAATACGTTGCACAGCGCCGAGGGCATGTAGAGCAGGGCTGCGCCGGAGGCGACGCCTTCGAAGGCCTTCAGGCCGACAGAGGTGCCATATTCCAGTTCCATGGCATTGGCGACGATAGAGCCATCTGCGCCGCCAGCGCGCTCAGCCGTGATGACTGCCGAGCCGTTGAAACCAGCGGGGATGCCAGCTTCAGCAGCTGCGTCGACGTAGTATGCCGCACCGGGCTCGATGTCCTGCACCGTCTGGTACTGCTGGGTGGCGGAGGTGTCATAGAGGGTGATGGTGACGGTGTTGACCTCGGAGTCAGCGTTCTGCACCGAGAAGATGGTGTTGGTGTTGTAGAGACCCTTGATCACGGTGGCGATCAAGGCGGTGGGGGCGCCAGCCGAGAAGCCATTGGACAGGGCGCGGTTCTTCACCGTGGTGGAACCCTGGGGCAGCTGCACCAGCGTCACCAGCATGGGCTGATCGGACTGCATGTAAGCCGAGCCCTGGAAGCCATCACCCACAACCGTGTCGTCAAGGGTACCGATGTTGAGCGAGCCAGCCGCATTCTGGGCTGCGCCGCCAACAATGGTGTACATGGTGGGGTTGATGTCGGCTGGATCAGCGAAGAAATACAGGTCCAGGACAGTGGTGGCGGCGTCGCCTACGTTCATGTAGGTCACCGCGGTGGTGAACTCTGTCTCGTACGCGCCGGCGCTGGCGGTGCCAACACCGAAGGCCGAGAAGAGCATGGCCACAATTGCAAAAACGGTCAAAAAGCGAGCTTTCATTTGGAATCCTCCTTCAAAGGTTTGAAAAGAATGGTTTGCCTGCTGTACAGGTTAGCTATATTCTATGCCTCTCCCCCCTTTCCAGCAATAACCCTTCCGGGTTATTTTTGCGATTTCTGCTGGCCGAAGCGGGTTACTGCTGGGCCATCCAGCCTCCGGCCTGCCCTGCCATTAACCCTTAAGGGTTAATGGGCCAGTTTTTAAGTGTTCCCGAAATTAGATGTTCACAAACTGGCGTAGCCAGTTTGTGAACATCTAATTTCGGGGCTATTCATTGCTTTTCTGAGCAGAATCGCTTATCATTCGCCATGATACCTTTTCTGGAGAAACCTGATGACCAAAAAAATCCTGATCGTACTCTTGCTCCTGGCACTCGCCCTGAGCGCCTGCAACGCAGCTACCGATGCACCGGTGGATGTTGAAGCCGCCACCCCTGCACCCAGCGCCACCCCGCCGCCCCTGCCCCAGGCCGGCCTGGCAACCGGCATCGGCCAAATTGTGGATGTGGATGGCAAGCCCATGGCAAGCATCCTTGTCAGCCTGGCGGAGGTGGTGCGCGGCGTCGAAGGCCGCGGCGGCGCCTTCATCCTGGACAGCCTGCACAGCCCTCACGCCTATACCGATGGGCAGGGCTATTTTGTCTTCTCGAACATCAAGGCCGCCGAGTACGTGCTTGTGGTTGGCGATGTCGAGCTGACCGGCATCTACGAGATCATCCCCCAACCCAACGGCAAGGCGCGCATCTTCAATTTGCCCGCCGACGTGGTGACCGATCTCGGCGAGATCACCACCACCATCCAGCCGCCGCAGTTGATGCCCACTTGGACGCCCGACGCCTCGGGTATCTATCCCCCGCCCGGCCCCCAGCCGACGCCGTATCCGTAAAACCTAACCCCCGGCGTTGGCTGCGCCAACGCCGCCCCCTTCCCGGGGCGGGAAGGGGAAATACCGAAAACAAGGGTTGTGCTGGGGCTTCGCCCCAGCACAACCCTTGTTTTCGGAACTTAAGCACGGCTGGCGCAAAGCCGCCGATAGAGGGCGGCATGTTGGTCCGCCACCGCCTGGATGGTAAAGGCCTGCACAGCCAGGCGGGCCAGGCGGGCATAGGCCTGGCACTGTGCCGGATCGCTGTGCGCCGCCAGGATGGCCTCCGCCAGCGCCCCGGGGTCCTCCGGCGGGAGCATCCAGGCGCTCTGCCCGGCGCGCAGCAGCTCGCGGTTACCGGGGATATCTGTGGCAACCAGTGGCACACCGCAGGCCATGGCCTCCATCACCGCGGTGGAAAGTCCCTCCCAGCGCGAGGAGCAGGCGAAGAGGTCCATGGCTTGCAGCAGCGCCTCCACATCCGGGCGCGAGCCGGTCAAGACCACCTGCCGGGCAATGCCCAGGTCATGCGCCTGCTGGCGCAGCTGCGACGCTTCTTTCCCATCGCCCACAATGACAAAATAGACCTCCGGGCGGCGCGCCATCACCTGCGCGGCCGCCTGCAGCAGCACATCGTAGCCCTTCTCGCGTTCCAGGCGGCCTACCGTGCCGACCACGTAGGCCTGCCGCGGGAGGCCCAGATCGGCACGGGTCTGCGCCCGGCTGGGCAACACTCCGCCAAAACGTGACAGGTCCACAGCATTGTAGAGGCACAGCGCCGGCCGCTTCAAGCGCTGCGCCAGCCAGCGCCGGTTCAGGGTGGCGGTGACGTGCTGACTGACGCCAATCTCGGCATCGAAGGCCAGGGGATAGAGCAGGTTGGTCAGCAGCAAGCGGCGCAGCGGGCGGCGAGGCCACTCCAGACCGCGCCCGTTGTGCACGGTGCGCAGGATGTGCCGGGTGCGCCGCTCGGCCTTAAGCAGCACAGCCGCCACATCGCTGAACTCGGAATGGCTGTGCAGCAGATCCACCGGCTGCTGGCTCAGCGCCCGGCGCAGCCCGGTGGATGCCCGGGCAAAGGCGGCGTAGGGGCGCTGCTCATCCCAGGCGGCCGCGGCAAAAGCCTGTATGCCAGCCTGCTGTAATTCTTGCATCGTCTGCTGCTCCTGCGGCGTGCCGCGGTCCCATAATGCGCACAGCACCGGCTCGAACTCTGGCCGCGGCAGGGCGCGGCTGAGGGCGATGGCAAAGCGGCTGATGCCGCCTCCCACCGCCTCCGCATCGAAGCTGAACACGATCTGCATCACGCGCATGGGTTGCATCACCCCAATATGAGTGTGAATTTCGCGGGCTTCGCCCGCAAAATTCACACTCATATTATTTTCTCCCGGCGCAGGGAGGCGTAATCTTCGCCCACCATGCGCCCCACCTGGGCGGCCTGCGCCACCATCGGCGGGATGGCGCGGGCAATGTGCGCCCGCCAGGCCTCCTGCTCGGCCCACAGCGCCGCCAGCCGTTCCACCAGCAGAGCATCATCCACCTGGTCGATCTCCAGCACCCACTGCGCCAGCCCGGCCATCTCGGCAATGCCCTGGGTCTTGTGCAGGTAGCCAATAGCGATCACCGGCACGCCCTGGCTCAGGGCAAAGATGTTGGAGTGCATGCGCGTACCGATGAACAGATCCATCCAGCCGTAGACCGACTTGAGCAGCTCTTGCGGCAGCGGGTTCTCCACCACGAACACTGCCTCGCCCAGGTCGGCCAACTGCGCCGCGGCACGCCGGGCAGGGATGCGGTCATCCTGGCTTTCCAGCGGCCCCCACACCTGCGGGAACAAGATCACCTGCCCGCCGCATTGCTGCACAAACCAGCGTGCCGCCGCGGCGCAGGCGCTCTCATAAGCCTGCTGCTGCCCAAAGCGGCGGTTCTGTGCGCCCCAGTTGACCATGGTCATGCCCAGGCGCGGGCGGCCATCTTGCGGGTCCAGGCCCTGGCTGCGCAGCCATTCGGCTCCGACCTCCTGCCCGGCGGCGGGCATGGCAAAAGCCAGGTCGGGCACCAGCAGGCAGCGCGGGTTGCGCACCCCCATGGCCTGCGCCAGCCGCAGCGAGACCGGCTCGCGCAGCATCACAATCCGAATGCGCTCCAGCACCCAGCGCAGCATGCGCCCTTCCCAGGGGCGGTGCAGCGGCCCCAGCGATTGCGGGAAGAGGTAAACCGGCTTGCCTGCCAGCAGCGCCAGCGCCAGGGAGTAGGCCGCCAGCGCCAGCACCAGCCCGCTGCCCGAGGAATAGAGGAAACCGCCCGGCTTGCTGATCACCAGGTCCGCCTCCAGGTAGGCCTGCAGGATGGGGCGCAGGCTGGCGGGGGTCAATCCGTAAAAGGCCCGCCCCAGCAAGCGCTGGCTCCACACCGGCAGCAGCGAACCCGGCAGCAGCCAGGCCAGGCGCGGCAGGTTCCAACGCGCTGCACCGCCAGGCATAGGCTGGAGCACCCAGGCAAAGATCGAGCCGGTGGTCGGTTCGCTGCCCAGGTGGCTGGAGGGATCGTCCATGCTCAAGGTGAGGCGGCAGCCGGGGAAGTTCTGCTGCAATTGCTCCAGCGTCACCTGCACCAGGGCGGCGTCACCGGCGTTGCGCGAGGAATGCACGTTGATGAGCAGGATGTTCTCGCTCACCGCTTCCTCCAGGCGATCCAGGTGTAGCCAGCCAGCAGGATCACCTCCGTCAGCACGTACACCCCCGCCACACCCTGCACCCCCCAGCGAGAAACCACCAGCAGGTTGAGCAGAATATTGGCCAGCGCCGCCACCGCCTGCACCGCAGTGCGCTGCGCCTGCTGGTCGGTGGCTACGATGATCGCCGCCATGCCAAAGGATAGGCTTTTAAATAGAAGCACCAGGCTGATGATGCGCAGGATGCCCAAGGAGCCCTGGTAAGACGGCCCCAAAATGCGCACCAGCAGCGGGGCCACCGCGGCAAAAGCCGCCGTCAGTGCCACGCCCATCACGGTCAGCAGCAGCACCGTGCGCCCAGCAGAGCGGCGCGCCTGGGCCGGGTGGTTGCGGTACAGGTTGCTCAGCACCGGCACCATCACCGTATGCACCGCCATCGGCGCCAGGAAGACCATGTTCACCAGCCCCACCGCCGGGGAATACACCCCCGCCGCCGTTTTGCCCAGCGCCCAGCCCACGATCACCAGGTCAGCCCGCATGGTGATGGTGCCTAATAGATCCGCCAGGGCAAAGGGAAAGCACTGGCGCAGGGCCAGCCGGGCAGTGGACAGAGAAAAACGCAATCCCACCGCCCGCCGCAAAAGCCACACCCCCAGCAGCAGCGCCGGGGCCGAGACCAGCGCCCGGATCTGAAAGTAACGCTCGGGTTGGCGCAGGCCCAGCCCGATCAGCGCCAGGGTGGCCAAAAACCAGATCAGGTCTGCGCCCGCCTCCAGCAGCGCCGGGGTGCGGCTGCGCAGGGCGGCCTTGAACGAGGTCAGCACCGTCGCCAGCAGCACATCCAGCCACACCACCAGCAAGCTCCAGCGCATCAGCCCGGCGGGGTAGGTATCGGGCTGCAAGAGCGGCGCCAGGACAAAGAACAGGGCCATCCAGCCCAGGCCAAAAGCCACCTTGATCGCCAGCACACTGCCCGCCAGTTCCGCCAGCGGCAGAGCCGAGCGCCCGCCCTCGCGCAGCAGCCAGATATCCAGCCCCAGGCTGAAGAGGATGGCCGCGATGCTCGCCAGGGCAATGCAGGCGGCGTAGGGACCGTAACCATCCGCACCCAACTGCCGGGCAGTAAGCAGCAGCGCCAGGGCGGTCATGCCCTGCGCTACCACCGAGCCAGAGAACAGCGTGGCAATATTGCGCAGCAGGTTGCGGCGGGTCAGGTCAAGAGCGGCGGTCACGGCGTTTTTCCACAGCCTGGAGATAGGCCGCCTCCATGCGTTCCACCAGGCGCTCCCAGGAATATTCCTGTGCCCGCTCCAGGCCGCGGGCGCGCAGCATGGAGACCAACCGCGGGTTCGATAAGACCTGCAAAATCGCCTCTGCCAGGGATTCGGCGTCGCCGGGGCGCGCCAGCACCCCGGCCGGAGGCTCACCCATCAGCAGCCGCCGGTCGCCCACATCGCCGGTGACGAAAGGCACGCCCGAGGCCCAGGATTCGAACATCTTCAAGGGCAGCATACTGCGCCCAACGGGATTATCCACCACCGGCTCGGCCTGCACATGCGCCAGGCGCAGCAAGGGCGGCACCTGCGCTCCGGGCACGCGCCCGCGGAAGATCACCGCCCCGCCCAGGCCCATCTCTTGCACGCGCAATACCAAGCGGTCATATTCCTCCCCGCCGCCCACGATCAGCAGTACCGCCTGCGGGCGCAGGGTATGCACGCGCTGAAAAGCCTCCAACAGCAGGTCTACCGGGTGGTTGGGAAAGCCCAGGGTGCCGATAAAAGCCACCACCTCTTTGCCCTCCAACCCCAGGCTGGTGCGCAGGCGCTCCACCTGCGCCGGGTCCACCTGAGAAAAGCGCGCCAGGTCAGCCCCGTTGGGCAGGTAGGTGAAGCGATCCTCCGGCACACCCAACTCCAGCAGGCGGTTGCGCAGAAAACTCGTGTGCGCCGAGACGTGGTCGGCGTGGCGCGGGGCATAATTCTCAAAGAAGCGCACACCGCGCTGCTGCCAACTCCCGCCAAAGTGCAGGTTGGCCATCTCGTAATCGTCGCAGTCCACAAAGAGCGGCGTGCCGCGTCGACTGCGCGCCCAAAGGCCCGCCACGCTGTTCATCGGGTGCGGCTTGCCCACCTGGATCACATCCGCGGGGATGCGCAGGGCCGCCTGGGTCAATTTCCAGGCGGCGCGGGCGCTGATCGCCAGCAGTTGATGGGCAGGATAGTAGGTTTTGCGGCTGCCCTGTTTGCGCACGTGCATCTGGGCAACGTAATGCACCGCCACCCCGTCTTGTTCAAAATCTTTTTGATTCAGGGTGTCGAAACTGGGATGCAGCGCGGCAATGCTGATCTGGTGGCCGCGCTGCGCCAGGGCGCGCGCCCAGGGGAAATAACGCCCCACCCCGCCCGGGCTGTCCAAATCTTGGGTCAACAGGAAAAGGATCTTCATTTGATAACCTCCCTAAGATGGGCTGCACAGCGCGCCCCGTTCTTTTCCAGGCTGTACTGCTCTTTGAAACGCCGGTGACTGTTTTGCGCCAGTTGCGCCCGCAGCGCCGGGTCTTGCCACAAAGTGCGGACGGCCTGCGCCAGCGCCGCGGCATCTTCTCGCGGGCAGAGGATGATCTCCTGCCCAGGCTCAAAGGCCGCCCGCACCGCCGGCGAATCGCCGCTGATCATGGGCTTGCCCATGGCCGCGGACTCGAAGATCTTGTTCTGCACCGTCATCAGCGACTGCGGCGTGGTGCCGAAGGCCCCCAGGCAAACATCTGCCTGGGCCAGGCGCTGGGCCAGTTCTTCTTTTTCCAGCCACTCGGTAAAAGTGACGTTGGGTAAATTATACCGCTGTGCCAGGCGCAGGGCCGGCTCACGCTCAGGCCCGTCCCCCACCATCTCCAGCAGGATCGCCGGTTCGTCTGCCAGCAGGCGGGCGGCCTCGATCATATAGGTCACGCCGTGGTTGGGGATGAAGGTGCCGGCATACAGCACACGGAATCTGCCATCCGCGGAGGGCGGCTGGGCGGCGGGCTGGTAGATGCGGTCATCCGCGCCGGTGGGCACCAGGCGGAAGCGCTCCGCGGGGATGCCGTGGATTTGGTGCAGCCAATCCACGTACTCGGCGGTATCCTGGATCAGCCGGTCGGGCAGGTGCAGCGCCAGGCGCTCCAGGCGGCGCAGCATATTCACCACAAATTGGCTATACGCATCCAGGCCACGCTCCAGCGCCACCAGGTAGATCGACATGAACACGTCCCACACCAGGGGCTTGCCGCTCAGCCAGGCCAATTTCCGCGCCAGGAAGACATCGAACTGCCCCGGGTAGCCCACCATCAGCACATCGTACTTGCCCACATGCAGATACTTCCACAGCAGCCGGGCATACGCCGCGATCACCCGCCCCCAAAAGGCCGGCTTGCGCCAGCCGCCCGTGGTGGTCTCCACCCGGTCGGCGATGCCGTGCCAGAGCGTCTCGTGGCACTCCACCACCTCCACGCCGTTCAGGCGCAGCCCGGCGATCATCATCTGGTTGCGGTTGTAGTTGGCCCGGTAGGTGCCGAAGTAGCACACGCGCAGAGGTTTATTCACGCCATGCCTCGCTCAACGGGATCTCGATCACCTGCCCCTCCCGGCTGATCTGCAGCAGCGTGCCATCTTGCACCAGGCTGACCTGCGCATCGACCCACTCGCCGGTCAGAAAGACCGTCACCGTTTGCAGCAGGCCGCCCCGCTCGATGCCATATTCCACCCGGAACCCCCAACCCACCTCGGGCAGGTCGGCGAAGTCCACCTGGGTCTGCGCCTGGCCCAGCGGCAGCAGCACGGCTACCGCCGGGTCGGCCCCGCCGCGCAGCAGCAGGCGGTCATCCGCCAATTGGCCCTCGCCCGCCAGGTGCCAGGCCAGGACCGCCGTTTCACTCCGCGGGCCGCGCGCCTGGTCGAAGACGACCACCGGCCCAGCATGGTACAGGTAGATGGTGCGCAGATGATCCCAACCGTGCCAGTCTTCGATGCGCGTGCTGGACAGATCGTATTCTGCGCCCGTCTCAAAGCGCAGCACCTCGGCGTAATAAGGCGGGTCCTGCGCCCAGGGGCTGCCGATGCCGGTCAGGGTTTGCAGCACGGCGCTCAGGCCGCGGCGCTCGATGATCAGGCCGTTGAGGTTCTCGCGCGGCACGCGCTTATCGCGGAACAGGCTGCGCCCCTCGGGCAGCCAGGCGAAGGTCTCGCCCTGGGTGTTTTCCACCACCAGCGGGCCGTTCTGGTACAGCAGGATGATATCGTTGGTGGCCTTGTAGCGGTGCCAGCCGCTGAAGCGCAGGTTGAGCAGCAGGTAGGTCGCATCCGCCGCCCAGCCATCCCGCAGCACGATCTTATCCGGCGCCAGTGGGCCATCCTGCGTGGGCAGCCCCGAATCGCCATACATCAGGCAGGAGCCCCAGATTGGGGAGGCGCCGCTGAGCTGCACGGCGCTCTCCACGCCGGGCATGGCGTACAGCACGCCGCCCTGCGTTTCCAGGTTCTCCACCGCTCGCCCTGCCAGCCACAGCCCCTCGGGGTCTTCAAACATGCCCGCCGCCCAATAGCCCGGCTGGGCCATCCACACCCCGCCGACGTGGTTGTAGCGCAGGCGGGCGCCGTCCGGCAGGGATTGCAGCAGCAACCATTCCAGCGAGAGACGGGCGTTCTCCTGGTACAGCCTGTCCGTGTAATTGGCCTGCAGCAGGGCATTGACCATCCAGATGGGCTGGTAAACGATGGCATCGTCGGTGTTGCGGAAGCGTTCTTCCCAGCCGCGTACGTTCTCTGCCAGGTAGGCCTGGTTGCGCGCCGAGAGGGCCGGGTCGGACAGACCGCCGCTCTCCAGCGCAGCCAGCAGCCCGGCGCCGCTCTCCTGGTTCTCGTAGGGACCCCGCGGCCATTCGCCGAAGGCCAGGGCGTACATCCAGTCCACCGGCTCCACCGTCCAGGCGCGGCGGTTGATGGCAGCAAACCACTGGCTCAGTTGCGCACTTTCCTCGGCGCTGAACAGGCCTGGAAAAACCTGGCGCACGCGGGTGTAATAATAGGCGCGCAGGGCAGCATCGTACTGCACCGACTTGACGGTATGCGCCGCCTCGGTGTACAGCCCCTGTGCAGCTTCGTCCAGCAGGGCGCTGCGGAAACGCTGCGCCCATGCCAGGTCGCTGCGCGCCAGGGCCAGCATGCCGTATTCCGGCGTGGATTTATTCGGATTATCCGCTACCAGGCGCAGGATGCGCTCGAAAACATCTTCGCCGTCGTAGGCCTGCGCCTCTGCCGGGGCTTCCCCGCATAGGAAGGGGGACAAAACAGAAATACCTGGGTAACGTGAAAAATCCCATGTATAGGAACTATCCTGGTAATCAAGCAAACCAATCCGAACAAAAAACAAAACCAAAACAATCCACACCCCGCTCCAGAAAGACGCTCCTGACACCGGACTCTTGGTAGGCTGCTTCAGTAGATACAACCGCAGGTAATACCAGCTCGCCAGCAGCGCCAACCAGCCAAGCGCCAGCGTTAATACCTGCAAAGCGATAAAGAACTCCTCTTCAGAAAAATGCTCAGCCGACTGAACCAATAAAACCGAAGAGGAGGCACTCACCAGCGCCAATGCTCCGTGGACAACCCAGCGGCCCAGCCGCCCAGCCTTTGCCGTCCAGGCAACATCGACTTCAAGGCTATATCCGACGAGAATGGCAAGCCCCAGGCAGGCTGCCCAGGTGGCCTCCACTGCCAAGCACGCTGCCACCGCAAGAAACATCAATCCCAGCCACACCAAGTACCATTTCAGGCTTTTCTTCTCAAGTGGAAGTAGCGCCCACCCCCAGGCTGCCAGCAGGCACAACGCTGCAAACAAACCGCGCAGGAGCATATCACCTAAGGAAATAGGCGCCCCTGCCAAACTGGTAATGAGATGAAGCGACATCCAGGAAAACATCACAGCCCCCATAAAACGCCCGATCAACTCCCTGTCGACTTTGTACATCCCCACCATCCTCTCAGCGCCCATTTTCACAGGCCTGCGCGTCCAAGGCAAACACCGCCACGCGATCCTGGCGGTAGAGCAGCGTCAGCACCGGGCTGTTGAGCAACTCATCCAGCGCGTACAACTGCCGGGCGCCCTCCCCCACCAGCCCCTGCCGCTGGCCGATATAAATGTGCGTCACGCCCATCTCACACAGCGCCTGGATGCCCTCCGTCTCTGTTAGCGAGGTGGCTTCCAAATCTTTCACCAACTGCACCACCTGGCGCGTGTACTCTGGCTCGGCAGGCACCTCGTTCATCAGGGCGTACTGCGGCGGCATCGTGTTGGCCCGCCCCGCCAGCAGCGGAATCCACCAGCCCGCGTCCGCGCCCACGGCGGTATAGCCCTGCACGCTGAAGCCCTCCACCAGGAAGACGGCCTCTTCCGGCACGGACTGCTCAATCCAGACCATGGCGCGCAGGTCGGGGCGGGTCACCAGGGCGTAGGTGTGCGGGGCCGCCATGGCGCGCCCCTGCCAGGCGAACCAGGCCCCCGCGGCGACGATCAGCAGCGCCGCGGCCGCGCCTCCCAGGCGGGGGTTCAGGCGTTCCAGCGCCTCCGCCGCCCGGCCCAGGGCATAGCCTCCCAGCAGCGCCGCCGGCAGGTACAGCGAGATGAGCACGGCGAAGTTCTGCACCATGTCTGCGCCGGGGATGCGCAGCAGCGCCAGCGCCTTCAGCGAGGCCAGCCCCAGCGTCCACAGAGCCACCGCCGCCACGCTCCAATCCCGGCGCAGCAGGCTCCAGACCAGCCCGATCAGCGCCAGGGCGGCCAGCGGCCGCGAAACGTAGTTAAAGAAATAAAGCCAGGGCTGGTAATCGGCCAGCACGCGTTCCAACGGCGTGCCCTGCGCCACGGCGCTCTCCACCAGCCCGGCCAAAGCGCTGCCCTGCATGCGCAGCCACCAGGGCAGGAAGAGCAGGCCGGCAATGGCTGCAGTCAGCGCCAGGCGAGCAAGCAGCCCCAGCCACAGGCGCAGGTTCGCTCGGCAGGTGGGCAGCCCCCAGCACACCAGCCAGGCCGCGGCAAACACAGCATAGAAGAACATCAGGCGGTAATAGGTCAGCGCCATGCCCGCCAGAACCACCGCCGCCAGGGCGATCTTCGCCAGGGATACCTTGCGACTGGCCTCCCCTTCCGCCGCGCCGATCAGCAGCCACAGCCCCCCCGGCAGGATGGCCAGCCCGGCAATCTGGGCGTAGCGCCCCCAGTTGACATAATAGGCCGCCATCGGCGAGACCAGCCCCGCCAGCAGCACCGCGCCAACGCCGGCCCAATGGCTGCCGCGAGAAAGGCGCAGCGCCAGCGGGTAGGCGCTGAAGACCGCCAGGATATTGACCATCTGCCCCATCCACAGGCTGGCCTGCACGCTGCTCCACCCGGTGATCCAGGCCAAGACCGCCGAAACCGCCGAGAAGCCGTACTGCACCGTCAGGCTCTCATACGGTGTGTAGGGCTGCCAGGAGTTGAACAGCCCGCCGTGATCGAGCAGCAACTGCGTGATGGTGGTGTGGTGCAGGGCGTCACCCCACAGCGGCGCTTCCAGGCCGCGCACCGTCCAGAAGCGGGTGAAGGCGATCAGGAAAAAGAGCATCACCAGCACGATGCTCGCGGCGCGCCGCGACGCATCGGCCTTCTCGGTGGGGAGCGGTTTCGAGCGGCGCAGCAGCCGCCCTCGCTTGGTCCAGGCGATCAGCGCCAGCCCCAGCAGCGCCGGCAGCCAGGCGTGCAGCACCCCCAGGTGCAGCCCCAGCAGGTCGGTGAACAGCATCAGCAGAGGGGTCAGCGCCAGGCCCAAGGCAGCCCCCAGGCTGGCTTTCTCGGCCCAGGAGAGGCGGCTCCAGCCAGACCAAAAGACAGCCAGCAGTCCCCAGCCCGGCACGACAAAGAGCAGCAGCCCCGCCCCCAGCGCAGCCGCCCAGGTGAGCGCCTCTCGCGCCAACCCCAGCCCCACCCGGCCCGGCGCGTAGGATAGCGAGAAGGCCAACTGTGCCTCGATTGGCTGATCGTCCTGGTAGGCTGCGCCGTCCAGGTAGGCATCTGCCGGGCCTGCCGCCACGCGCACACTGCCCGAGCCTTCGACCTCGATGAGGGCGTAAATATACTGCTGGTTAGAGCCCACCAGGGCGGGAAAATCGAAGCGGTAGGGGCCGCTCTCGGTGACGTCTTGCAGGGAGAGGCTGGCTGAGCCCAGTTTCGTGGCCGAATAGAGGTCTGGATACAGGCTCAGGGTCAGCGTACCTTCGCCGGGGGTCTCTGGCTCGAGCAAGACCAGCACCGCCTGCAAGCCGTCATAATTGGCGACGAAGGTCTGCCCCAGCGAGGCGCCTGCCTGCACCGGCAGCCACTGCTCCACGGCAGGCTGCGGCGCCTGCACCAGCGGCGCACAGCCCGCCAACAGCAGGCTCAGCCCCAGGCAGAGCAGCAGCGCGCCAAACACACGGCCTTGCACGCCTCGCAACATCAGCGCTCGTTACTCCCCCGTTCTGCCGGGGCATCGCTCTCCAGCCGCCGCACCCGGTAGAGCAGCTCCTCCAGGATCTTGCGGTTGAAGCCGATCAGGTCGGCTACCAGGCCAATCAGCAGCACCTGGAAGCCAGTGATGAGCAGCACCGCCGCAAGGATCAGGCTCTGCACGTGCCCCACACCCTGACCCTGCTCGGTGAGGAAGTAGTAGAGGAAGCGCAGCCCGGGGATCGCCCCCGCCACCAGCAAGATCACCCCCAGCACGGTGAAAACGCGCAGCGGGCGGTAGAGGGTGTAGGCGCGCACAATGGTGGTGGAAGAATTGGCCAGGTAATGCGGGATGCTGCGCATCAGGCGCGAGGGACGCGTCTGCGGGTTGGTGCGCACCGGCACGTAAGCCACGCGCAAATGCCGCGCCCCCGCCTGGATCAGCGTCTCCAGCGTGTAGGAATACTCGCTCAGCACCAGCGTGCGCAGGGCCGCCTCGCGGCTGAGGGCGCGGAATCCGCTGGTGGCGTCGGGGATCTGCATGCCCGAGGCGCGGGCGATGACCCACGAACCGAGGCGCTGCAGCAGCCGCTTGAGCGGCGAGAAGGCTTGCAGCGTCGCCACGCCCCGGTCGCCCACCACGATCTGCGCCTGCTTGTTCAAAATCGGCTCGATCAGGCGCTGGATATCCTCGGCGTGGTACTGGTTATCGGCATCGGTGTTGACGATGATATCCGCGCCCTCTTTCAAGGCCCGGTCCAGCCCAGCGCTGAAGGCCGAGGCCAGCCCCAAATGCCCCGGAAGGCTGACCACGTGATGCACGCCTGCCGCCGCGGCCGCCTGGGCAGTGCCGTCCTGGCTGCCATCGTCCACCACCAGGGTTTCCAGCACGTCCACGCCCGGCAGGGAGCGGGGAAGCTGCTGGATGGTGTGCGGCAGCACCGCCGCCTCGTTGTAACAGGGGATCTGGATGATCAGTTTCATGCTGAAATTATAGCACAGGCAGAAAATTAGATGCAGCGCACAGCTTCGCTGTACACTGCATCTAATTTTCTGGTATATACTATATTTATGGAAAACACCTTGCCCTTCCAGGCGGGCCGCCCGCTGGCCCGCGCCGAACCGCTGGGCCGCTACCTGCCCCCCATCCCGGGCGGGATCATCGCCCATTGGCTGGGTGAGCGCCTGCCGCCGGGCGCCTGGGTGCTGGATCCCTTCGGCGCATCGCCGCGCCTGGCGATTGAAGCGGCGCGGGCCGGTTATCGCGTGCTGGTGGCGGCCAACAACCCCATCGCCCGCTTCCTCACCGAGATGGCCGCCAACCCACCCACCCGGGCAGAGTTCCAGGCGGCCCTCTCTGAGCTGGCCGCGGCCTACAAGGGCGATGAGCGCATCGAGCCGCACCTGCGCGCCCTGTACGAGACCGAGTGCGCCGCCTGCGGGCAGAAGGTGATGGCCGAGGCCTTCATCTGGGAGCGCGGTGCAGAGAGCCCACAGGCCGCCCTCTACCAATGCCCCCACTGCGGCGATTCCGGCGAGCATCCCGTCACCCCCGCCGACGCCCGCCGCGCCGCCCAGTTCACCTCCGGCGGCCTGCACCGGGCGCGCGCCCTGGAGCGCGTCGCCCCGCCGCATGACCCCGACCGCGCCCACGCCGAAGAAGCCATCGAGGCTTACCTGCCGCGGGCCGTGTACGCCCTGTTCACCCTGATCAACAAACTGGACGGCCTCTCTCTGACCGAGGTGCGCAGGCGCTGCCTGCACGCTCTGCTGCTCAGCGCCTGCGAGCGCGGCAACACGCTGTGGGCCTACCCCACCGAGCGAGAACGGCCGCGCAGCCTGCTCACCCCGCCGCGCTTCCGCGAGAACAACCTGTGGCTGGCCCTGGAGCAGGCCGTGGAGCGCTGGGAAGCCGCTCCCGAGGGCATCCCCGTCCCGCTGGCGGTCTGGCCCAACCAGCCGCCGGAGACAGGCGGCATCTGCCTGTTCGAAGGCCGCCTGAAAGATTTAGCCGCCTGCCTGCCCGACCTGCCCATCCAGGCCGTAGCCAGCGCTCTGCCCCGCCCCAACCAGGCCTATTGGACCCTCTCAGCGCTGTGGGCGGGCTGGCTGTGGGGGCGGGAGGCGGTGGGCCCGTTCAAAAGCGTGCTGCGCCGCCGGCGCTATGACTGGGGCTGGCACACCAGCGCCCTGCACGCCGCCCTGGGCCACCTGGCGCCAATGCTGGGCGAGGGCACGCCCTTCCTGGGGCTGATCGGTGAGAACGAGCCCGGTTTTCTCACCGCCGCCCTGGCTGCCGCCGACGCCGCCGGGTTTGACCTGCAAGGGCTGGCGCTGCGCCCCGAAACCGGCCAGGCGCAGATCGCCTGGCAGCGCGCCGCCCCCGGCCCGCTGCCCCTGCCGGGCCTCAACGCCGAGCAGGTTGCCCGCCAGGCCGCCCTGGATTACCTGGCGCAGCGCGCCGAGCCGGCTGCCTACCTGCCCATGCTGGCCGCGGCGCTGAGCGGCATGGCCCAGGCCCACCTGCTGCGCGCCGCAGGCTCCCTGCCGCCCGAGGTAGACGAGACCACCCCGGCCGCCGCCGCCGCCCCCGACCTGCACACCCTGGCGCAGAACGCCGCCCGCCAGGCCCTGGCGTACCGCAGCGGCTATGCCCGCTATGGCGTCAGCGAGCCCCCCCCAGCGGAGCCGGCCGCTGCCGAGGCAGGTGAGCCTCTCGCCGAAAAGAGCCGCCCGCACAGCGAATCGCTGGAGACCGGGCTGTGGTTCTTGCGCCCGCCTGCCCCGCCCGAGGCGCCGCTGTCGGACCGGCTGGAGCGAGCGCTGGTGAGCCGGCTGGTCAAGCGCAACGGCCTGACCCTGGCGCAGATCGACGCTGAGTTGTGCCAGGATTCCCCCGGCCTGCTCACCCCCAGCCTGGAGGTGATCTCTGCCATGCTCGAATCCTACGCCGAAGCGGATGAGGCGGGGACGTGGCGCCTGCGCCCGCAGGATCAGCCTGCCCGGCGGCGCCTCGACCTGGACGAGGCGCAGGGTCTGCTTGCCAGCGTGGGGCAGCGTTTGGGCTTCCGCCTGCCGCTGCCCGCCGCCCCGGCGGAGGCCAGCGGCAGGCAGCCGGTGATCTGGGCAGATGCCGCTGAACGGCCGCAGTATTGGTTCTTCCCCATTGCCTCCGCGGTGATCGGCGAGGTGCTGCTGCAAAGCGAGACCCCACCGGCCCGCTCGCTGATCGTCCTGCCCGGCGGACGCGCCAACCTGGTGCTCTTCAAGCTGCGCCACGACCCGCGCCTGGCGCACCTGTGCCAGGCCGGCGGCTGGCGTTTCCTCAAGTTCCGCCACCTGCGCTGGCTGGGCGAAAGCCCGCTGCTCTCCCAACAAAACCTGGACGAGTCGCTCAACCTCGATCCGCTGACCTACGCCACACCGCAGCTGCGCTTGTTGTGAACCTAACCCCCTGCGTTGGCTGCGCCAACGCAGGGGGTTAGCCGAAATGAATGTGCGGCGTGGNNCGGGGGCAGGGGGTGGGGTGATTAGATTGGCTAATCCCCGCCGGAGGTGGGCGTCACCGTGGGGGCAAGCGTCGGCGAGGGCGTCGGCGTCAACGTCGGCGAGGGCGCCAGCGTGGGCGTCAGCGACGGCACCAGTGTGGCGGTCGGCGTGGGAGTGGGGGTTTCCGTGGGGGTAGGGGTGGGCGTCAGCGTGGGCACCTGGATGTTCAGGCGCAGCGACAGTTCGGCATACCTGTCGCGGATGCTGTTCATATGCAGGCGCAGCGTCACCACACCCGCCGGGATCTGTGACAAGTCCCAGGTTGCCAGCCGCCCAGACTGTGAAACTGGCTGGTTGCCTTCCATCATCAGCGTCCATTCAGTGGGGTTCTCACCCAGGCCGTATTCCAGGCGGAAATCCTTAAAATCGGCGCTGGCATCCACCCGGGCATTGATATCCAGCGGCGAAACGCTGATCGTCTGCCCGTCCGTCAGGCCAGAGAATTCCAGGAACGGGTGCGGGTCATCTGCGCGGCATGCCCGCGTGGGTGCGAAAAGGATCGGGGCAAAAAAGCCGTTGTTAGAGGCCCAGTTCCGACCTTCATCGGTATTGAGGATCCAGGCCTGGCCCCAGATATCGGCCACATTCAGCACCTGCTCTTCCTTGGTGAATTTGCCGCAGGCCTCCGATGCGGCGTAACCCGTCCAGGTGTCCAAAGTCCGCCGCGCCCACAAGTCTTGATCGGAGGACAGGGGCGGCTGGTCAGCAGCGAAGATCTCCGAGCGCTGGCTGGAGCACCACTGTGAAGGCTCGGTGCCCGAAACGGCGCAAATCACCCGGTCGATGATCCCTGCCGGGCGGTAGAACGGCGTGGGGTTCCCACCGGTAAGCTGCTGCACAGCGTTCTGCATAAAAGCCGCCCAGGCAGGCGCGGCGCCGGTCAGACCGCTGACATTCTGCATGGGGGTGTAATCGGCGTTGCCAATCCACACGCCCACGGCAATGTCCGGAGTATAGCCGATGGTCCAGTTATCGCGGTAATCATTGGTGGTGCCGGTCTTGGCTGCCGCGGCAAAGGGCAGGTTGAGCACCGAGTTCGCCCCAAAAGCCGGGGTGCGGGCGGCGTTATCCGAGAGGATGGAGGTGATCAGGTAGGCATGCTCGGCGCGCACCACCTGCTCCGCGGCGGGGGGCTGGTATTCTTCCACCACCTCGCCGTTGCGGTCTACAATGCGCAGGATCGCCACCGGCGGCATGCGCTGCCCGTTGTTAGCCAGCACGGCATAGGCGCCGGTCATCTCCATCAGACTGACTTCCCCGCCGCCCAGGGTCAGGGCCAACCCGTAGTACGATTGCGTCAGGCTGGTGATGCCCAGGCGGCTGGTCAGGCCCAGCAGACCTTCCACGGTCTCCGTCTCGGGATTATCGTAAATACCCACCGCCCACAGCGTCTTGACCGCCGGGATGTTGTAGGAGTTTGCCAGGGCAGTGCGCACCGTCACCGGGCCGTGGAAGCGCCCATCGTAGTTGACCGGGATGTACGGCGGGCTGGGATCGGTAGGCTGGCCCGAGGGCGGGAACTCCGAGGGCACATCCCACAGCAGGGTGGAGGCCGTCCAGCCGCGCTCGAAGGCCGCCAGGTAAGTGAACGGCTTGATCGATGAACCTGGCTGGCGCGTGAAGGTGGTGGCCATGTTCACCTGCCCGGAGATGGCATCATTGTAAAAGTCAGCCGAACCGACCATGGCCAGGATCTGGCCGGTGGATGGCTGGATGGCTACCAGCGCGCCGTTAGTGGCGTCGTAAGGGGCCAGGGAGGCCACCTGATCGGCGATGATGCGCTCGGCGGCATCCTGCAGGCCGGGGTCCAGCGTGGTGTAGACCGAAAAGCCAGAGCGGTAGATCGTCTGCGGGTCGTATTTTTCTTCCAGGATGGCACTCACATAATTGACCCAGTGCGGGTAGCGCATCTGCACATCGGGCGTCTTGAATTCGTAGGTCTCCAGCGCCAGGAAAGCCGCCACGGCCTCATCGGCATTCACGCATACGCGCTCGCTGCTGTTGCTAACGTAGATGCAGCCCTGCTCGGCGCTGGCCTGGTACATCAGCGTCAGCACATCCTGGTGGCGCAGGCGCGTAGCCTCGCGGTTGGTGTACACATCGTACAAGGAGGGGCCTTGCGGCAACCCGGCCAGGAAAGAGGCCTGCGCCAGGGTCAGGTCTGCCGCAGAGACGCCAAAATAGGTTTCGGCAGCCGCTTCGATCCCGTAAGCCAGGTTGCCGTAGTTGTTTTCGTTCAGGTACAGTTCCAGGATCTCGTCTTTAGAATACACACGCGTGATCTCTGCCGCCAGCAGGGCCTCACGCACCTTGCGCATGTAGGTGCGCTGGGCGCGCTCTTCAGCATCCATCAGCAAGTTGCGCGCCACCTGTTGAGTAATGGTGGAGGCGCCCGAAACCGTCTCGCCGCCGCTGCGCGCATTCTGCCAGAAGGCGCGCACGATGGCCATCCAATCAAAGCCGGGGTGGGTGTAGAAAGATTTATCTTCCGTGGCGATGGTCGCCGCCACCAGGTAAGGCGAGATCTCATCCAGGCTGACGTATGTGCGCCGCCCGGCGTTGGGGTCCAGGATCTCGTAGAGCAGGTTGCCGTTGCGGTCGTAGATGCGCGTCGTCTCGAAGGTGGAGGCGCGCTGACGCAGGTCGTTCACGCTGGGCAGCGTGGAAGCGATGGAATAATACTCGTACAGCACGAACGAGCCGCCGATAATGGCCAACACCACCAACGCGGCCAGCCCAATCAGGCCCATACGCAAGACGCAGCCCAGGCCTTTGCGCCAGTCGGGCGCAGGGCGGGCAGAGGCCGCAGCACGCCGCCGGGAAGGCGGCGGGGCGGCAGGCGGCGCGGGGGGAACCGTGCGCGTGGGGCGCGAAGCCGGGCGCGGGGCGGGCTTGTAGGCCGAGGGAGCCACCCGCGTGGCGTGCACATCGATCTCATCCACGCGGCGCGGCAGGGGCATACCCTGCGTGCCCAGGGCGGGCGGGGCGCTTTGGGGCGTATCGCCCAGCGGCAGCGGGGGCGGCGGCATGCCGGGACGGCTGGCAGAACTGGATGGCGGGGTCTCAGCTGCCGCTTCGACAGGGGGCTGCACCTCAGCCTCAGGCTGAGAGGCAACACCGGGCTCCGTATCAGACGGTTGGGTTTCCTCGGCAAACCAGCCGCCGGTGGGCAGCGGTGCAGCCGCGGGGGAGGCAGGCACCTCTGCGGGGGCAGCGGGCGCATCCTCATCAGCAAACCAGCCTCCCTGGGGCACCGGCGCGTACGGCTCGGCCTCAGGTGCAGGCGCGGGCAGCTCCTCCGCAGCAGGATCCGGCTCTAGCGGCCCGCCCGGAGAGAGAGGAGGCGCGGCCTCCTCATCCCCCTGCGATTGGACCAGGCGGCGAAAGCGTCGCAGGGATGGATCATCCACGGGAGCAGGTGGTTTTTCGCTCATCTCAAACCGGCCGTCCGAGCACCAAAGCGGTCCAGGTGCCCTTGGCAGTGGTCTCGCCGCGCTGGTTCTTCACCGATACCTCGATCACCACCGAACCTCCACCCAGGCGCGGCAGCGGTTTGGTCTCCACCGTTACCATCTCCACGTGAACGGTATCACCAATGAAGACCGGGCTGGAGAACTTCCAGGTATTGATCTCACGGAAGGCCATGACGGTGCCTTCCAGCACACCAGTGCGCATGGCCAAACCCGAGGCGATGCCCAGCACCAGCAGCCCGTGGGCCACGCGCTGGCCAAAGGGCGTGGTCTTGCTGAACTCAGCGTCGGTATGGATCTGATTAAAATCGCCGGTCAGCCCGGCAAAGGTCACCACATCCCCTTCGGTGATGGTGCGCGCCGCGGTGATGATGCGCTGGCCAACCTCAAACTGCTCGAAATAGAGGCCTCGCGGCCCCGCTGCAATGTCCATTTCTTACTCCTTCTGATCGTATGCCTTGTTCAGCCCATACGCCCGCAGTACAGGCAAAACCACCAAAAAGCCCGTATCCGGCTGCGAAAGATCGCCCACAACGCCCTGGGTCACTTCCACCAGGCGGTCGATCATGGATTCGTCATCCAAAACAGTGAACAGGGTACGGTTGAGGTATTCCTCGTGCTCAAAGAGCGCATCGAGGCTGGGGATCAAGGGCAGGTCGTCGCGCAAAGCCATCTGGCGCACCCGGCCCATGCCGCTGCTGCGCATAATGGTGGCGCCACGCACGCCCACCTCTTCCCAGGCATCTAACAAATCTTCCAACTTTTCATAGTCGTGCAGGACGAACAGGATAATGCACATAACAGAAGCCTCCTATTTTGCAGGTTCGGTCGGCTGGCTTTGCACCACAGCATGCGACTTGAACAAACTGCGCAGGATGGGCGGTGTGATCAGGGTGCTGAACAACACCATCGCCACCATCGCGGAAAATTCTTTTGCTCCGATCATGCCCTGCGCCTGGCCTACCGAAGCCAGGATCAGGCCCACCTCACCCCGAGAGATCATCCCGGCCCCCAATTGAACAGACTCACGCCAGGTAAAACCGCCCCAGCGCGCCCCCAGGCCGGCCCCGCCCCACTTTCCAATCACTGAGACAGCAATGATGGCAACCACAAACCAGAGGATACTGGCGTCCAGGGAGCGCACGTTCACCGACAGGCCAATGCTGACAAAGAACACCGGCACAAAGAAGCTGTAAGCCAGGGCGCTGATGCCGCGCTCCAGCCTCTCTTTTTCTGGGCTGCGCGAGAACATCAACCCGGCCAGGAAAGAGCCCGTGATGGCTGCCATGCCGCCCACCAGTTCGGCTGCCAGGGCGTAGGAGAACATCACCACCAGCGCCAGCGTCAGCACTCCCTGGCTGATGGGCCAGCGGGACACCCGGCGCACCGTCCAGGGCAGCAGCCAGTGGCCAAAGGCCACCGAAGCCGCCAGGAAGATGATCATGCGCACAAACACCAGCAGCACCGCCCCCATGCCGGCGCTTTCGCCCATGAACGCCAAAAAGACAGACAGCGCCAGGATCACCAGCACATCATCGAAAACCGCCGCCCCCAACAAACCCAACCCCACCCGGCTGCGCAGGACTTTCAACTCCATCAACGTTTGCGCTGAGATGCTCACGCTGGTAGCGCCCAGTATCAGGCCGAGGAAGATCGCCTGCTCGTGCGGGTAACCAAAGGCCAGGCCAATCAGCCAGCCCATGGTCACCGGTACCAGCACTCCCAACGTCCCAGCCAGGGCTGAAACCTTGCTGTTGCGGGCCAGGTCGCTCAGGTGCAGCTCCAGGCCAGCCACAAACATCAGCAACAGAACGCCCATCTCAGACAGATCGTGGATCACCTCGTGCAGGGCAATGTCTGTGAACGGGGCAAGATGCATCACATCTACCAACGATGGGCCCAGCACCACCCCCACGATCAACTCACCCAACACAGAGGGTTGGTGCAGCAGCGTTGCCAGGTACCCGGCGGCCTTGGCCACGATCAATAAAATGGTCATCAGAAGAATGAATTGCAGGAATGGTGTCAACAGATGCCTCGACAAAAATGGTTTCAGCAAACATCAAAAACTGCTTTTAAGGGTATCGTCTCAATAACCTGGGGGGTGGGGTGTTTTGGGCGAGCTTCGCTCGCCCAAAACACCCCACCTTCCCCTTCTTTTTGAGAAGATACTTTCAAGATTATAACATCAGAAAACCTTTGACCTTTCAGGAAACTACCCGTACAATAGAGGTATGCGCAGATGGAACCTCAAATCCGGTGATCCGCTTTGCCTGACATTGGCTGCCGATGCACGTTTTGGGCCAACCGACTACCTGAATGATCAGATCTGGCAATTGGCCCTGGGCAGCGGCGAGCCGCCCGCCCTGGCCTTGCAGACCACCTACGGCCTGCGGGCGCGCGCTTTGCGCATCTTCCCGCGCTTTAGCCTGGGCAGCGACGAGGGCAGCAGCGACCCGGCCGCTTTTGCCAAACCGCCGGTCATCCACACCATCTATCCCAATTACCTGCAGCTTTCCTGCGCTCCCTTTGAGGGATTAAACGTCGCCATGGACTATTGGGTTCCCGCTTCGCAGGCGGTTTGCGGGCGGGCGGTCATCACCAACAACACCAAGGCACCCTGCAGCCTGCGCCTGGAATGGGTCTCGCTGCTCAACCCCAACGCCAACGGAGAGCGCATGGCGCCCGCCCAAATGGGCAACACCGCCGTCCTGGCCGGGCGCAGCGGCAACCTGGCGCTGGTTTTCTGCCTCACCGGCAGCCCCCGGGCCGATAGCAGCCCGTACTCATCCCTGACGCTGATGCTGGAACTGGCTCCCGGCCAAACCTCCCAGGCTGCCTGGGGACAGGCCGCCCTTGCCGAAGCCAGCGCCTCCTACGAACTGGCCCAGCAGTACGCCAACCGCAACTGGGATGCCGAGATCGCCCGGCTGCACATGGGCAACGCCGGCCTGCTGGAGATCCACACCGGCGACCCCGATTGGGATGCCGCCCTGGCCCTGGCGCAAAAGACCGCCCTGGGGCTCATCCACACCCCAACGGAACATCTGCCCGCCGCATCTTTCGTCTCCACCCGCCTGCCAGACCAGGGCTGTTCCCTGCGCGGCGATGGCAGCGATTACACCCACCTGTGGAACGGCCAAACCCCGCTAGAATCCATCTACCTGGCCAGTTTCCTGCTGCCCACAGCCCCAGCCCTGGCGCGCGGCCTGCTGGAAAACTTCCTCTTCACCCGCACCAAGGAAAATGCCATCGATTGGAAGCCCGGCCTGGCCGGGCAGCGCGGCCAGTACATGGCCGCACCCATGCTGGCCAGCCTGGCCTGGCGCATCTATCAGTCCACCGAGGATCTCGAATTCCTCAAAACAAGCTTCCCCGCCCTGCTGGCCTTCGCCCAGGCCTGGTTTGACCCCAGCCACAGCATTGACAACGACGGCATCCCCGAATGGGACCACCCTCTGCAAACCGGCTTCGACGACCACCCGCTGTTCTCGCGCTGGCACGCCTGGTGCCAGGGCCTGGATCCCAAGACGGTGGAAAGCCCCGACCTGTGCTCCTGGCTGTACCGAGAATGCCAGGCGCTGATCCAAATCGCCCGGCTGGTGGAACGAGAAGATGCTATCCCCGCCCTGGAGTCGCTGGCGGATCATCTCAAGACTGCCGTGGAGGCCTCCTGGGACGAAGCTGACTCCTGCTACCACTATTGGGACCGCGACTCGCATGCCAGCACTGCCCGCCAAACCCTGGGCAGCGGAAAAGGCCCCGGGCAGATGCTCATCGGGCAAGAGTTTGCCCCGGCGGTGCGTGTGGTGGTGCGCGTGCAGACGCAAGCCGAGCGGCCCAGCAGCCCGCAGATCTTCATCCACGGGGCCAGCCCCTCTGGCGAACACCGCGTCGAGCGCATCTCCGAAGAACGCTTCCGCTGGCACCTGGGCCTTGGCCGCGCCACCAGCGAGCGCGTCTACGCCTCCATTGAGCACATCCTGGTGCAGGATATCCTCGAAGAGGATGAGGTGCTGGCAGAAAGCGCCGGCCACACCATCCGCGATCACACCCTGCTGCTGCCGCTGTGGGCAGGCATTTCCCCGGCTGAACGCGCCCGGGTGCTGATCAAGAACACCCTGGGCAGCGCCAAGGCTTTTTGGGCGCCGTACGGGCTGCGCGCCAACATCGACCCGCCCGCCCCCAGCCCAGAAACCGAATCCTGCGCCAGCGTGCACATGATCTGGAATGCCCTGGCAGGCGAAGGGCTGCTGGCCTATGGACAGCGCGCCCGCGCCGCCGACCTGATGGCCCGTCTGATGAAATGCGCCATCCAGAACCTCAAGCGCGACGGAGCTTTCTACCGCCTGTACGATGCGCAAACCGGACGCGGCCTGGGCGAGCGCAATGCCCTGGCTGGCCTGCCGCCGCTGGGCCTGTTCCTGGATATCCTGGGGGTGCGCATCATCACCGCCCGGCGCGTTTTCCTTTCTGGCAGCAACCCCTTCCCCTGGCCGGTGACGGTGAAATACCAGGGGCTGACCATCTTGCGCCAAAAGAAGAAGACCATGGTCATCTTCCCCGATGGGCAGAATATCACCGTGCGCAACGATAAGCCGCAGATCGTCACCCTGGAACCCTGACCGTTTGGAGAGGAGCCTATGCCTGAGAATTCCCCCAAAATTGATCCCAACGAAGTTCGCCTGTTCAGCGGCAGTTCTCACCGCCCGCTGGCCCGGGCCATCTGCCAACACCTGGGGCTGAAGCTAGAAGATACCCTGTTCGACCGTTTTAGCAACGATAACCTTTACATCCAGCTTGGCGCCAGCGTGCGCTCGCGCTCCGTGTATATTGTGCAATCCCTGGTGCATCCCGTCAGCGACCACCTGTTGGAATTATTCATGATGCTGGATATCGCCCGTGGGGCAGGTGCTCGCGAGATCCATGCGATTATCCCCTATTTCTCCTACGCCCGTTCAGATAAGAAGAACGCCCCGCGCATTTCCATCACTGCCCGGCTGATCGCCGACCTGCTGCAGGCTTCGGGGGCCACGCACGTGATGACCATGACGCTGCACTCTCCCCAGGTGCACGGCTTCTTCGGCGTGCCCACCGACCCGATCACCGCCCGCGGCCTTTTCTTGCACTACCTGCACGAGCGCGCCCGCAGCACTGGCATCCAGTTCACCCAAGAAGACACTGTGGTAGTGGCGCCCGATTACGGCCGAGCCGGCTCAGCCGCTCGGTTCGCCGCCCTGCTCAAACTACCTTCCATCTCCGCGGAAAAGATACGCATCTCTGATACCGAGGTGCAGATCAGCGAGCTGATACTCAAGCAGGTGGAGGGGTTCCAGCGGGCAATTGTTTATGATGATGAGATTGCTACGGGTGGGTCGGTGATCCGCCTGAGCAACCTGCTGGTGCGGGGCGGGGTCAAAGAGATCTTCCTGATCTGCACGCATGGGCTGTTCTTGAACCATGCCCTGCAGCGCCTGCAAGAGATCCCCCAGATCCAGGAGATCATCACCACCGACACCGTGCCCATCCCACCGCGCAAGCGCATCCCCCAGCTTAAGGTGCTCTCGGTGGGGCCAGTGATCGGCGAGGCCATCTACCGCAACTACACCCGCCAATCCATCGGCAACCTGTTCGATTTCAGCGAGGACGACTAGCCGCCCTTACTCGTGGAATTCTTCCACCTGGTAGATCAATACTTCGATCTTCTTGCGCCGCCACAGGTCTGTGGCGGCGCCCATTTTCATGCACAGGTGCTCCAGGAACTCCACCGGGTCGGGCACTTTCTCCCACACCTGCGGCAGGAAGGTGGAGCGGCGCGCGCCGTCGCGCAGCACCACGCCATCGATGTGCGGGCGCAGTTTGGCAAGCAGGTCTTCAGGGCCGCTGTATTCCAGCGGGCGGGGGGTGGTCAGCCGGGAAATCTCAATCTCGATCTCAGGGGTTTCCTCGGGCCGCACTGCCGGGAAGCGGTAATCTTGCGTGGCGGCAGCCGCGGCATGCTCGCGCACATCTTCTGCCAGGCCCTGGTACGGTTCTAATGCGCCAATGCAGCCGCGCAGCATGCCGTGCCGGGTGAGGGTGACGAAGGAGGCTCCGGGAGCGCTCAGGCGCGGCGTAAGCGAGGCTTCGTCCAGGGCGGGCAGCGGCTTGCCAGCCGTGCCCTGCTCCAGCGACTGGCGCGCCAGCCGCAGCAGGTAAACCCGTTCTTCTTGGGTCAACGGATCATCTGGCATCATAGTTGCATCCTCCTGCCATACAACGCTGTTTCTTATTCATCTTACAATTTCAGAGGCCGAATGTCAAGCTGAAATCCCAGCCTAAACACTTGCCATCTCTCGTCAATTAAGGTAGTATCAAGCGATGACAACCGACCAACCCTCTTCCCCCTCACCCGCCGCCGCCCCAGAGCCTGCGCCGCGGCGCACCGAGAAAAAGCCTGGGGCGTTCCAGCAGATGCAGATCGTGCTGGTGGTGGCCTTTGTGCTGGCTACGCTGTTCACCGCCTGGACCGAACCCGGCTTGCTGCCCGGCAGCCTGGCTGCCCGCCTGGAAAGCGCCCTGGCCTCTGAAGAAGGCACCGCCGAGGCCGCCTGGCCCACCGCCACCGCCCGGCCCAACCCCCGCATCGGGATCGTTGCCGGGCATTCTGGCAACGATCCCGGGGCGGTCTGCCCTGAGGCGCTGGGCGGCTTCCGTGAGGTGGATATCAACCTGGATGTCGCCACGCTGGTGCAGCAGAACCTGATCGCACAAGGATTTGAGGTAGATCTGCTGGCCGAATTTGATCCCCGCCTGAGCGGCTATGAAGCCCTGGCCCTCGTCTCCATCCACTCCGACTCCTGTCAGTACGTTAACGAGGATGCCACCGGCTTCAAGGTGGCCGCGGCCATGTCCACGCGCTACCCCGAGCAGGCTACCCGTCTGACCACCTGCCTGCGCACTCGCTATGCAGACATTACCGGCATGGGCTTCCACTCTGGCAGCGTCACCAATGACATGACCGATTACCACGCCTTCAGCGAGATCAGCAACCAGACCCCCGCCGCCATCATCGAGATCGGCTTCATGAACCTGGACCGCAAGATCCTGACCGAGCAGCCCGACCTGCTGGCCAGCGGCATCACCGCGGGCATCCTGTGCTACGTGCGCAACGAGGATATCAACCCTCTCTCTACCCCCGTACCATGAACAGCAACACCGATCTGTTCCAGCAGGCGATCGAGAACGCCAGCCTGTGCTTCCGACGGGGAGAACGCTCCCGCACGCGCTATTGGGCGCAGCGCGCCGCCGCCATCAACCCCGCCAGCGAAGAACCCTGGCTCTGGCTGGCAGCCGTCTCGAACCCGCGCGCCAGCCTGGATTACCTGCAGCGCGCCCTGGAGATCAACCCGCGCAGCAAGCGCGCCCGCCAGGGCATGCATTGGGCCATCCGCCGCCTGCGCCAAAGCGGAGAAAATCCGCACCAGGGCATGGTGGCCCTGCGCCACACCCCGCGCAAAGACCTTTCCCCGCGCCCGGCGCGGCGTTTAGACCGGCTGCCCCTGCTGGCAGCCCTGGCGGTGATGGTGTTGGCCCTGGCAGCCTGGCGCGGCGCGCCGCTGGTGCAGAGCGCCGGACTGAGCCTGCCCGCAGAGATCGGCATAGCTGTGGGCCTGGCAGATAAGCCCACCCTCACTCCGACCCCCACGCTGACCCCCACGGTCACGCCTACGCCCCTGCCCACCTTCACCCCCACCCCCACGCCCACCGAGACGCCCACCCCCACGCCCCTGCCGCCCCCCACCGAGACACCCGAGCCGACCGCGGTGCCGCCCTACGGCGACCTGCCGGATGATGTCGAGCCGGGGGAGCGCTGGATCGACGTGGACCTCTCGGACCAACTCACCTATGCCTATGAGGGCGATGAGCTGATCGAGACCTTCCTCGTCTCCACCGGCACATCCTGGCATCCCACCGTCACCGGTCAGTACCGCATCTACGTCAAGTACACTTCTGCCCCCATGGCAGGGCCGGGCTACTACCTGCCGGGGGTTCCTTATATCATGTACTTCTATGAAGGGTACGCCCTGCACGGCACTTACTGGCACGATAATTTTGGCACGCCCATGAGCCACGGCTGCATCAACCTGCGCACCAACGAAGCCGAATGGCTGTTCAACTGGGCAGATATTGGTACCCTGGTCAATATTCACGAATGAATCCGCCCAAGCCCCCCTCACCCAATCGCCTGTCACGCCGAGATTTCCTGCGCCTGGGCAAGATTGGCCTGGGCGCAGCCGCCTGCCTGACCCTGAGCAGGTACGGCCGCGCCGCGGGCAGCTTCTCGCCGAGTGAGGCGCTGGCAAACCTGAGCAGGCCGCCGGCCTTTGCACCTGGGCAGCAGGGGCGCGTGCTGGAAAACAGCCTCACCGTGTATGATGTGCCTTCTAGCAGCGGCAATAAAACCAATACCTACTGGCGCGACAGCGTGATGCCACTGACCGGCGCGGCGATCTCAGAAGATACCAGCTCGCACAACCGCATCTGGTACCGCATCGCCGAAGAAGGCTATGCGCATTCCGCCGCCATCCAGCCTGTTCGCACCAGCCTCAACGCCCCTGTCGAACAGATCCCTGCCGACGGCGCCCTGGCAGAGGTCAGCGTGCCCTTCACCGATGCCCGCTGGGGCCCGGGCGACCGCCATGCCTTGGCCTACCGCTTTTACTACGAGACCACCTATTGGGTAACCAGGCTGGTGTATGGCCCCAATGGTGAGCCCTGGTACGGCATTCTGGACGATAAGTGGGAATACACCTTTTACGCCCCTGCCCGCCATCTGCGCTTGCTCTCTGCAGAAGAACTTAGCCCGCTTTCACCTCAGGTGCCCACTGAAGCCAAGCGCCTGGAAGTGCGCATCCCCGAGCAGGTGATGATCGCCTATGAGTGGGGCAAGCCTGTCTTTATGGCCCGTGTGGCCACCGGCGCCAAGTTCAGCAACGGCGATTTCTCCACCCAACCTGGCCGTTACATCACCTTCCACAAGCGCCCCTCCCGCCATATGGCCACCGGCAACCTGGCTGCCAATGGCTACGATCTGCCTGGCGTGCCCTGGAACAGCTACATCACCGAAAATGGGATTGCATTTCACGGCACTTACTGGCATAATAACTTTGGCCTGCCGCGCAGCCACGGCTGCATCAACCTGACCCCGCAGGCAGCCCGGTGGGTGTTCCGCTGGACGATGCCAATCGTCCCCCCCGAAAAGCAAATGGCCTACGAAACATACGGTACAGCGGTAGATATCATCGCTTGAACATACCCAGTTTAAATCATCAGTTCATGCCATAGGAGGCACTTTATGCACAGCGCATTTCAGTATGACCAATTCCTGCTCAAACGCCAGGTCCTGGCTTTGACCGGAAAAATCCGTATCTACAACCCTGCGGGGCAGCTGCTCCTGTTCAGCGAGCAGAAGATGTTCCGCCTCAAGGAAGATATCCGCGTTTATGCAGATGAGAGCAAGAGCCAGGAACTTCTGCACATCCAGGCGCGCCAGATCCTGGATTTCTCGGCCGCCTACGATGTGCAGGACATCTCAATCGGCCAGAAGGTGGGCGTGCTGCGCCGCAAAGGCCTGCGCTCCATGCTGCAAGATGAATGGGAAGTATTGGACCCCCAGGACCAGCCCATCGGCGTGCTGAAAGAGGACTCGATGGCCATGGCCATGCTGCGCCGCCTGCTGCTGGGCAGCCTGCTGCCGCAGAATTATGATCTGCTCTTCGGCCAAGGCCGCGTGGCAGACCTGAAGCAGCGCTTCAACTTCTTCCGCTACGAGATGGACATCGATTGCTCCATGGATACGGCGCGTAAACTCGACCGCCGCATGGCGATTGCCGCGGGCATCTTGCTGGCGATCATCGAGGGCAAGCAGTCATCCTAGCCGAGGCCGGGCATGTCTAACCAACCTCTATTTGCCGGTCTTGTCGTAGACGAATACGATCAGGCCGTAGGCGTTGCCTACGTGGGCGAGGAGCCTTGCTACGTGGTCGACGACGCCGGCTTTCGCCGCCACATCTCCTCCGAGCAGGTGGATCGGCAGGTGCTGCACACCCTGCGCGAGATGATCGAAGGCCACGAGGATCTGCTGGCCGAACAGGCTGCCAAGATGCTCGGCCAGGAAGATCTTTTTTCGCGCGCCGTGATCATGAACCAGCTGCGCAACATGGATAAGCAGTTCGACAATGTGCTGCAAACGGGCATCCCCGAAGATATGCGCGCTTATCTCGGCATGATGGGCTTCCGGGTGCGCATCAACGTCCACGGCGAGGTGCTCGCCGTGGAACAGCCCGGCATGATCGACCCCGACTCTGATCCGGGAGAGTAAGCGCACATGACCAGCGATCACATCGTCCGCGTGACCGAGCTCGACTTTGAGTACCAGGTGATCGAGTACTCGCGCCAGAGCCCCGTGGTGGTGGATTTCTGGGCAGAGTGGTGCACGCCGTGCAAGACGCTGGGACCGCTGCTGGAACGGCTGGCGGAGGAGGGGCGCGGCGTCTTCCGTCTGGCAACGGTCGACGTGGACGCCAATCCCAACCTGGCCCTGCGCTTCGGCATCCGCAGCATCCCGGCGGTCAAAGCCTTTCGCGATGGTGAGGTGGCCTCAGAGTTTGTGGGTGCGCTGCCCGAGCCGCGTCTGCGCGAGTTCCTGCGGGCGCTGGCCCCCAGCCAGACCGACCTGCTGCTAGAAAAAGGGCAAAGTCAGGTCGCCGCCCAAAACTGGGCTGAGGCCGAAAAATCCTTTCACCAGTTCCTGGAAAAAACGCCCGCTTTCCCCCCGGCGCTGTTGGGCCTGCTGCGCTGCCAGGTGATGCAAGGCCGCCTGGACGAGGCCGCCCGCACGCTGGCAGGTTTCCCGCCCAGCAAGGACTTTATCGCCGCAGAGGCGATGCGCCCGCTGGTAGAGGCGCTGGGCCGCACCAAGAGCAGCCCGCTGCTCAGCGAGAATCCGCTGGAAGCTGCCTTCCAAAATGCCCTGCGCCTGGTGCTGCACGGCAATCTGCCTGCCGCCATGGACGGCTTGCTGGATATCTTGCGCCAGGATAAGCAGTATCGCGGCGGCGAGGCGCGCCGTGTGCTGCTGGGGCTGTTTTCTGCCCTGGGCGAAGAGAGCGAACTGGTGCGACCATACCGCGCCGAACTGGCGATGATCCTGTTCTAATTGCATCTAACTAAAAAGGAGCACGGCGTGGCAAAACCACGCCGTGCTCCTTTTTAGTTACTGATGTTACGCAGCCAGTGCGGG